>NZ_JBSNBL010000009.1:0-1369 GCF_053760365.1 Corynebacterium sp. c7Ub_26 | reverse complement strand
TGAACTGGCCCCCGAAAGTTGGACTGGTTTAATTCTAATTGGTTATGGCTGCAAGGGCCTGTCTCCTGTAGTGCATGGGGGCAAGGCCCTTGATCCTCTCTTGGATTCGGTCGGTGTTGTACCAGGTGATATACCTGTCAATAGCCTCGGAAAACTCGTCGACGCTAGCAAAGTGCTCGCCGTGATACATCTCTGCTTTCAAATGTCCGAAGAAATTCTCCATGACAGCGTTGTCATAACAGTTACCCTTACGCGACATGGACTGGACGGCACCGGTCTGTTCGATAAGCCTGCGCCAGCTGAAATGGTGATAGTGGACACCTCGATCGGTGTGCACCAGCAACCCTTTGCCCGGCTGATGCTCCTCCAGCGCGGTACGCAGCGACGTCGAGGTCAACACCGTTGACGGCGATGTCGATAGTTCATAGGCCAGGATCAAGCGGTCATACAGATCCATCACCGGCGATAAATAGACCTTGCGACCGGCTACACGAAATTCGGTGACATCACTGACCCACACAGCGTTGGGGTGCTCTGGCGTGAACCGGCGACCCAGAATGTTGTCAGCGCTACGAGTGACGCCCCGTGTGTAGGACGTGTACTTCTTGCGCCGTCTGACCTTGGATTTTAGCCCCATCTGGTCCATGAGTTTAAACACCAACTTATGGTTAACCTTCCAGCCCTGGGTTCGTAACACCGCGAGCACACGGCGGTAGCCGTAGCGCTGCTTGTTGGCCGTGAATATGGCCTGTATTACTGCTTTAAGCTCGGCATGCTTATCCGGGCGGTTCAGGCGCTGCAGATGGTAGAAGTAGGTGGAACGGGCCAGGCCGGCGGCCCGCAGGAGATCATTAAGTTTGTGTTCTGACTTGAAAATGGCGATGATCTGGGTTTTTATCCTCGCCGCTGGTTTCTCAAGTCCCTCAGTTTTTTAGGTAGGCGTTTTCGGCTTCCAACTGTTCGACCCTGCGGCGCAGCTGGGCTTCGGTGCTGGCTGGGGCCGCCGGGCCGTGTGGTCGGCCTCTCCGTTTGGGGCGTAGTGCTTCATCGCCGCCGTGGCGCCATGCTCTCACCCAGGTTTTGACCGTCTGGTCGGAGGATAAACCGAACTCGGCGGCCAGTTCCATCTTGGACTGACCTGCGTTGAACCGTTTAACGACTTCCTTTTTGACTTCGAAGGAATAGCGCTGCTTGATGGGCTCCATGAGGCATAGTCTGCCATGAAGGATGAACCGTCGCTGAAGTGTTTTTGCTGCGTTCCGGCCAACACCCAGGCGTCGTGCCGCTGCTGCGTAGCCCAGGCCGTGTTCAAATAGTTCCACAAGCTGCTCACGCTGGACTTCGCTCAAAGAACTGTGTGCTCTCATAG
>NZ_JBSNBL010000008.1:0-5741 GCF_053760365.1 Corynebacterium sp. c7Ub_26 | reverse complement strand
CACACACACAAAAACACACAACATATTAAATTAACTACGTGAAGGTTGGCGGCGACCTACTCTCCCACACCCTCCCAGGTGCAGTACCATCGGCGCAGGCAGGCTTAGCTTCCGGGTTCGGAAAGGGACCGGGCGTGACCCCACCGCACTAACCACCAACACACATCACAGGACAACACACAACACCCAACCCAACAAGGCGGTGTGTTGCACAAGACACCAAACAGTAGACGCAAGCAACCAACAAACCATCGTATTCCGCCACAGAATTCATTGTTGTTTCATTCGGTCAATTAGTACCGGTCACCTCAACACCTCACAATGCTTACAGATCCGGCCTATCAACCCCATCATCTCTGGGGAACCTCAAAAGAAACCTCATCATGAAACAGGCTTCCCGCTTAGATGCTTTCAGCGGTTATCCCTCCCGTACGTAGCCAACCAGCCCTGCCCCAGGCGGGACAACTGGCACACCAGAGGTACGTCCGTCCCGGTCCTCTCGTACTAGGGACAGCCTTTCTCAAGTTTCCACGCGCGCGGCGGATAGAGACCGAACTGTCTCACGACGTTCTAAACCCAGCTCGCGTGCCGCTTTAATGGGCGAACAGCCCAACCCTTGGGACCTACTCCAGCCCCAGGATGCGACGAGCCGACATCGAGGTGCCAAACCATCCCGTCGATATGGACTCTTGGGGAAGATCAGCCTGTTATCCCCGGGGTACCTTTTATCCGTTGAGCGACACCGCTTCCACAAGCCAGTGCCGGATCACTAGTCCCAACTTTCGTTCCTGCTCGACCCGTCAGTCTCACAGTCAAGCTCCCTTATGCACTTACACTCACCACCTGATTGCCAACCAGGCTGAGGGAACCTTTGGGCGCCTCCGTTACCATTTAGGAGGCAACCGCCCCAGTTAAACTACCCACCAGGCACTGTCCCTAACCCAGATCATGGGCCGAGGTTGAGATGCTCAATACGATCAGAGTGGTATTTCACCAACGACTCCACCACCACTAGCGTGGCCGCTTCACAGTCTCCCACCTATCCTACACAAACCGAACCAAACACCAATACCAAGCTATAGTGAAGGTCCCGGGGTCTTTTCGTCCTGCCGCGCGTAACGAGCATCTTTACTCGTACTGCAATTTCGCCGGGCCTGTGGTTGAGACAGCAGAGAAGTCGTTACGCCATTCGTGCAGGTCGGAACTTACCCGACAAGGAATTTCGCTACCTTAGGATGGTTATAGTTACCACCGCCGTTTACTGGGGCTTAAATTCTCCGCTTCGACCACCAACAAAGGCGGCCTAACAGGTCCTCTTAACCTTCCAGCACCGGGCAGGCGTCAGTCCGTATACCTCGACTTCACGTCTTCGCACGGACCTGTGTTTTTAGTAAACAGTCGCTTCCCTCTACTCTCTGCGACCACCACCAGCTCAACCAGTCTGTCACCAGCAGTGGTCCCCCTTCTCCCGAAGTTACGGGGGCATTTTGCCGAATTCCTTAACCACAGTTCACCCGTCGCCTTAGTATTCTCTACCTGACCACCTGTGTCGGTTTCGGGTACGGGCCGCACACACACATCGCTAGAGGCTTTTCTCGACAGCAATGGATCACCAACATCCCCACAACGGGTACGCATCACGCCTCACCCCACAGGGCATCCGGATTTACCTAGATACCGGGCTACACGCTTACACCACAATCCACTCAGTGGCTCGGCTACCACACTGCGTCACCCCATCACTTGACTACTACCAGATCAGGCCCCACGCATCCACACACAACAACCCAAAAGGCTGCCACGTGTGCTTCAGGGCGGTTAGTATCACTGATTCACCATGGGCGCGCATGCACGGGTACGGGAATATCAACCCGTTATCCATCGACTACGCCTGACGGCCTCGCCTTAGGCCCCGACTCACCCTGGGAAGAAAAGCTTAACCCAGGAACCCTTAGTCATCCGGCGGACAAGATTCTCACTTGTCATTCGCTACTCATGCCTGCATTCTCACTCGCATACCCTCCACCACCAGTCACCCAGCAGCTTCCACGAGCACACGACGCTCCCCTACCAAACCACAAACGTGGTTTCCGCGGCTTCGGCGGTGCACTTAAGCCCCACTACATTGTCGGCGCACAACCACTCGACCAGTGAGCTATTACGCACTCTTTCAAGGATGGCTGCTTCTAAGCCAACCTCCTGGTTGTCTTCGCGATCCCACATCCTTTTCCACTTAGTACACACTTAGGGGCCTTAGCCGGCGATCTGGGCTGTTTCCCTCTCGACCCACGGAGCTTATCCCCCGCAGTCTCACTGCCACGCTCTCACCTTGCTGGCATTCGGAGTTTGGCTGATGTCGCTAAGATGATAGTCCCGCTAAACCATCCAGTCGCTCTACCTCCAACAAGAAACACGCAACGCTGCACCTAAATGCATTTCGGGGAGAACCAGCTATCACGGAGTTTGATTGGCCTTTCACCCCTACCCACAACTCATCCCCGCAGTTTTCAACCTACGTGGGTTCGCGCCTCCACAACGTCTTACCGATGCTTCACACTGGCCATGGGTAGATCACCCCGCTTCGGGTCCAGGACACGCCACTCAACCGCCCTCATTAGGACTCGGTTTCCCTACGGCTACCCCACACGGGTTAACCTCGCGACGCGCCGCTGACTCGCAGGCTCATTCTTCAAAAGGCACGCCATCACCCCACAAGTGAGGCTCTGACGGCTTGTAGGCACACGGTTTCAAGAACTCTTTCACTCCCCTCCCGGGGTACTTTTCACCATTCCCTCACGGTACTATCCACTATCGGTCACATCACGTATTCAGGCTTACCGGGTGGTCCCGGCAGATTCACAGCAGATTCCACGAGCCCACTGCTACTCGGGCACCACAGCACCCCACGCACCATGTGCTTTCACGTACCGGACTCTCACCGTCTACGGCAGGCCATTCCAAACCACTTCCGCTAACACACCACACGCAGGAGGGCGTCACTAGCCACCCAACACCACGGCCCCACAACACCACACACGCAACCCCTAGCAAGTCTCACACGCATATGGTTTAGCCATCATCCACTTTCGCTCGCCACTACTCGCAGAATCATTATTATTTTCTCTTCCTACAGGTACTAAGATGTTTCACTTCCCCGCGTCACCCCCACACCGGCTATACATTCACCAGCAGGTCACCGCACACAACTACGGCAAGGTTACCCCATTCGGACACCCTCGGATCAACGCTTGATTGACAACTCCCCGAGGACTATCGCGGCCTTCCACGTCCTTCATCGGCGTAATGTGCCCAGGCATCCACCGTGCGCCCCTACAACAAACAACAACAAAAAGGCAACACTTCACCCCACCACACACACAAAACACTGCATGCACAACGGAGCAAGAATAAACCAGACAAAATACAAAAAGAAAAGATTACTCGCGTCCACTATCCAGTTCTCACACAACACACCCACACCACACGCAACCACCACACACCGTGACAATCACCTGCAGCCGGGCCAGGAACAACAACCATGTGCCATCCCAGACACCCAACAATGCACCAACGCACCCCAACACTCCGTGTCAGCCACACACCACCCACCACCAGATATCGATACCCGATGATTATGATGCCGCACACGAACAACCGCGTGCCCAAGCAAGCCATCCACCCACAAAAACAAACAATCAGCGCACACCAGCCACCGGCCGGCCCTTTGCGCCAACAAAAAGTAAAGCTCCTTAGAAAGGAGGTGATCCAGCCGCACCTTCCGGTACGGCTACCTTGTTACGACTTCGTCCCAATCGCCAATCCCACCTTCGACGGCTCCCTAACGAGTTTAGGCCACCGGCTTCGGGTGTTACCAACTTTCATGACGTGACGGGCGGTGTGTACAAGGCCCGGGAACGTATTCACCGCAGCATTGCTGATCTGCGATTACTAGCGACTCCGACTTCATGGAGTCGAGTTGCAGACTCCAATCCGAACTGAGACTGGCTTTAAGAGATTAGCCCCACCTCACGGTATCGCAACTCTCTGTACCAGCCATTGTAGCATGTGTGAAGCCCTGGACATAAGGGGCATGATGATTTGACGTCATCCCCACCTTCCTCCGAGTTAACCCCGGCAGTCTCCCGCGAGTCCCCAACCAAATGCTGGCAACACGAGACAAGGGTTGCGCTCGTTGCGGGACTTAACCCAACATCTCACGACACGAGCTGACGACAACCATGCACCACCTGCACACCAGCCACAAAGGGAACAACCATCTCTGGCCGCATCCAGTGCATGTCAAGCCCAGGTAAGGTTCTTCGCGTTGCATCGAATTAATCCACATGCTCCGCCGCTTGTGCGGGCCCCCGTCAATTCCTTTGAGTTTTAGCCTTGCGGCCGTACTCCCCAGGCGGGGCGCTTAATGCGTTAGCTACGGCACGGATCCCGTGGAAGGAAACCCACACCTAGCGCCCACCGTTTACGGCATGGACTACCAGGGTATCTAATCCTGTTCGCTACCCATGCTTTCGCTCCTCAGCGTCAGTTACTGCCCAGAGACCCGCCTTCGCCACCGGTGTTCCTCCTGATATCTGCGCATTTCACCGCTACACCAGGAATTCCAGTCTCCCCTACAGTACTCCAGTCATGCCCGTATCACCTGCCAACCCGGAGTTAAGCCCCGGGCTTTCACAAATGACGCGACAGACCACCTACGAGCTCTTTACGCCCAGTAATTCCGGACAACGCTCGCACCCTACGTATTACCGCGGCTGCTGGCACGTAGTTAGCCGGTGCTTCTTCTACCACTACCGTCACCCCAAAAGAGGCTTCGTCATGGCTGAAAGGAGTTTACAACCCGAAGGCCGTCATCCCCCACGCGGCGTCGCTGCATCAGGCTTGCGCCCATTGTGCAATATTCCCCACTGCTGCCTCCCGTAGGAGTCTGGGCCGTATCTCAGTCCCAATGTGGCCGTCCACCCTCTCAGGCCGGCTACCCGTCGACGCCTTGGTAGGCCATTACCCCACCAACAAGCTGATAGGCCGCGAGCTCATCCCTTACCGAAAAAATCTTTCCACCACACCACCTACAGCATGGTCCTATCCAGTATTAGACCCAGTTTCCCAGGCTTATCCCAAAGTAAGGGGCAGATCACCCACGTGTTACTCACCCGTTCGCCACTCGAGCACCCTGCAAGCAGGGCCTTTCCGTTCGACTTGCATGTGTTAAGCACGCCGCCAGCGTTCGTCCTGAGCCAGGATCAAACTCTCCATACAAACAAAGCACAAAAAGCCTGAAAACCAAGCAAAAAACAAACCCCGACACAAAAACAAAATCCTGCATCAGAATTCATAAAACAATTGTTGCAGCCCACCAACGGGGTAGGCAGACCACAACCACACCACAAAACAACAAAATGTTTAGGTGTTAAAAAGTCTTGTCATGATGATCAAAGCAACCACCACAACACTGTGGCACCTGCTGCGACCAACACAAAAGTACATTGGCACACTATCGAGTTCTCACACAACACACGCACACACACCACCAAGCACACCAGAATCAGTGCACCAGCATGTGCAGCAAGCAGAAACCCTAACACCACAACCAGCCAGACGCAAACACGCGCAACACTGGAAAACAAAAACAGTGAAAGAAATTTCCACCCCAACCACCAACACAACCAACAACCAAGCAACTATTCCCTAGCTACCAGGCGGGCTGTCTCGGCGACGACAAA
>NZ_JBSNBL010000007.1:0-65204 GCF_053760365.1 Corynebacterium sp. c7Ub_26 | reverse complement strand
CAAAAACCCGCCATACGCCGGAGCGATATGGCGGGAACCCGACCACCTAGGAAAGCTTCCTAGACGGTGGATCGGGGGTTAGATCGGGCATTGGATCGGGGTTGGACCCGACCGTGAAGATAGCCCTATTTCGTGTCGTCCTTCAGGGCGTGGCGGCCGGCTCCATTCTGGGAGTTGCCCTTACCATTGTTGCCCTTCTTCTGGCCACCGTTGTTCTTCGGCGCGCTGGGCTTCTTGCCACCGTTGTGCGTGGACGCATTGCCCTT
Organism: Corynebacterium sp. c7Ub_26; assembly: GCF_053760365.1. Lineage (NCBI taxonomy): Bacteria > Bacillati > Actinomycetota > Actinomycetes > Mycobacteriales > Corynebacteriaceae > Corynebacterium > Corynebacterium sp. c7Ub_26. Next base: position 64,938 of record NZ_JBSNBL010000007.1, on the reverse strand, counting down.
GCCAGCGGAGCCTTTACCAGCTTTAGCCTTAGCACTCGGCGCCTGAGGAGCGCTGTTCTTCGTCGCACTGTTCTTGGGAGCGGACTTCTTGCCGTCAGACTTCTTAGCGTCCTTGGCCTTCTTCTCCGCCTGAGCCTTGACGTCCTTAGCTTCCTTCTTCAGGTCTTCCGCCTTATCCTGAGCGGCTTTCTTAACCTCGTCGGCCTTGTCGTCGGCGCGGGAAGCGGCGTCCTTGGCATCAGCTTTAGCCTGCTCGGCTTTATCCGCAGCCCGATCGGCAACGTCGGAAGCAGCAGCCTTCAGGTCCTCCGACTTGTCCTTGGCGGCGTCCTTCAGCTCCTCAGCCTTGCTCTGGGCAGCTTTCTTAACCTCGTCGGTCTTCTCCTTGGCCTGGTCGGCCTTCTCAGCCGCTGCGGCCTGAGCGTCGTCCTTAGCGTCGGCTGCCTTCTCCTTGGCATCCTCCACTTTGTCCTCTTTGCTGTCGGCAGAGGAGTTCGACGTCGGGGTTTCCGTCTTGTACACCAAGCGGGGTTCGTCGTTGTTCTTCGGCGGTTCCGTCGATACGTTCTTGGAGGACCGGGACTTGTACGTTGCCCACCCGCCGGCAACGAGTGCAACGAACAGGACGATAAATAAAGGCTTCTTGCTGCGCTTGGTCTTCTTCCCAGCCGCTTGATCCAGTGAATCGGTCACGGAATCGGGCAGACGATCGCTGACGGAATCAGGCAGGTTGTTCGATGCAGCGGCCGCAACATTGCTGGCGGTCTCTGCAGTTTTGCCCCGCACGTCGGACGCGGTGTCCTGGGCTTTTCCGGCGAACTCGCTCGCTTTGTCTGAAGCCTTGTCCGCGAACTCGCTGGCCTTATCGGTGGCCTTATCCGCGAACTCTGCGGCCTTCTTCTGGAAAGCCTCAGCGCGCTTCTGAAGAGCATCGGCCTTCTTAGCGTTCTGCTTGCGGGCCTTGGAGGCCTTCTTATCCGCCTTCTTCTGAACTTTCTTAGCCTTCTTCTCTGCCTTGGCGCGGGCCTTATTTAACTTCTTGCCAGCTTTATCCGCTTTGTCGGATGCAAGGTCATAAGCGCGTTCGCTCTCTTCGCGGATGCGATCAACGACAGCCACGGCAGTGGGGTTTGCTGAAGCGCGCAGCTGCTCCAGAGTGGACTTCTTCTTTGACATGGCCGAGTTCTCCTTGGATGAGCTTTGGGAGGACGATTTCTTGTCCTTCTTCCCCTTAGCCTCGGAGGAATTATCAGACGACGAATCGTTGGCGTTCTTATCTACCTTACCGTTATCGCCCTGACCACGCGGTTTCCCGGGGTTGGATTCCTTCGCTTTTGCGTATTCAACAAGCCGCTCGACGGGGTCGAAGTCGCGAGCTTCCTTATTGTCTTTTCGCTGTTTGCGGGCATCGGAGAGGTTGCGTGCCGCGCGCAAAAACATGGTTGTGTCCGAGGAGTTCATGGTTCTTCCTTAGTGGTTCCTTACCGGTTTCTTGGTCAGGGGCGGATCTTTATAACGTGTCTTTTACTACTGTAGTGGGGTGAGGGGGCGGTTCGTCTAGTAACTACGTACAATGAGTGTCGTGAGTACGCAGAAGACAGCAACCGCGATTTTGCACACTAATCGCGGCGATATTTCTATCGACCTCTTCGGTAATCATGCTCCCCAGACCGTCGATAATTTTGTCGGGTTGGCTAAGGGCACGAAGGATTACTCGGAGCGCAATGCTTCGGGTGGAGAAGAGGGCCCGTTCTACGATGGTGCAATTTTCCACCGCGTCATCGACGGTTTCATGATCCAGGGTGGGGATCCGACTGGCACAGGCCGGGGTGGCCCCGGTTACCGCTTTGGTGACGAATTTCACCCTGAACTGCAGTTTGACCGCCCGTACTTGTTGGCCATGGCGAATGCCGGCCCGGGTACCAACGGTTCCCAGTTCTTCATCACCGTCGCACCGACGCCGCACCTGAACAACCACCACACCATTTTTGGTGAGGTCACCGATGCGGATTCTCAGAAGGTCGTCGACACGATCGCGGAAACGAAGACAGATCGCTTCGACCGTCCGCTGGACGACATCGTGATTGACTCCGTGGAGATCGTCGAGAACTAGTTTGTCCCGCCGGCTAGATTGAGCCGCCGGCTGTGTGTTGTCGGCAATCTATTTAGTACCGACAATTAACGACGATTGACGACGAGTAACGCGGTGACCGTGTCAGTACCTGTAGCGTTCCGGTACGTGTACTGCGTTGGTACGTGTAACGTGTGATGACGTGCTGACACGGACGATTCGCCAAACCCCTGTGACCTCGGGCGCGCTGATTGCCTGCATCGTTGTGTACCTGGTGACCGTTGTGCAATCCGGGTCCCTCGAGGGCAACACGCATGAATCGTCCTTAGCGGCGTCCTGGTGGCTGTATCTACCCGCGCTGACGCCCGACAACGAAGCTCTCCTCCGTGGTCTGACTTTCAGTTTTCTCCACTCCGGTTTGACGCATCTCTTGTTCCATGGGGTGATGCTGTGGGTGTTCGGGGTCGGCATCGAGCGTACCTACGGTTCGCTGGCGATGGCGATCATCTTTGCGGGCACAAGCTACGGGTCAGCCGCCATGATCCAGTGGCGCGACCCCCTGTCCCTGACCGTGGGGGCATCCGGAGTGATCTATGGCCTGATGGCCGTCGCCGCAGGCATGTATCTGAACAATAAACCGCAGATGAGAGCGCTTATCGTCCTCATTGTGGTGAACTTGGGGTATTCACTAATCACTCCGGGCATCTCCTTGTGGGGGCACATTGGGGGATTGCTGACGGGTGCCCTGATGGCCATCGCGATCTACGGAGCACAGATTGTGACCGGTATTCGCGGGCCGGGCCGACGCGTGGGACGGTTCGTCGCTGCTGGTCTAGGCACTGCGGGTATGGCGCACGGTGTTGGCTCGATGTCGAATGGCGCCTCATTGCTCGGTGGTGCTGGAGGCCCCATGATGGGTGCCGGTGGGTTGCAGCGAAGGCTTATCGCGCGACTGTCAGCGTCGGTAGCTGTGTTTGTGGTCGGTTGTGGAGCGATGGTGGTTTACATCGCACAGGTTCACTCCGCTTTTGGTGTTTGAGGGCACTGCACCTTCAAGAGCGCTGGAGCATCTGATCCCGACGGGCACGATCCCGGGGTAATTGTTCGAATTGGGTGGGTTTACCGGTGAAAATTAGCATCTGGGTTACCAAAAGGCGGGGATAGGGTCTAGAGTTGGTATGTACAAGACGATGAGGAACCCGGTGAGAATCCGGGGCGGTCGCGCCACTGTGACTTCGTTAGCGGTTGGGTAGTACGCCTGGTCAACCTGGTCGTTCCAGGAAGAGACAGCCCAATTATTGGATCCGCTGGGGTGAAAACTTCAGTTTGTGATTGTGCCTAACGAAGCAGCCAGATACTCGCGTTTTGTATTTACTTTCTTTGTTACGCGTCATATCAAAAGGAGTTGCTGCTGTTGGCTGATTTATATTTTTCTCTTGTGAAAGTAGGCGGAGATTAGTTCACGCCCATCACAAATTTCTCAAACTAGGATAATTCTTTTCATCTAGTGTTGTTACTCCATAAGGGAACGCCCAGGCAGGCGCGTGGTCTCGTATGCCAGGGCGTTTCTTCACTTTCAGTATTGAGGTCTACACTCGCGTAGGAATACACATTTTTTCCGGAAGAGGAAGTGTTCTTTATGACTGATTCATCACTTCATGCCGCTCAGCCAACCTCCGCATCTCGCACGTCGGCACGTTCGCTTGCAGAAGCCATCGATGTTCCTTCGTCATTTGTGTGGTTATTCTCTGCATTGGTTATTGGCCTGTTGGTGTACTACTTCGTTGGTATTGACCAGGGGGCTACCAGTGTCTTTGGTAACGACATGCACATTCATGAGTGGGTACACGATTCCCGCCACTTCTTGGGATTCCCCTGCCACTAATCTTCGCGTCATCACCAGTTTGCCTTGGTGGACGCCCGTATTTGGAGTTAAAAATGGAACGCCAATTCGTTCTACGTTGCGGGGGTTTCGGTTTACTTGCCGGACTTTTGTCGTTCATTTTCGCCAGGCTGTGGGCGGAGCCAATCACCGGTCGGGCCATTGATTATGAAAGTGGACGTGACGAAGCCCAAGAAGCCCTCGATAAAGCCGCTGGTATCGCCACTGGTGGCGATGAGACTGAACTGTTCAGCCGCACAATTCAATCGACCGTGGGTATCGGTACTGGCATGGTCCTTATGGGGCTAGCCCTAGGCTTGCTATACGCGGTAGTGTTCAGCCTTTACCTCCGATACGCCAAGCCGACCAACATCCGGGGCGCGGCTATTGGGGTTGCAGCCGCGATGTTTGCCTGCCTCTATGTCGTGCCATGCTTGAAGTACCCGTCGAATCCGCCGGCTGTCGGTAACCCGGATACGATTAAACAGCGCACGTGGCTTTTCCTCACGATGATTGTCGCGTCTGTGGTCGTCATGATCGGGGTTGTTTTCCTGCACAAGGTTCTGTCCGCGCGCATGGATTCATGGGTTGCTTTCCTCATCTCCGCAGTTGTTTTTGCAGTCATAATGTACGCGTTTAGCCGGTTACTTCCACCCTTGGGGCACCTGCAGGCCAACATTGATGAACTTGGTCGACATAATTCCGAGACACCTCTTCCCCTGAGAGACTCGGATGGGAAGATTGTGTATCCAGGGTTCCCAGCGGATGATTTGTATTATTACCGTCTCTACTCATTCATGGCCCAATGCATCCTCTGGGGTGTGATTGGATTTGGCACGGCCTTGGTGTCGAAGAAGGCTATTAATAAGGCCGCCCTTCAGGCTGAAAAAGAAAAAGTCGCAGCCTAAATTTAGACCTCACAACCGTTCCGCGTAGCTATGTAGTGCAATACGTAGCTACGCGTTGTCATATTGGTAGATATGTCGTGTGTACCGGTATATCTGTGGGTTCATCGGGATTTGTGACCTGTCTGTTCCGATACCGGCCGGTACACAGTTATTTAGGCGCCAACATAGCTTGCAGACAAACGACGAAGACCTTATTGTGAGAAGTAGCACCACCGTATGGTGGTGGTTTAAAAAGTAGGCCACCGTGCTGCTACACGATGACCTACTCGGGGCAAACCCCTCTTAGCAGAGCTTCTCGATCAAATCGAATAAAGCTGCTAAGTGGCCAGCCAAAGGCCCATATTTCAAAGCCAGGGCGAGGATCCGTACGATCACGGCCCTGGCTTTGCTTATGCCTTCCAGCCAGCCTTTATGGCCTCTGGAGATAATGAGGTATTTCGACAAAGTAGAACGCCCTATGCCCAACGGGTGGGTTACCCGTGCTTGTGGAACACCCGGATCGGTTGCCGATCCATCGAGACTACGAGAGAAGTCCGTTTACACGGGTGGCCGTTCCACACCCATAATTGGCCAGGGTATACGATGCATCAATGAAAAGGCCGCCTCGTGGTGGGACGCTCTCAGTGGGATAATCCTTAGTATGAGGCGTTTTCATCGGCAGGGCCACACGACCATCCGCGTGGTGCGGCTCATCGTTGTCTCGGCACCGCTCGCGAACGCACATCTGCCGCGGTTCGCGTCGTCAGAAGACACAGTTCGGTGGGCAGAGTACCGGCATACGCTGCGTCGTTACGAGGAATTCAGTGATATTAACGACGCGGGTTCGGGCACGGAAGACGTGGCCAAATCCACCTCATCGCGCGTTTTCGTGGGCAACCCTGGCCCCTGGGATGTAGGGGAGTGGGCGGGAAAGCCTTTGCCCCTCGTATCGCCATTGAAGATTGCGCAGTGGAGGAAAAACCCGGACTACGTCGGACATGAAGGGGAATCCCTACGCACTTATATCGATCGCGTGGCGGCCTGGGCTGACGGGCTAGAGCCAGGGGAATACGTCACGGTAAGCGACCAATCGCTGGGGCGCGCACTACTCGTCCATGCCCTGGACGCCCCGCCCGACGCTTTTTGGCACTGCGACATTCCCCCCGAGTGGCAGATGCGATTCCACCGTCGCCGCAGCGGCGACAAAGAAATGTGGACCCTTCGCGGCCTTGCACCCATCGATTCAGGGGCATCTGGAATGCTGCGATGAGCCCGTCACACAGTTGTGCTTATTTCCATCCCATAGTCATTAAAAGTCCGACGACGAAAAGCCCGAAACCGATGGCGTAGTTCCATGCATTCAGGTCCTGCATGAACGGGATTTGTGGCCCAGCGATGTAGTTGACCACCAGCCATAGGAGCCCAGCAATGATGAAGCCGAACATGATGATGCGGTACCACAGCGGGGTGGACGCATTGTTGAGCTTGACGGGGGTACGGGTAGACGTCGATGACGACGCAGGCCTCGACTCTGAGGACTCAGTTACCTTTGACTTCGGCATATCAACCTTTCTGACTCCGCGTAGCAGCGCATGAACGATGGTGTTGCCTGCCATGCAAGGTTAAGGGCAGCGCATACATCGGCGGTATGTGGCCCTGTTACACGATGTCGTGGACTCCGACATAACAGCTTCAGCGTCACCATAATACGGTAATGCTGGTGAAACCACTGACATGGTGCCGGTAGAGCAGTGGTATGGCGCTAGTTACAAGGCACCGTGGCACCATAATTGTTGGTGAGCCTACCGCGAATGATCATCAATCGGAAGATGGATTTTTCTCACCGGCCCCCACACGGCGGCTGGTTCGTGGCCACGTATCCAGTTGCGAACGTCGTCGGAAGATAGGGCTAGCAGGGCAATAATGGTTGCTGTTGTGAGCAGTAGGTTGTTGTGACCAGCTGCGATCATGCGCATTCCATTGCGATCAAGGATTGAGATCACGATGGCTATGGTGAGGAACAACATTAGAGCGTCGCGTGCGTGAGTAAAACCGCCGAGCGTGAGCAGAACCAAAATCAGAGTGCCTAACGTTAGTAAGCCGACGTACCACTGCGTTGCGACGTAGGCGGTGTGGTGGCTGAAACCCATGTCCTGCAAGGCGCCGGGGATAAAACGGTGCTGGTCTGCTTTGTATAGCAGGACGACGCTTTGCCACGCGACGACGAGGAACAGCATCCCCATGGACAGCATCAGGTTCGGTGGCCTCGGTGTGCGTTGCGCATTCTTTGGACGCCGGGCAGCACGCTCCTCATCGGAAATGTCGTCGTCATAGTGCGTGGACGCCCGGCCAGTGTAGCGGGTTCCGTTGATCGTCGAGTCCACATTGTCCGAGCCGCGTGCCGTGAGTGGCTCAGTATCACTGCTTTCCTCGACGGCGTTTCCTGCTGTGGCTTTCCGTGCCTCGGCGTTTTCAGAATCGGTAATATCCGACGAAGCATCCGCCCCGATATCATCGGGCAGCTCCTCGGACGTTTCCTCCGCACTAGCACCGTCGTCACCGTGTGGACCAGAGTGTAACCCGACCCTACTGACGTCGACAATGGGAAGATCCCCATCGGTATGTATTTTGTCGCCGCCGCCGTTGACATGGTGATAGCCCGTCGAGAAATCCTCAATCATGGATACCGAACTCTCGGGGACATAAGAACGAACCGTCGATACGACGTGATCGCGTTCCCTATCAATATCGGCAGCAATGCGGTGGGTTACTTGTAAGGTGAAAAAGCTAACGCCGACGGCTGTGTCGTAGCTGGCGGAGCCCACCCAGTCCACGCGGTGACCACCGGGAAGCGGCCAGTCTTTGGGGCATCGCCAGAGCCGAATGTGGTGTCGTCGGGAGGGAGAACCATCCACTTCCTGCTGGTAGGCGAGGTCTTGCTCACGATCGAAGAGGATCAGCGGACTCACCGGCGCCGCGGGATAGGACGCGCGAGTGATGGAGCTCCAGACAATTTTTGCCGACGACCGAAACGTCACCGGATCTGCCACCGTCCAGCCCGCTTCAGTCATCGAGCGGTGGAGCTGCTCGGCAGTGCCGTCGAACGCGATATTAACCGGATCGCCCAGAAGCCCATCCGAAGTCCGAGTGCGCCCGATGAAGTAGTTGGGGACGTAAATCCGCGTCAAAATTCGATGAAGCCGGGGGGGTGTGAGGTACGCAATCACACCCCACGCAGGGATAATCAATAGCAACCGAAAGTCTAAAACGAAGCTAAGTTTGAAGTATTCCCCCGCTAACCAGATGGCAGCTAAACCTGCGAGCAGGAAAAATGTGTTATCGATCCGCTTTTCCCGTGGCGTACGGGAAGAAAACTTGCGCATCGACGTCAAATCACTGGCATGCGACCACATCGACGACAAAGATGGCATAGCCATACCCTAGTAAAACCATGTGCGCTCTGTACTAATCTGCCTCGCGGTAATCACTAACCCACCGCGCGGGGATCTGGTGGGTAGAAAACAGCGTGGGTATATGCCGGAATGTGATCAATTGCTCCTGAACGTGATCGAAGATAAGAACAATGCCTGTTTCTTGCGCGTAAGGCCCCCGGAACGGGGTACCGTCGTCGCATAAAAACAGCAACGCACCGTCGCAAACCTGAATATTTATGACAAGAAAGGACGCGACGCCCCCCTTCAAGTTGGGTTAATCACTGTTCAAGTCCAAGAGTGCGGTAAGTCACGACGGTGAGTTGTGGTGCAACAGCCAACAAATCGGCTTAACGTAGTGGCCATGACCACGCGAAAAATTGGAGTGACCGAACTGGCTCTGCGTGATGCTCACCAGAGCCTCATGGCAACACGCATGGCCCTCGAAGACATGGTCGATGCCTGTGAGGATATAGACAAAGCCGGGTATTGGAGCCTGGAATGCTGGGGCGGCGCAACCTTCGACGCCTGCATCCGCTTCCTAAACGAAGACCCGTGGGAGAGACTGCGCACATTCCGCAAGCTCATGCCCAACTCACGCCTTCAGATGCTGCTTCGCGGCCAGAACCTTCTGGGATACCGTCACTACGAAGACGGCGTCGTCGATAAGTTTGTTGAAAAATCCGCTGAAAACGGCATGGACGTCTTCAGGGTTTTCGACGCGCTCAACGATCCCCGCAACCTCGAGCACGCCATGCAGGCTGTGAAGAAAGTGGGCAAGCACGCGCAAGGCACCATCTGCTACACCGTGTCCCCACTGCACGACGTGCAGGGCTACATTGACCTAGCAGGACGCCTGCTGGACATGGGCGCGGATTCGATCGCGCTCAAAGACATGGCTGCGCTGCTCAAACCACAGCCCGCGTACGATATCATCCGTGGCATCAAGGACACCTATGGCGACGATACGCAGATCAACGTCCACTGCCACTCCACCACCGGCGTCACGATGGTCACCCTCATGAAGGCCATTGAAGCAGGTGCGGATGTTGTTGACACCGCCATTTCCTCCATGTCCCTCGGGCCAGGGCACAACCCCACCGAGTCTCTCGTCGAAATGCTCGAAGGAACCGACTATGAGACCGGGCTCGACATGGATCGGCTCATTAATATCCGCGACCACTTCAAAACAGTGCGCCCGAAGTACGCGGAGTTTGAGTCGAAAACACTGGTCAACACCAATATTTTTCAATCGCAGATTCCGGGCGGAATGCTCTCCAACATGGAATCGCAGCTCAAAGCCCAGGGCGCGGGCAACCGTATCGACGAGGTCATGAAAGAAGTCCCCGTCGTTCGGAAAGCTGCCGGATACCCGCCGTTGGTGACGCCATCGTCCCAGATCGTCGGCACCCAGGCCGTGTTCAACGTGCTGATGGGCCGCTACAAAGTACTCACGGCTGAATTCGCCGACCTCCTCCTCGGGTACTACGGCGAAGCACCAGGTGAGAGGGATGAAGACCTCATCGAGCAAGCCAAGAAGCAGACCGGTAAAGAGCCCATCACCGAGCGTCCTGCTGACCTCCTTGAGCCCGAATGGGACAACCTGGTTGAGGAAGCTGACAAACTCGACGGCACCGACGGGTCCGACGAAGACGTCCTCACCAACGCCCTGTTCCCGCAGGTCGCGCCGGGATTCTTTAAGACTCGCCCTGACGGCCCGAAGAACGTTGGCAAGACTAAGGAACAGCTCGAGCGCGAAGAGGCGAAGGCTTCCGGCGACGCCACTGCCATCCGCGAACCGATTACGTACAAAGTCACCACAGGCGGCCGCAGCCACACTGTCTCCGTGGAACCCGCATAAACCAGTTGATCACCGCGAAAGACAGCAGAAACGGAGCAAATAAATGAGTGAGCAACCTCACGATCCCAGCATGCCTGAGCGCCTCGAACAGCTGGAAGAAGAAAGAAACCGCATCCGCCTCGGCGGCGGGCAGGCACGCCTGGACAAGCAGCACGACCGCGGCAAGATGACCGCCCGCGAGCGCATCACCAAGCTTGTCGACGAAGACACGTTCCAGGAAACCGGAATGTTCGCCAAGCACCGGACAACGCACTTCGGGATGGATAAGGCCGATGCCCCCGCCGACGGCGTTGTTACCGGGTCCGGTGCGGTCTACGGACGGCCAGTCCACATCGCATCCCAGGACTTCAGCGTCATGGGTGGGTCAGCTGGCGAAATGCAATCCAACAAAGTAGTCGCCATGATGAAGGCCTCCGCGACCACCGGCACCCCCTTCGTCTTTATCAACGACTCCGGCGGAGCCCGAGTCCAGGAAGGCATCGATTCCCTCTCTGGATACGGCCGTGTGTTCTACAACAACGTGTTGCTCTCCGGACTCGTACCGCAGGTCTCCATCATCGCCGGCCCGTGCGCTGGTGGTGCGGCCTACTCGCCGGCACTGACGGACTTCATCATCCAGACCCGCAAGGCCAACATGTTCATCACCGGCCCCAAGGTCATCGAGTCCGTGACCGGCGAAAAAGTCACGGCCGACGAACTCGGTGGTGCCGATGCCCACATGAGCACAGCGGGCAACATTCACTTCGTCGCCGACGATGACGAGCAAGCCATCCTGATCGCGCAGAAGCTCCTGAGCTTCCTGCCGCAAAACAACACCGAAGAGCCGCCCATCGTCGATCCGGACGAGGTTGTCGAGCCCGACGAATCCCTCCGCGATATCGTCCCCGTCGATGGCCGCAAGGGCTACGACGTCCGCGATATCATCCGCAAGATCGTCGACTACGGCGACTTCCTCGAGGTCCAGGCCGGATACGCCCAAAACCTCGTGGTCGGATTCGCCCGCGTCGTTGGCCGGACAGTCGGTATCGTCGCCAACCAGTCGCAAGTGATGTCCGGCGTTCTGGACATCAACTCGTCGGACAAAGGCGCAAGCTTCGTTCGCTTCTGCGACTCCTTCAATATTCCGCTCCTCACCCTCGTCGACGTCCCCGGCTTCATGCCCGGCGTTGCGCAAGAGCATGGCGGAATCATTCGCCACGGTGCGAAGATGCTGTTCGCCTACTCGGCAGCGACCGTGCCGAAGCTGACCGTGGTCCTCCGCAAGTCCTATGGCGGATCGTACCTGGCCATGTGCTCGAAGGACCTGGGCGCGGACCGTGTCTGGGCATGGCCCACCGCAGAAATCGCGGTCATGGGTGCCGACGGAGCGGTGAACGTCGTCTTCCGCAAGGAAATCAAGAAAGCCCAGGAAGAGGGTGGCGACGAAGCCGCTGCAGCAAAGAAGAGCGAACTCGTCCAGCTCTACAAAGACACCTTCTCGACGCCATACATGGCGGCGTCCCGAGGCCTCGTTGACGACATCATCGACCCCGCGGACACACGTCGCGAAATTGCTCTGGCCCTGGAGCTGCTGACCAACAAGCGTGAGAACCGGCCGTCCAAGAAGCATGGCCTGGCCCCCAACTGATCGGAGAAGCATGAACACAGACAATGCATCCTCTGCTGAACTCAGTCAGTTGTTGGCCCGCCTGTCCAACCAGGTGGAAAAGCTCTCCCGCAACGTCACCAAGCTCGAAAATGAAGTTGCGGCACTGAAACAGCGCTCTGACGAGGAAATTCCTGAAGATGTCTTGATTGGGATCAGTGCGGCCGTATCCGCCTACATGGGTAACCGCGGAACCGTGCGCGCAGTTCACTTCTTGCGCCATCGTAGCTGGTCACAGCAAGGTCGGCAGGCAGTTCAGCACAAGGCGAAATGGCAATAAGCCACGAATAGAAGGAACCCGAAAGAATGAAACTGACAGTTACCGTCAACGGCGTCCCCTATTCCGTGGACGTAGAAGTTGAACACGAAGACCGCCCCACACTTGGCACCATCATCACTGGTGGCAACAGCAACGGGCCAACACCCACCGCGCCGACCACCTCATCTGTTCAGGGTGTCAGCGCCAATTCAGTCACGGCACCTTTGGCTGGTTCCGTCAGTAAAGTGCTTGTTGAGGAAGGTCAAGCCATCACGGCCGGCGAAGTGATCGTCGTCCTTGAAGCCATGAAGATGGAAACCGAAATTACAGCCCCCATCGACGGCACCGTCACCGCGCTTCACGTGCAACCCGGCGACGCCGTTCAGGGCGGACAGTCTCTGCTGGAGATCGGGGACTAAAGCCTGCATCTTGGCTGGCACTGCTGCCCTGGTTGCCCCGGTTGCCGGAATGGAGCACCACCTGCTCAGGTACCGAAATAGTCACAAATTCGTAGGAAATACCTGGCAACCATCAGTGGTGCGAAATCCGTAGTAAAGTGTCTTGGTGTAAGGCGATGTGCATACGAGCGTGCCATCACCGCCGCCCGACTGCGGGAGTTATCCACGCAGACAAGTGGCGACGGTGGCCATGTCGCGATATAAGGACCCCGCTCTTATGAGCGCGGGTTACCCGACATAGATCCGCTCGTTGCGTCGCAAAACTAGAACAGAAGGAGAAGCCTATGGGTATTTCTGACGACATTAAGAACAAGGCAGACGAATTTGGCGGAAAGGCCAAAGAAGCTGCCGGTGACGTTACTGACAACAAAGACCTCAAGGCCGAAGGCAAAGGCGATCAGGCCGAGTCCAAGATCAAGCAGGGCATCGAGGACCTGAAAGACAAGGCCTCTGAGTTCCTCAACAAAGACAAGTAAGTCGAGGACTCACCCTATGAGGTCCTAACCGATTTCACAGCCGGGTTATGAGCGCAGATGCGCTGGTGACCCGGTTTTTAATGCCCACTATCGTTGTCCCCATGAACCACCGGAGCACATCCATGTCCGTCGGATACAGTGACGATCACCATGACGAGCTGACCTATCGGACACAACGTTTCCCCACGCCATTCGGCGACATCGATGTCACGATCAACGACCACGCCATCGTGGCATCGCACTACATCATGGGTCCGGGCACCACGGATCCCGACATCGCTGATCCTGCTGCCGCGTCGAGCATGAGCAAAGCCCAACGCCACCTTTTTACACAGATCGGCGAGCAGCTCGACGAGTACTTCAGCGGAACACGACAAGCGTTTACTCTGCCGATGAGTATCGAGGATGGCCCCATCGAGTTCACGAAGTCCGTGCGTGAAGAGATGAGCCACATTTCGCCCGGTGACGTGCTCACATATGGCGAGTTGGCCGAAGCCGCCGGTCGGCCGCGAGCTGCGCGCGCAGTCGGATCAGTATGCAGAACCAACCCCATCCAGCTCTTCATTCCCTGCCACCGGGTCGTCGCGGCTGGGGGCTCTCTCGGCGGGTACATGGGAGGGGCCCGCGGCCTCGTCCTCAAACAACAGCTACTCGAAAGGGAAGGCGTCCCCTTTACTACAGATGGGAAAATCGATTTCCGTGAACTGGGTCGTCGGCGATAAACGCAGTTTCACTGACCAATCATAGGTACGCGCCAACGACTGCTAGTCTCACAAGGAAATCACAGGATATTAGGGGACAATTCTATGGCTACAGGTTCAGGGCGGGTGCAAGATAAGACTGTGTTCGCCACGTTTATCAAAAGATTCCCGCCGTTTTTTGGCATCTTGCTCGCTGTGTATTCATTCATCGCGCTTCTGTTCAGCGCGGTCAGGCCGGTCCGGCATCAGCTGCAGAGCATCCGGGAATTCTTCGACTACGTGATCCTCCCCATGCCAGGGGTGTCAATATCATGGGCCCTCGCCCTCGGTCTACTGGCAGGAGCGATTCTCGCCCGCAAACGCTTGGCCTGGTGGGTCAGCGTTATTCTCCTCGCGATCCTGAACATCGAGAACATCCTGCTTTTCGTGCTGGGAGTTAACGGCTACGACATAGGCAGCACGGTCACGACGGTTGAGCTCAACGTTGGATTCATCGTCCAAGCAGTCATGCTCATCGGCCTCCTGGCTACCCGCTCCGCCTTCCCGGCGCGAACACGACACGCGGCCATCAGGAAGGCCCTCGCGGTCTATATCATCGGGGAAGGCCTGGTCACCGCCAGCGGATGGCTACTCGTCGAACTTTTCCCGCATACCCTGTCCCGCGGTAATCGTCTGCAATGGGTTCTCAACAAGTCCTTCGCCTTCTCGTTGGTCGACCAAAAGTTCTTCGGCGGCCACCCGGAATGGATCGTGTCATTTGTCATCACCCTGGCCAGCGCGATCATTTTCCTCCTGTCCGTGTGGACCCTTTTCCGCAGCCAGCGCGACAACAATGCTCTTACTCCTGACGACGAGACGGCCATCCGCGCCATGATTGCCCGCTGGGGAGAGGACGATTCTCTGGCGTACTTCGCGACGCGACGCGACAAATCTGTCATCTATTCACCTGACGGGCGGGCAGCGGTCACGTACCGCGTCGAACTGGGAGTATGTATTGCGTCGGGAGATCCCATCGGCAACCCTGCTGCCTGGGATCAAGCCGTCGATGCGTGGCTTCACCAGGCAGTGATGTACGGGTGGACCCCGGCGGTGATGGGGGCATCCGACCGAGGCGCGCACTGTTATTCATCCCACGGACTACAAACCCTCCGGTTGGGCGACGAAGCCATCATCTACACCGATAGCTTTTCCCTGAGCCAGCCCGAGTTTAAGGCAGTGCGTCAGGCCGTCGCCCGGGCTCGACGAGCAGGCGTGACCGTGCGGATCCGTCGCCATGGCGAACTAATCGATGAAGAGATGGTCCGTGTCCAGCGTGACGCCGACGCATGGCGCGACACCAACAACGAACGCGGCTTCTCTATGGCGCTCTCGCGGCTGGGGGATCCTGCCGATTCAAATAACCTCCTGGTCGAAGCCATCCAAGACGCCCACCATTCACCCACCGGCGTAGCCCGACGCGTCGGAGAACTCTCCTTCTCCCCGTGGGGGCGCACTGGGGTGTCATTGGACCTCATGCGTCGATCACCCGACTCACCCAATGGCACCGTGGAAATCATGGTGTCGGAGCTCTGCAACGCCGGTGTGGACGTCGGAGTAACACGAATTTCGCTGAATTTCGCCATGTTCCGCCAGGTCTTTGCGACGGCCCATGAGCTCGGCACCGGTCCCGTCATGCGCCTGTGGAGGAGCCTCCTGGTCTTCCTGTCGCGATGGTGGCAGATGGAAGCGCTCTACCGATCCAACGAAAAATACAACCCCACCTGGGCACCCCGATACATTTGCTTCAAAGACAACCGCGCCATCGCCCGCGTCGGATTGGTGTCCGGCATCGTTGAAGGGTTCGTACCCGCACCCCTGTCGCGTCGTAAACCCCCACTGACCCCCGTCGGATCGGTGAAACGAGAAGGCGCCGCCGAAGCGCTCGAGCTCGCACCCCGCCTCATGGAGGAGGCGCGCGCCGGGCGTGCAGTGCACCATCGTCGCTCGGAACAGGTCGAAGTGCGTCTGGAAAAAGCCCAGCGTTTGCGTGAGGAAGGGGTGAGCCCGTGGCCTACTGCCATTCGTCCGACGCATACCTGTGCGCAGATTGCCGGCATGGATGATGATGTTGCCGCCTCAATTTCCGGCCGTATTATTGCCCGGCGCGACTTTGGAGGCGTCATGTTCCTCCAGCTCCATGACTGGTCGGGCGACACACAGGTGATCATCGAAAAAGCCCGGTGCAGCGATTACGAGGCGTGGCGCAAGGATCTTGACCTTGCCGACATTATCCGAGTTGAAGGCGAAAAGGGTGTCTCTCGGAAGGGTGAGCCGTCGCTTCTGGCCGACCGTATCCGATTTGAAGCGAAATCCTTGCACCCGCTGCCCAACAAAACGGACGGGCTGACCGATGCGGAAGCGCGGGTGCGGTCCCGGCATATCGATCTGACTGTGAATGCTGAGTCGCGCCGGGCGCTGACGGCGAGGTCCGCCGTGCTGCACTCGATGCGGTGCGACCTGCATACTTCGGGGTATTTGGAGGCAGAAACCCCCATTTTGCAGCCCATCCATGGTGGTGCGAATGCACGGCCATTTATTACGCACATCAACGCGTACAACATGAACTTGTATCTGCGCATCGCCCCCGAGCTATTCTTGAAGCGGCTCATGTGTGGCGGAGTGGATCGTGTCTTTGAGTTGGGCCGCGAGTTCCGCAACGAAGGCGTCGATGCCACGCACAACCCGGAGTTCACATCATTGGAAGCGTACGACGCCCACGGTGACTACGAAACAATGATGACCCTGACCCATGAGCTCATTGTGAACGCGGCCACCGCGGTGCATGGGAAACCCATCGTGACGGCACCCGGCGGCATCATGGTCGATATTTCTGGCGAGTGGCCCGTGAAATCCGTGCTCGACGCTATTACCGAGGGCGCGCGGGCGGACGGAATATGGGACGGACCGGTTATTTCGGTGGATACGCCACGCTCAGAATTAGATGCCCTGATGGAACGGGCGGGCATGCCACTGCGCCCAGACGCTGACGATGGCACCATTATCGAAGAGCTCTACGACGAATTCGTGGAGTCACGGACGAAATTCCCCACGTTTTATAAGGACTTCCCGGTGTCCGTTTCCCCATTGACACGTCGGCACCGCAGCAAACCAGGGTTAACGGAGCGCTGGGACCTCGTGGCGTGGGGCGTCGAACTGGGTACCGCGTACTCGGAGCTGACCGATCCCATTGATCAGCGTCAGCGGTTAGAGGAGCAATCGCTCCTTGCCGCCGGTGGGGACCCCGAAGCTATGGAGTTGGATGAGGAATTTCTTCGCGCTTTGGGATTCGGTATGCCCCCGACCGGTGGTCTGGGTATCGGCGTGGACCGTATAGTTATGCTGATTACGGGGTCCACGATCCGCCAGTCACTGGCCTTCCCACTTGTTAAGCCTGATAACAGCTGACATAACCACTACATCCATGAAACGTCTAGGAAACATTGCTGAAACATTCATGATGTATAGGTAGTAGGGCCGAACGTGGAGTTCACCACCCATGTGATCCTCCTGCGATAAAGTAACAATCTACCCCTGAAATAAACGAGAAAGCCCACGTCGCATTAGCACTGGGCTCGGCCTCTCCCGGTTGACCCCGTGCGAGACCCCTGATCCTATTCACTGTGGACAACCCCGCAAGTGGTAGATCTCACCGACCGACCACGGCTAACCAGGCTCGTTACAGCCATGTGAACGAAAAGGCGACCAGATGACGACTGTTCCCTCACGCCAGGGTCTCTACGACCCATCCTTTGAGCATGACGCCTGTGGCGTCGCGTTCGTTGCCAACATGCACGGTGACAAAAGCCGCGACATCGTCGACAAAGGAATTCAAGCACTTGTTAATCTCGAGCACCGCGGTGCTGCAGGTGCCGAGAAAAACACCGGTGACGGTGCCGGGATTCTGATTCAGGTTCCGGACGCTTTTTACCGCCGTGAAATGGCCAAGCAGGACATTGAACTCCCACCCGCCGGCCAATACGCGACCGGCATCGCCATGCTGCCAGCTGCTCGCATGGCAGCGCTCGACGCAGTGCGCTACGTCGAAGGCATCATTAAAGAAGAAGGTCTGACGCTCATCGGTTGGCGGGATTGCCCCGTCGACGATTCATCAATCGGTGCCATGGCCAGGGACGCGATGCCGCTGTTCCACCAGGTCTATATTTCGGGAACCAAGGGCGACGGCACCCCCCTCGAGGGCATTGACCTGGACCGTGCCGTGTGGTTCGTTCGCAAGCGGGCCGAACGCGAACTCGGCAGTAAGGGTGCTGGTGCCGGATCGGGCGAGGAGACCGTGTATTTCCCCTCGTTGTCCGCCCGGACCGTTGTCTACAAAGGTATGCTGACCACCCCGCAGTTGCGGGAATTCTACCTTGACCTGCAGGATCCCGAGGTTGAGTCGGCCATTGCTGTGGTCCACTCTCGTTTCTCAACGAATACCTTCCCGTCCTGGCCGCTGGCCCACCCCTACCGCATGGTTGCCCACAACGGTGAGATCAACACTGTTCGCGGTAACGAGAACTGGATGCGCGCCCGCGAAGCCGTGATCGATTCCGAGGTGCTGGGCCCCATCGACCGCGTCCTCCCGATCTGTGACCCGGGTGGTTCCGATACGGCCCGTTTCGACGAAGCCCTCGAGCTTCTGCACCTTGGCGGGCGGTCCTTGCCACACGCGGTGCTCATGATGATCCCGGAGGCCTGGGAGCATAACGCCGATTTATCCGACGACGTCCGCGCCTTTTATGAGTACAACTCGTGCCTGATGGAACCGTGGGACGGCCCCGCTGACGTCGTCTTCACCGACGGCACGGTTATTGGCGCCGTCTTGGACCGCAACGGTCTACGCCCTGGTCGTATTTGGATTACCGACGACGGTCTGGTCGTCGGCGCGTCCGAAGTGGGAGTCCTGCCCATCGACCCAGAACACGTGGCGGAACGTACCCGTGTGAAGCCGGGCGAGATGTTCTTGGTGGACACCTCCCAGGGACGCGTCGTCCCGGACGAGGAGATCAAAACTGACCTCGCCTCCCAGGCGCCCTATGGCGAGTGGGTCTCGCACAACCTTGTGCGCAAGACGGATCTTCCGGATGCGGATTACCACTGGATGCCTCACCACCGAGCCGTATTGCGCCAGCGCGTGTTCGGTTTCACGCAGGAGATCGTGGACATCATCGTCAAACCCATGGCCCTCAATGGTGCAGAGGCCATTGGCTCGATGGGCACCGATACGCCGATCGCGGCGCTGTCCGACCACCCGTCGTATCTGTTTGACTTCTTTAAACAGCGGTTTGCACAGGTCACGAACCCTCCGCTGGATTCCATCCGTGAGAAACTCATGACCTCGCTGTTCACTCACTTGGGTGCGCAGCGGGACATCATGCACCCGGATGCTGACGCGGCGAAGCTCATTCACCTCGACGACCCCATTTTGCGTAACCGTGATTTAGCGCGGCTGGTTCACGCCAACGATGGTGGCGACTTTCCGCAGTTCGACGTCGCTATTATTTCCGGGTTGTATGCCGTGGCTCATGGTGGTCGCGGAATTCAGGAAGCTTTGCGACGCATCCGTCGGGAGGTGTCGGACGCGATTGCCGACGGTAAAACGCTGATCGTGCTGAGCGACCGCGAGTCGGATGAGCGGTTTGCGCCTATTCCGTCGCTGCTCTTGACCTCCGCTGTTCACCAGCACTTAGTGCGTGAGCGGACGCGTACCCGGGCGTCCTTGATCGTGGAGGCGGGCGATGTGCGCGAGGTCCACGATATCGCCATGCTGATCACCTTTGGTGCCGACGCCATCAACCCCTACATGGGCTTTGAGACGATAGATGAGCTGCGTAAACAGGGCTCCCTGGGCGATATGGATCTCGAGACCGCGTTCGATAACTACACGAAAGCGGCGGTCAAGGGCCTGCTCAAGGTGATGTCGAAGATGGGCATCGCCACTGTGGCGTCGTATCGCGGGGCCCAGCTGGCCGACGTCGTGGGCCTGAACCAGGAATTCCTGGATGAATACTTCACGGGTAGTTTCGCCCCGATCGGCGGCGTTGGTTTGGAGGCCATTGCGGAGGCCGTCGGGGACCGCCACCGTGAAGCGTTCTTGCCCCGCCCTGAGGAGCAGGCTCACCGCGAGCTGGAATTGGGCGGCGAGTATAAGTGGCGTCGTGAGGGTGAATACCACCTGTTCAACCCGGAGACGATTTTCACTCTCCAGCATGCGACGCGCACGGGCCGCTACGAGATCTTCAAGCGGTACACGGAGAAGGTCAATAATCAGGCCAAGCGGCTGGCCACGATCCGCGGGTTGTTCAAGTTTAACCCCAATCGTCCGCCGGTGGATATTGACGAGGTTGAGCCGGTGAGCTCCATTGTCAAGCGCTTTTCGACGGGCGCGATGTCGTACGGCTCGATTTCCGCCGAGGCCCACCAGACCTTGGCCATCGCGATGAACCGTCTGGGCGGTATGTCCAACTCCGGCGAAGGCGGCGAGGATTCCGACCGCTTCACGAAGGATCCGAACGGCGATTGGCGCCGCTCCGCCATCAAGCAGGTGGCGTCGGGCCGGTTCGGCGTGACAAGCCACTATCTGAATAACTGCACGGACATCCAGATCAAGATGGCCCAGGGCGCCAAGCCCGGCGAGGGCGGCCAGCTGCCCCCGCACAAGGTGTACCCGTGGATTGCGGAAGTGCGTATTACCACTCCCGGCGTGGGGCTGATTTCGCCGCCGCCGCACCACGATATTTATTCCATTGAGGACCTTGCCCAGCTTATTCATGACTTGAAGTGTGCCAATCCGGATGCGCGGATCCATGTGAAGTTGGTGTCGGAGCAGGGCGTTGGCACGGTTGCCGCGGGTGTGTCCAAGGCGCACGCGGATGTGGTGCTGATTTCCGGCCACGACGGCGGCACCGGTGCCTCTCCTTTGGGGTCCCTGAAACACGCGGGCGCCCCGTGGGAGTTGGGCTTGGCGGAGACGCAGCAGACCTTGCTGATGAATGGTCTTCGCGACCGGATCACCGTGCAGTGTGATGGCCAGCTGAAAACCGGGCGTGACGTCGTCATTGCTGCCCTGCTGGGCGCGGAAGAATTTGGTTTTGCGACGGCTCCTCTGGTGGTCGAGGGCTGCATCATGATGCGCGTGTGCCACTTGGACACCTGCCCGGTGGGCGTGGCCACGCAGAACCCGGACCTGCGGGCGAAGTTCAGCGGCCGCGCCGAGTACGTCGTGAATTTCTTCCAGTTCATCGCGGAGGAAATCCGTGAGTACATGGCGGAGCTCGGTTTCCGCACCATCGACGAGATGGTCGGCCATTCCGAGATCCTGGGCGTGAACCGTGAGGTCGCGGATAGGCACCCGGATGCGGCGAAGCTCGACCTCTTGCCGATTTTCGCGCAGCCGGACAGCCCGTTCATGTATCAGGACAAGCACTGCACGAAGGAACAGGACCACTCGCTGGACAAGGCGTTGGATAACCAGATTATTCGCGACGCGCGCGAGGTTATCGACGCGAAAGGCGAGTGCGAACCCCTCGAGCTGTCGTACCGGATCTCCAACGTGGACCGCTCCGTGGGCGCCATGGTCGGCTCGGAGATCTCCCGCGTCGGCGGCGCCGACGGCCTGCACGAAGGCGCCTTGACCGTGGAATTCGAGGGATCCGCAGGTAACTCCTTCGGCGCATTCTTGCCCCACGGTGTCACCCTGGCCCTGACCGGCGACGCGAACGACTACGTCGGTAAGGGATTGTCAGGTGGACGCATTGTCGTGCGCCCCGACCCGCACTACGCGTCGGCCGTGGAGAAGGCCGGCCGTGACGTGTCGGGCGACATCATCGCCGGCAATGTTATTGGTTATGGCGCGACCTCTGGCGAGTTGTTCGTCCGTGGCACGGTGGGCGAGCGCTTCTGCGTCCGTAACTCGGGTGCGACTGCTGTTGTTGAGGGTATCGGTAACCATGGGTGCGAGTACATGACAGGTGGCCGCGTGGTTGTCCTTGGTTATGTGGGCCGCAACTTTGGTGCTGGTATGTCGGGTGGCATTGCTTTCCTTCCTGACGACGGTATCCCCGCTGGTCAAGGCGGTATCCGTGATCGTATCGATACGGCGCTGGCTGATATTGAGGAACCCACCGTGGAGGACGTGGCCTGGCTGGATCAGACTGTTGCAAGTTATCGGGAGTGGACTGGTTCGACGACACCAGTCGGCACATTTGTGAAGGTGATGCCACGGGATTACCGCCGTGTGCTCACGATTATGGAGAGTTGTCAGGCTCAAGGACGAGATGAGGCAGCAACTGCCGAGGCGATTATGGAGGCTGTGCACTGATGGCTGACCCACATGGATTTCAAAAGTATTCCCGCCACGACAAAGCCCATCGGCCGGTTCCGCTTCGGCTGTTGGACTGGCATGAGGTGTACGAAAAGCAGGACCTAACGGATCTGCGCCAGCAGGCAACTCGGTGCATGGATTGCGGGATCCCCTTCTGCCACGACGGTTGCCCGCTGGGGAACATCATCCCGGAGTGGAACGATCTGGTCCGTTTAGGCCGGTGGCGTGAGGCCTTCGACCGCCTTCACGCGACCAACAACTTCCCGGAATTCACGGGCCGTTTATGCCCCGCGCCGTGTGAAGGGGCATGCGTTCTAGGTATCAACGATGATCCCGTCACGATCAAGAATGTCGAGTTAGAAATCGTCGAATATGGCTTTGAGCATGACTTTGTGAAACCAGTTCGTCCTTCATTCTCGACGGGGCAGTCGGTCGCCGTGGTGGGCTCCGGCCCGGCCGGGTTGGCGGCTGCCCAGCAGCTCACCCGCGCGGGCCACGATGTCACCGTGTTCGAGCGCCATGACCGCTTGGGTGGTCTGATGCGCTACGGGGTGCCCGAGTACAAGATGGAGAAGAAGTGGATCAACCGCCGCCTAGAACAGATGGTGGCGGAGGGAACCCAGTTCCGCACCAACCTTTCTCCGTCCGTGAGCGACCTCCAAGGCTTCGATGCCGTGGTTTTGGCGATCGGTTCGACCATCGGTCGTGACCTACCCATTGAGGGCCGTGATTTAGAGGGTGTCTACCAGGCAATGGAGTACCTCCCGGAGGCCAATAAGGTCCAGGAAGGGGACAGGGACGTATCGACGATCGACGCTCATGGAAAGAACGTCGTGATCGTCGGTGGTGGTGACACGGGAACGGACTGCTTCGGGACGGCATTGCGCCAGGGCGCGAAGAGCGTCGTGCAGTTCGATATCGGCCCGAAGCCGCCGCGGACACGGGCGGCGTCGACGCCGTGGCCAACCTTTCCCCGTAAGCTTCGCGTGGCGTCTGCTCACGAAGAGGGCGAGTATGGGGTCTCCGGCGAGGAAGAAAAAGAGCTCGTAGAGAAGCTCGGCCTGGACGCCCGCGTGAAGGGACATCCGCTGGGTAACCGCCAGTGGAAAACGAACACGGTGGAGTTCATCGGCTCCGACGGAAAGATCACTGGGTTGAAGGGCACCCTGGTGGACCGCATCCCGGAAGGCACTATCCCCATCGAGGGTTCCGATTTCGAGATCGACGCGGACCTTGTGCTGCTTGCTATGGGCTTCGCGTCTGTGGACCGCGCCGGGATTGTCGACGAATTGGGTTTGGAGATCGACGGCCGTGGACGGATTGTTCGCGACGAGCACTTCCGGGCAGAGGTGCCGCTCTCGGCTGGATTCCGGGCGCCAGTGTTTGTTGCTGGCGACGCGGGGCGCGGGCAGTCCCTCATCGTGTGGGGTATCTCGGAGGGGCGCTCGGCCGCTGCCGCGGTGGATCGCCAGCTCATGGGTGAGTCCAGTTTGCCGGCCGCTATCGTGCCGACGGATGTGCCGATGCGGGCGTAGCCGGGATGCGGTGGTGGCTAGTCGGCGACGCGGAAAACGTCGGCGTCGCCCATGCGTGGGCCCCGTGCGTGGTGCGAATCGGTGTCTGCAGGTACCCCGGCGATAATGACCATGATGGCTTGTTCGCCGTCGCGGAGGAATTCCTTGGTGACGGCATCGGCGTCAAAACCACCCATCGGGCCAACACCTAATCCGACAGCGCGGAGGCCCAGGATGAAATAGGCCGCTTGCAGATTGGCGGATTGAAGAGCGACGGCAGTGCGTGCTTCTTCATTGTTTTCGTACATGTCTCGGGGGCCGTTGCCGCCGGCGGGGAACTGCTGGGGTAGGTTGTTGTGGAAATTCGTGTCCGCAGCCATGATGAACGCGAGGGGCGCCTTTTCGGTCTTGGCTTGGTTGCTGCCCATCATGTGTGGGACGAGGCGGGAGCGCTTGTCTTTGGGTACCTCTATGATGCGCAATGGTTGGCTGTTCATGGAGGTCGGACCCCATTTGATGAGGTCGCGTACGGATTTGATGACCTCGGGATCGATGCTGGTGTCTTCAAATGCGCTGGTCGTGTGGGCATCCCGAAAAAGGACGTTGAGGGCTTCGTCGTTAATAATGAATGGTGCTGTAATTGACATGTCATTTATGACTACGCGGATGGGGAGGGCGTGTCAACCGGAATATGCCCTGGAGGTTGATCGTGGGTTTATGGTCGTGGGTTTAAAGCGGTACCTTCCGGTTGAATTCCCGCATGAGCCAGGTTTATTCGACCGGAGTCGGTTAAGTGAACAGCGCGGGTCGGCCTAATACGTTTGACCCACCCCATCTCGAAGAATGCTGGGCACAGCTCTTTATCAAGCGACCCCGCCATATGGAACTGTCGTTCGGCCGAGTCCATACACGGCGTAGCAGTTAAGGAATCCGGGTGAGAAAGTCCCCACGGGGGAAAGCAATTCGCAGCCCGTGGCCGTAAGTTCCTTTTCGGACAGTTGTTTGCTCTTTCATTGTTTTTCAAGACGTATCGTGGCTAAGAACCGATTATCGCCGGGCTTGCCCTGACTCCCCATGCATGCAGTGCCGTTGTCGCTTCTCCTTTGGGTGGCCGGGCGGCAGCTCACATTGGTGCATTTCCAGGTATGTTAATTGGGCTTCTGATTGGAACAATTGGATTCGGAAGCTTAGTCGTTTTGTCCTCGACGACGCCATATCTTTTGACCGCCATCATCTCCTTTATTGCCGGATTTGGGATGGCATTCGCGATGCCTGCTGCTACATCCGCAGCTGTGACTACGGCACTGCCTTCGTACACAGGTGTGACTAGTGGAGTCATTAATGCTGCTTGGCAGACCAGTAGTGTTTTTGGTGCCGCAGTTCTGGGGAGCATGATCGCTGGAAAAGATAGTTTTCTAGTCAGATTTCATCAGACCGTGGGAACTTCAAGTGCCGTATTTGCTGTAGCGGCTGCAGTGGTACCCATTATTCGTGTAACCACTCTTGCGTCAGTATTGAACAAAGCTCACACCCATTGACTTCGTGGTGTTAGGTGGCATGACTTCAACAAGACCGGTTCCGCTGACCAGAGGGTAGCCCAGGGCCGATCCTCATTTTTCTTTCGCTTCCCGACTTTGGGGTTTATACAAGGAACGAGGGGCAAAAGGTGGCTGAAGTCGCAGAAAGGGGGTTACATTTTGGGCATGTCATGCGCTCATGATTTGTGAGGGGATTCGTTATATTAGTATACATAGCGGCTATGGTTTGTTGTTCCATTGTTCTGTATATGTAGAACGGTTTTACTGTGTTTAAAGAGCTGAGAGACCTGCATCCGATGGCGTTCTCTATTCTGATCGTGACTGCTGTGTCCTCGTGGATGCTTACGCTGTCATTGGGTCTCACGATTGTTGGTGCTCAAGCCTCAGGGACTGATGCTGGTGAACAATTCGCGGCAATCGGTGGTTTGCAGATTGCCTTAACGTGTTTGTCAATCATCTTGTGTGCGCCGAGTGTGGTTCGCCTTGCTATTCGTCAAGATTCCCGGCGAGTGGCGTTGTGGCAGGTGATCGGGGCGTCACCGCGTCAGGCCCGGTGGCGTTATGTTTCGTTGGCTTCTCTCTCATCCTTGTTAGGATCGCTACTGGGCGCATTTCTCGGGTATATCTCGTGGCCTGTTTTCACGGATTTAGTGAGAAGGACCGGTTTTTTGCTCACGCCGGGGTTAGGGTCAGAGTCGATCAACATCGGTGCTCTCCTTTCTGGGCCTCTAAGTTCTTTCGGGGTTGTGCTTTTAGCAACATTTTTTGGATCGGCAAGCATGTCTAAGATCGATCCCGTCCAAGCTGTTGCAGAAATCCCTGAGCAACGAGGCAAAACTGGGTTTCTGCGCTTACTCGTTTCGATAGCGATCGTAGGTGGTATAGCTATCGGCTATATAGCCATCGCGAATACTTCACCGGTGAGTACGCCAGATACTTTGAGTGGTCTGATCTCCGCATATTGGGGAGCGGCTCTTGGACTACTTTTAGCGTATGGAATCTCTGACAAGGTTTTAGTTCGCCCTGTTGTGAGACTTGTCGGCGCGTTGTTTTCGTTTACGAAGTCCGATTCATGGTTTATTGCTAAGACATCCGCTTGTCGACGTTCGATTGTCTCAACGTCGGTGATTACTCCATTGGTTGTTGCTGCTTCCTCTGTGGGGTCTGTCTTTGGCATGGTTGCCCAGACCAAGAATGTTTCAGTCGCTCTTGGCCAAAGCGAGGCGGATTTACAAGTTAGCCCTCCCGGCCAAATTATTTTAGTTTTCGGTCTTCCGGTAATTATTGCTGCGTCGTCTGCGATTGTTTCTGTATATTTGACGAGCCGCTTGAGAAATAATGACATTGCCCTTCTTGAGGTCCTCGGATCCCGGCCGTCAACAATCCGTGCTGCAGCAGTCTGTGAATCGTTAATCTATTATTTATCTTCGACTGTCATAGCGTTCCTCATACTCGCGGTTAACGCGTTTGTTATGGGCAAAGTACTCGCTGCAGGTCCTGTTCCGCATGCGTCTCCAGTCTGGTTTGGCAGCGAGACGTTTCTCTTACTCACCGCAAGTTTCGTACTCTTGTCGATTTCAATAATTGTACCGACCATGCGAAGCTCTTCAGAGCTTAGTACGGCGACATTAACGAGGTAAGGTTTATGACGAAAAGACTTGTAGAGGTTTCAAATTTCAAGAAATCGTTCCAGATTAGTCGGCGAGATTCCGACGAAATACTTAAGGGAATCGATTTTTCTGCGGCGGAGGGCGAATTTGTATCAATAGTTGGCCCATCGGGTTCAGGAAAGTCCACGTTTTTGTATTGCACATCTGGACTAGAAACGTTTGACTCCGGAAGATCAATCCTTTGTGGTAATGACCTTGGCTTGATGTCGAGGAACGATCGAAGTCGTGCACGGCGACGACATGCTAGTTTCATATTCCAGGATTACAATCTCATCGATTCTATGACCGCGCTGGAAAATGTGCAGTTGAGTCTAAAGTTTTCGAAGAAACGAGTCGCCAAGAGAGATATCCGGAGAGAATTTGAGCGTTTTGGGATTGGCGACAAACTGAAATTTTATCCAGCGCAGTTATCGGGTGGTCAGCGGCAGCGCGTGGCGATCGTTCGAGCTCTCCTTGTCAGACCGCGCGTTCTTTTTGCTGATGAACCCACTGGCGCGCTCGACTCATCGTCCACCGGTGTGGTGATCGGCGAACTGTCTCGGCTTTCGTCGCGGGGTACAACGGTGATCATGGTTACTCACGACCTGGAAATTGCGGCTCGGGCAGATAGGGCAGTCGTCATCTCCGATGGAAACCTTGTTGGGAATTTGGTTTCGCCGACAGCTGCGTCCCTATTCTCCGCAATCGAATCCAGATAAGCGCCTTAAAGGGTATCGGTATTTGTTAGCTAAGTATAAAAAAATAATATGCTAGTGGTCGCAGCTTTGATTGCGTCGGTCGTTGTTGTTTTCGCGAGTGCTGTGTGTTTCACCCTCCGCGAGGCTGCAGCGTCAGGAGGTCTTCCGAGAAACTCAGCTATCGGTATCAGAACGGCGAAAACGGAAATATCTGGCGAAAGTTGGGGCATTGCCGCGCCGATTCTGAAAAAATGGGAATCGCTACGCTAATTTTTACACCATTACTTCTCCTTTCCTCTTTCTTTGGGGTGAGATGAGTGTCGTGGTCCTCACTTGCCGAGTGCTTGGCGATGCCCTGAGTATTGGTGGGCTATGTTGTCTTCTTCCCGTAGTCAACAATGCAGCCAAGGAGATCAATCACTAGAAAAGGCGTATGTAGGGTATAAGTATTTTTCTACTGCGTTGGCATTTACACACGTGTGATGTTTTCCCGCGATAGCGGCTTTATATTCATTAATTCTGGCGATATTGCATAGCATGCGTATGCAATGGTTTTATACGGTAAATTCCAAACTAGACCCGCCCCGTATTCTAATAGTTTTATTTGAAATTATTAGTTAACGATCAGGAACCCTAAATTTCTTCCGTTTTCATCACTCTTACAACGCGCGCTATCGAATAAAATTCAAAGCAGATAACCATCTCAGTGGCGTGTCGTAGCTCTCACAAAGCCATTGAGTTTGTATTACTATCCGTATCGTTCACTGAAACATCTTTCAGAAGAGTATCGCCTTATCTGCCAAAAGGTTTTCTGGTATTGCAGGATCGTGCGGATTATGGCTACTTGCTCCCGCGCTAAGTTAATTGCGGAAGCCGTTATTTGTACGGGCTTTGATGTTATTGGATCCAGCGTGGACCGCTATGGTGGATTTATAGGAAATGTATTGGAAAGAAATTATGAAACGAGGAAAGATTTCTTCGAATGTCAATGTTGGTCTGCTTTGTGGAGTCGCTATATATCTATATCTAGTGCTTTCTCATCATTCAGTTGTGGAACCGGTGATATTCCTTGTCATTGCTGCGATAGGGGCCATCCTGGTGAATAGATCTAAAACAGGACGAAAACAAGATCCGGCACGGTTTAGTCGCGGTGACTGTAAAAGGCAGATGGGCTAGCCACCTATGCCTGACGGAGACCCTGCATCTCGGCGCTGAACGCTATCCAACGTCATCAGACGTCGCTTGCATAGATTAAAACCAGAAAACTAAACAGCCAGAGAAAAAGCCACAATAACGGTGACGACAACAATAACTGCTACAGTTATATTTTTAACATGCATCCGGTCTTTTGATTCAAAGAGGCTAATTAATGCCACTGCCATAGGCGGATACACAATTTTAAGATAATTGTCATGGACCCATCCGGATTGTTAAAGAACGGTCGCGAATACAAGGCACACCAAGGCTAGAACGAATATGAATCGACGTATAGTGCTGCTCGTAAATGGTTGAGCGCTCGTGCGATTATTCATTAACGGTTTTCCTTCCTCAGTGTCCCTAGGTGACGGCTGCTGGTAAGTGGCAGTCAGCAGCTCACAGTACTCCAGTATAGGTTACCCAATATTAAATTATTATAGGTTGCGAAAGGGTTGTTGGTTAGTATGTGCATCAGATATGGCTACTGTCTTAAATCCCGCCCGATCCGGTTTCTGACCTAACCTCACATGAGAGAGACAGGTAGAAAAGGTGCGTACTATGAGCAACCAGTCCAACCATCCACCCGCGCAGCGGATTACTCGAGCAATGCTCTTAGCCCTGATCATTGCGGTGTGCGTTATGGCCATTGAGTGGCGGTTGCTCAGTGTGTTTAATGTCGAGGACCGCGTCAATGTTTTCGCCATCATCGCGGTTACTACCTCTGTGGCGATTGGATTCGTTATAGGGCAATGGACTCGGAAATGTTGGCAAAAACAAAACGACTAAACACACTCTTACTGGACTCCGCCGCGGACACCATCCCCGCCACACGCACGTGCTCGCATACACTAGCGGCATGAGTTCTTTTCCGGTGACGGCTATTCGCGATTCATCAATTAAGCTCGGCCAATTCATTAAGCTGGCTAGCCTCGTTGAAACCGGTGGTGAGGCAAAGGAAATGATTTCTGCGGGGCGTGTCGAGGTTAATGGCCAGGTCGAAACCCACAGGGGACACACGTTGCACCACGGCGACGTCGTTACTATCGGCTCCGTAGGGGCAGAAGTAGGTGGCCCCGATGATGAGGCCGACTATTTCGATGAAGCCACCGCCGACGACGATTTCGACCAGGAAAAGTGGAGGAACATGTAATGCCGGCCTTTTTAGCTAGTGAAGGCATGCCCTTCTGGAATGAACTGCGCACCTATGACCTCGATTGTTCTTCAGACTTTTATCAAGGCTTGTTCGGCTGGGACATCGATAGTGCGGATAACAGCGGCTACTACTACGCGCGCAAGCAGGGAATGCCCATCGCAGGCATCATCCCTGTGACGGACGATACCGCTTCGCATCAACCGAACCAATGGATGTTGTCTTTTCTTACTGACGACGTCTCCGCGGTAGCGCACCGATCTCGGGAATACGGCGGAACAGCTGGTGAGCCTGTAGACGGGCCTCGGGGACCGATGGTGGCCGCGACGGATATCGTCGGCGCACAGCTTGGGTTCATCCATCCTGCGTCGGAGCCATTCATTGCTGGTGGGGAGCCGGGCACGCCCGTGTGGCATGAACTGGCTGCCATTCTCCCCGAGGGAGTGAGTATTGACGACGTCGCCACGTATTACACACAGGTGACGCAGTGGAGCACGATGCGTCACGGGGAGGGGGCCCACACGGTCATTACTGCTGTGAGCGAGGGCGGCGCCTACGCCGGGGTGTGGTTCCCCGGGGAGCAAGGAGCCGCCGAAGTGAACGCGTCAGAGTCCCGGTGGACGACGTATTTTGGGGTCGCAAACATTGTCAACGCCGCCGAGTATGCCCAGGAACACGGTGGGGACATTATCGTCCAGCCGCAAAACACCGAATTTGGCCGGATCGCGATTCTTGCTGACCCTACTGGTGCTCCGGTCACGGTATGCGAAGCCCCGGAACACGTTGAGGAACCGCATGAAGGGGACAACATTTTTAGCTAAAAAGACGCCGTGCTGAGACTCAAGTCAGAGGCAGCGGTGATAGTGTTCCCACGTCGCCGTCGCCTCATGGACGAAACTTAGTTGTTTCTTAATATGCCCCGTCAGAGGTCAGCACTGCGCGGCCTGTCTTCCATAAGATCATGAGGTCGGCCATGAAGCTCCAGTTCTCCACGTAATTGAGATCCAGAGAAACAGATTCTTCCCATGAGAGGTTAGAGCGTCCCGAGACCTGCCATAGACCAGTCATACCAGGAAGAACGAGCATACGGTTACCTACTAGCCCGGTATACTGTTCGACTTCATGAGGCAGTGGAGGGCGAGGCCCTACGAGGCTCATATTGCCCTTCACCACGTTAAACAACTGTGGTAATTCGTCGATGCTGTAGCGGCGCAAAAACGAACCGATCCGTGTGACGCGAGGATCGTCCTTCATCTTGAATAACACGCCGCTGCTATCACTTTGGTCTTTCAGTTGTGCAACCATTTGATCCGCGTCTTTGACCATCGACCGGAATTTAGTCATCCCGAACGGTTTATTGTTCTTACCCATCCGTTCT
Organism: Corynebacterium sp. c7Ub_26; assembly: GCF_053760365.1. Classification (NCBI taxonomy): domain Bacteria; kingdom Bacillati; phylum Actinomycetota; class Actinomycetes; order Mycobacteriales; family Corynebacteriaceae; genus Corynebacterium; species Corynebacterium sp. c7Ub_26. The sequence goes on along the minus strand of NZ_JBSNBL010000007.1, from coordinate 33,781 downwards.
GCGGTGTAAAAAACAGGGCCTCCGTCGTCAAGCTTGATAGCTAACGCACAGACCAACAGCAAGGGTGACGCCAGGAGAATGAGCAGAGACGCGACCACACGATCAAACACAACTTTAGAGATGCAGTGGGTTCGTGCGTGCTGCGGTTGTTCCAATTTTAAGAGTGGGATTCCGGCGATAGGCAACATTTGAACCCGGCGTCCGGTCACATTGGCAACAGAGGGGGCTACAAGTAGCTCAACGTGGAGTCCGTCCAAACGCCAAATGAGTTCACGCATATCGTTCATACCGATCTGGTTACTCACCGTGACGATAACTGCATCCGCCTGGAGTAATGACACCATGACATCGATTTGGTGCCAGTTGTCGTGAACTTCTGCCTCGGGGAAACGACGCTTGAGTTCCGCAAGCTGCTCTTCACTGTGGTTATCCGTCTGTGTGCTGCAGAAGCCGACAATATCGAACCGATTGTCTAATTGTTGGTGAAGTGCGCCATACACCTCCGAAATGGAATGAGGATCACCGATGAAGATGGCGCGCTGACTTAATTTTTTGGTGTCCAATTGCCAGCAGTAAAACCGACGCCACCCATAACGGATTAATAACAGCGTTACTAAGCCGACGGGATAAGTAAAAATTAAATACCTAAAACCACAGGTATATTGAGTTAACTCGCAGCTGATGGCGAAGAGGCCGAATGCGAATGTCGTAGCCCGTGCTATCCTGGAATACTCCAATGCGCCTTGGCCAAGAATCGCTGAGTCCGTTATGCGCATGACGCGCATAACGACTGTCCACAGCACGAAAAGGATGAGCCCAGGTACGAACATGGGGGCAACGCCGCTATACGTCCCGAGAGTGAAAGTGCGTGCACCGTGAGCTGCAACAGGCAGGTAATCGGCCGCCAGGATAAGCAATGCCATAGCGACCGCTTCGCTCACCAGGATAAATGTGCGGATCCGGGACGCATGCGCACAACGTATCGACGCTCGCTCGACAGGAGTATCGGTGCTAGAAACTGAAATTTCTTGTTGGCTTACATCATGTAGCGCAGGGCTAACGGGATGCTCTTCAGTGTGGTGTTCTCCGTTGCGGTTGGGTAATTCCGCTAGACGAAGGCCAGTGATATGTAACAGGCGCATGGGCACCGCCGATAGGGAGAGTAGGGGTCAAGTTAACTGCTATGGGGCGGACGTTTGATCCTCATAACAATTTGATAACGCCCATATAATAAGACCTGTTGGTTGAGTTTTCATGTGACTGGTGCTGTTTTTAACCAGCCCGTTACATAGGAAACAAGGAATAGCGAGTTTCACGGTTCAAGTGCATGTCGAGGGCTGTTTTTGCGACGTTGTGTCTTGTGTGATTGGTGCTGCTAGCGTTAATTTTTAGATGCAATTCAGCGAGTCGTATAAGCCCTCCGAAGCTTTGTTAGGATATTTCTATAAATTCTAATCACGCTTTTGTGAAATTGAGCACTCTGCGTTTTGTCTACGTGGGATGTACGTGAAACATCCACTACTTCGCCACAATGGCACCAGAATCTACGAAGATCATCGCAGTATCCTGCCGACGACATCACACCGATGAGCCCCATTGGGCAGACGGGCCTAGGGCGTTATCGGATAGATAGCCGGAAGCTAGGTACGCTGGTAAACGTGAAGGGCATCATTTTGGCGGGCGGGACCGGAACCCGCTTACATCCAATTACATTGGGTACCAGCAAACAGCTGACCCCCGTCTACGACAAACCCATGATCTACTACCCGCTATCCACCCTTATTCTGGCGGGTATTACCGATGTCCTTGTCATCACTACCCCCCATGACGCCACTGTGTTTCACCGACTCTTGGGCGATGGATCCGCCTTCGGTATCTCGATTTCCTATGCGATACAACCCTCTCCAGAAGGAATTGCCCAAGCATTTGTGCTAGGAGAAAAGCACATTGGAAATGAGCCCGTCTGCCTCATTTTGGGAGATAACATCTTTTACGGGCCTGGGATGGGCACTCAACTCCGGCGCCACACCGCGCCGGACGGTGGCGTTATCTTCGCCTATTGGGTAAAAGACCCCACCGCATACGGCGTTGTCGAATTCGAGCACCAAGGTACCCCACGCCACCAGAAGCCCTCTGCCACGCAATTCCGCGCCCTCGGAATCGAAGAAAAACCAGCACATCCGAAATCTCATTATGCCGTCCCCGGCCTCTATTTCTATGACAACGACGTTGTTGACATGGCCAAAGACCTTTCTCCGTCCACCCGTGGTGAGCTCGAGATCAGCGATATCAACCAGCGCTACCTAGATAGTGGGAAACTCACGGTGGAAGTCCTCCCCCGAGGAACGGCGTGGCTCGACACGGGAACGCACGATTCACTTTTGGACGCGGGAAACTTTGTGCGCACCATTGAATCTCGACAGGGCTTGAAGATCGGCAGCCCAGAAGAAGTCTCGTGGCGCATGGGTCACCTGACCGACGATCAACTCCGCCACCGGGGAGAAGCTCTAGTTAAATCCGGGTACGGTTCCTACTTGCTGGATTTACTTCGCAGGTAACTCGCGCGCGGGAATGCCCACCAGCACAGCACCAGGCCGCTCGCATGACTTTGTCACCACAGCATTTGCTCCGACGGACACATCGTCGGCAAGTGAAAGAGGCTTAATAATCCGACAGCCTGCACCTAAACGAACATTATTGCCCAGTATCGTCTCTTGCCCGCGTGGGGCCTCGGAGATAGTCACCGAGGACTGCACCTTCACATTGGCACCAGCCTTCACCCGACGCCCCATCACAACGCCGGTGGGGTGGTACAACATAAAACCAGGTCCGACGGACACCTCCCACGCCAGATCAGCCCCTGTCACTACATGATTAACTTGCTTAACCAAAGACCCCAAAAGAGGCAGACGCTTCCCCGCAATCTGAGAAAGCCGAAATATCACGACGGCAAGAAAACCGACATTGAGCAGGCCGTGCAACCCATTTTCGACCCTGCGTGCTGGCGCATCCTGGAAGATGAACATATCGAGGATCATACTGAGTACGCACCACACAACCGCAACAATTAATACTGACATCACCCCCCACCATGAACGCGGGAACCAACCCCGCCAGCTGCCCAGACCGTAACGAGACCCCATAAACCAGAGGAAATGAAAATACTCCACGTCACAGAGTGCTTCGCCGGAGGCGTCGCCACGGCCATCAATATGTACGCGTCACTCGTGCCCGAACACGAACACATGGTGCTCTACACCGCCCGGCGCGCGAATTCCCCAGCTAAAGCCTACCCCGAACTATTCAGTCAGTCGTGGCGCCTTCCGGACCACCACCGGGCAGCCATCGATACTGTCCGACGCGTACGCGATGAGGTCGCGCCGGATGTGATCCACGCACATTCCAGCTTTGCTGGTGCCTACGTACGCCTCGCGCGCTTGCGCGGAACTAGACGTCGAACACCCACGGTCTACACACCCCACGGTGTGGCCTTCGCTCGGAACGACATCTCGGCGCTACACCGCGCAGTGTTCTACTCCGCCGAATGGGCATTGTCATGGGGAACCTCCGTTTTCGCACCATGCGGCCAGTGGGAAGGCGACGTTCTCCGACGGCTCAACCGTCGAATACCCCAAGTAGTGATACCCAACGCCACGATGCCGACCGGGGTGACATGGAACCCTACCGAACCGCCCAGCGTTGCGATTTCAGGGCGAGTCACCCCTCAGCGCAGCCCCGAACTCTTCGCTGCCATTGTGCGCCGGGTGCATCAAGAGCGGCCCGACATCGAATTTCAGTGGCTCGGCGGTGGGGACGCTGACCTCACTGCGTCGTTGCAGCGTGCCGGAGTTCACGTCACGGGCTGGCTTGATAAAAACGATCTATATTCGCGTTTGGCGAGGGTTAACGTCGGTCTCCACACAGCTTTGTGGGATGGGTACCCCATGGCCGTGCTTGAGATGAACGACATTGGCGTGCCTGTCCTCGTCCAAAACATCCGTGCGCTGCGGGATTGCCCGGCTGAAGCGCGTTTCGGCGGAGTTGACGACGCTGTTCGAAAAGTCATCAGGGCTATCGACGAGCCCGAGTCTCTTCGGAATGCTTGGGAAAGGGTCCAGGATAATCACAGCGTGGCGACTCTCACGGATGCGCTTCATGAGTGCTATTCGAAAGCGGGGGGAGAATAAGGGTAGAATTACCGTCGGTTTTCAGGTAAATAAAACTTATTAATTATCGCGTACCGACGCTACCGACCCAATTCACCCCCAATATCTGCCACGATCTGAACCTACGCACGAGTACGAGACCGAGCATAAATACGAGCCCGAGCCATGCTCACGCACGAATCCGACGCACGATACCCACCAATAACGAAGGACACGAGAATGCGGGCTGCTTCCTCCACTGATCCAGGTGGTCGTCGCAGCTTTACGTCCCAAAGCCACGTTCGCGGAAATCACACGTTTTTTTCGCCCGAGGACATCATTGTGTTCTGGCTCGTCGGGCTTCTGTGCTCCATGGCCATCAGTGGCTTGCATTCACGTTTATTACCTCCGAAATTCGACCGCGATGCACAAGTCATTCAGAACCTTCTGGCGAAACCAGGCCTCGTGAGATACGAAGACTATGGGTCGTTCGCCACCATCACCTCCGTGTATCACGCGCTCGGCTTAGCGCATTCACCAACGCTGGCCGGATTCTTCGGCGTTATGATTGCGCACTGCGCATTAGCCGTCGTTCTCTGGCGAATGAGACCAATCCGCGTGACCGCCTTTAGCGTCGGCGCGCTCGTTCTCTACTCGCTCCTTGTAGGCGTCTACCAGGGGGTTTATACCAAGGAAATCATTATCAGCGCTGTGGTCATCGTCGTCGCGGCAGTACCGACGGCGCTGCAGTCAGCGTGGATATGGGACTGCATTCTCGCCGTCGTCATGGCTGCATTGGGCCATTACTTCCGCCCGTATTGGGTGCTCATTGCCGTCTTCTTCATTGGGCTCCGCATCTTCGTTTCTAACACCGCACTGTCTCGTCGGTGGATAACAACCCGCCGATTCATTCTGCTGATGCTGGCCTGTTCCCTGGCCGCATCATTAATCATCGTGGCCCGTGGCCTCCCTGCAGACCACTACCGCATCTTGGTTAACGCGGATCGAGGGGCTGATACCGGGTCGCTGATCGGTCGCTTTATCGAGCACCCCGAACCGATCGCGGGAATAGTCAATGTTGTGCTCTCGACGGCCATGTTGATGTTCCCCCTGACCTTGGTGGCCAAACTATCGCCCTACTACCTGGTGATTTTCGTAGTTATCGCCAGTTTTTGGGCGAGCTACTTCTACGCCGTCCGACAGTGGCTGCGCAACGACCATCGACCCCCGCTCGTGGCGCGAGCAATGTGCCTGATCGCCGCATTTGCCGTTGTACAAGGACTTTTCGAACCAGACTACGGGTCCGCGCTTCGCCACCTCACGCCACTCATCCCGTTGTTTTTCATTGTTGTGGCAGGAGAGCGCGAAGCAGTAGGCGGCAGTGATATGCCTGTCCATGAAGGCATAGAGCGTGGGGCGGCGCGCGGTGTGCCAGAACACGGCGTGATTGCCGGGCAGCACACAGATAGATCGTCCCCGGACCGGCAACCAGGCGAGTACCGACGCGACTACCGGTTAGCATCGCCTCGAGCGGCAAGTCCACCATTGCCAACGCCAACTCAGCTGTCGTCACCATCCCATCCTCCTTCAGCATTCAACTGACCGAGTGACCACCCTTCAGCCCGTCAAAGTGAGAGCTAAATGACCTACCCGCAGTACAGTGACAACGTCGATGCCTACCCACGCCCCGCGGGTATCGAGATGCCTCCCGAGGAGGATCGGACTCAGATTGTCCGACGAATTTGGGCAGTAGTCCGCCGTAACGCGTGGATCCTTGCGCTGTCTATCGTTCTGGGTGTCGCTGGTGCATGGGGTGTCTCCGTGCTGATGCCGACGAAATACACGTCGACAGCGTCGGTTTTCGTCTCAGTAGAAAGCGACGGATCCATATCCGACGCCTACCAAAGCACCCAGTTCGCTGAACAAAGGATGCAGTCCTATGCCCAGCTAGTCAGCGGGGACGTCCTTGCCGAGCAGGTCATCAAAGATCTCAACTTAGACATGACACCGCGGGACCTCACCAAGGAACTTGAGGCGACCGTCGTTCAAGACACCGTGGTCATGGAAATTTCCGCCACGGATACCGACGCTGCTCAGGCGCAAAAAATAGCGTCGGATGCTGTGAAGGTTCTCTCCAACCAGGCCGAGCAACTGGAAGCGCGCACCGACAACAACGACAACGGCAACTCGAGGTCGCGCACGACTTCGAACCAGCAGTCCACGACGGCCCCCAGGATTTCTCTGATCAATAGCCCGGAAAAAGCGACGGAGCCGTCGTCGCCAAAAATGGCGATGAATCTGATTCTCGGTGGTGTACTCGGGTTTCTAGTGGCCTGCATGCTTGTTGCCCTGCGGTTCTTCCTGGATCGCTCGGTCCGGTCCAGCGAGGAACTCGAGCGGCGTACGGGCCTACCCAGGCTCGGAAGCGTGCCGGTGATACCGGAAGCTCAGCGCACCAAGCCGCTGGACTTTAACGCCGATCGCGTCCGGCCGGCCGAGGCATTCCGAGAACTCCGCGTTAACCTGCGCTTCGTCAACGTGGATAACCCCCCGCGCGTTATTTCTGTAACAAGTGCGCGGATCGCCGACGGCAAGTCCATGACCAGCCTGAACCTTGCCGGGGCCTTGGCTGCCGATGGCGACACCGTCTGCCTGGTTGATGCGGACATGCGGCGATCAAAGATGACAACCTACTTTGGTGGTGCCATCCACAGTTCGGCGGGCCTGTCAACAGCGTTGGCTGGTGATGCCGACGTGGCCGATGTTCTGCAGGAAACCGAGATAACTGGTCTCGACGTCCTTGCTGCAGGTGTGACACCTCCCAACCCCGGCGAGCTCCTTGGCAGCCAAGCGTTCCGCCACATCCTCGACGAACTACAAGAGCGCTACGACTGGGTGATTGTGGATACGCCACCGATCCTGCCCGTCACCGACGGTGCGTTGGTCGCTACCACGGTCGACGCCGTTATCGTCGCTGTACGATACGGGAAACGCAACTACGATGACGTCACCCGCACACTTGCATCATTGCGGGCCGTGCACGCGCCGATCATCGGTACTGTTCTGACGGCCGTGCCGCAAAATTCCGACGAAGGACGATACGTGGGGTCCTACTCCAGGTACGAATCGGGGAGCGAACATAAGTCTGCGGCTGTGGCTCCTGCATCTTCGGCGACGAGCACGGGTTCGACGACGAGCGTCGGTGATGAAGAGAAGACTGAAAAGGATAAGTCTGGGCAGGATGATGCCGGTCTGAACAAGGCCGACGTCGATGAGCAGAAGGATGTCGACGAGGTCAGTACCTCCGAGGACGACGCGACCGGAGAGTCTACGAGTACCGACGGGGATGCGACGAGTACCGATGTCGACGAGGACACCAGTGAGGACACCGCAGAGGCCGAAGCCAACGGTAGCGATCCCGTCGACGACACCGAGGAAGCTAAAAAGGGCGACGAGAAGGACTACTGACTAGGGTAGAGGCCTATGAAGATCGTCTTCGTCTGCACCGGCAACCAATGCCGGTCGCCCGTGGCCGAATATGTCGCGCGTTCGTTTGCTAATGAACTCACCGCCCAGGCGAAGACAAAAGGCCAACAAGCAGCCAATTCGTCCTCCCAGGCACTCGAATTCGCCAGCGCAGGAACACACGCTCACCGCGGAACACCCATGGACCCTCGGGCATTGCGCTTCCTCGTCGAAGAGGGCATAAACGCCGATGGCTTCTCCTCAACACGCCTCAACAGGGCAGCCCTCGCGGGCGCGGACATCGTCGTCGGTATGGAAACCGCCCACGTCGAACAGACACTCCGCATCGCACCCGCCCTCCTCAAGAAAGCAGCCACGCTAAGGCAACTCGCAGCCTGGTCAACGATCGATTCAGTCCGCTTCCCGGACGACATTGCGCACCTTCGCGCTACCCGTGCAGGTAAAGAGATACTCGACGTCCACGGCCCGGACATTCCAGACCCCGTGGCAGCTAATGACGACGACTTCATGCGCATCAGCCGTGAAGTCCGCGACAACGTTAAAGCACTGGTCAAGGCCATTATTAATGCCCAGGATGCCTAGTTCCACGCCCGCTGTTTCATGCCCGCCCCAAACACCAAGCCGAGGTTGAATGCGCCCGTCTCACCGTTCCCACATACGACGGCACCACCCCGTACGCCGCGCTATCGCGGTTATCGCTGCGATCGTTGTCCTCGCATGGTGTGTTTTCGCATCGCGCTTTCTATGGTTCCCCCACGTCGATAAACAACCCGCCCACGTCGACGCTATTGTGCAACTCGGCGGCCCCCACGGTGGCGTCGATACTTATGAAGCAACACGAAATCTAGCGCACAACTACACCACCAACCTCGTCATTTCAGACCCCTACACTGAAAAACCCGACCTCGGCGCGCGGATCTGCGCGCCCGGACCTGGCGTCGCTGTGTACTGCATTCATCCCGACCCGAGTACGACGCGGGGCGAAGCGCAGGCCATCGAACAGCTCGCCGAGGAACACGGGTGGTCGCACATCATGGTGTACGCGACCGGGAAATACCACGTCGCCCGCGCCCGGATGATCATCGGACGATGCTACGACGGCGATCTCAACGTCGGATATCATAAAACCCCACTGAGCTGGAAAGACACGATATGGGAATGGGCATATCAAACCGGGGGCGTCGCGAAAGTGCTTGTCCAACGAGGGTGCTAATGCGCGCTGATGGACACCGCCAGAATGTGTGACGACGGCACACTGCTGTGCTTACCGCGCCGTGGTTGCGCGATCGATACTGCACCGATGCTGAACCGATGCCGCACTGATCCCGCCCGATGTCGCCCCAAGACCGGATGCGAAGTCATAGTGCCACGTTGTCTATGGGTAAGCTGACAGAGACAAGTCTGAGAAGGCTCACTTATTCAGGAAGTAGACACATGACCGATACTCCTTCCGAGCGCCCCTCCGAGGACGTCACGACATCGCAGACCGCGCCGCATAAAACCGCGACGGGGAAAGACAATGTCGTTGAAATCGTCGCTCCCGTGTCCGGACGGGTCATTCCCATTGAAGACGTCCCCGATCCCATGTTCTCCGAAAAAGTCGTTGGAGACGGACTAGGAATATCTAAACCAAAAAGCGGGAAGATCCTAGCGCCGGTATCGGGCAAAGTCATGATGGTCGCCAAAACCGGCCACGCATTCGCGCTCAAAACCGAAAACGGGCTTGAAGTCCTGGTCCACCTAGGGATCGACACCGTCGAGCTCAAAGGTGAGCCCTTCGACATGACAATTTCCCGCGGAGACCAGCTCCACGCCGGGGACAAAGTCGGCATCATGGACGTCGACGTCATTAAATCGGCAGGCAAAGACACCACAGTCATTGTCGCGATCACCAACACGGCGAAGAAGCTCGACAACCTCAAAGTTACGCACAAGGCCGTCACATCGGGTGACCCCGTAGCGGCTGCCACTCTGAAAAAGCTCAAGTCCGCAGAGAAATCGACGACGAGTAGCGCGCAGGGAAGTAGTGCTTCCGGTACAACCTCAGGAGCCGCAGCGGGGGGAGCTGCAGCGGGGTCCACACCGGCGTCCGTACCAGCAGCATCCGGCGAGGGTGCCGACGCAGGACAAGGCAATGCTGGACAAGGAAACGCGACCGACCAGGGGAACGCTGCCGCTGAACGCCCGGCCGATCTTTCCGGTTACGACGCCACCGCATGGGACGTCATCAACAGCATTGGTGGCAAAGAGAACATCAGCTCGTTGACGCACTGCATCACCCGCGTGCGCTTCTACCTCAAAGACGAATCCAAAGCGAACGATGACGCTGTTCGCGACACCGATGGCGTGATCGACGTCGTTAAAGCAGGTGGGCAGTACCAAGTTGTTATCGGCCCCGCCGTCGAAGATGTCTACGATGCTGTGACCAAGCAGCTCAGGGACGTCGAAACAAAAGATGCAGCCGATGCTGAAGCTAAAGAACGCCCCACAACCCTTTGGGGCTGGGCCAAACTGGGGTTCAGTTCGCTGATCGGTGTGATTACGGGGTCCATGATTCCCGTCATCGGACTGTTGGCCGCGGCCGGTATTTTGAAGGGCATCCTCGCGCTATTAGTGCAGGCAGGATGGGTAGATGATAGTACCCAGACCTACATCATCATTGATGCTATGGGCGACGCTGTCTTCTACTTCCTGCCCATCTTCGTCGGATTCACCGCCGCCCGAAGACTTGGATCAGACCCCATCATTGTTGCCATTGTCGGTGGTGTTTTGGCCTATCCGACGTTGGTAGACATGGCCTCAAAACCAGGGGACAAATCTCTGCTCGGCATGTCGCTCAACGCCGAATTCTTCGGTCTGCCATTCCACATGGCGTCGTATAGCTACTCCATTTTCCCGATGATCGTCGCCGCGTGGCTGGCATCCATTGTGGAGCCGTGGCTGAAGAAAGTCATCCCGACTGTGCTGCGCATGATCTTCGTCCCGCTGTGTGAAGTCGTTATCGTATCGCTGGCCATCATGTTGATTCTCGGCCCGGCCGTCATGTTTGTCTCGGAAGGCATTGCGTCGACGCTGATGTGGATCTACCACATCTCGCCCACGATTTCCGGGCTTCTCATCGGTGGTTTTTACCAGTGCCTCGTCATTTTTGGTCTGCACTGGGCTGTTATTCCGATCGTGACGGACCAAGTTTCCGGCCCCGGTGGGGATTCTCCGATCAACGCGATCATTTCCGCAACCATGGTTGCCCAGGGCGGTGCCGTGCTGGCCATCTTCCTGAAGACCAAGCTTCTCAAGATCAAAGAGCTGGCAGGCCCTGCAGCGATTTCCGCGTTCTGCGGAATCACCGAGCCGGCCATGTACGGTATCAACCTGAAATACGGCCGCGTGTTCATCATGGCTTCGATCGGTGGTGCAGCGGGCGGAATCCTGACTGGCACGTTCAACGTCACTATGTACGCATTCACCGGTTCGCTCGTTGGATTCCCGTCGTTCCTCCCGCCGGGAGTGGGCATCGGTGCGAACTTCTGGGGTTACCTCATAGCCTCAGTGACGTCGCTGGTCGTCTCGTTTGTGCTCACGTACTTCTTCGGCTTTAAAGACAGCGACGTCGAGAATGGTCGCGAAGTCAAGAAGGTGCGGCTTGGCCGTCGCGACCCGGTCCAGAAATAACGCGGTACTGGAATACCCCGGCGCTGGAGGGACCCAACGTAGGAAGACCCCAGCGTCGGAATAGGGAACGTGCGTTAGGCCGACGTGTCCGTGGTCGTGTTGCCTGACTTCCGTGACAGGCGGGACGGCCACCACACCCGTCGGCCAATCAATTCGACAATCGACGGCACTAAGAACGTCCGCACGATAAACGTGTCGATAAGCACGCCCAATGAAATGATGATCGCCAGCTGAACCAGGAACTGAATCGGGATCACGAAGAGCGCGGCAAATGTGGCAGCCAGCACAAGCCCGGCACTGGTAATCACCCCGCCCGTGAAGACGAGCGAACGACGCATACCCTCGCGGGTGCCGGCGGCGGGAGCTTCCTCGCGGACGCGCGTCATCAAGAAGATTGTGTAGTCAATAGCGAGCGCCACTAAGAAAATGAATCCGTACAGCGGCACCGTCGGATCCGCCCGATCCAAACCCACGGCCGTGAACAGCAACGACGCTGCCCCAAGCGCCGCGCCATAACTCAGCACCGTGCACATCACCAGGACCAGCGGGGCGACCAGCGAGCGCAGCAACGCAGCGAGCAAAATCGTGATCAACACCAGAACAATCGGAACAATCACTTTCCGATCATGCACCGACGTCGCGTTGGTATCGACGTTGATCGCGGTAGTGCCACCGACCTCTGCGTCCATGCCGTTCAATTCGTGACGCAAAGCCGTGACCGTGTGTTGTGCGTCATCGGAATACACGGGCGACGTCGATGTGGCCGATAACAAGACGTCACCATCGACAACGGTGGGGGAACCGGACTGGCCAGGCCGATGACTTTCGCCTGAACCCGCGTCGGAATCTCCTGTTCCAGGATCCACCGTTCCATCAGGGGAAAGAGGGAGTGAGCCCGACGGCGAATCCTGACTCGATACCGATACCGATTCAACCCCCTGTGTTCCCTGCATAACGCGCGCTGCAGACGGCATCTTTTCTTCGGGAAGCACCACGTATGCCGGGGAGCCCGAGCCTCCCGGGAAGTGCTTATCCAGCACAGCCTGGCCATCGCGGGCCTGGCTGTCGCCCAGTACGAACTCACTTTGGGGAACACCATCTGCGTGAAGCGTCGTCACCCCTACACAGCCGGCGGCCAACACGACCGTCACTCCCACCGCCAACTGCCACGGGCGGCGCGACACAGTTCTCGCCACCCACGACCACACTGGGGACGCGGCGTCAGCGTCGCCTTCGGACGGCGTCGGCACGTGAGGCCAGAACACACGGCTGCCCGTAAGGAATAAAACCGCAGGTAGAAACGTTAATGAGACGATCATGGCGCAGCCAATTCCCACCGCCGCGACCGGGCCCAAACCAGAGTTCGACGCCAAATCAGAGAACAGTAAGCACAGCAAACCGGCAGAGACCGTGCCAGCCGAGGCAAGAATCGGACGCCACGAACCCAGCCACGCAGCGCGCGTCGCCTGCCATGCCGACCCGAGGTGCGTATCCGAAGGTGGGAGATTGCGTAATTCCTCCCTGTAGCGGGCCGTGTATAAAAGGCCGTAATCCGTTGCCGCGCCGATGACCAAAATAAAGAGAATGCCCTGGATTTGGCCATTAATCATGACGATCCCCGACGACGCCAGCGCGACGTTAACCCCGACCGCGGCAGCCAAGGCGATCATCGACCCGAGCAGGACAAGGAACGGGAGGAAGGGCGAGCGGTACACGGCCACCAAAATGACCAACACGGCGGCCACTGTCACGAGCAGGAGCAGCCCGTCGATGCCGCTGAAAGCGTCCGATAAATCAGCCGTATAGCCGGCCGGGCCCGTCACCCACCCTTTGACGTCGGAGGGGAGATCGGATTTCAACGTCGATGTGAGGTCTTCCACCGCATCCGTCGAGTTGCTGTCGGATGGAAGCAAAACAACCATTTGAGCAGCTGTTTTGTCGTCGGATGGAATGAAAGGGCTCGCGGAGTCGTCCCCTCCCGCAGCATCACGAAGTTGTTGAGTAACCGGCCCCAGCGCGGAAATATCCAAGGGCTTCCCGCCAGACTGCTCAACAACAACGATCGCGGGGAGCCGATCTTGATCCCCGAACTCCTTGATCTTCTCCTGGACCTGCGCAGATTCCGACGATTGCGGCAAAAATGACGACTGATCGTTCGTTGCGACGTTGCTGAGGTTGCCGAATTGTGGCCCGCCGAAAGCTGCAATTCCCAGCCAGACCGCAATAATGATCACGCTGAGAGCGACGAGCTTCCCGGTTCGGGGCGACCGTCCGGGTGACCGTCGGGACGATGATTCTCGACGTGATGTGCCGTTCTTTCTTACCGACAAGCTACCCCGCGCCGGCGGGGTAGCCGGTGAAGCATTGTCCCGCTCGGAGCGCGGAGAGCCCCCGGGGGAATGTGGAGTTGTGTTCATGCGGGCCGACCTCGGGAAACTGGGGGATATAGCTGGGGAAACGCGGGTGAATAGCTCTGGGAATGCCGAGACTACGGTTATCTTTCAAGCAGTGGCTCCCAGTCTAGGGGAGATGGTTAGGGAAGATGCCTGAGTCCAGCGTCGACAATAAAAAAGTTGGCAGGAAAGATAGAGGGGACAACGCACAGCAGTCACTGTCGCAGGCAGTCGCTGCAGGCGCATAAATTAGTTGCATAAGTTGAGCCCGGTGCCGGACCGCAGGGTGCTGAACCAAGGAAACGGATAATATGACCATTCCCCGAGATAGAACGACACTTCGCCGCCGCCTCACGAGCCTTTTCCAAGATTGGCGGTGGGACGGAACCTGGTCCCTGCGCACGATCCCCACCGACGGGTGCGCCCCTTTATTTGGCGACGACGACGCACAATGCCAACGCCACCGCCGTGTTATTACCGACATGATCACGGAAGGTTTCCCGGAAACCGACGTCCACTTTGTGAACCTAGAGGATTCGGAAGCGGAGCCGAGCGCCTCCGATGACCCAGCCGCCCCTGCACGCCTCATCGCCCTGATGTGCCATGACCTCGCCACCAAGGACGAGCGGCCGCTGACGCAGATCTTTGTTTATCAACTCGGAGTGTGGCGGGGGTTCGCTATCCACCACATGTGGGGCGACGGGCCCACCATGCGTGATCGGCTAGGGAGCGTGTACGCGTATGTGGGGTCCGTATGGCCATGCGGGCGTTTTGCCGACGACGGTCACGGCCAGCCAGAGAACGGCACGCCCACGGTGGCACCGCGAAAACTTACCCGTAGCGACACCACCTTCCTCATGCAGTTCGGCGCGTGGGTGGAAACGCTGATCAAGCGCCCGCGAGCAACGTTGCGCAGCGTCAAAGATGTTCTTCGCGCTGAAAAAGCGTCGTCGGAGAACCACGATGACCAGCAGGCCGTGAACCGGCAGCCCGAGGACCCAGCTCCGGCGGAGTTACTTACCACTACCTTGACGTACACATGGGAAGGTCAGGAAGGAAACAAACCGCGGGCAATTCCCTTGGCGTGGGATTGGTGGAACGAGCTCAGCAGCCAGCTTGATGAGGGCGACGGTTATCTCGACCCCAACGAGTTTTGGCTCATCGTTGGGCTGCGCCGCAACAGTAAAATCCTGGCTCACCGCGGTGGGAATCTTCTGGTGAGGTCGCGGATTACTGTTGGGGGTTCACGTGATACCGACATTGCCGCGACGAAAGAACGCTTGAAATCGCCGTTCGCGGTCACGCGCGCAGCCTTGAGCGCCGCGCCGCAATTAGTGAAGCAAATCCTTCAGCTGTCGCGTTCGGTTTCTCTGCCCCCGATGGCTATCCGGTCTGTCACTAGTCCGTCCTCGATATCCACCATGTGGACCTATAACCGTTTGGCCGCCGATGAACCCCAAGAAATCGCCGTCGGAACACAGGGGCTCGGGGCCCTACTGGTCGGGAGTTTCGAAGAAGGCCGCACCTATCGCGTCATCATTTCCGGATTCGTGTCCCAGAAAGTGCATCGCGCCGGGATGGAAGCGCTGGATCGCATCGTGAAAGCCGCAGGTTATACGCGGGTATAGCACCGACGCGGTACGCGCTCAGCCTGCACGCGCCGCGCTACGCTCCCCGTCAGACCTGAGTGTGCCGCCCTTGCGTCGACACTGGAGAACACAAGTACGGCACGGCAACAATACTCACCGTCATAGTCGCGCAGAACAGATACACGACTGGCCCACCGTGGAACACGAGCGGGACAAGCATGAATAACACGGCGCGGGCACCGCTCCACACCATGTACCCTCGCTGTTTGCCCACGATAACCGGGTATTTCGAGAGCATCGCTGAGACCATGCCCGTCGTCGCGTACAACGAAAGCGCAACAAACAGCGGAAGATAGTCCGCCCCCAGGTACGCGCGATCATTCCACACAATGGCCGCATACTGGACCAAGGCCGTCCCGACTCCGAGCACCACGGCCACGATCGTCGCGATGCGCAACTGCACGCGGTAACCATCGGGATTGTTGTTGCGGATCGCCATCGACGCGGGAGCCTCAAAGCTGGGGGAGACAACCTGCTGTGCCAGCGTCAAGAACCCACCGTAGAGACGCACAACAATTGCCCACGCGTTCGCATAGGAGCCCAGGCCCGGCGTGACCATTCCCTGAATTTGGAAGCCGATATCGCCGAAAAATGTGCCCGTTGTCGCTTCCTTGTGTTCCCGGATGTAGGACCGCAAGGGCGAGGCAAACACCGACGGGAACGCCACCAATGACGACCACTCGCGCTTAATCGTTGCCCCCACCTGCTGGTTTGTCGCCCGGGCCAATAACACCGCCCCCACCACGTAGTTCAGCGCAGCGACATAAATGAGGCCCTCACGGACGGGGACGAGGAACACAACCACGCAGGTCGCCACGATGTTCACCACGCCGTAGAGGAAACGAACCCGCGAATACACGTCCATCCGGTCTTCGCGGATCGTGATCGCCACGTACATGTTGTACACAGTGATCGCTACGGTCGCGAGCATCGCCCACAGCACCCGCGCCGACCACGCAGGATGGAGCCACATCAGCGCCACGCCCACAATGCCCAGCATGACCGTGCCAATCATCGCCATAAGGCCCGAGGCAGCCGTCGAAAATGACAGGCGATCGTCGGGAAGGCGGAGATACACACTGTGGTAACTCAACGTCATCGTGCGGGACACGATCATGCCCAGGGACACCGGAAACAGCATGTAGGCCACCATTCCCGGCTGCTTGGCCACCACCGGCACCACCATGGCCACGAAGTTCAGCGCCTGGCCGATGAGGGCTGGGCCGAAGCGTGAATATAGTTGCCGAAGACGCGTTAAGGCGTTCCCCATCCGTCACCTCATTATTTCTTCACTCGCCATCGACAACCGTTGAGCCCACAGCGGTACGCGTATCAAAGACGGCTACCAAATCTGGACGCGGTCCTTCGGATCCAGCCACATTCCATCACCCGGGTGGACGTCGAAGGCCTCAGCAAATTCGTCGATATTTCGGGCGATGACATTACACCGGAACTCAGAGGGCGAGTGGGGATCGATCGCCAAATACTGAGCGCTCACCTGCGGGCGGATTGCGGTGCGCCACACGTTTGCCCAGGCCAGGAACAGTCGCTGCATGGCCGTGAAGGTGGGGGCGTCGTCGTAGTTCATGCCCGCGTCCGCCTCCGACTCCTGACCCAGCGGTGCCATGGCGGTGCCGTCGGTAAGAAGGAACGGCATCTCCGGGGAGGTTTCGGGCGTGAGCCCCTGGTCCTCGAGGTACAGGCGGTAGGCCACCACAGCAATACCCAGGCCACCGAGGTCGCCGATGTTCTCGCCGAGGGTGAAACGGCCATTGACGTGCTGCGCAGTCAGCCCGCGCTGCTCGAGGCCTTTCGGGATGAGCGGGTTGAACTGATCTACCAACTTGCCCGTCAGCTTTTCGAAGGCTTCGCGATCTTCCGACGTCCACCACGAGTTCAAATTGCCCTCGCCGTCGAACTGGGAGCCTTGATCGTCGAAACCGTGGCCAATCTCATGGCCAATCACCGCACCAATACCGCCGAAGTTCTGGGCCATATCCGCGTCGGGATTGAAGAACGGCGGGCGAAGGATCGCAGCGGGGAACGTGATGTCATTGACCACCGGGTTATAGAAAGCGTTGACCATCTGGGCCGGGGCCACCCACTCGGACCGGTCCGTCGGGTTCCCCACCTTGGCGATCTCATACCGGTGGCGCCACGCCGACGCGCGTCGGGAATTGGCCACTAGATCCTCGCCATGAGGGGAAAACTCCAGGTTGGTGTAGGTTTTCCACTGATCCGGGTAGGCAATTTTCGCGCGGAAAGTCCCGAGCTTCTCCAGCGCGCGATCCCGCGTATCCGGGGTCATCCAATCGAGGTTGCTAATCCGCTTGCGGTACGCCTTCAGCAGGTAATCCACCAGAGACAGCATCTTCTGCTTGTGCTCCGGCGGGAAATGGCGCGCGACGAACTCCCGGCCGATGTCGTCGGAAATGGAGCCATCGAGGAACGACACCGCGCGCTTCCACCGAGCACGCTGCTCGGTCGAGCCTGACAACACACGCCCGTAGAAGTTAAACGACTCGCGGCTCACGTCCTCGGCCAGCAACGATGCACGCTGCGTCAAGATCTGCCACCCGGCCCACAGTTTCATCACGGACAGATCCGTTTCCTGGGCCAGCGTCGCCACATGCTCCAGATAGCTCGGTTCGCTAACCACGATCGTGTCCGTCGACAATTCTGTCGCTTCCAGCCATGTTTTCCATGGGAAACCGGTGGGCAAATCGTCCACTGAGGTGGGGTTATAGGTCTTGAGCGCGTCGCGAGTGTCTTCCACATTCCAGTGGCCCTTCGCGAGGCGCGTCTCAAACTCGATGATGGTGTCCGCCAACTTCTCATTCGACGCGTCGGCGAATTCTGCCGGGACCAGGGGAGATTTCTCCCACTCCGGGCCTCTGGTGGCATCGCGAGCCATCGTGAACATCGTCGCAATGTGCTCCTTGAGCTTGTCGACGATGGGGCGGTGAGCCTCTTCGCGGTAGTAGGCCTCATCGGGAAGGGTGAGCCCGCCTTGATTCAGATAGGCCGCGTCGATGGGGGAATCCGACGCCTTCGCCACGTAATAACCGGCCAAACCACCAATCCCGACGACGTCTAACGCGCCGAGTGCCCGCGCAAAATCCTCAAGATTATCGACGTTGATACGTGCGAGATCGTCCTTCAGCGGAGCAAAACCGGCCTGGTTGACACCCTTGTCGCCGTCGACGTCCATGAAGCTTGCGAAACCCGCGCCGATCCGTGTGGTGGGGTCGGCGTCTTTGATAATCGCGTTGACATCCTCTTCTGCCTGGTCGCGGAGTGTGTGGAAGGTGCCGTCGACGGGGCGATCGTCGGGGATGGGGTGGTGCGATAGCCACGGTCCGGACACGTACCGGTAGAGATCGTCGCTGGGTGAAGGGCGAGTAGCTGGGGCCTCGGAAATATTGTCAGGGATTGAGGTTTCGCCTGAGTGATTGTTCTGCGCTGGCGTGTTCTGTGATGATTTGTCATCCGATGGTGTGGTGGGCTCGGGATTGTTCACGGTTATGACCTTCCTTTCATGTGTGAGGAATGATAGCGGGCGGGTGGGACATGCAGTCACGCAACCATAGTGGGCAGCGGGGCTGGTTTGGGGTTCTCAGCAACCGCTTATGGTGATGTGTGGGCTGCGCAGCCCAGGTGATTTTGGTTACAAAACAGAATTTTATTAGCTATAAGAAGCGGGTAAATGGGCAGTTCACCACCCAGATACTACCCATCGCCTGTCATTCTGTGGTGCTTTCCATACAAAAACTATGTGCGCAGGCAGCCTGATGTCCCGCTGTGCTGCTATTGTCCTTCGTTATGAGTGGCGAGAAAACACACGACATACCGCCGTGGGGGGACGCACCACAAGAGGGGCAGCCACCCACGCACAGCACCGTCGCAGGCGTCGACGGAGGCGTCGGGGGAGGTCAAAATCCTGACGCAGCCGGCGATCTTGACACGGCCCGGGAGCTCGACGCCGACGCATCCCGTTATCAACCCCTTCCGCAGGGATCAAAGAAAACCGCGATTTGGGCAGCGTCGTTAATCGTCGTCGGAGGACTGCTAGCCGCACCGGTCATTATCGATAAGGGCGCGCCCGGTGACTACCCCGGCGATAAACACGGCGGGGATATCACCGTCGGCATGAAAGATAGCACGAACTTTACTGGGCCTAACCTGGGAGAATGCTACGACCAGTCGGACGATAACCCGTACGGATCCACCTACAAGTGCGGCAATGTCAACATCGATACGGCCACGATGACAGGCAACGACGATGTCGACCACGTGTTCCGTCGCGGCATCCGGGCTACTGCCCACGTCAAAATCGACGGCGACCTGCCCACGATGGAGGCATCCAATGGCGAATGGGACGCGCGCGTGACGGCCCTGGAGCCGAAGGAATCCGTCACCAATCCGAATGCGAAGAAAGTGGTGTCAGCGGCTTTCACCAAGAAGGACGATAAGTCAACAACCATTATCGCCACCGTGAGCAGCGCCGACGACGACGCCCTAGCTAACACAATGAGCAAAATTGTTTCCGCGTGTGGCCTGAAAACCGATGCCGTGCGCATGGCGCTGACGAAGTCGGCCACCAGTGACAATGATTCTCGCGGAGAGTCCGACGAACACCTACCACATACGGGGGAGGCGTAATGCGAAAAGACGTATTCACCTGGACATACATCGTTCTGGCGGTGGTATGCCTCATCGCTGGCGGCTTCATGTCGGCCATGACTCTCGCGGAAACACCCGACGCCGTTGCAGTGGGCGTGGTGGGAGCCGTGATCTACCTCATTGTATTCTTAGCCATCATGCGATTCCTGCCGATCTGGAGAAAAGGCAGCCTGATCTGGGTGCTCGTGAGCCTCTACTGGGGAGCGTTCATGGTTATCTCCACGGTCATGATCACGGAGCTCGCGTTCTCCGACATTTTGAAGGAAGCGGGCCTGGGGCGGTTCGAAGCCTCCGCAACCGGTGCGATCCCGGAGGAGCTTGCCAAAGCGCTGGGCGTGTTCGTCATCCTGTTCATGGCACGACGCGTGTGGGATAGGCCGTGGCACGGACTGCTGGCTGGTCTTTCCGTCGGCATGGGGTTCGAGATCATGGAGAACTTCGTGTACAGCGGGGGCGGGGCTCTCTATAACGCGACCTCGGACGTTCAAGGTGCCACCGAAATGTGGATCCTCCGCACCGGATTGGGCTTCGGTTTGCACCCCATGTGCGCAGGTCTGGCCGGTTTCGGAATTGCCAGCGCCCTCATGCTGACCAACAAATCTATGGTGTGGCGGTTGATGGTGGGCATCGGTAGTGTGCTCGGCGCGATTGCGTTCCACGGATGGTGGAACTTCCAATGGCCAAGTTCACTCCAGTTGGTTGCCGTCATCGTCGACTGGCTTGCTCTGCTCGCTGTGACCATCGTCATTTTGGTTAAAAACTGGTCGAAGGCGAAGAGGGATAAGAAGCGTCCCCTGCCGAGCCATAAAGAAGCCTGGGACCTGATTCCCGTGAGTGACACCCCATATCCATCAGTGCCGACGACCGCTGCGCAATGAGGCGGAATAAGGCGGCCATTCTTTGCGGGGCAGTGGTTTCGTCGGCAATTGTCATGCCATGTGGAGCCCTCGCTGTGCCAGGTAGAGAAAGCGATGATACGCAAGTAATCCCATGAGTAGCGTGTTTCGCCTGTTGTTTATGTGTCTAATGAGTTAAAGTGTGGTCATGTCTAACTTGCGTAAGCCCTCCGCCGCACGTTCGCGTACCCGGTTTCGTCGAATCATCCCGGGACTCAACCCGTTCCCGAAGACGATGAAACACCGGAAATTCGCCGGCGCAGCCCTTATGACAGGCTCATTACTGACGACGGCCGCCCTCGTGTCCACGGCGACAGGGTTTACGCCAGCCGATGCCCTCAACGGCATCGACGTCTCGAGCAACAACCACTTCGGTGGGCAGGCGATCGACTGGGATTCAGTGGCCAACGACAACCAGTCGTTCGCGTTCATTAAGGCCACGGAAGGTACGAGTTACACCAACCCATACTTCTCATCCGATTCGAAGAAAGCCAAAGCCGCTGGCCTGACGATTGGTTCGTATCACTACGCCCGGCCCGGTGGAGATCCGCGCCAAGAGGCACAGTTCTACACGAAAGAACTAGCCAACCAGCCGCAGCCGTCGCTACCCCCAGCTCTGGACCTGGAGGAGACCGGCGGTTTAAGCCCATCCCAGTTGCAAAAGTGGGTCCGTGACTGGGTTGATGAGGTCGAGAAGCAGACCGGCCGCACGCCGATCATGTACACCTACTACAGCTTCTGGATTAACAGCATGGGGAACACCACGGAGTTCTCCGACATGCCGCTGTGGCTGGCGTATTACGAGGATTCCTTGCCATCGACCATCCCCGGTGGCTGGAACCACGTCACATTCTGGCAGCACTCCGGTTCAGGGTCCGTTGACGGTGTTAACACCGAAGTCGACTTGAACAAGTACGACGGATCGGACTCCGAGCTCGCCTCGCTGGCGAAGAGCATGAAGGAAGACACCCCGGTTGGCGGTGTGGCCACCACGGTGAAACCAGCCGTGGACGCTGATGTGGCGTCGGCAAGCGTGTCCAACGACATCCAGCATCAGCTGCAGACTAGCTCAAACCCGGTTCTCAAGACCATTGGGAATTCGTTTAACGTCCCCATTCCGGATTCGGTTCTGGTGGCGACGTTGGGCGTGGCGGCCGGAACGGTGTCGCTGTCTCAGCTGTGGGACACGATCCGTGAAGAGGGCTTCGGTGGTCAATTGGCTGACCAGCTTGTCCGGGCCGTGAGCGAAGTATCTCAGAACGGCGGGCTTCCGAAAGACCAGCTCCAAGGACTTTTGGGCGCGAACGCTGGGACCACCTTAGGGCAGCTGGAAAATGCACTGTCAGATGCGATGGTTGCTCTGGGCAGTGGTGGAGCGCCTGGTAGTGACGGTTCCGATGCGGGATCGTCGGGTTCGTCGGGAAGTGTGGGAACGAGTTCCAGCGGTTCGACTGCGGGAAGCTCTGAGGCTTCGAGTAGCAGCCAAAGCTCCAGCTCGGGTAGCGAGAGCGGATCGACTGGTTCGACCCAGCTTGACCAGGGACAGCAGGTTCAGTCCGTTCCTGACTCGAATTCATAGCCTCACCAGCATTTGATAGCAGCCGGTAGCACCCGATACCCGGTTGCACCCGGTTTACACAGGGGACGGCCCTTATGCGTGTACTGATAGCCCCGGACAAGTTCAAGGGATCGCTCACCGCCGCGGAGGCAGCGGAGGCTATGGAGCGTGGGGTGAAGCGTGCCCTCCCGCGCGCCGAGTGCATGACAATTCCCGTGTCCGACGGTGGCGAAGGCCTTGTCGAGGTTGCTTTGTCAGCGTCCCGCCGAGGTCGTCGTATTGGTGGGGATTATGATGCTGACCTGCGTGTAACGAGGGTATGCGGCCCCCTTGGCGACGACCATGACGCACGGTGGGTCCTCATGACGGCCCGCGACCCCAGTGGCTCTCACACGAGTCGAATGGATGAATTCACTAAGCGCTCTGATGGCCACAACGGGGACGAGGACCACGATTCCATTGCCGTCATCGAAATGGCGGAAGCCAGTGGGTTGGCGTGGATCACCCCGGGGCCAGACGCGTCCCTGCGAGCGGACAGCTACGGTACGGGGCAATTAATTCGGGCGGCGGTGGACGCCGGCGCAACAACTATTATCTGCGGGATTGGCGGTTCTGCCTGCACCGATGGCGGAAGTGGGGCACTTCGTGCACTTGGAGACCGCGTCCTCGACGCCGATGGCAATGACGTTGCGCCCGGAGGCAAAGGCCTGTGCCACGCCCGCGCGATTGACACGTCGGATCTCATGCCCTCCCTTCGTCTCCATCATTCTGACTCCGAGTCTGATCGTGCCCGCATCATCATCGCCACGGATGTTTCCAACCCCCTCCTCGGATCAGACGGCGCGGCCGCCGTTTATGTACCTCAAAAAGGTGCAGGTCTCCACGAAATAGACGTACTGGAGAAAGGACTATCCCAATGGGCAGCGTGTTTATCTCGTCTCAACGCAGACTTTGATCCAGGCAATGGAGGAATGGGCGCAGCGGGCGGTTTCGCCTCTGGCTTGACGGCGGCGTGTTCCGCTGTGACCGCTCCCGGCTTTGATGCCGTTGCCCAGCTCAACGGCTTTGACGAAGCTTTAGAAGCCGGAGCCGATCTGCTGATCGTCGGCGAAGGCTCTCTAGATCAACAGACGTTGTCCGGGAAAGTACCCGTCGCAGCAGCGCGCCGGGCTGGGACGCGTGGCATTCCGGCCGTGGCTGTTGCAGGAGCAGTCAACGTTCAGAATGACGAGCTCGCGGACGCCGGAATATCGGATGTCATTGGGCTCGCTGAGGTGTCAGACCGAGCGGGTGACAAGGATGACACCATTCAGCACGCCGCCGAGTATGTCGAAGGTGCTACCGAAAAGCTTGTCCGACGGTTCCAGTCAGGCGAGACGCACCCGGCCTAGCCCCAACCGGCCTAGGCGGACGACCCCTGGTCTTTGTAATTCATTGGGCCAGGGTTCCATAGACCGGAACGAGTTTCGGTCTTTTCGGTAATATGCCCGGGTTTAATCTCTTTCTTCTTCGAGTTAGCAGGGGGCAGGAGTAAGTCGAGTTCACCCCAGTCACGTCCCCAGTCATCCCGGAAGTAGGTGGGCAGAGCCATGGGGACGGTGGTCGTTTCGATCAGGCCGAGGGATCCGCCGCCGCTGTAGTCCATCCATCCGCTATTGGCGCGTTGCGAGTCATAGCTGGGCGCTATTCGGTACTTCGGCAGCTCTGCAACTCCGGCCCAGTGATCGTATTGACGCTGGCAGGGGAACTGCAGCGGCGTCTCCCACTCGAGGAATACCGGGTCCTTGCGGCCCACATAGGAATTGAGGGTCTCAAGTTGTGGCATCCGTGGCGGCGTGAACGCTAACCAGTCCCGCCGCGCTAGCTCTTTATCTTTAGCGTGCAGGCGGAGCACGTTAGCGTCGTCGGGAATGTCTGAAGTGAGGAACCGGAGGTTTCGCCACATGGGTGCGGGGCCGGGATCAATGGGGAGGAGTTCACCCGTGTTGGTGACTTTGCCACTGTCATCTCTATGGCCGTACTCCAGCACCAAGTCGAGACCCGGCTGGACAACTCCATTGCTGTCGATGTGTTTAATAGATCCCGCAGCCGACACCACGATCAGCGGCGATGTGCGCTGGTCCAGTTTGTACCACGACGTTTTAGTCTCGGCAGGTACCTGAATGCCGCTGCTGTATGAGCCGACAACCGGCACTTTCTTGGGGTTAAGCCCGAACGGAAGAGCAGCCGCAGAATCGTTAATCCCGCGCGTGTGCTGGGTACCACCCTTTGTTCCAGCGGAGCTCGTGGAGCTCGAACTCGAATTGCTCGTTCCCCGGGCATTCGCTTTTTCAGAGTCACCGGCCCCGGCTTCCCCGCGGTTCGTCCCTAATGTTTGTGGCCCGCTGGTCGAGTTGTTCGTGCTCTGATCGGAGCTATCCGTATCGGACGAGTTGTTAGTCGAGTTCCGTGACTTGTTGTTCTCCGCCCTTTCTTGTTCCGCAGCATCAACAGTGTCAACCGTGTTGAAGTCGATGTCAGGGTAGATGGCTGCCGGGATATTATTCGCGCCGAAGTTTTGGTTGTTATCGGCGGTCAATGAATCCTTGAACTTGCTGCCGTCGGCAGTAGAGAGCATGTTGCTCGACGGGTGTTTTTCCACCTCAACATAATCCGCCATCTGGCAGGTTTTCCCCGCTAGGGTGCGGATATTTCCCAGCCCGACGGAGTACGCGGGGTATTGCTTAATAAACGCTTTCCCCATGGCTGCACAGTTAAAGACGACGACGAGCGCGCAGAGAACAGCAATGGGCGATGACGTCAAAGCAGCGAACCGTTGTGCTCGCGCGCGTTCACGTTTTTCCAGCGCTTCGCTCTCTGAGTTGGTTTCGGCCAGCGTCTCTTGAATGTCCAACCGGAAGGATTGGATAACTCCCCACACCATGATGAGCAGCGCGATGACCAACACAATGGTGGACACTTGGGTGTCTTTGATCGAGATGGGTTTGTCATACCACGGGACGCCCAGTGAGGAGACGTACCACCAGCCGTTAATCCCTGCCAGCGCTAAAGCTCCCAGGAAGATGGTGATACCGAGGTAGAGGAACCGGTTACGGACGGATCGCGCGGCAAACTGCGACGCGGCAACCGAGGCTAGAGCAGCAACAGCAGCTCCCACACCTGCGTAGACGCCGAAGTGGTGGGTCCACTTCGTCGGCGTGAATGCCATGAAGAACGCCGTTCCGATAACGACGAGCACGAGTCGCTGCGTCGGCCCAGGTCGTGCGCCCAGCACAGTTTTATGGCGCAGCATCGCGGCGAGCACGGTGCCCAGGGCCAGAATCACCATGAAGATGGGGAATCGACGCGCGAAGGACCCGTTTTCTGTCGCAGAGAAGAGCGCTTCGTAGCGAACCGACTCCTCATACCAGTGGAGTGATGGGCCGATAAATCCGCGCAGTTTGATCGACTGCATCACAGTGGAGAGAGTTTGATCTCCGAAGACCGCGACGAGGATTGCGGTGCCCACTGCGAGGAATGGTGCTAGTAGTGCAGTGACACCACCAACAACCGCTTTCTTGCTTGATGATTTCGGGGTGCCCAATGCGTCGAGGCGGTGGATGACGATGCGGAAAATGCCGGACAGTGCTGCCAGGAGTGCAGCCACAGCCATGAGTCCGGTTGGGCCCGCCGCGAGCGAAATCGACGCCACGATGACGGCGAGAGCTGCCGGGGCCAGTCGGTCCGTGCAGATGGCCCGTTCTAGAAGGACCCATGTCAAGATCGCGCCGAGGGCGATGACAGGCTCGGGGCGCAGGCCGTTGTTGTAGGCCATCCAGACGGCCAGGAACACGAAGCCCGCGGTCCAGTAGGGGACTTTTCGTTTCGCGATTTCTGGGCCGAAGCGTGGGATGACACACCGTGAGAGAAGGAACCAGGTGAGGAATGCGGCGATGATTTCGGGCAGCCGCATCCACGTGGATGTCGTCCCAACCCGGGCCATGAGGCCGAGGAGGTCATAGTAGGGGGCGCCGAAGGGAGATTCAGGTACGCCGAACCACCTGTAGTAGTTGGCCATGTAGCCGGAGTGTTTGGAGGCCCTCGCCATCGTAAGCAGGTAGCCATCGTCCGACGTATTCCCACCGAAGAAGTACCAGTAGGTCAGTACGGTGCTGACGATTCCGTCGAGGGTAGTGAACTTCTTCCAGTTCTTCGGCAGCAGGGGCACACGTTTCCGCGTTCCGACCTTGTCTAATCTCCAGAGCGCGACAAGGGAGACCAACGCCAAGATAAGTCCTGCGATCATCACGACGTATTTCACCAAGGTTGGCCGCGACGTAAACCGCGAGTCGATAGTCGCGTGTGCCTGGAACCCGGCGTTAATCGCGTCGCTCTTGGCGCTCGACGAGACCTCGGTGTAGACACCGGTCATCTGTGGGCGTCTGTCCCCGTTCACAGTTGCGGAGAGCTTTTTCCCACTCTTGTCGGTCTGTCCGGGCACATCAATGGTTGTCGATGTCGCGTCGGAGTGAACCTTGAGGGCGGCGTCATCGGGTAGTGAGTCCAGCGTCGAGTTCGTGATCTGAAGAATGACCTGGCTGCGGTTGATGACGTCGACACCGCCGTCAGTGGCGCGAACAATGAGCCCTCGGGGCGCGACGAATCGTGAATCGTGCGGGAGGGTGGAGAGAAGGTCCGTCTGATTGTCGTTGAGGTTGTCAACCAGCGAAAGCGGGACCGTGAAGTCGAGCGACTCGGGGGAATAAGAAATCAGGGGTGCGACAACGGAATTTATGTTGTCGTTTTGGGGCCAGTCAATGGACGATTGTGTCTGTTTGACGGGCAGGAGGGGGGTGAGTATGAACAGTAGGAAGGCGGCAATACCGGTGACCGCCGCCACTATTTTGGTACGTCGAATGCGGGAGCCTCCGCCCGAGCCTTCACTATGTGGCTGCTGCGGGGCGGGACTGCTTCCTTTATTGCCGTCAGTTTTCACCCGTGACACGTGTTGGGAGTCTACGTCACGTTCCTGTGAGGAGACCATTCTGGTTACATCACCTGACATCTATTGGGGTCTAACAGCGACAATAAATGGTCCAACCTGCGTCACTGTCCAGTCGCTGAATGCTTCGGGGTTGAAGCGGATGGAACGGAAATGCACATTCGGGTCGCTGGGGTACACATCATCAGCGACGTTCAGGGCCCAGTCATCATCGTCGACGGAGCCACGGAAGAGGATGGCGTCGGGTTTCCGCCAGGGCATGTCGTCCATGGCGGAGTTGAGTTCCTCGGGGGTTTCTGCCTCTGACCACTTCTCGATGGCGGCGTTCCGTTCCACAAATTCGCCGAGCGGGTTGGCATAGTGGGCGGTTAGCGCCTGGAACTCGAGGTAGGGGCGGTACGCCATGAAGGCCTGTTCGTCGGCAAGAAGAACGGTGTCAGTGGGTTCGCGCCCGATGGTGTCGGCGACTTTCTGGTAATAGGTGCCAGAATCTGCGGGGACTCCGTCGTTGCGATGCCCGTCGCCGTCGGTGTCGGAGTAAGCGGAATTGATCGAGTGGGAGATGGACCAGGGGATTGTCGCTGCGAATTCGGTGGCAGCAATCCCGACGATTACGCCGATGACCAGCGTGATTGTGGGTGCCGCGGTGGCAAACCGCTCGGGGTACAGAGCAGGTATCCCGTGCGTGAGGGCATCACGTAGTCCGAGCACACCGGCGGTAGCGAGCAGCATGGTGATCGGCGGTTCCAGGCGGAACCCCAGCAGCGTTGTCCCGTGGAGTGTGGCGGCCATGGAGAGCAGCACCCAGCCGTAGTAGGTCAGCACAGCGATAGCGATCGGCATCGCAATGGGATGGGTGAAGCGCACAATGAGCCAGATAACACCGACGAGGCAGAGGAACCCGAGGACAGTCATGTGGAACATGGGTGTCGGGATTTGTGTCCCGTCGGCAGGTAGGTAGTGCTGCGCTGTATCTGTGCTTCCGTGTGGTTTGGTCAGCAGGTCCTTGATATAGGGAGCCCAGACAGTCGCGGCGATCAGGAGGGAGCCGATACCAATGCCCGCGAGCCGGATGATCGGTAAGAACGATTTCCGACGGATGGCTATGACGAGCCCAATGACGACGATGGCGAGAGCGTTAACACCGGTGAACAGGGTGTAAAGGGTTGCCGATGCGCCGAGGAAGATCGCTGTTGCGAGTGCCGACCAGCGAGCTCCGTTGATGGCACGCCACGCGAACACAGCTGCAGCGGGGATCCCCATGCCGACGATTGCCGCGTAGGGCTCGAACGACGACATAGACAACATGATGGCCGTGGTCGTGAGCGCAATGGTGGTGGCGAGCGGCAGGCTGCCGGTGATGCGTTGCCATACGGGCACGAGCATGCACGCTGCTGCGCTGAGTGTGATGATGGCCCACGGTTGGAATGCGGCCCATCCCGCGAGTCCCGTGTAGTGGGCGAATCGCCCGCCCGTAATGAACCACCCGGCGGGGTAGAAGGTGGGGATATCCGGGTAGGCCATGTCGTGGAGGCCAAATTGCGCGGTCATCCGGGTGAGGAATTGCGTCCGAAATGCCTGGTCTACCGAGATTCCGTCGAGGTACAGGCGAGTTGCGGACAGGGGGATGGTGAGCACTGTGCCTACTAGTCCGGCGGGGGACATGTAGGTGACGATGTATGTCAACCAGACTCGCCATCGGGGACGACGAACAGCGGGGGAGACAGCTCCATTTTTTGCATCGGAGTTTTTTGCACCGGTGTTCTTGTCGATGCCACCACGTTCAGCTTGTTTTTCGTCGTGAACCCACCAAATGAGGAGGGCGGCAACGACGACAATGAGAATGGCTGAGGTCAGCGTGGAGAGCGCCTTGAGAACGTTGGAGTTGCTAAAAGCCGGATAGTGCGTGGTTTTCATGAGGCGCCAGAAAACCAGCGACATGATCGCGCCACCGGCCACCGCCAGGGCCATGTTTATGATGGTTCGCCTGAGCCCAATGTGGTCTGTGGTGCGGCTTGTAGCAGGCAGGATGGGATCTGCGGGTGCGGTCACGTCGGCGTTATCGACACTGTCCGCGTCATGGGTTGTCGTGGTGGAATCCGCAACTGGTGTGGATGCTGGATCCTTGTGCGACGTATCGCTCCCCTTTTTCGATGCCATGGGGTAGATCATGGCATATCGGTGGGACAGAGGGGATATTGCCACGCGTCGCCGTCGGCAATCCCCGGGAGCGATTAGTCCTCGCCAGTGATCAGGATCGCGCGGATACCGGTGTGGAACCCGTCGCGCAGGCTAACGCGCTGCGATTCGCTCAGCGTGTATTCGTGCAACGATTCGCACGCGAATTGCAGGAGCGGGCGATCCACATTCGGCGGGAGCCCTCCGCCGGAGAGAACGTGCGCACTGTCACGCTGTTCCTCGGTCGCGATATGATGGAACCACCAGGTCGCATACTGTTGGCCGACATCAAACGGGGTTTGGAATCCCGTGGTCGTCCAGATCTCGTTAGGCAGTGGCACGTACCGCGACCGGAGCTTCCGCCGTGGTGCCATCATCGATGGCTTGGGCGCGGGTTTGGGTTGTGGCGTGGGCGTTGAAGCCTCGTGAGCGCTGCCGTTGCCTGAGTCATCGTTCGAGTCATCGCCCGACGCAGTCCCGTCGGAACCCCCATCCGATGCCTGCTGTGATGCCGCCAGTTGCGCTGCTTGATGGCGCGCAGCAACACTCCCCGGGGTCGCCACAGTGGTCGGCCGATCCGCCGAGCGCGGGTCCTCGGGCTTGCTGTCGTCCTTCGGCGCTGGATTATCGGCCGCCTCCGTCGTGGAGCCTTCGTTCGCCGCCAGGGCTCCCCCGACTGCTTCAGCCGGTTGAGTGGTTCGTTGCTTGCCGACGCTGGACTCCGGAATTCGTGTCGCGGGTGATCCTCCCGACGGCGAATGCTCCGTCTGCCCTGGTACCGCCTGGTCAGCATCGGCGGGACGGGCCTGCGCCGTCGTGGTGCTGGCCTCGGGTCCGCGGTTCCCATCTCGGTTCCCATCGCGATCCCCACTGTGCCGACGATCCGCTGCGTTAGCGCTCCGTCGGGCGCAGGCCATCATGTCGGCCGGAGTAGGGCGTGATGGAGTTGACCCCGCTGAGTGAGATTCGTGGGCGGACATTGATTGCCCGCCATGCTCACCAACGGCGGCATTGTTGTTCCCGCGGACGCGCCGGGATGTCCACGTGTCTTCGCCGGTGTTCCCGGGTTGGCTGGCCGCTCCATGCCGATCCGCCTCATGAGCGTTCGCCTCATGGGCATGGGCGGAATCCGGACGTGAGGAATGGTCGTCGCCACCCATATTTTGCGTCGGCTGACCGTTGTCGGCGCTGTCTCCAGCTGGGGACGCTGTCCGCTTGTCAGCCGATAGGGCGGGGGAATCAGCCACGCCGATTCCACCAACGGAAGCGCCCGAAGCGCCACCCTCGGAACCGTCACCACCGGATTTACCAGCATCAGAGTCGCCATCGCCCGGGGCGGTCTTGTCAAATGAAACATCCCCAGTCGGTGCGTCACCGGAGGCCGCATTGTCGCCTGCTTGGCCGTCGACAATGGGATCCTGCGCCTCCAGCGGACGCGGGGGAATGGACGGCGGAATGGGCCCCTCAAGTGGCTGGATCTGCATGGTATCGGCGAAGTCTTCGCGTGGATCTAGCACGGTGATCGAGTCGCATTTGTGCCGGAGGGCGTTGGACATCGAGTCCCAGCTGAACCCGTAGAGGTGAACCCGCACTCCCATCGCGGACGCTTCGACAACACCGGGGATCATGTCTTGGTCGCCGGACACGAGCACCATGTCGGAGCACTGTTGGCGGACCGCCGCCAGAATCATATCGGCAACGAGCCTGGTATCGACCGCTTTTTGTGTGCGCCGTTGCCCAGTCTCGATTAGCAACCCCGCGCGTAGTTGAACCCCGTCGACTGTCCGGAGTGCGCGTTGGTACCGGTGAGGCCCGGAATCCGGGATGCCGTCGTACCAGTTTTGTCGCTGTACAGGCTGGCCAACATGTTGTGTAATCATTCGGTCGAGTACTGAACAGACTTCGGGTAGATCAATTTCGAGCTGTGTTCGGGCACCTTCTTCCCATGAGTTGTAAAAGCTTGCTAGAAGATAAGAGGTATCGACGAAAACTAAGGTGCGTTCGAGCATCGTTCACGGTTTCCTAACTAAAATTTATCTAACTTTTTGTAAAAGGTTCTGGGGTTCAGGTTAGCGGTTTCTAGTCACTAACGCTGACTCACGCGCCCGCATTCTAGTGCATTTTGCGGGGAGCCCCCACTGTATTGGTTCCCCCAACTATCCAATAGTAGTTCGCTATGTATCACCTTAACGGGGGCTAGTTGGCGCTCAATGTCGGGGTTTCACCGCGCGCTCGTAGAGGACAAGGTGGTAAAGAGTAGAGGGTATGGACTTGCATTCGACGGACCCGACGGCAGATGCTCGCGACCGTTCTACTGCTTCGCGCGATCGTTCTGCTGGAGAGTGGCGGGAATGGGATCCCGCCGACGCTCCGATCGCGTGGATGCGGAAAACTACGGTGGCGGAGGCCCGCCGTGTGTGGTCCGTACCGTGGGGGAGTCGGCGCCGCAAGGATGCCTCGATTCTCGTCCGCGATTGCAACTTAGCGCTGCACGAGGGCTTGATTTATTCATTTGTGGGGGAATCCGCGCCTGAATCCACTGGTAGCCGGACCGCTACCACTGCTGCTACCTCCACCCCTACCACCGCCACTCCGAACGTGGCTACTCCTAGCCCGTCGGCGTCGGCGGCCAATATTTTGCAGGTTCTCGCTGGTCAAGAGCGCATTTCGGGCGGAATTGTCTCCGTGTTTGGCGAGTCCCCCTATGGCAACGCCCGCACAATGGACAGCACCGTTCTGGCCGGGGTGTCGGTTCGGTACCCCGCTCAGTGGCGTGCCGACCGGGTGCTTCGCACTGCGGCTCGTCGTTACCCAAACTGGGACGACGATTACGCGGAAATGGTGTCTCGCGCTTTCCAGCTGGACCTCTCCACGAAAGTCAACCACTTATCGACGCAGGCCAGGACGCTGTTGTCGGCGGTCGTGGCTGATTGCGCTGCACACCCGAGGACTGTGGTGATGAATCAAGCCGACCGTCGCGCCGACAAGCTGGTGCATGCGTCCGCGGATCGCCTCCTCGTCGTCTCTGGCGGCACGGTTGTCGAAGATTTTCCGACGGATGACGCGTAGGGGGGTGTGTCATGCCAGTTCGTGACCGTTTGTCCTTGGCCGATGTGTCAATAGGTACCCGCTGGTTAGTGGATCTGATGGTTGTCCTGGCGTTATGGATGGATGCGTCGCAGCCCGTGTTCGGTGCGACCACGGCGATGGTGTGGTGCATCCTCACGCCGTACGGAAATCCACGCTTGTTGGCTTATCGAGCGTTCGGCCTGACCATTGTCCGCTATGTTCGCGATTATGTGCTGGTTGCCGCGTTCCGTGCAGTGGCGTTAGTCCTGGTTGGCGGTCTGATCGGTGTCCTCGTCCGACGTGGCATCGCAGGATGGAGTTTGCCGCCTTTCCTTGGCTCTTCCTCTCCGGAATCTGTGACTCCATTTATCGTGTACTTGCTGGTCGTGGCCTTTGCCGGCGTTGTGCTCGGGCTCGGCTTTAATGCATTTGCGGGGTCGCGGACGATGTCGCTGCGGCAGTATTCCGGGCTCGGTGGTGCCCAGAAGTTCGACGGCGGCCATTATGCAGAATCGACACTTGTAGGTGAAGGTGCCGGATTGTCGGATCTGGCGGTGGAGCTGTGCGGTGGACGTTCCTCGGCCGAAACGCCGCGGACAGAGGAAGAACAGCACAACTTGACCTGGCATTTCCTCCCCACGCGCGAAACGTGGTGGGGAGTTTTCGCTGTAGCCCTGCTTCTATGTGGCATTAGTTTCGCGACTAGCTCGATGATCGTTCTCGTTGTCGGCCTGCTTGTGACCTGCGCACTTGTGAGCTTTGTGCTTGTCGCCATTGCCCGGAACGCGAGTAGTTTCGGCGTCCCGCGAGCCATTATGTGGCGAAAGAACTCAGTTCTCGCCCTAGGCCAAGCCGCATGGATAGCTGTCCTGTTCATCATCACCGCAGCGTCGATCGCAAGCTAACTCTTTGCCACCGCTTCACCGCTTGCCTGGCAATCGGTTCACAGGTCACTCTCCACCTTTAGCTCACCGCCTGAACCGGTGGACTCGCCGTTTTATTGCCGTCGGAGGCCTCGCTCGGTGAGTGTTCGTTGTTCTTTTGCAATCGACGACGTTTGTTGTGGGTGTT
>NZ_JBSNBL010000006.1:0-127144 GCF_053760365.1 Corynebacterium sp. c7Ub_26 | reverse complement strand
CGGACTAGCAAAACGAACCGTAATCCACCCCCTCTGTGTAGGAATAGAATTCCGACACACTAATGTTGTGTAAAGTGTGATAGCGCAGGTGGGGACAGCCCCACGCTATGCACCGTCGTGGGCAGAGACCTCCATGTGCGGCCTCATACTCACGACACTTCACGTGTGACGGCGTGAAACACAACGCGATCCTGGGCTTACACACCGGATGACAAGCAGCGACGAAACTCCGCCCTGTCGGATGCTTCGTTTTCGTGAGAGAGGAAGGCGCTATGAACGACCATGCCCCCGGACCAGAGGGTCAGACTCGTCAACGCATCATGTCCCTCCTCCTGCACCACGGAACAATGAGCGCATCCGAGCTAAGCAAAGAGCTGAAGTTAAGCGCTGCGGGAGTTCGACGCCACGTCGACAATCTGGTGTCAGACGGCTTAGCGGAAGAGGCTCCAGCAACAGGTGGAGCGCCTCGTGGACGTGGCCGCCCAGCCCGCGTTTTCCGGTTAACGGATCAAGGAAGAGGCAACTTCGGCTACGACTATGACCGCGTCGCGGTACTAGCTCTCGAAGCACTACGAGATGCCGGTGGTCCTAACGCTGTTATTCACTTCGCCCACCAGCGGATGAGCGATATTCTTCGCGAAGCGGGGCTGGATGACGAGGTTTCCGACCTCACTGACCCCGACGACGTCGAGGCCATGGTCACCAAAGTTGCCGATGCCCTGAGTAAACACGGGTATGCAGCAACTGTGGACAAAGCTGGTGGTGGAATCCAAATCTGCCGCCATCATTGCCCCATTCAAGGAGTCGCCGAGCACTTTCCTGAGATGTGCGCCGCTGAACATCAGGCGGTTCGCGAGGTCTTGGGCCACCACACTCAACCTTTAGCCACCATCGTCGATGGGAACGGGGTGTGCACAACGCATATCCCCCTGGAACCCGTTATTAACCAGAAGCGCGACAAGGGGAGTGGCGGTGAACGCCAGCCAGCTTCGTCGACATCATCATGAGTCCATAATCTGCCGTAATTTTCACTTCCGGAAAATTGACCATCATCACACGCAACATAAGAGGAGTCACAGCTCATGACCCAAACACCGACAGCTCCTGCCGGGCCACAATCATCACCTCAAAGCGATGAAGAGATCATTGAATCCATCGGAGGTGGATATAACTACGGATGGCATGACAGCGACGTAGCCGGAGCCTCCGCGCGGCGCGGCATTGATGAAGATGTTGTTAAGGACATCTCAGCAAAAAAGAGTGAGCCGGAATGGATGTTGAAGAACCGTCTCAAGGCTCTATCCATCTTCCAAAAGAAGCCGGTGCCCGACTGGGGTGCGGACCTGTCCGGAATCGACTTCGACCAGATCAAATACTTCGTCCGCTCCACAGAAAAACAAGCCGCGACGTGGGATGACCTCCCGGAGGACATTAAGAACACCTACGATCGCATTGGTATCCCGGAGGCGGAAAAAGAGCGCCTCGTCGCTGGCGTTGCTGCACAATACGAATCTGAGGTTGTCTATCACCAAATCCGTCAGGATCTGGAAAAGCAAGGCGTCATTTTCGTTGACACCGATACGGCTTTACGAGATTACCCCGAGTTATTTAAAGAGTATTTCGGGACCGTTATTCCAGCCGGTGACAATAAATTCGCTGCACTGAACACCGCAGTGTGGTCAGGCGGTTCATTCATTTACGTGCCGAAGGGCGTCCACGTCGAAATCCCTCTTCAGGCCTATTTCCGCATTAATACGGAGAACATGGGCCAGTTCGAGCGCACGCTGATCATCGTCGACGAAGATGCCTATGTCCACTATGTCGAGGGATGTACGGCACCTATCTACAAGACAGATTCGCTGCACTCAGCCGTCGTCGAGATCACTGTTAAGAAGGGTGGTCGCTGCCGGTACACGACCATCCAGAACTGGTCCAACAACGTCTACAACCTGGTCACCAAGCGCACGAAGTGCGAAGAGGGTGCCACCATGGAGTGGATCGACGGCAACATCGGCTCCAAGGTGTCAATGAAATACCCCGCAGTGTGGATGACTGGGCCGTACTCCCGCGGCGAGGTTCTCTCCGTTGCGATGGCTGGTGAAGGCCAGTACCAAGACACGGGCGCCAAGATGGTGCACATGGCTCCTCACACGAGTTCCAACATTGTGTCGAAGTCGGTCGCTCGTGGTGGCGGACGTGCGGCCTACCGTGGCCTCGTCAAAGTGAACCCGAACGCGCATCACTGCACGGCCAATGTTGAGTGTGACGCCTTGCTCGTCGATAAGATTTCGCGGTCGGACACCTATCCATACAATGACATCCGCAATGACCACGTGTCCCTTGGTCACGAGGCTACGGTCTCCAAAGTGTCTGAGGATCAGCTCTTCTATCTCATGAGCCGAGGCCTCGCTGAAGACGACGCCATGGCGATGATTGTTCGTGGCTTTGTCGAGCCCATCGCGAAAGAGTTGCCCATGGAATATGCCCTCGAACTCAATCGCCTCATTGAATTGCAAATGGAAGGATCCGTGGGATAGATGACTGACGTACTCAAGGCCGAGGATGTCGAAGCTGCCGCCGACAAGGCAAAAGAAGTCGGAGCTTTCGACGCCAACACAAACAACACCACAGGGGCAAAAACCAAAGGCGACGTCTTCACGTCGTTCAATGTCGACGATTTCTCCGTCCCTCGCGGCCGCGACGAGGATTGGCGTTTCACTCCTTTGCGACGGCTCAACGGGCTTCACGACGGGTCGTTCCCCGGTGAACATGCACCGAACCCGGTCACCGCAGATATCCCTGAGGGAACATCCGGCGTACACGTAGAAGAAGTTCCGGCCGACGATGACCGCCTTCGCGCAGCCGGAGCCCCGGTCGATCGCGTCGGTGCGCAGGTCTTCGCCAGCCTCCAACGCGGAACCGTCCTCACCATCGACGACGACACAGTTGTCGACGGTGACATCACGTTGACGTTCACGGGAACTGGCCCCGACACCACCTCCTTCGGAGCGCTCGCCGTCGTCGCTGGTGAACACGCCGAAGCCAACGTCGTCCTCCGATTCGAGGGGCACGGCAACTACGCAGATTTCCACTCGTACTCGATTGGAACAGGTGCGCATATCAACGTCGCCATTATCGACGACATGGAGGACGACGCCGTCCACCTGGCCAATGAGCAGCTCCGACTGGATCGCGATGCCGTCATGCGCCACGGATACAGCGCCTTCGGTGGCTCCGTGGTGCGCAATATCTCCCACGTAGCGTTCAAAGCTCCCGGGGCTGACTGCGAACTCTCCGGTGTGTACTTTGCCGACGACGGACAATACTTCGAGCAACGCCTACTCGTTGACCACTCTGAGGCGAATTGCCGCTCCAACGTGATGTACAAAGGAGCACTCCAAGGCGATCCGGACTCGGACCTCCCCGAAACACGCACAGCGTGGGTTGGCGACGCACTCATCCGCGCACAAGCCGACAACACGGACACATACGAGAAAAACATGAACCTCGTCTTGTCCGAGGGCGCGCGCGCAGATGCCGTTCCGAACCTCGAAATCGCCACCAGCGAAATCATCGGCGCTGGTCACGCAGCCACCGTCGGACGCTTCGACGATGAACAGCTCTACTACCTGATGAGCCGTGGGATCCCCGAGCCCGTTGCCCGACGCCTTATCGTCCACGGATTCTTCACCGAAGTCATTTCACGAATCCCGATACCGGCCGTCCAAGATGAACTCGAAAAACGCGTCTCCGAGGAACTCGACACTGTCAGCCTCGACGAGCTGAATTCACTGAGCTAATCCAACCACCGCGCGTCACCAGCTGTATCTCACGGATCATCAAACACAAGGAGAACAATGAGTACCCTCGAAATTCGCGACCTCGAAGCCGTCGTCAAGCCCACCGAACCAGGGGAAGAGCCCAAGCAAATCCTCAAGGGCGTCAACCTGACCATCAACTCAGGTGAGACCCACGCGATCATGGGCCCCAACGGGTCGGGCAAATCTACCCTGTCATACACGATTGCAGGCCATCCGCGGTATGAAGTCACCGGCGGGGAAGTACTGTTAGACGGCGAAAACATCATCGACATG
Source organism: Corynebacterium sp. c7Ub_26 (assembly GCF_053760365.1). NCBI lineage: Bacteria > Bacillati > Actinomycetota > Actinomycetes > Mycobacteriales > Corynebacteriaceae > Corynebacterium > Corynebacterium sp. c7Ub_26. Next base: position 123,050 of record NZ_JBSNBL010000006.1, on the reverse strand, counting down.
TCTGTGGATGAACGAGCCCGAGCCGGTTTGTTCCTCGCTATGCAGTACCCGGTTGAGGTTCCCGGCGTGTCCATGGCTAACTTCCTCCGCACCTCAGCAACCGCGGTACGTGGAGAAGCTCCACGGCTACGTGACTGGATCAAGGAAGTTAAGGACGACCAAAAAGAACTCAAGATCGACACCTCATTTTCCGAGCGTGCCGTCAATGAAGGGTTCTCCGGCGGCGAGAAGAAGCGTCACGAAATTCTGCAGCTATCGTTGCTCAAGCCCAAGTTCGCCATTCTCGACGAGACGGACTCCGGACTCGACGTCGACGCCCTCCGGATCGTGTCCCAGGGGATCAACGACTACAAAGAGCAGAACAACGGCGGAATCATGCTCATTACGCACTATAAGCGCATTCTGAACTATGTGCGCCCTGACTTTGTGCACGTCTTCGCCAACGGCCGCGTCGTTACGACGGGTGGCCCTGAGCTCGCCGACAAGCTCGAAGAAGAAGGCTACGACGCTTTCGTAGGCTAACCAGCCCATAGTGAATGGCGATCATGACGACGTCGCCATTCACTTTTTATTCACACACTTTTTAGATGCAACCAGCGAAAGCTTGCAGGAGGAAGGTTACTGACGGTGGAAATTCCAGAGCTCACACGAAACGGGGTGGTGGATGTCGACGCAGTGCGCGCAGAATTCCCCATCCTGCACCGTACTGTTCGCGACGATAAACCCCTCATCTTTTTAGACTCCGGTGCCACATCACAACGACCGGAACGTGTGCTGCGCGAAGAATTCCACTTCCTCACTCACACCAATGCGCCCGTTCACCGCGGCTCGTATCAACTCGCGGAAGAAGCGACAGAAGCCTATGAGGATGCGCGCGAACGCATCGCTCACTTCGTCGGGGCCGATGAACCAGAAATTGCATTCACTAAAAACGCCACGGAGGCACTCAATGAAGTCGCCTACCTCTTGGGCGATGATCGCGCCGGGGAGTTCCAGGTTAAAGAGGGCGATGAAGTCGTCGTCACGGAAATCGAGCATCACGCTAACTTGATTCCGTGGCAGGAATTGTGCCGCCGTACGGGTGCCCATCTGAAGTGGTATTCGGCGACCGACGATGGACGGGTTGACCTCGATTCCCTGACGTTGAGTGACCGCACGAAGGTTGTCGCGTTTACGCATCAATCGAATGTGACTGGTGCCCAGCCCGACGTCGAAGAGCTTGTGTCGCGTGCGCATAGTGTTGGGGCCGTGGCGGTGCTCGATGCATGCCAGTCCGTTCCGCACAAAGCAGTGGACTTCCACGCGCTTGACGTCGATTTTTCGGCGTTTTCGGGACATAAAATGCTGGGCCCAAATGGGGTAGGGGTCATGTACGGTAAGGCGGACATCCTTGCCCAGATGCCGCCCTTCCTCACTGGCGGTTCCATGATTACGACAGTCCAGATGGACCATTCTGGATACACAGAGCCGCCGCAGCGGTTTGAGGCTGGAACACAGATGACCAGCCAAGTTGTCGGCCTCGGGGCTGCCGTAGAATTCCTCCAGGCCATTGGGATGGATGCTGTCGAAAAGCACGAGCACATGCTCACTAAATATGCTTTGGAGAAACTCAACGATATTGATGGGCTGCGTATCATTGGCCCAACAACTCCCGAACACCGGGGCAGTTCGGTGAGCTTCTCTCTCGAGGGTGTCCACCCTCACGATCTCAGCCAGGTTCTCGACGACGACGGCATCGCTGTCCGCTCTGGCCACCATTGCGCGTGGCCTATCCACCGTCGGATGGGGATCCAGGCTTCGGCGCGCGCGTCGTTCTATATTTACAACACTCTCGACGAAGTGGATAAGCTGGCAGAATCTATTTGTCGTGCACGAGACTTCTTTGGGGTGACGCGATGAGACTCGAATCCATGTATCAGGAAGTGATCCTGGATCACTATAAGAATCCGCAACATGCGGGCTTGAGGGAACCTTTTGATGCAGAGGTACACCACGTCAACACGTCCTGTGGTGATGAAATAACTCTGCGTGTTCAGCTCTCCGACGATGGGTCAACGATCGAAGACATCTCCTACGAGGCGTCGGGGTGCTCGATCAGCCAAGCGTCGACGTCGGTAATGGCCGAAGAATTGATCGGCCAAAGTGTCGACGACGCGTCGAAGAAACTGGCTGAGTTTGAACGCATGGTGACGTCCCGCGGGAAGGTTGAGGGCGATGAGGATCTCATTGGAGACGGGATCGCATTTGCCGGTGTTGCTCAATATCCTGCTCGCGTTAAGTGCGCGCTGTTAGCGTGGAAAGCTCTTCAAGCTGCCGCCACTGAGGCGATGGCTGATGCAGGTCACGACAAAGCCGCAGCACAGCTGAACTCATCATCGCCAACAACAAGTTCCTAGTTTCGGTTGATAGCGGTCCGTGCTTATGCCAGACCGGGCATCATCGATGCATCATGGACAGCAAGCAGTAAGTGGAAACAATGACAGCCGGGTGATCCCCGTAGACAGTGCACGCTCAGGAAGAACGAGGAGTTCCAATGGCACAAGATGACACGACCACACAAGATCAAGCTGCCAGTTCGTATGAATCCTATGACGACGCAGGTTCGGTAACCGGACCGGGTACGGGGATGGATGGGTCTATCCCTAGCGTTCCTGACCTACCACCGATGGGCGATGACCAGCAGAAAATTGCTAATGCTGTCCAGGACAGCCTGTACGATGTCGTCGATCCTGAGCTGGGCATCAATGTTGTTGATCTTGGGCTGGTTTACGACATTTGGGTCGACGAGGATGGCAATGTTGTGGTCTACATGACTTTGACCTCTCCTGCCTGCCCACTCACAGACATGCTGGAAAACCAGTCAACGGATGCCGTTGTCGGCCGCGGTATTGCTGACAATATGCGCATTGAATGGGTGTGGACTCCGCCGTGGGGACCACACATGATTACTGAAGAGGGCAGAGAACAACTCCGTGCCCTCGGGTTCGCTGTCTAGCTCGGCTTGAGTTCGGGCATTACTTGCCGACGGGCCCTACCGACCCGACTTACCGACGTGGTAGCGGGGTGGCACTCCCACGCAACAAAGACATAAACGTGCGTCGGGCCAGTGCGCGTTTGGCTTTACGTTCCTGCCGTGAATGTCCGTCCGGTTTAATCATCACCCTCACGAGGCGAGCGACGACAGACACCATGGATCGGGCGATATCCAACCCGTGAGAGGACGTGAGGTAGTCGCGAATGCGTGGCGGGGACATAGCGAAAAATTCGCGGTAAAACAGCCGCATTTCCTCTGGATTCAGTTGGAGGGTTGCGCCCAAACCACGCCGTTGAAGCCAACCTGCTATCCATCCTCCGGGTGGCCCGTGTACTGCTCCGACGATGAGTTGAAGAAGGCTCGGGTACCCGGCCCAATGGGCAGCCCAACCGATCTCTTTATCAGCGCGATCTACCGCAGATCCGATACTGTATCCAGTGGCAGCGTGCATCAGTCCCGCGGCCGCGCCCCATGGAAAAATGCTTGTCACACCATTGTTTCGACGTGCTACGTGCGGGATTCGTCGATGTAGGGGTGCAACGGGAAAACTCACGACTTCCTCGCGAACAGCGTGTCGACGCGCAATTTCTGGATTAATACCGAGCTGCTCGAGTCTCCTATCGAGCGCCCACCGCAAGTATTCCAATTGTGCTGTTTCAGAATGTGGCGAGTGCTCGGGACCTCGGCACAGCGTTGCGACAATTGTCTCCTCGATTAACCATTGGCCGGGCCCCAGAGGCATCCGATAATTGAACGTCATACGAGAAGGTACATCAACCCCTGGATGGGCCGTCGTCGATGCACCGTCATCGGGTGTCGGGCGGGAAGACGAAGCACTGTCAGGTAATGTTCGCATGTCCATCAGCACTGGCCGACGGTGATGGTGGGGAAGAAGGCGCTCGGGGAGGACTAGCCCTACGGCGAGTTGCCGGACTGGGACGAACCCACCGCTCGACGCGCGTGTGTCAATGACTACGTCCGCGTCGTCATGCCTGGATGCATACCACTCGTCATGAATAGAGACAGATTGCGTGTCTCCCGCGTTCCACAGTTGGTCACGTAACGCATCCGGATTGAGAATGACATAGGTCTCCGGAAGGACGGCTTCCCAATCGTCACCCCACACACGTGGCCAAGACCGGGAGAGATATGGATGCGGATGCTGACGTAGCCACTGCGGTATTTGGTGTGCCCACGCACCCATCGTCGGCGGGCAATACGGGCCATGTGGGTCCCAACATTCCACGGAATAACCGGAACGGAGCGCGGCAGCAGACGCTGCTGTTCCTGAAGGACCTAGCCCGACCACCGAAAAACGCATAAATTCACTGTATCGTCAGAGCGGCGTCGAAACTGGAACGAGGCATAGCCAGAGACAGCGCCTCCCATAAACCACTGAGTAGTTCACCCAGTCGTGAGGCCGTAGTCGACGGTGTGAACAAAGCCGCTTCCACGCGATATACTGCCGGCTTGTGATTACCACCGAGGATCTTGACGTTCGCGTTGGCGCACGAACACTTCTGACAGCACCTGGACACCATCTGCGCGTCCAAGCCGGGGATCGCATCGGTCTTGTGGGCCGCAATGGTGCAGGCAAAACGACGACCATGCGTATTTTGGCGGGAGAAACACAGGCTTACGGTGGAACTGTTATCCGGTCCGGCGACATTGGGTACCTTCCCCAAGATTCAAAGGAAGGCGATATCGAACAGTCGGCGCGGGATCGTGTGCTATCCGCCCGTGGGCTCGATCGGCTTCGCTCTTCCATGGACCGGCAGCAGGAAATCATGGAGACCGGTACCGATGCTCGCCGCGACGCAGCGATCCGGAAGTTTTCGCGCCTTGAGGAGCGTTATCACTCGTTAGGCGGGTATGAAGCTGATGCTGAGGCCGCGCGGATTTGCGATGCGCTTGGCCTTCCCGCACGCGTGTTGGATCAGCCTCTCAAGACTCTTTCAGGTGGCCAGCGGCGTCGCGTCGAATTAGCTCAGATCCTCTTCGCAGCGTCCACCGGAGGTGGAAAATCCGACACCACGCTGCTTCTCGACGAGCCAACGAACCACTTGGATTCAGACTCCATCACGTGGTTGCGTGACTTCTTATGCAAGCATGACGGCGGTTTAGTGGTTATCTCTCACGACGTTGAATTGCTCGAGGCCGTGTGTAACAAGGTGTGGTTCCTGGATGCCACGCGGGCCGAAGCCGATGTGTACAACATGGGGTGGAAAAAATACCAACAGGCACGCGCAACCGACGAAACTCGTCGTCGACGTGAAAAGGCGAATGCGGAAAAGAAAGCCGCAGCACTACGGGCTCAGGCTGCACGGTTCGGGGCGAAGGCAACAAAAGCAGCTGCTGCCAAGCAGATGTTAGCGCGCGCAGATCGCATCGTCAGCGAACTCGATGAGGTTCATGTTTCGGACAAGGTTGCGCATATTTCGTTTCCTGAACCTGCCCATTGCGGTAAAACTCCGCTCAACGCCCACGGCTTAACGAAGATGTATGGGTCCCTCGAAGTTTTCGCTGGGGTGGACCTAGCCATCGACAAGGGTTCCCGCGTCGTTATTTTGGGTTATAACGGTGCTGGAAAGACGACCCTCCTTAAGCTCCTCGCAGGCGTCGAGCGAAGCGATGGGGAAGGAGGAATTGTTACTGGTCACGGGCTCAAAGTCGGGTATTTCGCTCAGGAGCATGACACGATCGATCCCGACGCGTCCGTGTGGGAGAACACTGTCCAGGCGTGTCCCGATTCCGGTGAACAAGACCTACGCGGTCTCCTCGGGGCTTTCATGTTCTCGGGCGATCAGCTTCAGCAACCGGCTGGCACCTTGTCTGGTGGTGAGCAAACCCGACTTGCGTTGGCGGCTCTCGTTGCGTCCCGCGCGAACGTCCTGCTCTTGGATGAGCCGACGAACAACCTTGACCCTGTTTCGCGTGAGCAAGTCCTTGCGGCTTTACGGACGTACACGGGTGCGGTTGTCCTTGTCACGCACGATCCTGGCGCAGTCAAGGCTCTTAATCCAGAGCGTGTCATTGTCCTTCCCGATGGCGACGAGGACATGTGGAATGACGAATACATGGAGATCGTGGAGCTCACGTAGACGGTCGGGCGCACCATCCTGGCAGAATCAGAAGATAGTCCTTAGAGTGGATGTATGTCTGATAAGAAGAATGTACTAATCATAGGTGGACACGGTAAAGTTGCGCTGAAACTCGCGCCCCTGCTGGTGAGAGATGGTTTCAGCGTTCATTCACTCATTCGGGATCCAGATCAGAGTGAGGACATCACCAAAACCGGAGCAAACCCGGTTGTTAAAGACGTCGCCTCTTTGACTGCCGAAGAGTGGGATGAGCTTCTCATTGGCGTCGACGCGATCGTGTGGAGCGCCGGAGCTGGTGGCAAGGGGGGTACCGAAGCGACCTATGCCGTCGACCGTGACGCTGCAATAGCGTCGATTGATGCTGCTCAACGGTCAGAGAATTCCCCGCGTTACATCATGGTGAGCTTCTGGGGCTCAACAACCGTCGACCTACCAGAGGACAACTCGCTCTACCACTATTCGTTAGCCAAGCGCGCTGCGGACCACCATCTGTTGGATTCCTCATTAGATTTCGCCATCCTGGCACCGACGGCACTCACCATGGAGCGGGCCAAGGGGATCGACGTCCACACAGTAGAGGACACCGCAAACCAGGAGCGCCCCGCAGATACGTCCCGAGAGCTCGTCGCTCACGTGGCAGCGTATGAGGTTGAAGCACCGACCGCTCCGAATAAGATCATTCCGTTCGCCGACGGTGATTCGCAGCTAGGCGACGCTCTGGGATAGCTCCCGAGAGTATGAGCGGCAGAAATCGACGAAGTTGGCGAGAATCTGCCGCGCGGGGGATACGTCGACTTTCGCGGTAGCGTTGACGATGGTCGTGAACTCATCGACGCCAAAGTAACCGTAGTTTCGATAAAACTCCATCCGCTGACGCAGTCCCGACGCATCCATTTCCGCGTGGAATTGCGTCGCCCACTGTGTCTCACCAATCCGGAAAATCTGGATTGGGCAGGCATCGCCATATGCCAACAGGGTGGCGTCCTGAGGGAGGATCTCGATATTTTCCGTGTGGCCGGTAAATGCTTGGAACGTGGATGGAAGCGACCGGCACAGCGGGTCCGACGCGGCAGCGTCGGTCAATCGAACCTGCGTTGGCCCTGAATCTTCGGGGTGGAGGCGGGCAATAGTTCCGCCATGAGTATCCGCTAGGACATGGGCGCCGAAGCAGATATTTATGACAGGAATTCTGGTTCCCGTGAGCGCTCTCAGAAGGCGCTCCACGTGCTCCTGCTCCTCATCCTTGTGAGGATTAGTCACCGTATGGGGCGATCCACCGACGAAGATTCCGTCGATACCGTGAAGATCTCCCAGTTCGGCGGATTCGCTATCAAGCATTCGCTGTTCAAGCTCGTGAGGTTGAAGGCCACTAGCGCTCATGAAGTCATAAAGTTCGCTTGCGGCAACATCAGCTCCGTGACGAGGCGAGAACAGCACAAAATTCATAGCAGACAGCTTAGTCTATATCCGTAGATCCTGTAAATTCGCTTTTCAAGGCCAAACAATGCCAGAGATTAATTCCTAAAACCATGGACAGACGCAGGGAGCTGACCGCCACGACGAACAAACGTTGCTGACGATGCTCCATGAACTGGCATGATCGGGGCTCGCCCCAGAAGACCACCGAAGTCAACATCGTCTCCCACGGTCTTCCCAGGGACCGGAATAACTCGTACAGCAGTTGTTTTATGGTTCATCATACCGATTGCAGCTTCGTCGGCAATCATTCCGGAAATCGTCTCCGGGGGAGTACCGCCGGGGACCGCAACCATGTCCAAGCCCACCGAACAGATCGAGGTCATTGCCTCGAGCTTATCGAGGGTTATAGCCCCTTCACGGGCTGCATCGATCATGCCAGCATCTTCGCTAACCGGGATGAAAGAACCTGATAACCCGCCGACATGCGAGCAGGCCATCATCCCGCCCTTCTTCACCGCATCGTTCAGCAAAGCCAAGGCTGCCGTCGTGCCATGCGTCCCGACCTTGCCAAGCCCCATTTCCTCAAGGATGTGAGCGACTGAATCACCGGTTTCAGCAGTAGGGGCGAGGGAGAGATCGACAATTCCAAAACGTTTGCCTAGGCGGTCTGCAGCTAATGTCCCCACGAGCTGCCCCATTCGAGTCACTTTAAAGGCTGACTTTTTAATGACCTCCGCCATGTCATCAAATGAGCAATCAGGCACCTTTGCGAGGGCACGTTGGATAACCCCGGGGCCTGATACGCCGACGCTAACCACACAATCGGGCTCTTCAATTCCATGGAACGCGCCGGCCATGAACGGGTTGTCCCCAACAGCGTTGGAGAAGACGACGAGTTTGGCTGGCCCCAAGACCGAGTTCTCTGTGTCGGAGTGTGCCGATTCAACGATCACTTCACCCATCCGCCCGATGGCGTCCATATTCAGCCCAGCACGCGAAGAGCCAATATTGACCGACGAACATACCAACCCGGTGGATGCTAGAGCTTCGGGAATGGAATCGATAAGCGCCCGATCGTATTTCGTCATTCCCTTTTCGACGAGGGCAGAATAACCGCCCACGAAGTCCACACCGGTGGTTTTCGCTGCTTTATCCAGGGCCTGGGCGAGGGGTGTCGGATCCACACAGTCTGAGGCGGCGGCGACTAGAGACACGGGGGTGACCGATACGCGCTTGTTGACGATAGGTATTCCGAGTTCTCGGGAAATGCCTTCGGTCACCGGAACGAGATGCTCAGCGCAGCTCGTAATAGTGTCGTAAATATGAGTGGCAGCTTTATCGATATCAGAATTCGCGCAGTGGAGAATGTTGATTCCCATGGTCACGGTGCGAATATCGAGACGCTGCTCCTCAATCATGGAAATGGTCTCGAGAATATTATGCTTTGTATCCATACCAATACCGGCCTATAACTCGTGCATGGCACGGAAAATAGCTTCCGACTGAAGACGTATCTTGAGTTTCTGCTCTACCTCTACGGGTTTCATAGCATCCTGTAGAGCATCGAGACTTTGAGAATTCTCATCAAAATCTACTTGCAGAATCATGGTGAAATAATCACCCATAATTGTTTGAGACACATTAGTAATATTTGCGTCTACTTTTGCCAACTGCGTGGCCACAGCAGCAATAATTCCGGTGTGATCTAACCCGGTGACGGTCATGATCGCGATCATGTTATACAGAATAGCGGGAACCCATAGCAGGAAAACAACTGCACTTCCACCCCTCATACGTGCCTCGTGCGTGGAGCTCTCGCTCGCGCCTGGAAGTCTGGCACGGCGCCGTCAAGATATGCACGCAGCACCGTCAAAGGCGTAAAGGTATGAAAAAAGAGGCGCTACATAACGCAGCACCTCTGTGAGTGGCCTATCACGACCTATTTGCGCAAGCTGTCTTCCAAGACATCAAGAGCGAGGGGTAACTCCGGAGCAGTATCACCTACACCAACGGCAGAGAGCACCCCATCAAAAACGACGATCAGCAACGAACAAATGACCTCAGGGCTGACGTCGGTGCGCATGACACCGTCGTCTATCTGCTGGGAAACCCTTCGCCGCACCGCATCGTCGATACGCTTGTGTTCGCTATTCCAACGACAACGAAATGATGGGTCAGTCCGGACGAGCCTTCCCACTTCGAGCTGGGTTAGGGCCCATTGGTATCCATCAGGATTGTCGACGATGTTTCGCATAACGTCGATCAATCCGTGAGAGGCCGCAATGTCTGCCATGTGAATCGCGTCTTCGCGAGCTAGTTCAAAGAACAAACCTTGCTTATCGCCAAAGTGGTGGAAGATAGCTCCGCGGGTTCGCCCGGTCGCCTCCTCGAGCCGTCGTACTGTTGCGCCTTCGTAGCCGTATTCGGCGAAACATGTACGCGCGGCGTCGAGAATCTGTGACCTTCTTCTTTCGAGGTCAACGTCACTGACTTTGGGCATGACCAATACCTGTTGCGAAGGCAGTCTGCCTTAGCTGTCTTCCTTCATCATCCGGCGCAGGACGTACTGGAGGATGCCTCCGTTCCGGTAGTAGTCCGCCTCACCGGGTGTGTCGATACGAACAACAGCATCGAAGTTGACCGTTTCACCGTTTTCCTTCGTGGCGGTCACCTTGACCGTCTTCGGAATGGTGTCATCGTTGAACTTCTCGATGCCTTCGATGTCATAGGTCTCCGTACCATCGAGCCCCAGCGACTTCCAGGATTCGCCCTCTGGGAACTGAAGCGGGATGACGCCCATACCGATCAGGTTGGAGCGGTGAATACGCTCGAAGGATTCGGCAATGACGGCCTTAACACCCAGCAGCAGGGTGCCCTTGGCCGCCCAGTCACGGGACGAACCGGTGCCGTATTCTTTACCACCCAAGACGACGAGAGGAGTCTTCTCCTTCTCATAGTTCAGCGCAGCGTCATAAATGAAGGACTGCGGTCCGCCTTCTTGGGTGAAGTCTCGGGTGTATCCACCGGAAACCCCATCAAGGAGCTGGTTCTGCAGGCGAATGTTGGCAAACGTACCGCGAACCATGACTTCGTGGTTACCACGGCGAGATCCCAATGAGTTGTAGTCCTTACGGGCCACACCCATGGAGTCCAGGTACTGGGCCGCCGGGGTACCGGGCTTAATTGCCGACGCCGGGGAGATGTGGTCAGTGGTCACTGAATCACCCAACAGCGCGAGGACGCGAGCACCCTTCACATCCTCAACCGGATCTGGTTCGACGGACATGCCATCGAAGTAGGGAGCACGGCGAATGTAGGAGGACTCATCATCCCACGCGAATGTTTCTCCATCCGGGGTATCCAAGTTCTTCCAGCGGTCGTCGCCTGCGAAGACATCTTGGTAATCAGTCTCGTACATTTCGCGAGAAATGCTGGACTCGATCGTGGATTCGATCTCATCCGTGGAGGGCCAAATGTCTTTGAGGTAGACGTCGTTACCGTCCTGGTCTTGGCCAAGAGGCTGCTCGTCAAAATCGAAATCCATCGTCCCGGCAATTGCGTAAGCAATAACCAAGATGGGCGATGCAAGGTAGTTCATCTTGACGTCTGGCGAGATGCGGCCTTCGAAGTTCCTGTTACCGGACAGCACAGCCGTTGCGGCAAGGTCAGCCTGGTTAATGGCCTGTGAGATTTCGGCGGGCAGCGGGCCGGAGTTACCGATACAGGTTGCACAACCGAAGCCGGAGAGATAAAAACCGAGGGCTTCGAGGTCTTTCCAGAGGTCAGCGCGCTCGAAGTAGCCATTGACAACCTGCGAACCAGGGGCACAAATGGTCTTGACCCACGGCTTCGCGTGCAGTCCCTTTTCAGCAGCCTTACGCGCGAACAAACCTGCACCAACCATCACTGAAGGGTTGGAGGTGTTAGTACACGAGGTAATCGACGCAATCGCCACCATGCCGTGGTCGAGCGTGTATTCGCCACCTTCAGGGGACTTCACGACGATCGGGGATGAGGGACGGCCCTCAGCACCCTCTGCGGCAGATTCGCCGTGGCCAGGCCGAGACTCGTTGTAGTCGGCGACATCTTCCTTAGCAGGAGCATCTGCTTCGACGACGTCCTTGACTTCGCCATCACTGTAGTTGTGGAGGTCCTTGCGGAATTGGGCCTTGGAATCGGTGAGCTCGATACGGTCCTGTGGGCGCTTAGGTCCAGCGATGGACGCTACGACCGTCGACAGATCCAACTCGAGATACTCGGAGTACTCTACCTCAGGAGTGTTCTCATCAAGCCACATGCCTTGTTCTTTAGCATAAGCCTCGACGAGAGCGCACTTCTCTTCAGAGCGGCCAGTCAAGCGTAGGTACCTGATTGTTTCTTCATCGATCGGGAAGATGGCCGCTGTCGATCCGAATTCTGGCGACATGTTACCGATGGTTGCACGGTTAGCAAGCGGCACCGAAGAAACACCTTGACCGTAGAACTCAACGAACTTACCGACGACTCCGTGCTGACGGAGCATGTCGGTAATGGTGAGGACCACGTCTGTCGCAGTCACGCCGGCGGGAATCTCACCCGTGAGCTTAAATCCGACAACGCGTGGCACCAGCATCGACACCGGCTGGCCGAGCATGGCAGCCTCAGCCTCAATACCGCCGACGCCCCAGCCCAGAATTCCGAGGCCGTTTTCCATCGTCGTGTGGGAGTCAGTACCGATACATGTATCCGGGTAGGCAAGACCGTCACGGTCGAACACGACGCGGGCGAGGTACTCGATGTTTACCTGGTGAACAATGCCTGTTCCTGGGGGGACAACCCGGAAGTTGTCGAAAGCACCGGTGCCCCAACGGAGGAACTTGTAGCGCTCGTCATTGCGCTGGTATTCAATTTCAACGTTCTTCTCGATGGCATCTTCAGAGCCGAACGCTTCGATAATCACTGAGTGGTCAATGACCATCTCTGCAGGGTTAAGCGGGTTAACCGATTCTGCCTTGCCACCCAGAGTGACCACCGCGTCGCGAATGGTAGCGAGGTCAACGATGCAGGCGACACCCGTGAAGTCCTGCATGAGGACGCGGGCTGGGGTGAACTGAATCTCAGTATCGGGCTCTGCGCTCGGTTCCCAATTGGCAACAGCTTTGATGTGGTCAACAGTTGTGTTCTTGCCATCCTCGTTGCGGAGGAGGTTCTCTCCCAAAACCTTGAGGGAGTACGGTAATTTTTCCATGCCAGGAACGGCGGAAAGACGGAAATAGTCATACGACTTATCTCCAACCTTCAACGTCGATTTGGCATCAAAGGAGTTCTTACTTTCTGACACAGCGAGCTCCAGTCCTCTTCTCTTTCGACTTTCAGGGGTTACAGCTGTCAGAAAACTACTGACAAAGCTGCACAACGTCGTCATTCCTCATGATCCATTGTGGCAGCATTCAAGGCCGCCTGCGCGCAATACCTTGAACTTTGCTCTCAGAATCCCACGACAAGGGGGTTTGCCCAGCATATTGCAGCCCAAACTCTAACAGTACAGACGTACTGTAAGCGAATCTGAGGCCTTATCCACCCCCAAAAGTTACTTCCGGGGCCTGAAAGTTGAACCTGTGAGATCGGAAGGTCGCCCACGAGGCATTGATTCCTTTCCCTTACGACACGTGTTGGCGTAACACATTCACTTACGACGCGGCACGCAGCGTCGACAAACGCATGGAAGAGTGAAAGATGCGCGTCACAAATAGAGCGCTCGCTATCGCGTTACAGTCGGCGGCTTTCGTCGGGTTAGGGCAGAGGACTTAAAGAGGCCCGAGAGCGACCCCTTCTGGCGCATTTATTAGCTGATCCACAAACTAAGGGGAAGCGCCACAACGTTCCCAGACCTTCAACCTCAACTTGAGGTTCAAGTTGACACGCCGAGAATATTTAAAAAGTGGGGTAAATCACACTTTGTAATTATTCCGTTATCATCCCTGGTCAAGCCTTTAAGCGAGACTCGTGTCAGGATGTGAAGCTTGTTTTTTTATGTGATTAGAGTTTCTTCCGATGTTTACGTGCTCTACGGTGGCACTGTTCAAAAAAATAAAGCTGTGCAACCAAAGTTGATACGAGTCAACCCCTGAGGCTAGAGAAGTCTCTTCAACCATCCACCAACCGGGCATGCGGGGAAGTATGCCCGATTGACAGAAGGTGAGGGGATCGGCACGCCAACTTAGCTACAGTGGGCAGAAAGTCGTCAAGTTTTCACACTTGACTTTTCTGTGAACACTTCCGTAGGCCGCTAGGTTCCGTAACAAGGCTGGTTATCAGGTTTCTACCTCTATTGACTGACGGCTTCAGGCATAGCTCAGACGATGAATGCTTCCGATCAAAGGAGAAATGGCGTGGTAGACCGCAGGGCCTTCCGGACGTCCCATCCGCGACATGCAAGCACTCGGCTTGCGGCCGTCTTGCTGTGTGCCGGGCTAGGGGTAACCTCTGCTCCACATGCCATGGCAGCCCCCAACGACGGTCCCAATTCTGTCGCGTCGCTTGCCAACGATTTAACTCAGGCACAGAAAAAGCTGACTGAGCTGCAAAATGAACAAGGCGGCATCCGTCAAGAAGCAAATAAGACTGTGTATGAGCTGGATGAGGCCACCAGCGACGCAAACGATGCACAGGAGAAGGTTGTCCAGGCGCGGGCGAGGCTCGACAAGTCCCAAAAGGACGTCGAGGAAGCCCAGGACAAGTTAAACTCCCTGTCGCGTTCGCAGTACACGCAAGGACAGGATTCTAATGCGGTGACGATGGCAGCTGGGGAAGATGCCGTCGCTAATACTCTTGATCGCGCTTCATACTTGCGCACCGAGGCGGCGAAACAACGCAAAGTTGTCTCGCAGCTAGACAAGGTGCGTACTCAAGCTGCTAATGAGGAATCCTCTCTCCGCAAGCTGCTTGCCGACGCGTCCGCTAAGCGTAAGGACGCGAAGGAATCCAAGGACAAGGCTCTTGAAGCGATTCAAACCGCGTCACGAAAAGCAGCGGACCTGCAAAAATCTATCCAGGAAGCTGAAGCTCGCAAAAATGAGATCCAGTCACGCCTCGACGAAGTAAAGGGCGACAAGGCTGGCTCCTCTAGCAATTCACCATCGGCATCGGCTCAGAGCAACGCCAGTGACACAAGTGCGGCAGGTCCTTCCACCTCCGCCTCGGCAACGCAGGACACCAAACCGGCTTCGGATTCTGCATCACCAGCTGATAACGCCGCTGACAACCAGGACAACTCGTCGGACAGTGCTTCGTCTGATGACCAATCGAGCGCAAGCTCTGCGCCGACAACGGAGCAATTAGCGCACGACACGTCTGATAGTGGTGATCAGGGGATCGGCGAGTCCACGCAGGAATCCACGGAGCCATCGTCGGATGCAACTGAGCAGCCGTCTTCAAATGAGCCAGCTACGGCTTCCGCGGAGAATTCTGCCCAGGATTCTGCGCAGAATGACCAGGCAGACAGCTCCAGTAGTGCAGATAATGTGGACGACCAGGGCGCTAAGGCTGACCAGGGCATTGACTATGCTGCTGCGGATCAGACCGAAAAAGAGCGGTCCGAAGCTGCCGCGGACGCGAAGCAGAAAGCTGATAACGCTTTAGCTGCCGCCAAGGATGCCAAGGAGAAGGAAGACAACGGCGATCCAACCGTTGAGCAGGCACGTCAAAATGCAGCCAACCTGGCGACGATCGCTTCCGAGGCGGTCAAGCGTGTAGAAGAGCTGACCGAAAAGCTGCGGCAGATTTTGGGTGCAGCCTTCGATTCCTCGTCTAACGACGCTGACAAGGCGCTCATCGGGCTCACCTCGAGTGGCTTGGCGGCCTTGGCAGCCGGACTGAAGGCAGGCCAGGAAGGAAACGACCCGGTTGCTGCCGCCGTTAATGGCGGACGTCAGGCAGCGCGCCAAGCGTGGGACCAGATTCAGAATCAGTCCGATAACAGCGGCAGTAACGCCAGTAACACCGGTAGCGCTAACACCGGTTCCGGATCTGCGTCTACTGCAACGGGCACCACTGGCAACGGCACGGGTAGCGATAACAGTGGATCCACGGCCTCTGGTTCCAGCTCGCCGGGATCTGATAACTCGAGTAATGATCAGAGCAGCAGTTCAACATCGTCGGGTAGCACTGGATCAACCAGCACTGACACCGACAGCGATGGATCCGACTCGGACGACGAATCCACGTCGACTACTTCGCAGCTAGTCAACGGTCTCAAGAACAACTCTGACGCCTTGAACCGAGTGACCGACGGTACTGACCAGGCATCACTCGCTACCTCAATTGGCGGAGGAAACTCAGCCAATAGCTCCACGACCGGAACGACTAACACGGGCGACAATGCACAAACCGCAACCAGCGGTTCTGCAGAAACCCGGATCAACGCCGTCATCGCTCGTGCGCAATCACAGCTAGGGGTGCGTTACTCCTGGGGTGGCGGAAACTACTACGGTCCGACCGTCGGCATTAGGGATGGCGGGGTCGCTGACCAATACGGCGATTACGCTCACGCTGGTTTCGACTGCTCCGGCCTGGTGCTGTACGCCTTCTACATCGCTGGCTTCAAGTTGCCGCACTACACAGGAGCGCAGTACCAATCGGGAACTCAGCATCCTGCTTCCCAGATGAAGCGCGGTGACCTGATCTTCTACGGTCCTAACGCTAGCCAGCACGTCGCAATCTACCTGGGCAACGACCAGATGATTGAGGCACCCGAGTCCGGCTCAGTCGTCAAGATCAGCCCAGTTCGTTATGGTGGCATGACTCCGAACGTTGTCCGGCTCATCTCATAAACTAGGCTAGGTCTGCACTCCACACGCACTGCTCACTCGCGTCCTTATCGACGTGGGGATCACCTTGCCGGTACGGTCGTGTACTGGCACGGCACGAGCGCAGCGTGTGGCTTTTGCCGTTAACACCATTGTCTACTGAGAATTGAGACTGTTGAGATGGCCATAAACGATGCCCCGGCGTTGACAGAACGGCCTGGACAGAAGGACGATCGACCGGCGCACAACCAGATCAACGCCAACGATTGTGGCAACTCACAGACCAGTGAGTACCCCGTTGACGCTATCGTTGTTGCCTCATTCGGTGGTCCGGAGGGTCTGGACGATATTCGTCCTTTTCTCGAAAACGTAACCCGGGGTCGTGGCATCCCGCCCGAGCGTCTCGACGAAGTGGGAGAGCACTATCACCACTTCAACGGCATCAGCCCTCTTAACGGTTTAAACCGCGAGATCATTAGACACATCGAAGACGAACTCGAAAAGCAGGGGCGCAATCTCCCTGTGTATTTCGCTAACCGGAATTGGCATCCATTCTGGAACGAGACCATAGAGAAGATGATTCACGACGGAATTCGCCATGCGCTTGTATTTGCCACTTCTGCATGGGCCGGTTATTCGGGATGCCGTCAGTACGACGAGGACATTGAAAAGGCTCGGCGCCATTGCCAGGAACAGGGGATTACGCCCCCGGATTTAACGAAACTGCGTCAGTTTTATGACCACCCAGAGTTCATCGAGGCTGAGGCAGAAGCCGTCCAAGAAGCACTCGCCAAAATACCCAGTGACAGGAGAGAGAACTGTCGAATAGTTTTCACAGCTCACTCGATTCCGGTCTCCGCGGATAAGACGTCCGGAAACCCAGGTGATGGGGACTACCTGTATTCACGGCAGATCTATGAGGCAGCACGTTTAACTGCCGCCAAACTTGGACTGTCAGACGATGATTTCGACCTTGTTTGGCAATCGCGTTCCGGCCCCCCACACATCCCGTGGTTGGAACCCGATATTGTGGATCATATTTCAGCACTCCATGACCAGGGGATTCCGGCTGCGGTTGTGTCTCCTATTGGGTTCGTGTCGGACCACGTAGAAGTGGCATGGGACCTTGACACCGAACTTGCCCATGAGGCAAAAGATTTTGATATGGCCATCGAGCGGGCAGCGACAGTGGGGCCGACGCAGCGATTCACCCGAATGATCATCGATTTGATCGATGAATACATCGAAGGCAGAGAGCCTCTCCGCCTCGGCGTCGAGCCCCAGCATGGCTGCAGCCTCAACGGGGTCCCGTGCTTTGATAACTGCTGTGTTCCCCCGGCAAAGCATAAGCACCATAAATAGCCACAGAGATTACCTAGGGATTGTTCATCTTGGTATCGATTACCTAGGTATCGCACGAAGCATCTCGCGGACAGCGTAATCCAGCGAGGCTATCCGGGCCTGCCGAATAACCCTGAGCAGAGGGAGGACGTGCTCGTCCCACGTTGCTCCGTTGTCGGTAGCGCGCGCTGTATCAATAATTGCTGACAAATGATCAGCCCGCGCAGACAGTTTCTCTGCTCTCGGATTAAAACCTGCAGGAAAACCAGCGGAGTCATAAAAATCCGTCAGAGTTCCCACCCGAAGCCGCACATCCGGGACATCAGCAATAGCTGCTCGCATCGATGTAATCATCGACGCAGCGTTCCTCGTAGCCTCAGAAAGAGCTAAATCAGCTTCACCAATCGCTGGTGCCGGAGGAGCTGGCACGTCTTCCCCAATTGACGACGCCGTCAAACGTGGGATCCCGTCGGAACGAGAGGGAATAACCAATACACGCGAATCTGGATCCCCAGACGAAATCACCAATCCCGCTCCCGCGCGAGAAATAGCCTTCTGGTCATCCGAATGACCGAGCAGGTGCGGAGGATCACCGGGCGCTGCCAAAACTATACGGACGAGCGGGTCGTCGGCAGTGTGATCGGAATAATCCGTCGCTGCCTGTCGGAGTTCACCCAAGAAGTGGACCATCTCGTTGCGCGGAAGTGAATACAGATCATGCCACGCATCAATAGTGTCGTCCGTCGACGCCTCACCAATGAGCCAAAACGCTGTCCATGCTGCTAGACGGTGGATGCGCGCCCACTCATTGCACAGCCCCGAGATAGTTGACACATTCATGGCGTGCCACCATAGCACCTCTCACGGAATACTGTGTCCACGTCTCACCAGGTTCACGTCGCCTCAGTACACTTCCTCGGTATGAGTTTCCACGACCGCTATTCAGGCGACATCTATGCCGGGCATCCACGCTCCAAGCCCCGCGAGTTCCCCGTACTCCCAGCTAAACCTGGCTTAGTGGTTGAAGATATCGCCAGTGGTTATGTGGGAGCGATCGTCGAATTTGAGCGGACATACGACGGAGATTTCGTTCGGTTGGAGGACCGATACCGGCGAACGCGTCTGTTCAAAATGCGCAAAGGGGCGTTCCTCTACGAGGGAAAACCCGTCACATTAGTCCGCTATGTTCCATCAAAAGATCCACGACAACAACGAAGCGCATCCGGATCACGGCGTGTAGAAAACCTGCGTGCCAAAGTGGCTGCTCCATCACGAATCTGGGTCGAAGGCGTCCATGACGCGGCAATTGTGGAGCGTATCTGGGGCCATGATCTTCGCGTAGAAGGCGTCGTCGTGGAGTACCTTGAGGGGCTCGATAATGCACCACAACGGGTACAAGAATTTCATCCCACCGCCCAGCGTCGTATCGGTATCCTCGCCGACCACTTAGTTGAGGGTTCAAAGGAATCATTATTGACCCGGGAGCTTGGTCCGCATGTCATGGTGACTGGCCACCCGTTTATTGACATCTGGGCTGCCGTCAAACCATCGTCAGTCGGTATTAAGGCCTGGCCCGACGTTCCTTATGGTGAAGATTGGAAGACGGGTGTGTGTCGACGACTCGGGTGGTCGGATCCTAAAGAGGGGTGGAACCGCGTCTACAACAGCGTGAATTCTTTTCGAGACGTCGATTCATCGCTCATTGGTGCGGTTGAACGACTGGTCGATTTTGTCACCGTCGGGCCCGAGTAGGCAGAAACGACGACCCTGTTTTCTGTCATAGCCTTTATGTACGCTGGACAACGTGAATGCCTTAGTGTGGTTTATCGGTGCGGTACTTCTAGCTGTGCTGGAGCTTTTCGGTGGCGATTTCGCACTATTGATGTTGTCTGGCGGTGCTCTCGCCGCAGCAGGTGTGTCCTTTTTCCAGGCCCCGCTCTGGGTCTCAGTCATTGTTTTCGCTGTTGTGTCATTAACACTCATGTTCGTTCTGCGTCCGTTTTTGAAGCGCAAACTCAGCGAAAAGATCGAAACAGCGGATTTCTCACCGCGAGCCTTGGTGGGAACAACAGGGGAGACCGTCGAGCAGATTTCGTCGTCATCAGGGATTGTTCGGCTCAATGGCGATTTCTGGTCCGTTCGGAGTGCTTTTCATGACGACGTTTTCGAGCCTGGCGACACCGTCGTGGTGAGCCGCATTGAAGGCAACACAGCTTTTGTCTTAGAAAGGAGGGATTAATTCATGAGCGCTGGCACCATCGTGATCGCAGCCATCATTGTGGTCATCGTCCTTATCATCATGATGTCCATCAAGTTGGTCCCACAGGGGACGGCGGCAGTTATTGAACGGCTCGGGCGGTACACGAAAACTGTTGAAGGAGGAATAACTTTCCTCATTCCATTTGTCGACCGTGTTCGATCCCGCGTGGATACCCGCGAACGTGTCGTCAGCTTCCCGCCCCAAGCGGTGATTACGCAGGATAACTTGACCGTGGCAATTGATACCGTGGTCACGTTCCAAATAAACGACCCCATGCACTCCATATACGGTGTGGATAATTACCTCACCGGTGTTGAGCAGACCACGACGGCGACGCTTCGTGATGTCGTTGGTGGCATGACACTGGAAGAGACTTTAACGTCGCGCGAGGTCATTAATAGACGGCTCCGTGGTGAACTGGATAACGCCACGACAAAGTGGGGGCTGCGTATTAGTCGAGTCGAGCTCAAAGCGATTGATCCGCCACCGTCGATTCAGCAGTCGATGGAAAAGCAGATGAAGGCGGACCGCGAAAAGCGCGCCATGATTTTGACTGCGGAAGGTCAGCGCGAGGCTGATATCAAGACTGCCGAAGGTGAAAAACAAGCCCGTATCCTTGCCGCCGAAGGCGAAAAGCATGCTGCCATCTTGCAAGCGGAAGCCGAGCGCCAGGCTGAGATCCTTCGCGCCGAGGGACAGCGCGCAGCCCGTTACCTACGCGCACAGGGTGAAGCTCGCTCCATCCGTAAGGTGAACGCTGCCATCAAAACCTCGCAGGTCACACCGGATGTTCTCGCTTTCCAATACCTCCAAAAGCTTCCTGAAATGGCTGAAGGATCTGCCAACAAGATGTGGCTGATTCCGTCGCAATTCGGTGATGCCCTGGAGTCCTTCACCAAGCAGTTCTCAGACAAGGATTCCGACGGGGTATTCCGCTACGAAGCTCCTAGTGTCGACGAGGAAACCAAGGCAGAGGCAGCGACGGATGAGGACGACGACTGGTTTACCACTCAGTCGGCCCCAGAAATCGCCAAAGCCGTCGCTGAAGCAAACGCCGTCGCGAACAAAACGGTGGATGATCCATTAGACAGCGCTCTGGCCGCTAAGCGAAACACGGCGAAGAAGCTCGGGGAAGATCCCTCCACTGCGGGTTCAGAGAGCATCGACGTTGCCGATGCTGACGATCAACCGGACGTCGATTCGCCGGAGGACGCGTCGAACGAGTAGTTAAAGTTCCTCCGCCCGGGTCAAAAGGTGGACGGCAAGGTCCCATCCTGCTTGTTCTGCCTGCCAACCCGCCGCAACCAGACGCTGCGACATTGCTTGCTTAGAGATACCAAGCTCTGCCGCAGCGTCGTTTTGTGTATATCCCTGCCGCATAAGCGCTGTTGCTTCTCGGCCTTCCTCAGTCCGCCGGGTTAGCACATGGCCGATCAAAGAAAACGCCGCGGAAATATCTGAAGCGAGCTCCGAACTCGCTATGGAAGAGTTCTGGGAGATCGTGGCTATCGACGCGCCCACGGTACCGGCCCGTTTACCTGTACAACTACGAGCGACAACGGACGGATCGTGCCCCCCGATCCCAATCCCAATAGCCCACTCACCGGCAGAGAGGAAAGCCATCACTACTTGGGCTTCAGATTCTGCGTCGCGAGTAAGGAGCGAAATCTCCTCCACGCCTTCCACAGTGGACTTGAGAACCCCGGGCAGGTGCTCCATAGCTTGAGCACTATTCTTCACGTATTCCGCCCGTCTCATAGTCCGTCCACGGAACCGAGCATGCACTGCAAAAAGTGATCGAGCCGACGTTCCTCGCGTGTGAGCCATTGCCATGGAGTCAAGGATACTAGCTTGTCCTCTTCGTGTGCGTTCCAGTCGTCGTGTCGTCAGTATTCGCACGTGGCGGCCGCGCGATGTCCGTAATCAAGCCCGTCAGGCCGACTCCAAAAAGAACGACGCTGATCAAAATCGTTAAGGGGCTACCTTGTCCCGCCGCGGCGTCGCCAACGAGGACGGTGGCGATCGTACCTGGAGCCGATCCGACTATCGTCGCCAAAGTAAAGGGAAGCGCTTTGATCGACGACAGAGCACACACGTAGTTGAGGACAGAAAATGGAACAGCCGCAATCATGCGGAGGGAGCCGACGGCGAGCCAGCCCCGGCGTCGTAAATGGGCATTAACCCCGTCGACGGCAGGGTGAATGAGGCGGGACTGTACCCAATCTCGTCCAAGACGGCGGACAATGAGCAGGGATAATAACGCTGAACACCCCGTCGATGTCAGCGCGACACCTATGCCAATGAGTGGACCGAAGAGCACGCCGCAGCTGAGGGTAAAAACTGTCCGGGGTATCGGGAATTGGGTAGCAAGGATATAAACAGCCGAAAAGGCAAAGGGAAACCACCACCCAGCGCCCACGGACCAGTTCCTGAAAGTGGTCACCGAGGGAAGTGGAACGACGAATAGCGCTCCCACCAGCACAACGAGGATGACAACACTCAGTACTTGATTGAGACGTGTCCAGCGCAACCACCCATGGCACACGTCGCGAATGATGACGCCGATGATGTTGAGGAACTGCGCCAATGCTCGTGACGTTGCTGTAACGGCACGATGAATCCAGGATCGTCGGCTAGGTGGGTCGGCCTGAGGATCGGGTTGAGTCACCACGTCACGTCGTTGCATAACGTGGGCAAGCCTACCTTCTGGCGGCTCGGTGGATGAGAAAGGCGACCCCAGATTGTGGCTCACATTATTCACCACACATAGGGGAGAAGTACGTCACATCGCGCTGAAATTGACAGATAAATCGCTATCAAACGGGCGATAACGACGTGTAGTCGGGAAAATATCAACCAATGGGGACTACCCTGAGAAAGGAGTGAACGACGTGCAGGCTCCGTTGTGTTTAACGAAAACACCTGCAAGATAACCGTTATGAATGGTGTTGCCACAACATCGCTGAGCTAGACCACTGCACCGGTTCACCTGAAATGATTAACCTACTTTGAACGACCAGGACGGAGGGTCAGTTGTGACTGACTCACAGGTTGGCACGGAAGATGCCGCCCTGCAGCACGAATGGTATCGGGCAGTTGCGAAAGTTTTTGCCCGAACCCGCAAGCAGGATCCTTCCGACATTCCGGATGATGTGTGGAAGAAGCTCATCAAGCCGACTTACGACGGAATAGATGTCAAACCGCTCTATATGCGGACCGATCAAGGACCAGAGCCATCTGCTCCCGGCGAATTCCCTTACACACGTGGGGCTAAGCTCCTTGAGGCCGACAATGCCGGATGGGGAATTCGCGAGGTTTTCGGACCTGCCGTCGAAGTTAACGCAACTGCCGGTGGCCAGAGCGCGAAAGACATCAACAAGCGAATTCTTCACGCACTGAATGTTGGGACCACGGTCCTCGAGCTCAAGGGAATCCAACCCACGGACATCCCGGGAGTGCTCAATGACGTCTATCTTGACCTTGCCCCGATCGCGCTAGCTACTCCCTCGAAAGAACTGGGAGACGCTTTCCTCGATTTCCTTGAGACCAATGGCGATGACAAGACAACTGCTGACCTCGGTGCTTCACCGCTGACGTCGGGGTTCGATTCGTCGCAAAGCGTTGACCTCGACACTGCCATCGCATGGGCAAAGAAAGCATCTGAGCTTCCTGGGGCAGTGCACGCCATCACTGTGAATGGTGTCTCACTCAGCAACCAGGGCGCGACAGATTCCCAGGAAATTGGGCTGGTTCTGGCTGCAACACTGGAATACTTGCGGAAGCTTACCGACGCTGGTCTCTCTGTGGAAGACGCAGTCGATCAGATTTCGATCCGCCTCGCCGCCACCGACGACTTCTTCTCGACGATCTGTAAATTCCGTGCGCTGCGCTCACTTCTGGCGCGGGTGTGGGAAGTGCTGGGCATTGTGGATCATCCGCTGCCCGCAATCCACGCGGAAACAGCACCAGTGATGTTCGCCCAGCGTGACCCCTACACGAATATTCTTCGGTGCACGATCGCTTCATTTGCGGCAGGCGTCGGTGGGGCCACGAGCGTGCTGGTTCACCCCTTCGACTATGCGATCAAGAATGGATTGCCAGGAGCTCGACGTAGCTTCGCTCACCGCATCGCGCGAAACATCAACCTTCTACTTTTGGAAGAGTCTCACTTGGGATTTGTTGCTGATCCCGCTGGTGGCTCGTACTACGCTGAGTTCTTCACTGACCAGCTCGAGGAGAAGGCATGGGGCGTCTTGACGGACGTCGAATCTAAGGATGGCTTCATCGCTGAGACTGATAACGGCGATATTCAAAAGCTCCTCGATGAGTCGTATGAAAAGCGGCGCGATGATATTGCTCATCGCCGTACCAAGGTGACAGCGATCAACGAGTTCCCGAACTTGGCCGAAAAGCCTCTGGCGGCTGACCTGCGCATCGAGCCGACGGGTGTTCGCCGTTGGGGAGCTGATTTTGAGGCGCTGAGAAACAGGTCGGACGCCTTCTTCGAGAAGGAAGAGAAGCGGCCTGTCATTAAATTGGCGCCTCTTGGTCCGCTGGCCAAGCACAACATCCGCACTGGTTTCACCACGAACCTTCTGGCTTCTGGTGGTATTCAGGCGGATAACCCAGGACAAGTCACCCCAGACGACGAGAACTTCGCAACTCAGTTCAAAGACGCTCCCATCGTGGTCGTCTGCGGTACGGATGCGGAATATGCAGAGAACGCTGGTTCCGCGATCGATGCCCTACGAGCTGCGGGAGTGAAGAAGGTTCTCCTGGCTGGCGCTCCGAAGGCCGTTGAGAATCTCGATGATTCTTCGAAGCGTGATGACTACCTGAACATGAAGATTGATGCAGTCTCGACGTTGTCGGGCCTGCTCGATGAGCTCGGCGCATAATCGCTGTTAGGACTGTGACAACAATGAGCACAAGTATTCCGAATTTTGCCGATGTTTCGCGAGCTACAGAGAAGGCAGCGACGACATCAGCTGAAGAAGATAAGGGGACGTGGACAGTCCCCGAGGGTTTCGACGTCAAACGCGTCTACAACGGTGAAGATAGGGAACACGTCCTAAAGGCGGGGCATCCCCTCGATTCGTATCCCGGCATCAAGCCATTTATGCGTGGTCCGTATCCAACGATGTACACGAACCGCCCGTGGACGATTCGCCAGTACGCTGGTTTCTCCACCGCAGCAGAGTCGAACGCGTTCTACCGTCGTAACCTGGCCGCCGGCCAGAAAGGTTTGTCGGTGGCCTTCGACCTGCCCACTCACCGTGGTTATGACTCAGACAACCCGCGTGTTCAGGGCGACGTCGGTATGGCTGGTGTGGCCATCGACTCCATCCTGGATATGAAGCAGCTGTTCGAGGGAATTGACCTTGGCAGCGTGTCCGTGTCGATGACGATGAACGGTGCTGTGCTGCCGATTTTGGCTTTGTACATTATCGTCGCCGAAGAGCAGGGTGTTCCTCCGGAGAAGCTGGCCGGAACGATTCAGAATGACATTCTGAAGGAGTTCATGGTCCGCAATACTTACATTTATCCTCCGCAGCCGTCGATGAGGATTATTTCGGAGATCTTTGAATACACCTCTAACAAGATGCCGCGATGGAACTCCATTTCGATTTCCGGCTACCACATTCAGGAAGCTGGAGCGACGGCTGACCTCGAGTTGGCCTACACCCTGGCAGACGGCCTTGAATACATTCGCGCTGGACTGAACGCTGGCCTTAACATCGACGCTTTCGCACCTCGCCTCTCGTTCTTCTGGGGCATTTCGATGAATACCTTCATGGAAATTGCGAAGCTCCGTGCTGGCCGTATTTTGTGGAGCGAAATCGTCAGCAAATTTAACCCCGAAAACCCGAAGTCACGGGCTCTACGTACGCACTCCCAGACATCGGGATGGTCGCTCACCGCTCAGGATGTGTATAACAACGTCGGGCGTACCTGCATCGAGGCTATGGCGGCAACGCAGGGGCACACGCAGTCACTGCACACGAACGCCCTGGATGAGGCTCTCGCGCTCCCGACAGATTTCTCGGCTCGTATTGCTCGTAACACCCAGCTGATTTTGCAGCAAGAATCCAACACGGTGCGTCCGGTCGATCCGTGGGCTGGCTCCTACTACGTCGAATGGTTGACCAACCAGTTGGTCGAGGAAGCTCGCGAGCACATTCGCGAGGTTGAAGAAGCCGGCGGTATGGCGAAGGCCACCGAGCAAGGCATTCCGAAACTGCGTATCGAAGAGGCTGCAGCACGTACTCAGGCTCGTATCGACTCTGGCCGTCAGGCGCTCATCGGTGTCAACAAATATGTGAGCGTCGAGGACGAGGCCATCGAAGTTCTGAAGGTTGAAAACAGCCGCGTTCGCCAAGAACAGCATGACAAACTCGAGAAACTTCGTGCTGAGCGCGATCAAGGTGCCGTCGACCAAGCTCTGAATGCTCTCACCGGAGCTGCGGGCGTGGACGGATCCCACGGCAACCTCGAGCACAACCTTCTGAAGCTTGCTGTCGATGCTGCTCGCGTTGGTGCCACCGTCGGCGAGATGTCTGATGCTCTCGAGAAAGTGTTCGGTCGCCACCAGGCAGAGATCCACACGCTCTCGGGTGTGTATAAAGACGAGGTAGGTAAGGACCGTACCGTGGGTAATGTCGCTAAAGCCACCGCTATGGCGGATGCGTTCGCCGAGGAAGAAGGCCGCCGGCCACGTATCTTCATCGCGAAGATCGGACAGGACGGTCACGACCGCGGACAGAAAGTCGTTGCGTCCGCTTATGCTGACTTAGGCATGGACGTTGACGTCGGACCGCTCTTCCAAACTCCCGCCGAAGCTGCGCGGTCTGCTGTCGATTCCGACGTGCACGTCGTCGGCGTGTCGTCGCTGGCAGCTAGCCACTTGACGATCGTCCCCGAGCTTCGCGAGGAATTAAAGAAGCTGGGCCGCGAAGACATCATGATCATCGTGGGCGGCGTTATTCCTCCAGGAGATTTCCAAGAACTGTACGACGACGGTGCTGCCGCCATTTACCCGCCGGGCACTGTTATCGCAGATTCTGTGATCGACATGCTGACCAAGCTATCGGCACACATGGGAATCGAGCTTCATGTCGATGACGATGACAAATCGGACGACTCTGATGAAGCTGAGGACAAGGCGGAGGCCTAAGGCATAAAGCGACGGAATTACGGCACAATTATTCTTCCCGGTGGTGATTCTTCCGGGTGGTGCCGAGATTCCTTAGCTGCATGATGAGCGCTCTTTTCCCGGCCAATTGGGGTGGGGAAGAGAGCGTTTTGTCCTCATGATGGGCATTATGTAAAGAGTAACTTCACACGTCACGCGGTCCGTCGAGCGCTTCACGGTCCGTCGAGTTTTTAAACAAATAAATAATTAATTACACAATTTACTTATAGAATTATTTTTATGACGAGCTCTTCGTAGAAAGGCGGAGATATCAATGTCTTCCGATAGCCAAGCGCAGGGAGATGAATTTCTCGAGTCAACCCTCGGATCATTAACGACGACTGCGGGGACTGAAGTTCCAGGAAAATCAGCGGTTGCTCCGGAAGCGGTTAAGCGAGCCCGCCACCGCATCGACGTCGATGCTTTGTTCACCTCCGTACGGAATAATGAGCGAACCCAGCTTGCTCGAGCCATCACTCTGCTTGAGTCTTCTGCACCGGCGCATCACGTGTTGGCCCAAGAACTATTGGTGAAACTGCTGCCTTTCTCTGGAAAGGCATTACGAGTAGGCATTACGGGCGTTCCTGGTGTCGGTAAATCTACGTTCATTGAACGTCTCGGGTTATACCTTGTGGAAAACGGCCACAAAGTCGCGGTGCTCGCCATTGATCCTTCATCTACGCGTTCTCGTGGATCAATCTTGGGGGATAAAACCCGAATGACGAAGCTCTCGCAAAGCGAGAACGCCTACATTCGACCATCCCCAAGCGCCGGAACGCTCGGCGGAGTCGCTAAAGCAACCCGCGAGACGATGATTGTCATGGAGGCCGCCGGGTATGACGTTATCCTCGTCGAAACTGTCGGCGTGGGACAGTCGGAGGTCGCTGTTAGTGAGATGGTCGACTGCTTCACCTTCCTAGCTCTAGCAGGCGCCGGGGACCAGCTGCAGGGCATCAAGAAAGGCATTCTTGAGCTTGCCGACCTCGTCGCCATCAACAAAGCAGATGGAGACAATGTTCGCCGCGCAAAGCGGGCTGCACGAGAACTAGGTGCGGCGATGCGCATGGTTCGGCCAGCAAATGCATCATGGAAACCTCCGACAATGACGATGTCTGCCGCTGAAGGCGACGGTGTCGAAGAATTCTGGAAGGTGGTCGAAGAGCACCACGATCAAATGGTGGCCGAGGGCCGATTTGATGAGCAACGGAGGAACCAGCAGATCGGCTGGACATGGCAAATGGTCCACGAAACATTACTGACCCGGTTAAACACGTCTGAGGCAGTGAAGAAGGAAAAGAAGCTGATTGAAAGGCAGCTTCGCGCAGGGCAGGTAACACCGACGATTGCTGCGGAGCGCATCCTCAAGGCTTTTGACACCGGAGAGACGACTGACAGTCAGCTGAATAAACGCGAGTAGTTAGGGCAGTGTTCCGAGCATCGCAAAGCCCGGGTTCTCATCAGGATTTGATGGGAACCCGGGCTTATTATGTGTCCGGAGGGGGACTTGAACCCCCACGCCCGTTAATAGGGCACTAGCACCTCAAGCTAGCGCGTCTGCCATTCCGCCACCCGGACAGGGTAAAAAGTCAGCAATTAGCTGAGCACGAGGCAATACTCTAGTTGTGTCGAAGTCTGTACACAAATCTGCTGGTCACAAATCGTGACACACCCCTTGTAGGTCCCACGCGGTTCCGGACGCGCGGCAATGGAACTTACTTTCCCCTGC
Organism: Corynebacterium sp. c7Ub_26; assembly: GCF_053760365.1. NCBI lineage: Bacteria > Bacillati > Actinomycetota > Actinomycetes > Mycobacteriales > Corynebacteriaceae > Corynebacterium > Corynebacterium sp. c7Ub_26. The sequence goes on along the minus strand of NZ_JBSNBL010000006.1, from coordinate 94,191 downwards.
ACATCGGGGCGAATCGATGACCGTTCATCCACCGATTGATGCTAGGCAAGGGCGCCTTAGTGCGCTACTATTAGGCCAGATTCGCACCGCACCCTGGGGGACGGGCATGTGGAGCGCAATGGGGGAATAAAGTTTGGGGGCTCTATCCACGATGGCGTGTTCATCACTCAATCGATGTTCTAAAAGATATCGTGTGCCGACGGTATCGCTATCGGCTTATCGCCGATACAAGAACGGGCTCGTTGAGTTTATTTATATCACTGCGACCGTATGGATGTTAGCGGGGTGTCACACAACCGCTGACACGCGCAGTGGAATAAATTCGGACCTTTCTGAGACGACGTTGAGTAGTTCGGTAATGACGCGTCCTCCTATTTCTTCACAATCACCTGTAGAGAAGTATGGCCCAAAGAAGAACAATGATGAGGTCCCGTTGTGGGAGCGCCCGGAAATATTGGCTAAGTATCCGGTGAAAGCAAAGAAGAACCCCGATGGCTCCTATGACTACTCAGACCCACGTTTTGAGAACGCCGACCTCTGCGAAGATGCTCCGCCAGGGTATTGGGAGAGTAGGGGATTCATAAAGAAAACATCCTCCAAAGATGAATTCTTGCATTTTAATGACTGCCTTTTGAGAGAGACGAATGAAACGCAGTCACTATTGGTGGATTTCGGTACCGACAAACGAAGTAGAGAAGAAGTCCCAGGTAAAAGGGTTGAGAACGAGAATCCTACAACCTTTACACGTTGGGGAAGGATAGTAGGAGATCCTCATTGCGTGGTCTACACCGAAACTTAACTCGGACGCGTTGCGGTTCAAGCTATAGATGAGACACAGACTTTGAACGAAGCAGAATTATGCGATTTAGTTAAGAAACTGAATGAGAGGTTAACTTAAAGTGGCTATTTCGATTGATACTTGTTCCCTAGATAGAGCTCTAGAATTCCTAGAGAATGGAAATGATATCTCTGGGGGCAAATATATTCTATATTCCAAAAAATTATCTGGGGATTACACTGGTGAACCTGGGTTGCGAATGTTGGGGGCGCAACATTGCCGGGTGATTAACGGTGAAACTGGTAGCGCAACGCACACGTTGCGGCAGCTACGTCAACTCATCCGCTGGTTGGCTGAAGGTACGAAAGCAATGCGAGGCGCCTTCGTCGGCCAAGACGATACCTCAGCGGCCATACTATGCGGACTTAAATCGATCCAAGCCGAAGATTTTACCTTCCCGACACGTCCGGATGGGGCATTTAGCCCCTTTGATTTCCCTGACCCCACTCACGGTGGCACCGATGACCCGGGCGCACTAGTTGCCATGCTCAATGCTGGCAACGATAGTGACATTTATGCCCTTGCCGATTACTGGCACAACTTGTCCAGTTCTTTGAACGATACCGTCGACGCCCTGGCACGAGCCCGCGCCCAGCTGGAAGAAAACACGGGAGAGGCCATTGATGCCGCCGCCGCGTGCTGTACCCAAGTGATGGCCACGGCTCAGTCCTTCGCCGATAACGCCACCGCCATGCACGCCTCTGTTTCTCAACTGCCCCATATCCGGCAGGCCGCCCGCACACAGATCGCCGCCATCGAAGCGGAGCACGCCGCAGCGGTCGCCGCAGCCACGAACCCCGCCGGAGTACGCGCAGCCGGGGAAGCAGCACGGGCAGCCACCAGAGAATTTATGGCCGGCCCTTATCAGGCCATGCTCACCGCGGCGGTGCCACCACTGCGCAACCTCACCGAAAGACCCAACGTCGGCCAGGGTGGAGGGCACCTCACTGCACATGCACCAACACCCATACACACCAGTGCAGCCGAAGTTGCCCCTACTAGCGTCATGAGCGCCGCACACGGCACACCAGCCGTCGGAACAACCGGGACATCCGTCGGGGGAACAACGACCAGCACAGGCGGAGGACCAGCAGGCGGAGGGGTAGTTGGCAACCCCACCACACCACCGACCTCAGCAAACACCATTCCCGCAGCGGTCCCTTCACAATTCCGGCCGCCTAAGGAAACGAACGGTTTTCCTCCTCCGCACACCAATCCCGGAGCATCCAGACATACCCACACACCAACGCCGTATGGGCCGTCGGCTACTAACGCGGTCAATCAATCGCCACGTGCCGCCGCACCCCACACCCCACGGACCTCGTATAACAATGGCCACAACAATCCCACAATGACGCCCAGGTCTCAAGAACCGTGGAACCGGAACAACGCGAACGATTACCACAAGTCAATGAAGCCAAATTCGCCAGCATCGTATCTCGATAAACGCCCAGCGGGTCCGTACAGCGAATCCCGTGCCCGCAGCGTCATTGTGCACCCCGGCCCTCATGACCAGAGCCCAATCCACGGCAACGACCGCAATAAGCTTTTACACAATGACACGACGGACCGTGGAAACCCATACAACGATCGAAATTACGCTCACAACGAACACTCCACAGGACGAAGTAACTCCTCACATCCCACCGGCCACGACGGTTCACGCCCGGCGATGGGCAGGACGGGCATCGCACCCATGGGCGGCTACGGAAACGCATCTAAAAACCAAAAACAAGAACCGGAAGGGAAATACAAGCCCATCACCAGCGAATTCGAGGCCGAGTACAACCTGCGGCAACTCCGGGGAGACATCGGACTCACCACACCACACGTCATCGGTGCACAACTGCGAGAAAACAAGTGAACCGCTGCAGCGAAGGAAGTATCCGGGCATACTGGTGTCATGAGCGATTCACCACAGGCAACCGACAACACGCAAGAACCCACCTCTGGCACCACAGCGACCAGCACGCCAAGCTACGTTGACCCGCGATTCAAAGCCGCGGACCCGTACGCGTACCTACCGGACGTTCCGACATTTCCGCTGAGCAGCGCCGACTTCGCGTCCGGCGATGAACTACCAGCCGACTTACAAGGACCCGACGGGGTTTCACCTCAACTGTCGTGGTCCGATCTCCCCGAAGGAACAAAATCCCTGGCAGTTACCGTCTATGACCCCGACGCCCCCACGGTCTCCGGGTACTGGCACTGGGCAGTATACAACCTCCCAGCAGATCTCACAGAGCTTCCCAAAAACGCCGGATCCGAAGACACACCATCCCTCCCAGAAGGCGCCCAAACGCTCAAAGGAGACTCAGGGAAACGCGGGTACTACGGCGCAATGCCTCCAGAAGGACACGGCCCACACCGCTACCTCTATGCCGTCCACGCCGTCGACGTTGACAAGCTCGACATCCCCGAGGACTCAACCCCGACAATTCTCGGGTTCAACCTCAACTTCCACACTCTCGCGCGCTCGATAATTTGGGGCTGGGCAGAAAACTAAGAAGCCGCTACGAGGCCGGGATCCAGGGGAGCTCCCGGCCGACAGCATCAGCGATCGAGCCCAACCCGTGGCGCCGGACCTGCTGTGCCAAACCACGATGGATATCGCGAATCCAATCGGGGCCACCATAAATCAACGCCGTGTACCCCTCGAGCAAACTCGCGCCGGCACCGATACGCTCCCACGCCTGCTGCGGGGTCTCAATTCCGCCAACAGAGACAAGAGTCAATGACTCACCCACGTGTTTGCGTAACAAACGCAGTACCTCCAGGGAACGGTCCGCCACCGGGCGGCCCGACACGCCACCAGCACCCATCGCTTCCACCTCAGAGGATGGCGTCGTTAAATGGTCACGGGAAATGGTCGTGTTTGTCGCCACAATCCCGGCCAGCCCCTTCTCCTGGGCCAAATCCGCGACCGCAAGAATGTCATCATCACACAGGTCAGGGGCGATTTTAACCAACACGGGCGTGTCCTCGACCTCGTCAAGAACCGCGTCCACAATCGGCCCCAACGAATCCACAGCCTGCAAATCCCGCAACCCCGGAGTATTTGGGCTCGACACGTTCACCACCACGAAATCGGCGTGATGCCCGAGCAGACGAGCCGATAAGCGATAGTCCTCAGCAGCCTTGTCAATCGGGGTTTTCTTCGTCTTCCCGATATTGACCGCAATCACGTCACGACTTCGACGGCGAGCGATCCGCCGTGCACACAACACGGCACCTTCATTGTTAAATCCCATCCGATTCAAAATCGCATGATCACGTCGCAACCGAAAAAGCCTGGGGGAGGGATTACCAGGCTGCCCCTCCGCCGTCACAGTACCCAGCTCTGCAAATCCAAAGCCCAAAGGAGCCCACACATCCGGGGACGTTGCGCTCTTATCAAACCCAGCAGCCAGGCCCAGGGGCCGCGGGAACTCCACACCAAAAACAGTCTGTTCCAGCGCTGTATCATGCACAGCCCACCATCGTTCAAGAGCCCGGTTGGCCATCGGCATGCGCTGAAAAATGCCCAAGGCCTTCGTCATTAATGAATGAATAGTCTCAGGGTCCAAGCGGAACATTTGTCGCAATGACCAGGAGTAGATAGCGCTTCGTACGGGATGCGACTTCCTGCAATCCTCAACATCGGCATCAATACGATCAGTGCTGGTCAACGACATGATTATGCTTCCTTCTTCACGGGATAACTCGGCTCACTGGAGGCGCCCTCATGGCGTGCCTCGCTCACCTGATCCTTCGATATGTGTTGCACGGTCGAGGACTGCGGCGACGCAATCAACAGGCCTCCATCGCCATCAACCACAACCGACTGAGCATCGGGAATCGTGTGCATCGTCGCCACTTTGACCGGGACACCCGACGAAATGTCATAACCAATGACAGTGTTCTTACCCGTGGACGTCACCCACACCGTGCGCGTGTTGGCATCCCACGCCACACCCCACGGAACAGAATCGGTATGAATTGTTTGGTGTTTCCTCAAAATGTCGTTGGCAGTAAAGACCTCAATCGAGTTCAACTTTGTTGACGACGCCACGACAACGCCATCCTGCCCACCGGCAATTTTCCCAGCACCTTGGCCGATCCGCAGCGACGATCCTTCCTTGTCCTCGCCGGGATACACACCCGTTAGACTCGACTGCTTCTTGTCGAACACCGCTGACATCTCTTTATCTGGCCCAGTTTTAGGATCAGGATCCACAATCAGTGATTGGATCGCTCCTTCACCGATAGAAACAGTTGACTTCCCATCCTTATCGGAACCGTCCAAGGGGAAGTACTTGATTTTCTTCTCACCGGCGAAAGTGACACTGGCAACATCGTTGGTCACAACTGCAGTCGTCGCGGTGCCGTCGACCTCGAGATCGTGAACCTTCTTGCCTTGTCCATCGAAAACGAGCACATGGTTCTCGCATGCGACAGAAAAACCGCCGCCCGCAGCGCGAGACAGATCTTTACAATCCTTGCCAAGATCCACCGACTTAGGCTTGCCGTTCGTCCAATCCGACGACGTCCCAATCACCATTTTTCCACCGGACAGCCCGGCAATGACTGGCGAGTCGGATTGACCGCTTACCACCACATCGGAAATACCGTCACCGGGAAGATCGACATCGCGAGTATCTCCCGACGGGGGTTCCGCGGCAGGTACCGACGTCGGCGAGACGTCTTCTGCCTTGGATAGCGCTTCTTGATCATCGCTGCGTGAGCAACCCGCCAGCATCGTGACGGCCAGCCCACTACAACACACGATGCTTAACACTCGCGCTCCGAGGCGTCGTTGTTTGCGCTGCGTTGGCAATGTACCAGTACGAATCGATTGACCAGGAGTACCGTCGGAAATCACTCTCGTAACGCTACTACAGGTCACGGAGCTAAGACACCGAGGCGACTGCCAGGAATGGGCAGTGATTCTCACACGCTTTCTTGTCTCCACGAATGCCCCATACGCTGGAAGATAACGGTGAGCCCATAAAGTTGCTAGCCTACTTGCCGTGTCTCTATCCATTTCCGGGCTCCTGGTCCGGGCTACACGACAGGTAGTTTCTATGGCCAATTCGGCACTCACCTCTATTTCAGGGGTAGTTCACGACGCGTTCACGCACGTACATCAACTCCATCAGGCTCACGGTTTTCTTGGATCAGCGGCGGGAAGGATCCACGAAACCGCATCCTCATTAGCGCAGTCGCCAGCCTCATGGCTGAGCCAGACGGGCACATCCGTTCACGCTGCTACCCATGCCCATGTGGCCACTGACCTCGCAGCCGCCGGTACCCAGACCCACATGAGTTGGATACAAACGATCATCCTGTCGATCATCCAGGGCCTCACAGAGTTCTTGCCTGTGTCATCGTCGGGCCACCTCCGGATCGTGTCCCAACTTCTGTGGAACCAAGATGCAGGCGCCTCATTCACCGCTGTCGTTCAGTTAGGGACAGAAGCGGCAGTGTTGGTATTTTTTGCCAAGGACATTTGGCGAATCATCACTGGATGGTTCGCTGGTCTGATGGACAAAACGAAGCGCGGGGCCGACTACCGCATGGGGTGGATGGTGATTGTGGGCACCATTCCCGTAGGAATTCTTGGATATCTCCTCAAAGATTTCATCCGAGACAATTTCCGCAACTTGTGGGTGACTGCCGCGGTTCTCATCCTGTTCTCGTTCGTATTCATTTGGGCCGAACGGGTGGGCCGTCACACGCGGACGGAGAAAGACTTGACCATGCGCGACGCCATCATCATGGGGTTCGCTCAATGCCTTGCGCTCATTCCCGGCGTTTCTCGCTCGGGTGGCACAGTGTCCGCGGGGCTCTTCCTTAACCAGGATCGCGAGGCAGCGACGCGTTTTTCGTTCTTGCTAGCTATCCCTGCTGTTCTGGCTTCCGGGCTTTTCTCCCTGCCTGATGCTTTTCACCCCACCGACGGGCAAATCGCTTCCGGCCCGCAGCTGTTGGTGGGCACGTTAATCGCATTTGCGCTGGGCTACGCCTCTATTGCGTGGCTGCTCAAGTTCGTCGCCAATAATTCATTTGCCTGGTTTGCTGCATACCGCATCCCGGTGGGGATTATCGTGATGATTCTCCTTGCTACGGGCGTGATGGCAGCCGCCTAAGCCATATCGCCAGGAGGGCCGTAGACTAAGGCTCATGCAGTCGTGGCAAAAACCCCTTGTTGCTGATTTCCGTTCCGTCGTCGGGGAGGACCAACCGGTTCCTCTCCACATGTGGGATACGGCATCCCGTGAAGTCACCCCTCTCACACCGTCCGACGAGGCGACGGTATATGTCTGCGGAATAACCCCTTACGATTCGACGCACTTGGGTCATGCTGCCACCTACGTCACCTTTGATGTTTTGAATAGGCAGTTATTGGCGAATGGCCACCGCGTGAACTTCGTGCAAAATGTCACCGACGTCGACGATCCGCTGTTCGAGCGAGCCCAACGCGACGGGGTCGATTGGCAGGAGCTGGGGGAGGAACAAACCGATCTGTTCCGCCAGGATATGGCGAAACTTGGAGTGATCCCGCCAACGTCATATATCGGTGCAGTTGAGGCCATTCCCGATGTCATCGACATGGTGAGCACGTTGCTCGACAACGGGTCTGCCTATGTTGTGGACGATCCCACATATCCGGATGTCTATGCCGATCGAACAGCGACCCCACAATTTGGTTATGAGTCGCGGTACGACGAAGCCACGATGGAACAATTCTTCGCGGAGCGAGGTGGCGATCCAGACCGCCCGGGGAAGCGAGATCCGTTAGATTCGTTGCTGTGGCGGGCAGAGCGCCCCGGTGAACCAGCATGGGATTCACCCTTTGGACGCGGACGGCCAGGATGGCACATTGAGTGCGCCGCTATTGCAGCGCGGTATTTGGGCAGCCATTCTGATGTCCAAGGCGGGGGAGAGGACCTCATTTTCCCCCACCACGAATACTCCGCAGCCCATGTGGAAGCGGCATGCGGCGTGGAGCGCATGGCTGACCATTACATGCACACCGGGCTTATCGCTCTCGGCGGCGTCAAGATGAGCAAGTCGCTGGGCAATCTTGTGTTTGTATCCAGGTTGTGTAATGCCGGAACTGATCCCTCGTCGATCCGTCTAGCCCTCTACGCAGGACATTATCGTGATCAGCGCAACTGGTCGGATGCTCTTTTGGCTGCCGCTTCACGACGTTTAGCTCTGTGGCGCACCGCCGTCGAGGCTGTTCATACTCGCAACGACGCAGATTCTGAAGCGCGAGCCCGTCGATTAGTCGACGACGTTCGCAAGGTCCTCGCAACTGATCTAGACACGCCAGCTGCTGTCGATCTCATCGACGAATGGGCCAGCGGTATCGTCGACAAAGAGAAGATTTGGGATCTGCCCGGTGTTGACGGGAAGAACGCCCATGAGTCTCTCTCTGTCCCCGTTCCCTGTGCGGCTCCAGCATCGGATGACAAGCTCAGTGTTGCTCAGGGGAAGATCACGATTCTCGACGACGGGAAAGACAGCGAAGCGGATGCCAAGTCTGTGGAGCTCGCGTCGGCAACGGCGGGTACTCAGCGGTGCGGGGCCCACTCGCATGCGTCGGGGGAGCTTACGGTAGACCTGTTGCCCACCCCCCATCAGCGTGGAGACGACCCTTCGGCTTTGTATTCTCATCTCTCGCCCGCTGCAGCGTTGGTTGCCGGGTGTGTTGATGCTCTATTGGGGCTAAAACTTTAGGTCACCGACGGATTTGGTCGAGCACCCCAATAGTAGACTAAGCTGTCTATCTGTGAATGATGAGCGTCAACCTTTGAATCCTACGAAATCCGAGTTTCTCCAGGCCCTCCATGACCGGGTGCTGATCGGTGACGGAGCCATGGGGACGCAACTTCAAGCCATTGACCTTGACTTGGATGCAGATTTCCACGGGCTCGAGGGATGCAACGAAATTCTCAACATCACCCGCCCCGACATCTTGGCCGACATTCACCGCCGATACTTTGAGGCGGGGGCCGATGCCGTCGAAACAAATACCTTCGGCTGCAACCTCCCCAACTTTGCCGATTACGACATCGAAGATCGCATTGAGGAGATTGCCTACACAGGCGCCCAGATCGCTCGGTCGGTTGCTGATGAGATGGGGCCTGGCCGAGAAGGCATGAAACGCTTCGTTCTTGGATCATTAGGTCCGGGAACAAAGCTTCCTACTCTCGGGCATGCTCCGTTCTCAGATCTCCGCGATGCGTACACGGAAGCAGCCCGCGGATTAGTCCGGGGTGGGGCAGACGCCGTCCTGATCGAGACCGCTCAAGACCTTTTGCAGGTCAAAGCTGCGGTACATGGCGTCCAGCAGGCTTTCGACGATTGTGGGACAACCTTACCGATCATGTGCCACGTGACGGTAGAAACCACCGGCACAATGCTGCTGGGTTCAGAAATCGGCGCAGCTCTCACTGCCCTGGAACGCCTGGGCATTGACGTCATCGGGATGAACTGCGCAACCGGCCCCGACGAGATGAATGAGCACCTGCGGTACTTATCCGCTCATGCGCCCATGCCGGTATCAGTCATGCCGAACGCTGGCTTGCCGGAGCTCGGCGCTAACGGGGCTGTCTATCCTTTGACTCCCGACGAACTTGCCGCAGCAAGTGTTCACTTCGTGCGTGATTATGGGCTCTCCATGGTCGGCGGCTGCTGTGGAACAACCCCCGAACACATTACGGCTGTTCGTGACGCCGTGATCGGTTCGCCGTCCTCACAACAGGACGCCTCGGAGTCTCCCGCCGTCACACGCCCGGCGCGCCATCACGATTTCGACGATAACGTCTCATCCCTGTATTCAACAGTGCCGCTGACTCAGGACACGGGGATCACCATAATTGGTGAGCGGACGAACTCCAACGGTTCCAAGGCTTTCCGCACGGCAATGCTCGAGGGCGACTGGAATAAGTGCCTAGATATCGCTAAGGCCCAGACTCGCGACGGCGCCCACATGATCGATCTGTGCGTCGACTATGTGGGCCGTGACGGCACCCACGACATGGCCGAACTCGCGAGCCGTTTGGCGACGAACTCGACGCTGCCGATCATGTTGGACTCGACGGAGCCCGATGTTATCCGTGTGGGTCTTGAGCACCTGGGTGGCCGGTGCGCGGTCAACTCGGTGAATTTTGAGGACGGTGACGCCCCAGGTTCGCGCTATGACCGGATTATGTCGCTGGTCAAGAAGCATGGCGCGGCGGTGGTGGCTCTCACTATTGACGAAGAGGGGCAAGCGCGGACAGCGGAGAAGAAAGTCGAGATCGCTGAACGCCTTATTGCGGACATCAACACGCGCTGGGGGCTTCGCGAAAGCGACATCATTGTCGATTGCCTTACTTTCCCGATTTCGACCGGACAAGTAGAAACCCGACGCGATGGTATCGAAACGATCAACGCCATTCGGGAAATTACCTCGCGTCACCCCGACATCCACACCACGCTGGGCCTGTCGAATATTTCGTTCGGCCTTAACCCGGCCGCCCGCCAGGTCCTGAATTCGGTTTTTCTGAACGAATGTATCGAGGCCGGACTTGATACAGCTATTGCTCACTCCAGCAAGATCGTACCGATGAACCGCATCGACGACGATCAACGCGACGTCGCCCTGGACATGGTTTATGACCGGCGCGGAACGGGAGGACAAGGCGGAACAGCCGACGAGGATTACGATCCGCTGCAAACCTTCATGGAGTTATTCGAAGGCGTGTCCGCCGCCGACGCCAAGGACGCACGGGCAGAAGCCCTTCAGGCACTGCCACTCTTTAAGCGGCTGGCGCAGCGCATCATTGATGGCGAAAAGAACGGACTTGAAGCTGATCTCGACCTCGCTCGCGATGAGAAAGACCCCCTCGAGATCATTAACCAAGACCTCCTCGCGGGAATGAAAGTCGTCGGAGACCTCTTCGGCTCTGGGCAGATGCAGCTTCCCTTCGTGCTGCAGTCAGCTGAAACGATGAAAGCAGCCGTATCCCACCTGGAACAGTTCATGGAGGCTACCGACGACTCCGCGTCCAAGGGAAAGATCATCCTGGCCACGGTCAAAGGAGACGTCCACGATATCGGGAAAAACCTCGTGGACATCATCTTGTCCAATAACGGCTACGACGTGGTTAACCTGGGCATCAAACAACCCATTTCCAACATTCTCCACGCCGCATCGGAACACCAGGCTGACGTCATCGGCATGTCCGGACTTTTGGTGAAGTCGACGGTCGTCATGAAAGACAATCTCCTCGAGATGAACACCGCCGGCGCCGCCAACTACCCCGTCCTCCTCGGCGGAGCAGCGCTGACCCGCACCTATGTCGAAAATGACCTCGACGAGCTCTACCAGGGCGATGTCCACTATGCGCGCGACGCCTTCGAAGGCCTGAACTTGATGGATCAGATCATGTCCATGAAGCGCGGCTCACAGCGAGAACTCACTGAGGAACAAATCGCTGCTGCCACGCGCGCACAAAAGAAGAAAGAAGAACGGAGAGCCAGGCACGAACGCTCACGGAAAATCGCGGCCAAGCGGAAAGCAGAAAGCGCCCCGGCGGTCATCCCTGATCGCTCCGACGTCGCCACCGACACCCCCATCGCAACACCACCATTCTGGGGCACACGAATAGTCAAAGGCCTCCCCGTCAGAGACTATCTCACCTGCCTCGACGAACGCGCCCTCTTCATGGGCCAATGGGGACTACGCGGAACACGCGGCGGCGACGGCCCCTCCTACGACGAACTCGTCGAAACCGAAGGACGCCCACGGCTCAGAGCGTGGATCAACGACCTCAAAGCAGAGGGAATCCTCAACCACTCTGCCGTCGTCTACGGCTACTTCCCGGCCGTCTCAGAAGGCAATACCGTCCACATCCTGCCCGTGCCCGACGAGGCAGAAGAACCAGATCCCGCGGCAGAACCCGTGACATCATTCGAGTTCCCACGCCAACAACGGGGACGGTTCCTCTGCATCGCAGACTTCATCCGCTCACGCGACGAAGCCCAACGCACCGGACACACCGACGTCTTCCCACTTCAGCTCGTCACCATGGGGCAGCCCATCGCGGACAAAGCCAACGTCCTCTTCAAAGACAACCACTACCGCGAATACCTCGAGCTCCACGGCATCGGCGTCCAACTCACCGAAGCCCTCGCCGAATACTGGCACTCCCGCGTCCGAGCCGAACTCACCTTCGCCGACGGCACCCACGCCGGCGACGACGACGGCACCGAAGACCGGGCATTCTTCGACCTCAAATACCGAGGAGCACGCTACTCCTTCGGCTACGGATCATGCCCCGACCTGGAATCGCGCCGGGCTTTGGTGGACCTTTTGCACCCTGAGCGGATTGGCGTCGAGTTATCTGAGGAGCTGCAATTGCACCCTGAGCAGTCAACCGACGCATTCGTGCTCTACCACCAGGAGGCAAAGTACTTTAACGTCTAATTCGTTGCCGTGACTGTGACCATCGTGAAAGCCACACGACGCGCCATTACATGAACTCCTCACGCTGTGGTGCAATGCCACTCCGTACACTGTGTTGCATGCGTGCGATTGCTTGGGACATGGATGGAACCCTCGTCGATACTGAACCGCGGTGGGGGATAGCCACCTACGAGATGGCCACGTTGATGGGAGTAGACCTCACGCCCGAACAACGAGCGGTCACCGTCGGCGGAACTGCGGAACACACCATTTCAACGTGCCTGGAATTCGCTGGACAGACCCCGAATCCGGCGCTCATTGACACCTGGAAAACGTGGTTTTTTGCGCGAATGGGCGAGATTCTTTCCGAGGGATTCGACTTTCGGCCCGGTTTTCCCACGCTCTTACACGATATTCACGCCGCGGGTATTCCCCAGGCACTAGTCACCAACACGGCCCGCGCATTGGTCGACCACTGTTTACCCGTTATCGGCGATGAGTTTTTCTCCACGTCAGTAGCCGGCGACGAAGTTCCTCGCGGAAAGCCCTATCCCGACGGATACGCGCGGGCATGCGACCTGATGGACGTCAATCCTGACGAGGTCCTCGTCGTAGAAGACTCACCCACAGGAATGTCTGCAGCTCGTGCGGCAGGATGCCGTGTCCTCGGTGTTCCGGTGGAGCCTGGTTTAGAGCTGCCCGAGGGGATAAAAACTCTCCACGAACTACGCGGAGTGACCAGTTTTGCTCCCCACGATGGGCATCCGTGGAGGATTGACGATTTCCGCGAACTATGGAACGAACTCTAGATGTGCGTACGCCACGACGAACATATGAAAGAATGACGACTGTGAAGAATTTTGATGAGCTTTTCGCTGAGATCACCGACCGCGCACAACAGCGCCCCAAAGACTCAGGAACTGTTGAAGCCCTGGACAAGGGCCTCCACTTCCTTGGAAAGAAAGTTGTCGAGGAAGCCGGCGAAGTGTGGTTAGCCGCTGAATATCAGTCAGACGAGGAACTGTCCGAGGAAATCAGCCAATTGCTCTACTGGCTACAGGTTGTCGCTGTTAAACGTGGTCTGTCCTTGGACGATATTTACCGGTATCTGTAGTCCTTCTACGTACAGCTATTCACCAACCACAGCGACTCCGGTTCGCCCCATTGTCCACCTTTTCTTTCTTGCCTTCAGGAGTTTTATTCCATGCTTCGCGTCGCCGTTCCCAACAAGGGTTCTCTGTCTCAGACTGCTACCCACATTTTGGAGGAGGCGGGCTACAGGATGCGCCGAGACTCCAAAGACCTCACGTCATGGGACGAACAAAATGACGTGGAGTTTTTCTTCCTCCGCCCCAAAGATATCGCCATCTACGTCGCTAAAGGCCACCTTGACCTAGGAATAACCGGCCGCGACTTAGCTGCAGATTCTGCCGCGAATGGAGTGGATGAACTCCTCGCTCTCGGTTTCGGTGCGTCGACCTTCCGCTATGCGGCTCCCGAGAATGAGGAATGGAATCTCAATAAGATTGAAGGAAAGCGCATCGCGACGAGTTACCCGCATCTCGTCAGTGCTGATCTTGCGAAGCGGGGCATCCAGGCCAGCGTGATTCGGTTGGATGGGGCAGTCGAGATTTCTATTCGCCTCGGGGTAGCTGACATCATCGCCGATGTTGTCTCGACGGGACGGACGTTGCGTCAACAGGGGCTGTCGCCGTTCGGGGACGTGATTTGCACGTCCGAGGCCATCATTGTCGGCCGGCACAATCAACCAGTCACCGATGAACACCGGATCCTGTTGCGACGGATTGAGGGCATTCTGCACGCGAAGAATTACCTCATGATTGATTACAACTGCCCAAAGTCACTTCTGGCTGAGGCTACCAAGCTCACACCTGGCTTATCTGCGCCCACAGTTTCACCACTTGCCGACGACGACTGGGTCGCTGTCCGCGCGATGGCTCCGCGCAAAGACGCTAACCAACTGATGGACCGTTTATCGGCATTGGGGGCTGAAGCAATTTTGGCAACGGATATTCGTATTGCCCGCCTTACTCGGTGACAACGCGCCCAGATGCACAGCGCGGGGATACTAGCTCCGCGCGTCGTCAGGCCAACCCGGATAGGGCAGCTCCGTTCCACCTTTGGCGGGACAAAGAGACTGAAAAGAGCACCAATCGCACAGTTTGGATTCTTTAGGCAGAAACCGGCCAGTCTTGCCGTCGCGGGTGATTTTCGACCACAGGTCCCCAACGTCCCGCTCGAGGTACTCCAACTCGACCTGGGAGGGGGCCAGGTACATAGAATCCATCACCTTGAGGTACATGAGGCGGAGTTGCGTCGGGATGATATTGAATAAACGCCAGTACACAAGCGCATAAAACCGCATTTGGAATACTGCCTGCTGGCTAAAACGCGGTATAGGTTTCTTGCCAGTTTTGTAATCGACGACGCGAATTTCTCCCGTCGGAGCGACGTCAACACGATCAATAAACCCTCGCACGGGAACTCCATTAGGAAGCGTGGTGTCCACCAACATTTCGCACTCGTCAGCGTCGAAGTTTTCGGGGTTTTCCATGGCGAAGTACCCCTTCAAGAGAGACCGGCATTCCACCAAGAAGGGAAGGAGCTTGTCATCGGGCACAAGCTCCCGTAGTTCCGGATCTTTCTCAACCATGTGTGCCCACTGCGGTTTGAGCATTTTGGTGGCTTTGGGGTACGTGCGCTCTGGACGCGGCTGACCGTACATATTCTCTAGCACGGCGTGCACTAAAGTCCCCTTGACCTGCGCAATCGTCTTCGGCTCAGGAAGCCGATCAATGGCGCGATACCGGTACAGCAGAGGGCACTGCCGGTAATCTCCTGCCCGGGAAGGGGATAAAGCCATACGACGTCGAGCACTCATGATCCATGACCCTAGCGCATCACCGTCGTTACCCATGCACCCCGTAGACTATCCGTGAGCTACCGTGAGACTACTCACGCACAACCGTCGTTTCTCTTCGTGAAGGAGCTTGCTCAATGGCCTATACGGGTGTCTTTCGCCCCGGAGATCGCGTTCAACTTACCGACGCGAAGCGTCGTCATTTCACCATTGAGCTGGCCGAGGGGGAGAAATTCTTCACGCACATGGGGGCCATTGCTCATGACGACATCATCGGTAAGGACGAAGGAACGGTGGTTGTTTCTACCGAAGGTGGCCAATATCTATGTTTCCGGCACCTGATGGTGGACTATGTTCTGTCCATGCCTCGTGGAGCACAAGTTATTTATCCCAAAGACGCTGCTCAAATAGTGATTGAGGGGGACATCTTCCCCGGTGCCAGAGTCCTTGAAGCAGGTGCTGGTTCGGGAGCGCTCACCTTGCCCCTTCTTCGCGCTGTCGGGGAGCACGGGACGGTGTTCTCCTATGAAATTCGCGACGATCACCTGAAGTATGCGTTGTCGAATGTCTCCGAATTCATGGGGTCGGCGCCGGATAATTGGCAGCCTCGGCTCGGCGATCTTCGCGACGTGACCGTCGATGACCTCGACGGCCCCGTCGATCGGATCATTCTGGACATGTTGGAGCCGTGGAAGTGCTTGGAAACGTGCCAGAATCTGCTTCTACCGGGTGGGGTGTTGATGGCTTATGTAGCGACGGTGCCCCAATTGATGAAGGTCATGGAGGGGATCCGGGCACGCGGATGTTTTACGGAACCTCGTGCATGGGAATCGTTGGTTCGCGAATGGAAGGTCGATGGGCTGGCGACCCGCCCTGAACATCGCATGAATGCGCACACGGCATTCTTGGTATGGGCGCGTCGTCTGGCTGATGGCACTGTTCCTCCCAAGCCCAAGCGTCGCCCCCAAAACTAGTTATCTCAGAGGTACTTATCTCGGGAAATAACACGCAATGAGGGTGTATAACGAGGTCATCAATCCAGGTGAGCCTGGGCTTAGCATTCGTCCTCAAGGAGGTTAGAACCGACACCGGTATGGAGCTCGATCGTCTTTGTAGACTGGTAGTTATGACGAGAGCTTCACAACAAACCTCATCCCACAGCACGACATCGAGCGCCGCGCGAAAGGACAACAATAACGACGCGACCCCGTCGCTAAAAGAACTACAATTAGCCAATCGGACTTTAGGTACACGCAACGCCAAACTTGTCGAGATGCTGAAGGCATCACGCGACAAATTAGACGCCCTTAATGAACAAATCCGGGCATTGTCCGATCCGCCGAGTACGTACGGCACTCTCCTCGAACTTAACCCCGGTGGGCACTCCGCCGAAGTATTTACATCTAATCGACGGATGCGTTTAGTGGTTGCTCCCGGGGTGGACACCTCGCAGTTAACGCCCGGCGCGCTTGTTCGGCTCGGGGAGGGGCAGGAAGTCGTCGAGCATTGTGGTTTCAGCGATTTCGGCGATATCGCTGTAGTTAAGGAGTTTCTCCCCGGCGGCTCGAGGGTCGTCGTCGCCGATACGATGGGCGATTTGCGCGTCCTCAAGATTGCCGCACCGCTCTACGAGTTGTGGTCGCAAAAGAACGTCGGCGCGGGGGATCAAGTGCTCGTTGATTATCGGGCGGGCTACGCCTTCGAATCCATTCCGAAGGCCGACGTCGAAAATCTTATTTTGGAAGAGATCCCCGAGGTGTCTTATGAGGACATTGGGGGTCTGCATAACCAGATTGAGATGATTCATGACGCTGTTGAGCTGCCCTTCACTCATCCTGACTTGTATCGCAAGTTTGATCTTCAGCCGCCGAAGGGTGTTTTGCTTTATGGCCCGCCTGGCTGCGGGAAGACGTTGATTGCCAAGGCTGTGGCCCATTCGTTAGCGGAAAAAATGGGAAGTGGAGGAGAAAGTTACTTCCTGAATATTAAGGGCCCGGAGCTGCTCAATAAGTTTGTGGGCGAAACGGAGCGGCAGATTCGGCAGATTTTCGACCGTGCTCGATCGATCGCTGAGGACGGGCGGCCGGTCATCGTGTTCTTCGATGAAATGGATGCGATCTTTAGGACTCGTGGCTCGGGTATTTCCTCCGACCTGGAAAATACCGTTGTTCCACAGCTTTTGTCTGAAATCGATGGGGTCGAGGACCTGCGCAATGTCATTGTCATTGGTGCCTCCAACCGTGAGGAAATGATCGATCCGGCTATTCTTCGGCCGGGTCGGTTGGATGTGAAGATCCGCGTTGAGCGTCCCGATGAAAAATCGGCGCGGGAAATCGCAGAGCTGTATCTTGTGGATACGCTTCCGCTGGATCCGGACCTGGTTGAGGAAACAGGAGACCGGCATACTGCTGTGGCTGCGCTGATCGATGAGCTCAGTAGTCGAATGTATGCGCAGCACTCGGATAATGAATTTGTTGAGCTCACTTTCGTGGATGGTAGCCGCGAGGTGCTTTATTACCGTGACTTCGCCTCTGGTGCGATGATTGCCAATATCGTCGACCGTGCAAAGAAGAACGCGCTGAAACGAGCGTTAGCGTCGGGGCAGCCTGATCATCATGGTGTCTCGCTCGAGGATGTCAGAACGGCAGTTGACCAGGAGTTCGCTGAAAATGATGATCTCCCCAACACCGCCAATCCCGACGAATGGGCACGGATCTCTGGACGGACAGGCCAGCGTGTCACAGAGGTAACGGTGGCGCACCATAACCGGAAGGCCACAACCGAGACAGAGGCGACCGAACCAGCAGGTACCGATTCGGGCAAAGGACATACCGATGCTTCATAACCAACCCAGAGTGATAGGGACAGAAACCGAATTCGGGATTTCGTGTCCCGAGAACCCCGCAGTCAGCCCTATTTTGACATCGACGGCCGCTGTCATGTCGTATGCCGACGCGCTGGGGCTCGGCGCTCGGCGGACGCGCTGGGATTATGAGCCTGAATCGCCTCTTCGCGACGCGCGCGGATTCGATCTTCGTCGATACGCTATGAACCACGCGCCCGTGTTGGAACCCAATGCCATGGGAGCGGCCAATATTATCCTTCGCAATGGCGCACGGTTCTATGTGGATCACGCGCACCCGGAGTATTCATCTCCCGAAGTCACAGACGCATTATCGGCGATGATCTGGGATAAAGCCGGAGAGATCATTATGCACCGGGCGGCGCGCGCTGCGACGCAGGCCGGAATCGGTCAAGATCAGGAGCATTGGGATCTCAAGATCTACAAGAACAATGTGGACGGCAAGGGTGCCTCATACGGAACCCATGAGAACTACCTGTATCGCCGCGACACCAATATGGCCACGATTGAACAAGGACTGATCCCTTTCTTTGTGACACGCCAGATTATGACTGGTTCTGGTCGCGTCGGTATCGGGCAGCAGGGGGATACTGCCGGATTCCAAATTTCGCAGCGTGCTGACTACATCGAAACCAAGGTATCGCTCGAGACCACGCTGAACCGGGGCATCATCAATACCCGCGACGAGCCGCACTCCAATGCCGACGAATGGAAACGCCTCCACGTCATCATTGGGGACGCGAACCTGTCCGAGTATTCACAGTTCCTCAAGGTTGGCACCACGTCACTTGTTCTCGACGCCATCGAGGCCGGTGTTGATTTCTCTGGCCTCGCCCTCGAATCACCCGTCGACGATGTCTATCGCGTCTCACGCGACCTCACGTGTACGGCGACCCTGCGGGGGGAGGACCGTAAAACTGAGCGCACGGCCATCGGTATTCAGCGTATCTACCGCGATCGGGTGATGGATGCCGCTGATCG
The DNA here is from genome assembly GCF_053760365.1 of Corynebacterium sp. c7Ub_26. Lineage (NCBI taxonomy): Bacteria > Bacillati > Actinomycetota > Actinomycetes > Mycobacteriales > Corynebacteriaceae > Corynebacterium > Corynebacterium sp. c7Ub_26. The sequence continues at coordinate 75,188 of NZ_JBSNBL010000006.1, read as the reverse complement.
CGGGGTTATCAGCCTGAGCGACATCGAAAAGAAAGTGATAGAGGTGTGGGACGAGATCCTTGATGACTTGGAGTCCGACCCCATGTCGACGGCTGATCGTCTCGATTGGACAGCGAAATATGCGCTGTTGGATGGTTTTCGACAGCGCGGGACAGGGGCGTGGGACGATCCCCGTCTGGCGCTCATTGATTTGCAATACAGCGATTGTGACCCCGAGAAGGGGCTCTATTACGCCCTGGTACGACGGGGGAAGATTCGAACACTCGTTGACCCCGACGATGTGACGGCAGCGATCGACACGCCGCCCACCGATACACGGGCCTGGCTCAGAGGACGATTGGTGGATCGTTTTTCCAGTGAGGTCATCGCGGCGAACTGGGATAATCTCATCGTCACGCCAGCTCACCCGCAACGGATCGATCTGAGTTCACCGACGGCCGCCAACGCCACCGCAACCTACGACATCACCGAAAGCGCTAAGAACATCGATGATGTGACGCGTTATCTCACGTCGTCGGGTGTTTGTGACGTCACGCCGCTGCCAAGTCCATAACCTGTACGTCATAGACAGTTATGGACCACTCATACGCGATAAGGTTATAACGGGCACTGAGATCGTCAGATTACAATGGATCACACATAGTGATAACACTCAAGAAGGCTTTTAAGCATGGAAAAATCATCGCAGATTCACGGCTCCAAGCCCGGCGACGACAACGCCGATGAACCCGAGAACGCCGCCGGCCAGTCACAGATTAGGGGACAAGGTGCCGACGACCTTCTTGACGAAATCGACGGATTACTGGAATCGAACGCAGAAGAATTCGTTCGTTCCTACGTTCAAAAGGGTGGACAGTGAGCGCTGACAAAGCCGTTTTCACCCGCCGAATCATGGGAATCGAAACCGAATTCGGGATTACCTGTACCCATGACGGAGCACAAGCAGTCGCTCCGGACGACATTGCGCGTCAACTTTTTCGGCCGATCGTCGACCGCTTCCGTAGCTCCAACATTTACACGCTCAACGGCGGCCGCCTATATCTCGACGTCGGTTCGCACCCGGAGTACGCCACTCCGGAATGTGACAGCCTCAATCAACTGCTCATCTATGACCGAGCTGGCGAAGTGACGCTGAACCGGCTCGCTGACCAGGCAGAACACGCCCTCGCCGACCAACACATTGAGGGCACTGTCCATCTAATGAAGAACAACACCGATTCGCTCGGGAATTCATACGGGTGTCACGAGAATTATCTTGTGGGTCGGGCGATCCTTCTGAAGAAACTGGGCCAAGAGTTCATCCCGTTCCTCATTACCCGACAATTAATCTGCGGCGCCGGGCACATTGCGCGCCCTCATTCGCGGTTTTCCGACGGGGATACCACCCCTGTTTATCAGCTGAGCCAGCGCGCTGACCACGTGTGGGAAGGGGTGTCGTCGGCGACAACCCGTTCACGCCCCATCATCAATACCCGCGATGAGCCTCACGCTGATTCCGAAATGTACCGACGTCTCCATGTCATCGTCGGGGATTCGTCCATGTCGGAGACAACTGCTGCTCTCAAAATCGGGTCAGCGCTCCTCGTCCTCGAAATGCTTGAAGCTGGTTACTCTTTCGACGAGTGGGAAATAGCTAACCCATCAAAAACTATTCGCGATATCAGCCGTGATCTCACCGGACGGGCGGAGTTTCCGCTCCGATCGGGGCAGATGAGCTGCGCTCTTGAGATCCAGCAGGCTTTCGCGAACAAAGCTCAGCAGTGGCTGGACGAGCGCCCCGAGGAGCAGCACGGTACACCCAATGCCGACATGCAGCGCGTCGTCGACTTGTGGAAGAAAGTGCTCACGGCCATTGATTCTGGGGACACCTCGTCGATCGCAGCAGATATTGACTGGGTGATCAAGAAGAACATTATCGACCGATATCAAGACAAGTTCGGCTGGGACCTTACCCATCCGAAACTGCAACAGATCGACTACGCGTATCACGATATTCGGCCTGGTAAGGGCATTTTCCGAACTCTTGAGGAGCGTGGCCGTGTCTCACGGTGGCTGGACCGTGCGGATTCACCTATCACCGATGCGGCCGATACACCGCCGCAGACCACACGAGCGAAAATGCGAGGAGATTTTCTCCGTGTCGCCCAGGAGAACGATGCCGACGTGTCTGTCGATTGGACACGGCTGAAAATCAACCGCCCAGAACCCCACGACATTGCGCTCCTCGACCCCTTTGCCGCGCACGATTCGCGGGCCGATGGCATGATCAGTTCGATTCTTGACCAATAACGTACGAGGCGATTAGCCATGACTCCACCGAGTGACCGCTCTCAGACCAGCTCGACGTCGCGACGCAACCAAGCCACCTACGAGCGGCTCATCAACCTTGTGCTCGCACTCAAGGATTCCTCCCGGCCTCTCAACGGTAAGTGGCTTATCGAGCATGTCAGCGGTTATGAAGATGGATCACCGGAGTCGCGCAGGCGGAAGCTCAACCGCGACATTGCCCAACTCCGTGATCTTGGGTTCGATATCGACGCCAACGATGACGGTTATCTGATGGACTTCACCCAAACTGTCGACGTCCACTTCACCCAAGACGAGATGGGAGTCATCGCCCTCGCCAGCCAATTCGCCCTGTCTGGAGATCTGGCCGCATTGGGGCGACGAGCATGGGTCAAACTTTCGGCGGCCGGATCACTGGGAACAGTAGCTCCGATACATGGCGTACCGGACAGTACCGACCTCACAGGGCCCGATTTTTCCACGTTGTTGCGGGCCATCACAGAGTCAACCGTCGTCCAGTTCCTGTACTATCCGTCGATCGAAGACGAGCCTTCGCTACGCGCCGTTGAGCCCTGGGCGCTTGTACCTGAGAGTGGGCGGTGGTACCTCGCATGCTTTGACCGTGACCGCGAGAAGCCACGTAGCTTCCGGCTCGCTCGAATTAACTCCATTCAGGAAACCGACACACCGGCTACTCACATTGATCAGCGGGCAGCTATTGCTCCTAGTGAGCTCGTCCGGTCACAGCTTCACCGTGATGGCGGTGGTCAATCTACGCACGCTGTGATTAGCGTGTCGCCAGCGGATAGCGGGCGGATTATTGAGCTCTTGCGCTCGCACAACCTTCATGCGGAGAAACGTACTGACACGCGCTGGGTTATTGCTGATGATGATGCGGGGCAGTTGCGGTCGTGTGCACTCGCGGAGGTTCCGGAGATCGTCATCGAGGAGCCTGGGGATTACCGAGTCACCATCGCGAATCAATTGAAATCTCTGATCACGGGGATAAAAAGCTCCGCAGAGTGGACTCTGCCGTCGAGTGTGCCCGCGCTCGAGGAGACCGACCATTCTGTTGACGCGCCAGCTGCGGTGAGTATTTCGGATCAGCACCACACGGAACTATTACGTCTCCTCACGATTGTTCCTTATCTTCGGCAGCATCCCGGGGTCACTCTCTTTGAGGCAGCGCATGACCTGGCGATGTCGCCGACACAGTTGAAAAACGATATCACCACACTCACGTTCTGCGGTCTTCCTGGATTATCCGGCGGGGACTTGATCGACATCGACGCCGATCCCCGGCACATTTCGTTGTGGGCGGATCAAGGCCTGACCGCGCCGGTGGGACTCACGATGGAAGAGGCCAGCGCGATCCTCATGGCGTTGGAGACTATTGACTCTATTCCGGGGATTGCCGACGCCGACGTCATTCATCACACCGAAGACAAGCTAAGAACGATGGCCGGCAATCATGCCGACGCCATTGCCCGCGCAACACAAGGCGGCGGAAATTCGCTGGTCAACGACCTTGCCGACGCTGTAAACACGCGCACAACCATCGCCATCACATACGCCGATTCCCTCGGCGATGCGGGGGCAACACCACGTCTCGTCGATCCGCTCTCGATTATGGTCGTCGATGGAGTGAGCTATCTCCGAGGACTATCCCTGACTGGCGCGCACGACCACGCAGACGCAGGAGACAACCAGTCCACGGGCGAGGCCCAGGCTCAGGCACAGGCTCAAGGAAACAGGATCCGACACTTCCGAATCGACCGAATCCAATCACTGGAGCAACGGGAACCGTCGACACTGAGTACTAAAAAACGAGACCGATTACGCTCCACCCTTAATCCGCTTGACCCCTTCGGTTTTGGGGAAAGCTCGCATTGGGCTCGAGTGTGGGTCGCACCTGAAGCGCGATGGGTTGTCGACTATGAACATGTATGGCCTGTGTCCGAATTCAAAGGCGGCCTTATTATCGACGTCCCCGGGCGTCCCGAGTGGATTCACAGCTTCATACTCAGGCACGGAGGATCGATCATTCCTCTTGAGCCCACGAACTTGCGCAATTCCGTCAGAGACCGTGCAGAAGACGGATTACTCCGGTATCGTTAGGCACCGTCCAGTCGCGCCCGCGCATCGACGAAGCTGCGGGGGTGGCTTCTGCGTTACTCGCCGACACGTCGTAAGGTGTACACCATGGCTAACCTAGGGTTTCCAGAACTCGTTCTCATCGCAGTTGTCATACTCGTCCTCTTTGGATGGAAGAAGCTTCCTGACGCCGCGCGTTCAGTTGGTCGTTCCATGCGCATCTTCAAATCTGAAGTCTCGGAAATGAAGAACGATGGCGCAGAGGCAGAAAAGACCTCGGCCGCAGCGACCAAGACTGATGAGATCACCTCAGCATCGTCAACCGATACGCCTCAGCCAACGGTGACGGTGGAATCTAAGGACGATAAGAAGCATCCCGCCTAAAGGCACACAACAGTATTGTCATAACACTGTCACGTTTGTGTTCTCTGTAGCTGTTTTCTACAGCTGTTCCCACTAGCTGGAGCATGACAGAAGCTTGTTCTCCTCAGAGTGACCGCCACCGCGGGTTGCATTCGCCATACAAAAAGAGTGGCCGTCGTGCTCATAACGACGGAATCAATGCATCTCGGCGCGAACACTTGTGTTAAGAAGCACGGGAGAACAGCCGCTCGTGACTCAATCAACGTCGGTAAGCAAGGGTGGACGCGTGTCTCGCAAAGCCAAGAAGAATCCAGATGGAACCATGTCCATCGTCGACCACTTGCGCGAACTCCGTACACGGCTATTGCGGGCTCTCGCGGCCATTGCCGTCACCACAATTATCGGGTTTATCTGGTACGAACACGGAATCCCGGCCTGGGCCATCGGGCCCCTCCACGTGCCACGGCTCCCTAGTCTCGGCGAGATTCTCAAAGAGCCGTACTGTTCGTTACCCCCGTCGGCCCGGGCAACGTTTTCTGCGGATAACGAGTGCCGTCTTCTCGCCACAAGTCCTTTCGAAATGTTCATGCTTCGTATGAAGATGGGCGGATTGGCAGGACTTGTCATGGCGTGCCCTATCTGGCTTATCGAAATATGGCGGTTTATCACCCCGGGACTTTTGAAAAACGAGCGACGCTGGACGCTATCCGTCGGAACCATCGCTGGGTTCCTTTTCGTCTTGGGCGTTGTTGCTGCCTACCTCGTCCTTCCGATGGGCTTAGACGTTCTGCTTCATTTAGGCGATAGCACCCAGATTTCCGCCCTGACCGGTGAAAAGTACTTCAACTTCGTTATCGCACTGGTTCTGGTTTTCGGCTTGAGTTTCGAAGTACCACTCTTTACTGCCATGCTTAACCTTGCTGGGGTTGTGCATTATGAGCAGCTCAAGGACAAGCGGCGAATCATGATTGTCGTGATCTTCATCTTCGCTGCCATTGCCACACCAGGGCAGGATCCGATCTCCATGCTGGTCCTCGCCCTCACGCTGGTTGTTCTGATGGAGCTAGCCCTCCAATTCACTCGAATCCATGATCGCCGCGCTGCCCGCCACGTGTCCGAGTGGGAGGGACTGAGTGACGACGAAGCCTCCCCGCTCAAGGTTGCTCCATCATCGATCCCCGCAGCAGAGTCAATTTACGACGGGGACCACAAAGGTATCGCCGGCGGGGGAGATGCCCACCCCGCGGGAGGATCAGAGCCCATACCGCAGCCCTCGCCCGTGACAGCTCCAACGGATACCCCGTCGACTAGTAAGCCGCCCACACCGACGCCGAGCCCTACACCGTCTGACGTCTCTCCGGCCTCAAGCTCACACCACGCTCCACCAGCAGCAGTGCTCCGTCGGGGTCCGCGCTCATGGAACGATTCCACTGGAGAAAGCGACGGTAAGCCCGGCCAGGACACAATCCAATCCAGCAGTTTCGACGACGTTCTCTAACCGCTACGTTGTGCACACGAAAACCGTGAACGCACAGCGACCACACAAAAAACCTCATAACCGACACCACAGTTAAGAACTGACCACCGACAAGGAGAAGCGTGACCGAAGCGTCAGCCGAGGACCTTCCTATTTTCCACCGCTTTGCCCACCAGCACGATTTCCCGTTCGACCAATTCCAAATTGACGGATGCCAGGCCATCGAACGCGGCCGCGGAGTACTCGTCAGCGCACCAACAGGCTCCGGAAAAACAATCGTCGGGGAATTTGCCGTATTTCTCGCACTAGAAACAGGCAAACGCTGCTTTTACACGACACCCATCAAGGCTCTGTCGAACCAGAAATACAACGATCTCCGCGCCACCTACGGTGATGACCGAGTGGGCCTCATGACCGGGGACGTCTCCATCAATCGGGATGCCGACGTCATCGTTATGACCACTGAGGTTCTGCGCAACATGATCTACGCCGACGCAGACTCCTTAGATAACCTCTCCCACGTCGTGATGGATGAGGTTCACTACCTTGCCGACCCAGAGCGCGGCCCAGTATGGGAAGAAATCATCCTCAACCTTGACGAGTCGGTATCCATCGTCGCCCTCTCCGCCACGGTGTCCAATATCGAACAATTCGGTGAGTGGATAAAGATGACCCGCGGCGACACCGACATCATCGTCTGGGAACACCGCCCCGTCCCACTTCACCAATACATGCTCGTAGGAAACTCCATAATCCCGCTATTCTCACGGGACAATGACGACGCTACGCAGGAACTATCAGCCCCGATCAACCCAGAATTAGTCTCACGATGCGCGGCAGCGGAACGCCGGAGTAACGGCCGACGTAAACGCCCACACCGGCCAGCCGTAATCGGGCAGCTGCAGGCAGCATCCATGCTCCCCGCGATCATCTTCATCTTCTCCCGAGCCGGCTGCGAAGGAGCGCTAGCCCAGTGCTACACAGCACGTGTACAACTCACCACGCGCGACGAAGCACGCGAAATTCTCTCCATTATCGACGCCGACACCGCTGACATCCCTCAAGAAGACTTGGACCTCATGGGATTCCGCCGATGGCGCACCAACCTCTCGCGGGGAATTGCAGCGCACCACGCCGGAATGCTGCCCGCCTTCAGACACATCGTCGAAAAACTATTCGTGCGCGGTCTGCTCAAAGTCGTCTTCGCCACAGAAACACTGGCACTAGGGATCAACATGCCGGCCCGCACCGTCGTCCTAGAATCACTCGTCAAATTCAACGGCGAAGCCCACGTTGATCTCACTCCTGCCCAATACACCCAGCTCACCGGCCGCGCCGGACGTCGCGGTATCGACGTTTTGGGAAACGCCGTGGTGCTCTGGCAGCCGTCGATGGATCCAGAGGCTGTCGCCGGGTTGGCGTCGACACGAACTTACCCGCTGATTTCGACGTTCCGCCCCGGCTACAACATGTCCGTCAATCTGCTCAATACGCTGGGGGTTGAGAAATCACATCGCCTGCTAGAGCGATCATTTGCCCAGTTCTTGGCGAATGAGGACGTGGTTGCTCGTGCTCATGAGCGACGCGCTCATCAGCGTCACGCGGATTCTCAGCATGATGAGCTGCTGGAGCTCCTCGGGCACCGATCCGAAAATAAACTGGCAGAATACGTCGCTATTCGTAAAAAGCTCTCCCACGAAGAGAAGAAAACTCAGGCGGAGAACCGAAAAGAGCGGTTTAAGGAAATCTCTCGTTGTCTCGGTTCACTCACCGTGGGTGACGTGATCGCGCTGCCCGAGGGGCGCAACCCCGCATTGGCTGTGTGCGTTAGAGCTGCTGGGGCAGGCAAGGGGTCTAAGGAGAAGCACCGTCATGATTCGTCGCGACGCTACCGCGGCCGCCGTCGACACCATGCCCGTGAAAACCCAGATATGGATGGTCAGGATCCACGGCCGATGGTGATCACGGAAGATGGGCGAGTGGGTCAACTTCATGCAGATGAACTAGGCAATGTCCCCATGACGGTGGGGCGGATGCGTCTTCCTCGAGATGTGTCTCGCCATCCCAAGCGAGCACGCTCACTTGTCCGCTCTGAGTTCCGTCGACAATCTTTTCATCGGCCTCGGTCTCTGAAGCCCAAAGCCCGCGTGAGAAAGAACGCCACGATCAAGTCTTTGCGGAAAGAGCTGCGCGCCCACCCAGTGCACAAGTGGGAGAATCGGGAAGAACTCGTGCGCGCCTATGCCCGTTTAGCACACACGCGGGAGAAAATAGCAGATCAATCGGACACACGGTCGGGGTCGCGTACCTCGGGAAGGGTGCTCGATGCGGATACGCTGGTCTCTACGTTCGATAGGATGATCGCGCTGCTGCGTGAGATGGACTATGTGGATCCGCCCATCGACGACGAACCCGGCACGGCGACCTCCAGCGACACGACCAAGGAAGATGCCGATGACACCCCTGACTTGTCGTTAACTGAAGAAGGCCTACGTCTGGCACGTATTCACAACCAGTCCGATCTGCTCATTGCCCAATGCTTGCGACGGAAGATTTGGGATGACTTGGACCCCGCTGAGCTCGCAGGGGTGGTGAGCACCTGTATCTTCGAGAACCGCAAGTCGGTTCCGGGAGACGTTGAGGTCCCGACGCAGCCATTAGCCACGGCGATAGAGAACACTGAGCGTCTCTGGGAGGAGATTGTGACAGATGAAGAGCGTCATCATCTCCCCATGACCCGGCCTATTGAAACCGAGCTGGCCACAGCAATGCATCAGTGGACGGCCGGCGTGCCTTTGGCGTATTGTGTTCAAGCCGCCGCAGCGAATGGCACGTCTTTAACACCTGGCGATTTCGTCCGGTCATGTCGGCAAGTTATCGACGTCCTCAATCAAATTAAAACAGCAGGCTATTCCAACGATATACGCGCACATGCTCGGCAAGCGGTGGAGGCCATGCGTCGAGGCGTCGTTGCCATGGGGAGCTAAGCGCGATCACCAAAATGCCTAGTAGTGTCTTAGATATGACTCAATCGACTTCGCAAACGACAAACGACGTTTCCTCAGGCGACCATTCATCGAGCGACGTGGCTGGTTCTCCAGCAGCGCAGTCGGGCACGGGCAGCGAGCACGATCGTGACGCGGCCTTCGCCAGCCGCCTTGAGCGCGCCCGTCGGTTGGTGAAGGACAACCAGCTGGAGGGCCTCGTTTTCGGCTCAGGCGTCGAGCTGGAGTATTTCATCGGGACGCCCTTGCTTTCCCATGAGCGCCTAACCGCTCTGGTCATTACGCGAGACCGTGCCGTTCTGGTAGCTCCCGCCGTTGAGCGCGGAGAAATTGAGGACAGCTACGTTCCCCGGTCTGAGGTCACCGTCGACTATTGGGTCGATGGACAAGATCCTCATGACCTGGTTATTAATGTGCTGACATCGAGCAGACCCAAGACTGACGAAGGGGAGACACCGTCGGGGACAGTGGGTGTCGGCTCGACGATGACCGCTGATCATCTTCTCCCTCTACAGGATCGCGGCTATCGCTGGATACTGGCCGGACCCGTGCTTCGCGAATTGTTGATGAGGAAAGACGCCTACGAGATTGAGCAGCTCACCGCCGCGGGCCAGGCCATCGACCGAGTTCACGCAGCAGTTCCGGGCCTGCTCCGCGACGGTCGCACTGAGCGTGATGTCGCTCGCGATATCGAAAAACTCATCCTCAAAGAACACCAAGCCGTCGACTTCATCATCGTCGGATCAGGGCCGAACGGTGCGAATCCACACCACGACTACTCCGACCGCATCATTTCCGCAGGCGACGTCGTGGTCATCGATATCGGCGGAACGCTCAACGGCTATCACTCGGACTGCACACGCACATATGTTGTGGGCGAGCCGACCGAGAAGCAACAAGAAATCTACGATGTCCTCCAACAGGCGCAGAAGGAGGCCGTGTCAGCAGCGAAGCCCGGTGTATCCGCTGCACAGATCGATGCCATCGCCAGGAATGTCATCGCCGAGGCGGGATATGGCGACAACTTCATTCACCGGACCGGCCACGGTATAGGCCTGTCCACCCACGAGGAACCGTTTATCGTGACCGGCAATGAATTGCTCCTAGAACCCGGAATGGCGTTTTCAGTGGAGCCAGGGATTTACCTCGAAGGCGAGTGGGGCGCCCGCATCGAGGATATTCTGATCATTACCGACGACGGTGCCACGTCAGTCAATAACCAAACCCATGACCTCGTCCGGACTGAAAAATAGTGAGCGCACTGTCATGACAAGCTCACCTCTACGGGCGGTAGACACCCCGCCACACGACGGCGACGATTCAGATTCGCCCCTATCCGGCACCAACCCGCACCGGCGTAACCCATTATTGGGGCACGACGGCAGTGGGTGGATCATCGTCGTCGGCATTGGGGCCGATGGGATGGACGGCATAGGCGAGCGCGCCCACCGGGCCATCACGAGCGCTGATGTGGTGGTCGGATCCTGGCGGCAGCTTCAACTCGTTCCGGATAGTTGTCAGGCAACGAAGAAGCCGTGGCCGTCACCGCTGGTTCCGCACATTGCGGAATTGTTCGACTCCCTCGCGGATCGTCGCGTTGTGGTCCTGGCCAGCGGGGACCCGATGTTTTTCGGCATCGGTACGACGCTGGCGCGGATTCTCGAGCCCGATGCGTTCACTGTGATCCCGGCAGCATCGTCGGCAAGTTTGGCATGTGCGCGTTTAGGGTGGGGGCTTAACACAACACCAGTCGTGAGCCTCTTGACCAAGCCCGTAGAGATACTCGGCCCACTGTGCGACGACGGAATCCCTTTCCTCGTCTTGTGCCGCGATAGCCATTCACCGTCGGATATCTGCGACTATCTGTGCTCGCGTGGGCTGGGTGACGCGCGGGTTGATCTGCTGTCAGATTTGGGGTCGTCGCATGAGGCCCATGCGGTCTCTACGGCGCGTCTGCCTGAGGCACTCGATGCCCAGTCGAACTTGTGCATTGTGGCAGTCACGCCCACGGAAGTTGGGCTCAGTCGTGCACCGGGTAGACCGGATGAGACCTACGCGAATGATGGGCAATTGACTAAGTCCGACATTCGCGCGCTGACCTTGGCTGCCCTAGCGCCGCATCCGGGAGAGATTCTTTGGGATATCGGTGGGGGATCGGGCTCAGTCAGCGTCGAATGGTGCCGGCTCGCGCGGGATGCAGAGTCGTATGTGATTGAGCATGTCCATGAGAGAGCTGCACGGATTACGACAAACTCGCTGGGCTACCCGGTCACTGTCGTGCACGGGAAGGCGCCCGAAGCTCTTGACGATTTGCCGTCCCCCGATGCGGTGTTCATCGGCGGGGGACTGACGCACCCCGGTGTCGTCGACCGTGCTTGGGAGGCGTTGCGCCCTGGTGGGCGGTTCGTCGCCAACGCTGTCACGGTGGAGTCGGAGCAGATGGTGCTCCAGCTTCAGGAAAAGCGGGGTGGCTCGTTAACGCGCTTTGAGGTTTCTCATCATTCAGCCTTGGGGTCGTTCCATGCGTGGCGGCCCGCTCTTCCGATTATTCGTTTCGTAACAACAAAACCGGTGGTGTAGGACGCGGCGGTGCTTCCGCTGGCGAATCACTACTGGTTGAAAAGGTGTGTTCTCATGACTGTTTATTTCATTGGTGCCGGGCCCGGCGCGGCTGACCTGCTCACCCTGCGAGCGGACGCGTTGATCCGGCGTTGCGAGGTGTGCCTCTACGCTGGGTCGATTGTCCCGCCTGAGGTTCTGGAGCATTGCCCCGATGGTGCCGATGTTATTAACACTGCCCGGATGCCTCTGGATGCCATCGTAGAGACCATCGCGAAGGCCGATAGTGAGGGCAAGGACGTTGCTCGGTTGCAATCGGGAGATCCTTCGCTCTGGTCTGCTCTGGCCGAACAGGCGCGGCGCCTCGCGGAGCGGAATATTGACTATGAAATCGTTCCGGGTGTCCCGGCTTTTTCTGCCGCGGCCGCGTCATTAGGCCATGAGCTGACGGTTCCCACCATTGGGCAATCGGTGATCTTGACGAGGATCTCGGGGCGTGCATCATCCATGCCGGAGGGGGAGTCGTTGCCGGAATTGGGCTCGCATGGTGCGACTTTGTGCATTCATCTGGCGGCACACGACGCCCAGCGCATCAGTGATGAACTCACCCCATCGTATGGTGCCGACTGCCCGGTGGCTGTTGTTGCGTTCGCGTCTCGTCCGAATGAGCGTGTTCTTCGCACGACGCTCGGCAAACTTCCTGACGATATTGCCGCGAAAGGTATCACGTGGACCGCGGTCATTATCGTGGGACAGACGTTGGCCGCAGATGAGTTCCCCGATAGCTTCCTTTATTCTGACGATCGACCCCGCGATGCCCACGGACGTACCATCCCCTGTAGCCACGACTAAACCGGCACCGAGCCGTCGGAGTAGATTCCGGCTCAATGACTGTTAAGGACACTTCTTCACCTATGCGCGCTCTCATACTTGGTGGAACCGCTGAAGCTCGAGAACTCGCTACTCTTTTAGTCAATAAAGGGTGGCATATCACGACGTCGCTAGCTGGGCGAGTGAAACATCCACGACTTCCCGCTGGGGAGGTCCGTATCGGTGGTTTCGGCGGGCCATCCGGTCTGGCACGGTGGATACTCGACGAAAAAGTTGACGTTATTGTCGACGCCACGCACCCCTTCGCCGAGCGCATTAGTACCTCCGCATATGAGGCAGCTCGTGCGACGCACGTTCCCTTGTTGGCGCTCCATCGCCCCGCCTGGGAGGAGCAGCCGGGGGATCGGTGGATTCACGTTTCCACCATGCGTGAGGCAGCGCTGAAGGCTCAGCGTTTCGCTCATGTTTTCCTGACGATCGGCCGGCAGCAGCTCGCTCCTTTTTCCGACGACCCGGATAACCTCTACGTCATCCGCAGCGTCGAACGACCGTCGGCGCCATTGCCGGCCCGCCACCGCATTATTCTTGACCGCGGCCCCTTCAGCCTCTCTTCGGAGAAGAAGACGCTCATTGACAACCAAATCGATGTTGTCGTCACCAAGAACTCCGGGGGATCGACATATCCCAAGCTTGAGACTGCACGGAGCCTTAATATTCCGGTCATTATCGTTGATCGGCCACCATTGCCGGCCTCATGGGTGGTGACTTCAGCGGATGAAGCCGTCGAAGCGCTCAGTCATCTTTGATGCCCCTGGGTGGGAACTCAGTCGTCTGTAGCGGGAGCCTCATAATGCCGAGCAGTAAAGACTCGACGACCATCGGGCCCGTCGTACACGTGTGTTGTCGATGCTCCCACGATCAGCATCGTCCGCATATCCACGACATCGGGGGCTAGCTCCGCCAACGTCGTCACGGTTACCGATTCATCCGCAGACCCCACCGCCCGGGCCACAATCACCGGGGTATCCGGCTTCTGAAACTCCAGCACAATATCCCGCAAGGCACCGACCTGCCACCGCCGCGACTTCGACGCCGGGTTATAAACAGCAAAAGCCATATCCGCGCCCGCCAAAGCACGAACGCGTTTGACCACCACGTCCCAGGGCTTCAACCGATCCGACAGCGACACCATGCCAAAATCATGACCCAATGGTGCCCCCACGCGGCTCGCCACAGCTTGGGCCGCCGTCATCCCCGGCACAATTCTCACCGGGACGTCGCGCCATTGATCATCATCTGCCGTCTCAAGAACGGCAGCAGCCATCGCAAACACCCCGGGGTCACCAGAGGACACCACAGCCACGCAGCTGCCGCGCCGGGCCATGTCCAAAGCCATGGCCGCCCGAACTGCTTCGACTTTGTTGTCCGAGAGATGCCGTCGCTGACCAGGGATTTCAGGAACACGCTTGACGTATGTGGAGTAGCCCACCACATCGGTGGCTCGGGCCAATTCTTCCGATGCCTCCGGAGTTATCCACTCAGAGTTGCCGGGCCCCAGTCCGATAACAACGACCTCGCCCATTGATGTGTGTTCCATTGTCATTTACTTCTTTCCACCGATCCTTCTGTCGACCGCCGCAATTCACTATCAGTCGGTGAGGGCACCACAGCGACAGCGAAGTACGGCACAGCAGCGGGGTCCACCTCCAGCAGAGGGATGACCTGCTCACCCTCCATCGTGGCCCGCACAACAACATAGGCACGATCAGCCTGGCCGGCACGCACCAGCGCCCGGCGCACCGTCGGAAATGTTCGCCCCAACTTCATCACGACGGCACCGTCGGACTGCGATAAACGCTGCACCAGCTCCTCTTCAGATAGCGTTCCCGGGATAACCCCCAGCGTTTCATCCTTTTCGACCAATGGGCGCCCGACGGAGGCTGCGGCAGCAGTGATCGATGTGACCCCAGGGATAACAGTAGTGGGGTAGCGGTCCGCTAAAGCGGGATGAAGGTGCTGGTAGGAGCTGTACAGCATGGGGTCCCCGAGGCTGAGAACTGCGACGGAGCGCCCCTGGTCAAGGTGGTGAGCCAATCGAGCGGTGGCGCTGGCATAAAACTCGCCCAACGCTCCCGCATAGCCACCAGCATGGTCGGCGACACCCGTCGTCACCGGGTAGGTGAGTAGCTCCTCGATCTGATCTGGATTGTCACTCGCCAAATAAGGGGCGGCGATACCACGCGCCGTCGAATGTCCATGAGTGCCAGCATGAAATGCCACCACATCGGCCGACCCAATGATCTTCGCAGCCGCAACAGTCACCAGGCCTGAATCGCCCGGGCCTAGCCCAACACCATACAAATGCCCCGACTCTGTCACCGGACTTCCGCCTCACCTTTGATGGCGACGTCGTTACTATCCGCCGCGCCTTTCGTCGAAGTCTGAGACTCATCCATGAGCTCATTCCGCCGGGCCAAAGCATTAATCGCAGCACACGTAATCGCAGAACCACCACGACGCCCACGAACCGTAATAAATTCAACACCCAGCGACTCGGCACGTTCCTCCAGCTCAGACTTCGACTCAGCAGCACCCACAAAACCAACGGGAATGCCGATAATCACCGCCGGCCGCTTCAGTTCAGGGCGCGCGGCCAACACATCCATCAGATGGAACAACGCAGTAGGAGCATTCCCAATCGCTACCACCGCGCCGCCCAACCGATCCGCGCACACGTCAATAGCCGCCGCCGACCGCGTCGTCGACAATTCACGCGCCTTCTCTGCGACACCAGGAGTATTCAGCAAACACTCCACGTCGTTATCCGCTGGAAGACGCCGACGCGTCACACCACTCGACACCATCCGGACATCCGTAAAAATCGGCGCACCCGACTCCAAGGCAGCACGCCCCACCCGGACAGCACCGTCGGAAAACACAATGTCGTCGGCCAAGGACACATCGCCGGCGGCGTGAATCATTCGCACCGCCACTGTCTCATCGTCGGCAGAAAAACGACTCAGATCGCTCTCGTCACGAATAATCGCGAACGAGCGTCGATAAATATCATTCCCCAACGAAACATAGCGATCCCGGCTATACACCGCACCACCAGTCCTCTCCGAACGTGCCGATCCCACGGCATCAGGCATGATGAGTCACCTCTGACGTCTCATAAACACCATCGCCCTCAGCGAGGAACTCCGTGTAATCCATATTCGGCGCACCGCAACGACGCTCACACCCCACAAAATGCACACGCCCACCAGGCAGGGACCCAGCATTAATGGCCCGCACCGCATCAGAACGAACATCATCACGAGACTTCCGACACTGAGGCAACCCCGTACACGCTGTCACACGAGCCAACGGAGACGCCGCATCAAAGACCAAACCGCGGGGAGCCAAAAAACGCACAGTCTCATCCGCCTCAGCAGGGGTCAAATCATGAACCACCACACCATGCCAACACGTCACCGTCGAGGGCTTACCCACAGCGCCCAACAAACGCGCACAGGCCGAATCCATCCGGCCAAAAGGCAACGCACAAGCCAAACTCACGCGCCCATCATCCTGATCAATCCACCCCATCGGCTGACGCAAGCCCAACTCATTGTCCGCAGACTCCTCATACGCCGGAAGCACATCATGAACTGGATCCTCCAGACCCACAAGGTTCTCACGGGCCCACTGAGCAAGATCCTCAGCCGCGCCGGGGGTTTCCTCGATTCGCCAATTCTTACCGCGCCGGGCCTGCCATTGGCGCGCCAACTCGACGAGGCTATCGACCACGCGCGCCCGGGGGAGCGAGCCCACCAGATAATCTCCTCCGATCACGACGTCGAAGAAGTCATGGGAGTCGGACGGTCGCGTCTTCGTCGTCGCGATGACTCCGAAATCCGGGCGCTCGGCAATCACGTCGCCACGTCCGTCGTCGAAAGCAAAGAGGGTTCGTCCAGGGAGATCTGCCGTGTCGTCATACTGAATGAGCTCGCGGTCAACAGCACGAGCCAAGGAGCGCACGTCGCCGACAGAGCCAGATCGCCCTGACAGGGGAGAGGCAAGATAATTACGCATCCGGTCATGGCGTGGATATGGCAGCAATCCTGCCTCAGTCACGGCAGAAGCGAAATCATCAACCGATTCCACACCGCGGATCTGGATATTTCCTCTCGACGTGATGTGGACATCGCCGTCCCCCAAGTCGTCAGCCATAGCGCCTAATGCCGTCCATTGGTGCGGCTGGATATATCCGCCGGGGGACCGAACACGGCCGATCATCCCGTCGGATGCAGTAAAAAGACGCAATGTACCGGGGCACATGTCTCCCCGATTCCGAGTCGTCGTCTGAGTACCGTCACTGTGCATGGTTTCTACCGTACCCCCGTGCACGCAGCGTCAAAGTATTATGAGACCTCGATGAAAGGTCGTAGCCACCGATAGCCACCCCGACCTCTAAGATAGTTGCGGGAAACGGGAATCCCTCAGGGAGCGGTCGCGCCACTGTCAAGCCAGACCCCGTATATGAACAACGTCCGGCGCGGTATCCGGAAAGGAAAACATGATTCTTCTGCTGTCCACTTCTGACACCGATCTGCTTACGGCAAAAGCGGCCAATGAGCACCCCGACGTGGAGTTCCGCTGGGCAAATCCGGCGCGATTGATGCTTGACGATGTTGATGCGCTCCTCGGTGGCACACCTATTCCAGGATCCGGTGGGGCTACGGGTTCCCAGCCAGACATCATTATCGTCCGGCTCTTGGGTGGACGGCGGGCCTGGGAAGAGGGGCTGAATAAGCTTCTCACCTCAGGTATTCCGACTATTGCCGTGTCGGGTGAACAGACTATGGACGCAGAGCTCACAGAGCTGTCCACTGCGCCGTCGAATGTGGTCACCACCGCCCACCGCTATCTTGCCGAGGGCGGGAAAAATAACCTCATCAACCTTCATAATTTCCTGTCCGATACTCTGCTTCTCACCGGCCTAGGTTTCGACGCCCCAATCCATCTGCCTGAATGGGGAATACTAGAAGGCTGGGAAGATAACCGCACGGCAGGCCTTCAGTCTGAGGGGGAGTCTGAGGCTCGACGCATTGCCGTCTTGTATTATCGCGCCCAGCATCTAGCTGGCAATACCCGCTATATCGACGCGCTATGCGAGGCCATCGCCGACCGTGGAGCAGTACCAGTCCCAATTTTCACGGCGTCGCTTCGTCAGGCGTCCGATGATCTCCTCCAGTTCCTCGGGACGATGGACACTCTGATCACAACGGTTCTCGCGGCGGGCGGAACAAAACCTGCCACCGCACAAGCCGGCGGTGACGACGGAGCATGGGACGTCTCCGCCTTGGCGGAGCTCGATCTCCCCGTTATCCAGGGGCTCGCTCTAACCAGCTCGCGCAGCACGTGGGAAGACAATGATGACGGCGCCTCACCGCTGGATGTTGCTACCCAAATCGCAGTCCCGGAGTTCGATGGGCGCATCATTACTGTCCCGTTCTCATTCAAAGAAATAGGCGACGACGGCCTCATTTCGTATAACCCCGATCCGGAGCGGTGCGCACGTCTGGCGGGCATCGCGGATCGACACGCGGTGTTGCGTCATAAAGCAAATGCTTCCAAGCGCATCGCGGTGATGTTGTCGGCGTACCCAACGAAGCACGCCCGGATCGGTAACGCCGTTGGCCTGGACACGCCGGCCTCCGTGTTGGCGTTGCTCCACGCCCTCCACGACGCGGGATACGACCTGGGGGATACGTCCAAGATTCCCGGCTGGCTTGACTCTGGCGACGAAACCAGCGAGAACTCGGACGCGTTTATGCACGCACTCATCGACGCTGGCGGCCAAGACCCCGATTGGCTCACCGACGAGGTGATGGCGGCCAATGAGCTCCGCCTCTCAGCAGCCGACTACCAGGAGTACTTCGACACTCTCCCGGATTCCCTCCAAAAGGACATGATTGAGACCTGGGGAGAAGCCCCCGGAGACCTCTACGTCCAACCAGAAACAAAGGATATTTACCTATCCGGGCTACGCTTCGGAAACATCGTTGTGATGGTACAACCGCCCCGCGGTT
The DNA here is from genome assembly GCF_053760365.1 of Corynebacterium sp. c7Ub_26. NCBI lineage: Bacteria > Bacillati > Actinomycetota > Actinomycetes > Mycobacteriales > Corynebacteriaceae > Corynebacterium > Corynebacterium sp. c7Ub_26. The sequence continues at coordinate 56,496 of NZ_JBSNBL010000006.1, read as the reverse complement.
TTGGCGACAACCCCGTCGGCATCTACCACGACCCCGACCTGACCCCGAACCACCACTACTTAGCAGCCTATGAGTGGATCCGCCGTACCCCGGACCGTCACGGCTTCGGCGCCGACGCGATCGTCCACGTCGGAAAACACGGCAACATGGAGTGGCTGCCCGGCAAGACCGTCGCCCTTGGGCCAGACTCTGGCACCGACCAGTCCATCGGCGACCTGCCCCTGATCTACCCCTTCCTGGTCAATGACCCGGGGGAGGGTACTCAGGCGAAGCGCCGCGCTCACGCCACCCTCGTCGACCACCTCATCCCGCCCATGGCCCGAGCCGAAAGCTATGGGGACATCACCCGGCTCGAGCAGTTCCTCGATGAACACGCCAACATCGCCGCCATGGACCCCGCGAAGCTACCGGCTATTCGACAAGAAATCTGGACCCTGCTGACCGCGGCAAAAATGGACCAGGACCTTGGATGGGAGAAACGCCCCGACGAAGATGTCTTCGACGATATGCTCATGCACGTTGACGGGTGGCTTTGCGAAATCAAGGACGCCCAGATTCGCGGCGGGCTGCACATCCTCTCGCATGCGCCCGAAGGTAAGCAGCTCGTCGAAACTGTCCTGGCCATGCTGCGCGCTCGACAAATCTTCGGCGGAATCAACACTCTTCCCGGGCTTCGCGAGGCTCTCGGCCTCAACGAGGACGGTTCCGAAACACGGCACCGCACCGATGACATCGAGAACATCGCGTCGGCACTCGTGACCGCCCTGGCAGACCACAACTGGGACGATAACACCGTCAACAACGTCCTGGAAGAGATTCGCCGCGATCCAGGGCTCCCAGATAGTGCAGATGTTGCCGCCGTTCGGGACATTTTGCACTTCACCACCACGCAGATCGTCCCGCGGCTGCGCCAAACCAGCCGAGAACTAGACCAAGTCCTCCGAGCACTCGACGGAAAATTTATCGAATCCGGCCCATCAGGATCTCCCCTCCGCGGGCTCATCAACACCCTGCCCACCGGCCGAAACTTCTACTCCGTCGACCCCAAAGCAATTCCCTCACGCTTAGCCTGGGACACTGGACAACTCCTCGCCGACAGCCTCATCGAACGCTACAAACAGGACAACGACGGAAAATACCCCGTCTCCGTTGGCATCAGCGCCTGGGGCACCTCCGCCATGCGCACCTCTGGCGACGACATCGCCGAGGTCTTCGCACTCCTCGGCGTCCGACCGATATGGGACGAAGTATCCCGACGCGTCACACGGCTAGAAGTCATCCCACTCGAGGAACTCGGACGACCCCGCATCGACACCACCGTCCGCATCTCCGGCTTCTTCCGAGACGCCTTCCCGCACGTCGTCGCCCTTCTTGACGACGCCGTCCAAATGGTCGCCGCCCTCGACGAACCCGCCGACATGAACTACGTCGCCACCCACGTCAACGAAGACACAGCCAATGGAACCCCGGCCGAACGCGCCCACCGACGCATCTTCGGATCAAAACCCGGCACCTACGGCGCAGGCCTCCTCGAACTCATGGACGCAGGAAACTGGCGCAGCGACGACGACCTCGCCGAGGTCTACAGCACCTGGGGAGGCTACGCCTACGGACGCGGAGTCGACGGCGCACCCGCAGCCGACGACATGAAACAGGCCTACACACGCATCCAAGTCGCCGCAAAAAATACGGACACCCGCGAACACGACATCGCCGACTCCGACGACTACTTCCAATTCCACGGCGGCATGGTCGCCACAGTCCGAGCACTCTCAGGCCAATCACCCGAAGCCTACATCGGCGACTCCACACGCCCCGACACCATCCGCACCCGCACACTCCACGAAGAATCCCGGCGCGTCTTCCGATCCCGCGTCGTCAACCCCCGCTGGGTCGAAGCAATGCGCAACCACGGATACAAAGGCGCATTCGAAATGGCAGCAACCGTCGACTACCTCTTCGGATACGATGCTACCGCGGGAATGATGGACGACTGGATGTACGAACAACTCACCCAGGAATACGTCGAAAACGAAGAAAACCGGGAATTCTTCCGCGAATCCAACCCATGGGCACTCCACGACATTTCCGAACGGCTCCTCGAAGCCGCCCAACGCGGACTATGGAAAAACCCCGACCAAGACCGCCTCGACGCACTCACCGAAGCCCTCCTAGAAACCGAAGGAGAAATGGAAGACCGCTAAAAATACCGCCACCGAGATAACCGAGTACAGGCCCACCAAGTAGTAATCTTGACGCCATGCCTACACCGCGTCCACGATCAACACCCCGATGGGACGAGGCAGCGCACACACCCGGCCTGTACGACACCACACGCAGAGCCGACTACGGCAAGCGATTCCTCTACACAGTCATACGACTCTCGCTCGCCGCATTCGCAGGGCTGTGCGTCTACGCGTCATACGAACCAAACGGCCTATGGCTCGCAGCCCCACTCGGCATTGCCTTGCTGATCATCGCCCTCCAACCATGGGGCGATAAATCACCCGCACCCGGCGCGTGGCTCGGCGCCCTCATCGCCTTCACCCAAGGGCTCATCACCTACCTCTTCTACCTGCCCTGGATCGGGGAATACGTCGGTTCGCTACCATGGATCGCCTTATCCATCGTCGAAGCCCTATACTCACTGGCATTCGGCGCGGGAACTGTCTTTCTCCTCCGCGCCGGGCGTGCTGCCCGGAAGCGGGAGCCGCGTGTGTCACCTGCTCGCTCTCAGAAGGGGAGCTCGAAAGCTGCGCGGGATAGCTCGACGTCGAAGAAGGGTTCCTCGTCGGAGGATCGTTTAAGTGGTCGTGGCCGTGTTCGCGTCCATCGTACGATTACCGCCAACGAGTTCCTCTTTACTGTCATCGGGATTCCTACGTGGTATCTCGCCGTCGAGTTTGCACGGTCGCATTGGCCCTTCGGTGGCTTCGCATGGACTCGGCTTGCGTGGGGACAGGTCTCTGGCCCCTTGCTTTCTCTTGCCAGAATTGGTGGACCTGCACTGATCACTGTGGCAACCGTGACGATGGGGGTCGGAATAGCCATCATTTTCCGTCGGATTTGGATCCCTGGCTTGGTCATTACTCTTGTTATCCCGATCGTTGCGGGGTTGGCCTGGTCGCAGGTGGACGCGGGGCCGAATCCGTCGACCGAGCGCATTGATTCCTTCGCGAAGTCGAACGATGTCGCGTCATCGAACAATGGGGCAGACAACGGGGCAGAAGCCCACGAATCAGGCCCCCAGGCACAATCGATACAGATGGTGTCCAAAGAATCAGGTATCACCTACTACCGCACGAGTGATTCGTCGTCACCCGAGAATCTCGTGACGGTCGCGGTCGTACAGGGAAATGTCCCGCGGTTGGGGCTCGATTTCAATGACCAGCAGCGTGCGGTCTTAGCCAATCACCGTGACGCCACGCTGGCCTTGGCTCGTCGCATTGAGAACCATAAATCGCCGAAGCCAGATTTTGTTGTGTGGCCGGAGAATTCGTCGGACGTCGATCCTTTTCTCGATCCGCTTGCCCGGGATGAGATTCAACAAGCAGCGGAAGCTGCTGGGGTCCCGATTCTCGTCGGTACGCTCACGCACCCGGGTGATCAGGAGCGCAACACTGTTGTCGTCTGGGATCCAGAAACTGGGCCAGGGGAGAGGCACGATAAGGTCTATCTCCAACCATTCGGGGAGTACATGCCATGGCGGGGCTTTTTCCGGCACTTCTCGTCATACGTCGATATGGCGGGGAATTTCAGCCCTGGCGACGATAACGGCATCGTCCATGTTCGGTCGGGCAAAACGAATGCTCTCATCCCGGTGGGCGTCGGCACTTGTTATGAAGTCGCGTTCGATGGCGCCTTCCAACATGCGGTGGAGGGTGGTGCGCAAATCTTCACAGTCCCGACGAATAACGCGACCTTTGGCTTTACGGACATGTCCTACCAGCAGTTGGCGATGAGCAGATTGCGTTCTGTGGAATATGACCGCGCCACAGTCGTTGCCGCGACATCGGGCGTGTCCGCTATCATTCGGCCAGACGGTCGAGTGTCTGAGCGCACCCAGACTTTCACGGAGGGGATTCTTCATGCCCAGCTGCCTCTTCGTTCGACGCGAACCATTGCTTCCTATTCGGCGACGATCATCGAGTGGACACTGTGCGGGCTCGGCGTCGTCGTGGCTCTGGGTGCCGCTATCTCACAACGGAAGCCACAGCGGGTAAAGTCAAAGTAGTTATCAAGAGAGAGGATCACCGTTGACTCAACCGAGCGACAACACGTTGGTCATCATCCCGACGTACAACGAAAAGGATAATTTGCCCCTCATCGTGGGCCGTTTGCGCAAAGCAGAGCCTGACCGCGTAGACGTCTTGGTCGTCGATGACAATAGCCCCGATGGCACCGGTGATCTTGCCGACCAGATGGCATCCGATGATTCCCATATCCATGTCTTGCACCGCAAGGGTAAAGAGGGACTGTGTGCAGCGTATGTCGCTGGTTTCCGGTGGGGGCTTGATCAGAATTACGACGTGATCTGTGAGATGGATGCCGACGGCTCCCACGCGCCTGAGCAACTCCACCTTTTGCTCGACTCGGTCAATGATGGTGCGGACCTGACGATTGGTTCGCGGTATGTACCGGGCGGGGAAACCGTGAATTGGCCCGCGTATCGCCAATTCCTTTCCCGGGGTGGAAACACGTACATCAATGTCGTCTTGGGCGCGGGGATCCGCGACATTACCGCTGGTTACAGAGCTTATCGACGGTCTGTGCTCGAGGCCGTGGATCTCGACGAGCTGAGTAACGCAGGCTATATCTTCCAAACGGACCTTGCCTGGCGGATTCTCCAGCAGGGCTTTGATGTTCGGGAAGTACCGATTACTTTCACCGAGCGCGAGCTAGGGGAGTCAAAGCTCTCCGGGAACTTCGTGAAAGATTCCCTCCTTGAGGTAACCAAGTGGGGAGTGGCGTATCGAAGCAAGCAGGCAAAAGAGCTGTTCACGTCGTCGAAGCGCTTGATCAAGCACGAAGTGCATGAGCTAATCGAGAAACAAAAGCGACGTTTCAACTCGTAATAGTTGCGACGAAAAACGGATCCGGCCTCTGACTGCGAATATTCGCGGGGGAGACCGGATCCGTTTGTGAAAGGCGAGGGGGAGCCGAGTTACTTCGACTTGGCTTTCTCTTCGGCTTCTTTTTGTTCCTTCATCATCTTGGCAGCGATACGGCGGCGCTGCTTGAGCATGTCTAGACGCTCGTTGAGAAGCTTTTCGAGCTCATCGATGCTGCGACGTTCGCGAAGCATGTCCCAGTGTGTACGGGGTGGTTTGACGGGCTTGGCCTCTGTGCCTTCGCCTTCCACCAGCTCACCGATTTTGCCGTTCTGGCACGGCCATTCACCTGGGATTTCAGCGTCGTCGGCAAAAGGAACTTCCCATATCTTTCCGTCCTCGGTACGGTACTTGACAAGCTGCCGAGGGGCTAGATCATGGTCGCGATCCGTTTCGTAGGAAACGGCGCCCATTCGACTGCCACGGAGAACACGATCTGCCATGCGGGGAATCAGTCCTTACGTCATTGGGGTACGTACTGGTAAAGCTTTACAACTTGAGCGTAATGTCGCGCTAGGGTCTAAAGAAACCAGTTACTCATTATAACCGGCGTTACATACAACGATGTTAGCGGCAGATCTGTTCCATGATTGGTACATAACGTCGATCATTAAGCGTCATAGACCACGGATAATAATGGAAGATAATGATGGAAAAGGAACGTTCAACACAGGAAGTCCGTTGCCAGTGGTGCGGGAACCCAGTCGAATACTCGGGGCGTGGACGCAAACCTAAATATTGCTCACGATCCTGCCGACAACGAGCCTATGAGCAGCGCCATGAGGGGCGTGGAGTCGGAATATCGGACTCGGACATCGTCTTGCGGGGCAAGAAAGCACAATACCTATTCGATTCACTCTTTGAGTTACGCTGCGCTGCGGAGGATATCAACACGGCTGCGCAAGAAGGCGCAACGTCAAGTGAGCTTGCCGCCATGACTGGGGATCTTGTGTCCTTAGCGCGAGATATCGAGTCCATCCGCCTGGGCGTTGAGCAAGCTAATACATAAATACCTGCGGCTAGTACCATGGCGCTTATGAAGAAGCCTTGGATCACATTGGTTGTCATAGCAATTGTCACCATTGTCTTAGCATCTGTTGGGCCGGTCGTTTATAAAGCGGTTACCGACCGGGGGACAAAAACTGAATCGCTCACCGACGGCGACGCCAAGGCAGCAAGCACCGATATCAACGGCAGTTGGAAGATTGTGCGGGGCTCAGGGAAGAACGCAACATCTGCCGGATATACGTTCCACGAGATTCTTCCTGGTAAATCCAAGGAAACAAGCGGGTCAACGAATAAAGTTGACGGATCATTCACCGTATCGGATCAAAAGTTGACAGAAGGATCGGCAACTACTGATCTGACGTCGATTTCCAGTGATGTTGAGAAACGCGATATCAATGTCCGACGGACCATCCTGGACACCGATGAGTTCCCGAAGGCAGTGTTCACAATCAAAGGCCCAGTCGACGTTTCATCGTTGCCAGGCGACGGGCACGCTGATGAAAATACTGTGCCGGGGACCATGGAAATTCACGGTGTGAAAAAAGACATCGACGTCAAACTAAAAGCACTGCGTACGGGTAAGAAACTGATTGTTTCGAGTACTATTCCGATTAATAGGCGCGACTACGACATTGAATCGCCACAATTCGTTGCCGCCAAGATTGACGAAACAGGCGAGATCAATCTGCTGCTAACTATGGAGAAGCAGTAATGAGTGACGAAACACTAATTTGGACACGGTGGCTGCGATTAGCAGTCTTGGCCGTTCTTATCGTGATCGCGCTTATTCAGAAGTTGTGGATCATATTGGTTGTCTTCGCGGTGTTGTTCGTACTCACCATCGTCCAGCTGCGCCAGGTGTATCGATCGAAGAATAAGCAGCGGCCCGCTCAATGACGATCTCCGAAGTCTTGATGTTGTATGCCTTGGTGATGCGTGGCCGTGCGAGTACGACACCTCCGCGTTACACACGATTATTAAGTCACTGTGACAGAAAGAGTGTTAGGGAGTGCACCTTCAGAGATCTGCGGTTGAGGCCGGTTGGTCGCATATCATCCGCGCCCTATGGTAAAACACCTCTATATATTTAGCCGATAATCTACATTATGTCACTTTACGGATACTTCGTTACCGAGGTCCGGTACTCCACACTGTGATTGCAAGGAATACTGAAACTATGCGTATCTGGTCACTCCACCCCTGCCTGCTCGACCGTCGCGGACTCGTCGCATGTTGGCGGGAAACTTTACTCGCGCAAAAAGTTCTCCGCGGACTCACGAAGGGCTACACGAACCATCCGCAACTGGAAAGGTTTAAAGCCACCGACAATCCCGTGTTATCAGTTGCGACATATTTGCACGCACTCGCTGATGAAGCTGACTCTCGTGGCTATAACTTTAACCGCGACCGTATCGCTTATAGCTCGGACGATATAGCCCAGACCGCACAAACTCAGAATTCAATACCTGTAACAACAGGCCAGCTCCGCTACGAACTCCGTTTCCTCGGTACAAAGGTGGCCAGACGAGATCCCGAGTGGCTGTCGTCCACTCTCAACAGTTATCTCCAGCCCACTGACAGTGACGAAAATCTAACTATTCCCCCAGCTCATCCGCTATTCTCTGTTATTGAGGGCCCCATCGAATCATGGGAAAAGGTTAAAGATATCTGACCATACGAAAACACGTGTTTTCGTCTTCAGCCTGGCGATCGCCGATTTACCGTCGTCCGGTGGCCGGCCCTAGACCCGTCCTATATCCTGGCGACATGATCAGCGTCCGAGGGCTCAATAAAAGTTTTGGCGGCAAGCGCGCCCTCCACGATTTATCGTTTGATATTAAACCTGGGCTAATGACAGGCTTTGTGGGCGGCAACGGTGCTGGCAAGACCACCACTATGCGCATCCTGCTTGGCGTACTCTCCCACGACTCAGGTGAGATTCTCGTGGATGGAGAACCCATCACCAGCGATTACCGCGCGGGCATTGGCTACATGCCCGAGGAACGCGGCCTCTACCCAAAAATGCCAGTGATTGACCAGCTCGTTTATCTTGCGCGCCTGCACGGATCCTCGGCGAAGGCCGCGAAGACCCGGGCGATGAACCTGCTGGAACGGTTGGACCTCGACCACCGTGCGAAAGACAAGCTCGAAGAACTTTCTCTCGGCAATCAGCAGCGCGCTCAGGTGGCCGCCGCATTAGTACATGAGCCCAGCGCTCTTGTCCTAGACGAACCATTTTCCGGCCTGGACCCGCACGCAGTGGACATCACTCTGCAGGTATTGCAGGAAACTGCCTACACCGGTATTCCCGTCCTGTTTTCCTCTCACCAGCTCGACGTCGTGGAACGGCTCTGCGATGTGCTTGTCATTCTCGCCGACGGGCGCGTTGTGGCCAGTGGCACCCGCGATGAACTCATCGAGCAGCACACCGAGGCCGAGTGGGAGCTCGTCACCGCCACGGACACCGACTGGGTTCGCTCCGTACCCGGCGCGGACATCACCAGTGCCGACGAGGGGCAGGTCCGATTCCACGCCGACTCGGTGGACGTCGCCAACGAGGTTCTCCGGGAGGCCACCTCCCGCGGCCCCATCCACAGTTTCGGCCCTGCCCGCCATTCCCTGCATGAGATTTTCACGGAGGTCACCCGATGAACGCCTCGCCCCAGACCCACTCCTCCCCGGTTGATGAGAACGGTCATCTCGCCTCCGGCAGTACCGAACGTACGTCGTTCTGGACTGCCGTCGACCTGGTGGCTGGCCGTGAGATGAAGGTCAAGATGATGTCCAAAGCGTTCGTGGTTACCACGGTGATCGTGCTCGGGCTGCTCATGCTGGGTGTGCTTTTGGCTCCGCGCTTGGGCGATCTCTTTGATGGCGACGGGAAGAAAGTGGCCGTGACCGCCGAAACGTCCCAGGTGGTACAAGGTCTTGGCGACTCCTACAAGCCTCAGGTCGTGGACTCCGCGGAAGCTGCAAAGGACGCCGTACGTAACGGCGAAGCGGACGCCGCGGTGATCACGGACAAGTCATCCCCTGCCGGCATCACCGTCGTCGGGCTGGACTCCACGCCAGAGAATATGGTCCAGGCTCTGTCGGTGTCTCCGAACGTGGAGTTACTAGATCCAGACGCCCCTAACCCAGGCGTACGATATTTCATCGCCTTCGGGTTCGGCATCGCGTTCTTTATGATCGCTATCATCTACGGCCAACAGATCGCAGTCTCAGTTATCGAGGAAAAACAGTCTCGCATCGTAGAGATTCTTCTCGCGACAATCCCGGCGAAGGCCCTCATGACTGGCAAAGTCATCGGTAACTCCGTGATGGCTTTCTTGCAAGTGGTGCTGATCGCCGGGGTCCTTCTACTGGGCATGCGGTTTAACAACTCCGTTCTACCGCTCGACGGCCTCAGAGCACCGATCCTGTGGTTCGTGTTGCTGTTCGCGATCGGTTTCGTGATGATCGCTTCCCTCTACGCCGCGGCCGCCTCCCTCGTTTCTCGTCAAGAGGACATCGGTTCGACGTCGATGCCTGTGATGATGCTGATAATGATCCCGTACGTCGCGGTGATCTTCTTCAACGACAACCCAGAGGCCCTGCGGATCATGGCGCTTATCCCCTTCTCTGCCCCGGTAGCAACGCCACTGCGCGTGTTCTTGGGCCAGGGCACGATCTGGGATCATCTGCTCTCCCTCGGTATCCTGCTCGTGGCGACCGCACTAGCGATCTGGTTCGCGTCGGCGATCTATGAGCGCTCGATCCTTCGTACAGGGCAGGCCATTAAGTGGTCCCAGGCCTTGCGTGCGCGGAATGAGTAAAAATGACGCACTTCTAAGCAGCTATCCTTCAGTGGCAGCAAGCGCTTCATGGGACGAGGCAGCACACGAATCCCCTTCCCACGCTTCCTTACCTTCATGAAGAGCAAGAGCAGCCACAACCAAAGCAGCTACAGGGTCCGCCCACCACCATCCGAAGAGCCAATCCACAGCCAAGCCGACCAGCACCGCCACTGACAAGTACGCGCACACCAAAGTTTGTTTAGAGTCAGCCACTGCACTCGACGAGCCCAAGGCTCGCCCTGCGTCTCTTTCAAGAAAGGACACGAGAGGCATGATGATGACACTTGCTATCACCATGCCCAAGCCAACAGCGCTGTGATCAGGTTCCCGATGATTCACCAAAGCGATCACTGACTCCACAGTGACATACGCGGCCAGCAAGAAAAACAACCACGCGATCAACCGCAGCGTGGGCTTCTCCCACCGCTCAGGGTCTCGTCGGCTATATTGCCACGCAATTGCTACGGCAGAAGCAACCTCAATCGTCGAATCGAGGCCGAAACTTACCAAGGCGCCAGAGGAAGCAAGCCGCCCCGCACTCACTGTTACCACAGCTTCAACCACGTTGTATGCAATCGTAAACGCGACAATGAAACGAATACGCCGTTGTAACTGGTGAACACGGTGGGAACTACCTATTTCATTCACAGTTTTATTGTGCTCTCCAAGGCAGAGAACGACACATTCGCCCCCCATCTGCCTATCCGAGAACTACTCGTCCACGATCGTCAGTGAGGACAACCGACGTAGGCGCTCTAAGCTGGCGCCCGTCGCGCCCACAACCTGAACATGTTTACCGCGCTGGCGATACTTGTAGGCAATAGATTCCAAAGCTGATACGGCGGAGGAATCCCACACTTCGGCGTCGGAGACATCAATTTCGATAGTTTTCGCGGGGTCAGTGTAATTAAAGCTGAACACCACGTCATTACTCGACGCAAAAAACAACTGTCCCCGAACCCGGTACCGACTGGTCTCCGGAGAATGGTCCACCTGCTCCACCGTCACCATATGGGCCACGCGATGAACAAACATCACGCTTGCGCCCACTACCCCACACACGACGCCGACCGCGAGGTTATTGGTCACCACTGTCGCAATAATCGTCGCACCCATCACTGCCGTCTCGCTCAGCGGCATTCTCCGGAGCGTTCTCGGGTCGACCGAGTGCCAGTCCAACGTCGAAAAGGCGACGACGAACATCACGGCAACGAGCGCGGCCATCGGGATTTGCCCAACGATTTCCCCTAGCGAAACCACAAGAACGAGGAGAAATACGCCGGCGAGAAGCGTCGAGAGGCGCGTACGAGCCTGAGCATGGCGCACATTGATCATGGTTTGCCCGATCATCGCGCAACCGCCCTGACCTCCGACGAAGGCACTAGCGACGTTCGCAATCCCCAGCCCCCATGACTCCCTCGTTTTATCAGAGTGCTGGTCCGTGATGTCATCAACAAGTTTCGCGGTCAGCAACGACTCGATGAGACCGACGATGGCAGCCCCCAGCGTGTACGGCGCGATAACCCCGAAATGGCGGAACCCGAACACCACATCCGGAATGATCAACGACGGCACCCCATGGGGCAGTTCTCCCTGATCACGGACGGTGGGAACGTCGATATGCCCCAGAATGGCCAACGCTGTCACCACCACGATAGCCACCAAGGGACCTGGAATGACTCTGTTCACGCGCGGCCAGACAACCATAATGGCAAGGCTTATGGCGACCAGCACGTAGACCATCCATGGCACATGAATGACGTGTTGGAGTTGAGCGAGAAAGATGAGGATAGCCAGGGCATTCACGAACCCGTTCATCACGCTTCGCGGAATAAAGCGCATTAAATTGGCGACGCCGCCGAGTCCCAGAGCGATCTGAATCATTCCCGCCAACAACACCGCGGGAACCAGATACTCCACTCCGTGGTTTTTCACCAGCGGGGCCATGACTAATGCCACTGATCCTGCCGCCGCCGTGACCATCGCGGGCCTGCCACCGGTAAAAGCGATCCCCACACACATGACGAACGATGTGAATAAGCCAACTCGCGGATCGACGCCCTCAACGATCGAGAAAGAAATCACCTCAGGAATGAGAGCGAGCGAGGTCACCAACCCACCGAAGATCTCCGTACGGAACCGACCCCACGAAGAGAAAGCCGACCGGAAAGAACCGACCGTCGCTGGATGGTCGGTCACGGCATCCTTCACACTATTTCCGGGCAAATGTTTCAATCCGCTCTGGGCTTCCTGCCAGGATCAGCGCATCCGTAGATTCAAAATCACGGCCATCGGTCGCCGGAACCCACTGGCCACCGTCGCTCCGTACTGAGACAACGTGCACTTTGTAGTCCTCCCACAAGCGTCGGTTATCGAGTGGATCGCGAAGAAGCACTTTGTTCGGCTTGGTCATAATCATGCTGTAGCCCTTGTCGAACTGCACGAATTCCTGGATGTGACCTCCCAGCATGTGCGCGACCCGACGGCCAGTATCGGCCTCTGGGCGGACCACATGATGGACTCCTAGCTGAGTCAAAATCCGTCCATGGGCCTTAGAGTCCGCTTTGGCCCACACATCCTTAACTCCGAGCTCCATGAGGTTCGACGCGGTCAAGATGGAGGCCTCAAGGTTCGACCCAATCGCAACAACCGCACGGCCAACCTGATCAACACCCAACTGGCGGAGAGCCTCAATATCAGTAGAGTCAGCGACGGCAGTATTCGTGACGATATCGGCCGCATTCTGGACCATCCGCTGCCGACTGTCTATTCCCATCACTTCGACGCCGTGGTCCGTCAGCTCCCTAGCCATTGCGGAGCCGAAGCGCCCTAAACCGACAATAACGACCGGCGCGAGATTCATCTTCGGACGGGTTGTTGATGAAAAGAAATGCACCATCGGGATTGTCCTCCCCTAGTTGCGATTTTACTAATCCTGACGTGGACGGACGACGCTCTTCCACCGCGTCAGGTCTTTAAAAACTACTCTCGTTCCAGCGTCTAACCAATGACGTTTAACCAATGAACGGTCGTTCTTCTGGATACGAGAAACGTCGCGCTTTATCCTGACCAGCTAGTGCGGTGACCAAGGTGATCGGACCGATGCGGCCCAGATACATAATGAAGCACAAAATAATTTGCGACGAGCCCTGCAATGACGGTGTGATACCCGTGGTCAAACCGACGGTGCCGAATGCTGAGGTGACTTCAAACAGAATTTGGGAACCAGTGAACTTGTTTTCGATCAACATCAACGAGATGACACCGACCGCGACCAACATGATTCCCAACGCGAATACTGTCATCGCCTGCCGGACAACCGAATACGAGATTTTTCGATGGCCAATGACGGTGTCAGTCTCACCACGGAATTCTGCAATCATCGCTGCCACTAGAACAAGAAGCGTTGAGATTTTAATGCCACCCGCGGTTCCTGCCGAACCACCACCGATGAACATGAAAATGTCAGTGATAAAAAGTGTCGACGGATGAAACTGCCCGTAATCCACTGAATTGAAACCCGCGGTACGGGGGGTCACGGATTGGAAAAACGCGGTGAGAATTTTTTCACCTATCGGCATTCCGGACATGGCTTTGTTCCATTCCAAGACGCCGATCACAAGCCAGCCGCCTAAGAGCAAAACGGCGGTTCCGATGAGCGTCAGGCGCGACGTCACACTGAGATGGCCAAGTCGCTTGTCTCGGTTGGACCAGTTCCAGCCACGTGATACGCGGATCCTCAGCCGCGTGACCAGTTCACGAAGGACCGGGAAGCCCAAACCGCCAATGATGATGGAACCGGCCAAGGGTAGGAGGATCCACGCATCCGCAGCATACGGAACAAGATTGTCTTTCCTGAGGCCGAAACCCGCGTTGTTAAATGATGAAATCGCGTGGAAAAGACCTTCCCCCATGGCGCGGTCAACCGACATTCCGTACTTGTTGGCAAATCGCGATGCCAACATCAGAGTCACAGCACCTTCTACCAAGGCTGTAAAACCGAGGGTGGCAATGAGAGTGGACTTCACGTCGCCAATGGATAGTGTGCGCCCTTCCGCAGCAGCATTCATCCGCAGTCGAAGACCGAACCGACCCGTGAGAATCATCCCAGCTAGCGAGGTCAAACTCATGATCCCCAAGCCACTGAGCTGAATGAGGGTGGCAATGATGATCTTACCCGTGGTGCTCCAGTGGCCTCCCGTATCCACGACAGTCAGCCCCGTCAACGAGACCGCCGACGTCGACGTAAAAATTGCTGTTAATGGGTCAGTCACCGTGTGCGTCACACTGGAAAACGGCATCATCAGCGCTAGAGCACCGATAACGATGAGCCCAAAGAACCCGATGGACACTAACTGTGTCGGATTGAGGGAGCGCCCACCTATCCTTCTTTTTGCCACGAGAGGGAATAGTAGGCCTGCACTCGGCTCGGTGCTAGTCGGATGCATAAAATCCCATTAAAGAATTCCATTATATGAGACTTGTTTTTCGTATTTCGGGAAAGTATCCTATGCCTACTTGACGTGCCTAGATGGCGCCACCCCTGCCTACTAGTCATCCAAGGTCCTATAGCCACCCTCTTTGCTATATCAGTCATCTGCCCATAAATACGTGAAGCATGTACATACCTAAAGCGCGTATTGAATAATAAGGACGACTATTCGCGTGACTTCTGCTACCCGAGCGCCGGGTTCCACTACCGTCTCCCCTGGTACAGTCTCCCCAATGACAGACCCGTCGATGCGTCGGAAAATTATCGTCGCATCTATGGTGGGAACAACAATCGAATTTTATGATTTCTATGTCTACGCCACAGCTGCGGTAGCTGTTTTTCCCTATTTATTCTTTCCAGATAATGACGACCCGAACGTTAAACTTTTCGCATCCTTTGCGACGTTCGGGCTCGCTTTCTTAGGTCGGCCAATCGGATCGGTGATCTTTGGACACTTCGGCGACCGAATCGGCCGCAAAGCGACACTGGTTGCCTCGCTGCTCACCATGGGTATAGCGACATTTATCATCGGTTTATTACCGACGTACGAGACCATTGGCTTATTCGCACCTGCACTATTAGCACTCATGAGGTTCAGCCAGGGGCTCGGCCTTGGTGGAGAATGGTCGGGGGCAGCACTTCTGGCCACAGAAACCGCGTCAAAAGATAAAAGAGCGTGGGCTGCGATGTGGCCGCAATTGGGAGCGCCGATTGGTTTCCTGGTGGCCAACGGATCCTTCCTCATCCTCGCAACCACATTGGGTTACACCATCGGTGACACGTCTGGCGCATTCATGTCGTGGGGATGGCGTATTCCGTTCCTCTTCTCTTCAGTCATGGTCATCATCGGCCTATGGGTTCGCTTCTCGTTAGAAGAAACCCCGGTCTTCAAGAAAGCCGTTGAATCTGGAAAGCGGGTCGACGCACCATTGGCAGAAGTCTTCAAAACGTCATGGGTCCAAATTATCCAAGGCACTTTAGTCATGGTGTCGTGCTACACACTCTTTTATCTCATTACGACGTGGATTTTGTCATACGGCATTGGGAAACCTGAGGACTCGGCCGGGTTGGGAATTCCCTACGAAGAATTCCTTGTTCTACAGCTGATCTCTGTATTGATGTTTATGGGAACCATCCCATTTGCGGCCCTGGGCGCCGATAAACGGGGTCGTCGGAAATCACTACTCACGTCATCGGTCGCCATGCTCATTTTCGCGGCCTTGCTCCCCGTGTTGCTGAATTCCGAGTCAGCGAACAAAATGACCGTATTGATCTTCCTCATCGTGGGAATGGGTGTGATGGGTTGTATTTTCAGCCCGATGTCCGCAGTTCTGCCCGAGCTTTTCCCCACTAACGTCCGCTATACCGGCTCGGGAATTGCGTACAACCTTGCGTCAATTCTGGGAGCTGCCATCGCGCCCTTCATCGCAACATGGCTGGTCACACGGTTCAGTGTCGACATGGTCGGCCTATACCTCGCCGCCACCACTGTGATATCCATGATTGCTATTTGGGTAATCCCAGAAACTAAGCACAAAGATATGATCGAAACGTAATGAAACATAAATTGGTCTAGAGCGATGTAGAGCGACGGCCTCTACGTTTCTCTAGCCCACTCTCCTATTCCTTGTGACGCGACGGTCTGTTTTACAATCGGTACACGGCTTTCCAGCCGGAGCCAGTGTGACTCGTCGATCGTTCGGCCGACGTGCTGGCACGGATCAGTTCCCTGCGACAACGAGGACAAGGATATGACGGCGTCAACGAACTCATCAGACAAAAACAAGGGCCCAGTTATCGACGGAGCAACCGAAGGCGATCGCGAAGAGCTCACATACGAAAAGTTCGGTTGCGCCATGCGTGAGCTCGCTCAAACAGTCATTGATGATTACGAGCCTGACCTCATCTTGTCCATCGCGCGCGGCGGGCTGCTGATCGGTGGCGCGCTGGGCTACGCCATGGGGATTAAGAACGTATCGGTCATCAACGTCGAGTTTTATACCGGCATCAATGAGCGTCTGGAGACGCCCATCATGCTGCCGCCCACTCCGGACGCAGTAGATCTCACGGGAATGAAAGTCCTCATTGCCGACGACGTCGCCGATACTGGAAAAACACTGGAGCTCGTGCAGGAATTCTGCAAAGAAACGGTCAAAGAGTCCCGCACCGCGGTTATTTACGAAAAGCCTCGGTCGGTCATTAAATCTGACTACGTATGGAAATACACAGATAAGTGGATTAATTTCCCGTGGTCGACGCTGCCCCCGGTTAAGCCCACTAACAAGTAATCCCTGCCCCATAAGCAACGGAATGCTCGCCGTAGCCGCTCCGCTGCGCGTCGCAGGCAATATGGAGTAGCCTAGAGCGCTTGAGAGTAAGACTACTGCAGGAGCTCTCATCGACGACTAAACGATCTGGGTTGATTGGGGCGTGAGCGAAGCATGTTCGACGTCAATATGCTGATCAATACTTTCGGCTTTATTGGCGTCCTCGTCATCATCTTCATGGAAACCGGCATGCTCATCGGTTTCATCTTCCCCGGGGATACTCTGCTGTTCACCGCAGGTATTTTGGCAGCCCAACCTGACCCCTTCGCGCATGTGTGGCAACTCATGCTCACCGTCCCCCTCTCCGCAATCGCAGGCGACCAGGTTGGCTTCTTGTTTGGACGAAAAGTCGGCCCGCGAATTCTCGAATCCAGAGCGATGACCTGGATGGGCCCCCGAGCTCTTGAACGCACTCATCATTTCTTTGATCGATTCGGCGCCCCGACAGTGATGCTCGCACGTTTTATCGGCGTGGTGCGCACATTGACACCCGTGGTTGCCGGCGTTTCCGGCATGAAACGCCGGACGTTCACTCTCTGGTCGGTCATCGGCAGCACGATCTGGGGCGCAGGAGTGATCGCAATCGGGTACTGGTTAGGGGGCATTCCTCTGATCGACAAATATGTTCACTGGTTTATCGTTCTTGGACTGTTGTCCGTCATCATCCCGGCTTTGTTTAAGGTCAGCCAACTCTTGTGGAGGAAACACCGCAGTAATCGGGATCAGGCCGATCAGAATGCCCAGGGCACCCAGGACACTACGAAAAACTCCGCAGATGGCGCGTCACAATCCCCTGCCCAGTCTTCTAGCCGCTCTTCCTCTACTCGCTCTTCTTCGGCTTTAGAAGAACAAACTGAGCGACATCCAATTCACCGCGCATAAACAAGGCTTCTTGCAGCGCTAAGACATAAAACCACAAACGTCGGTAAACGCGATCAAAACCGGCAGCTGCTGCAGCATCGCGATTAATCGCGAATTCGCGCCGCCATAGTGGCAACGTGACACGCAAATGATCACCGCAATGAACTTCAGCCCGTTCCACCAGATCGGTATACCGCATTAGCGCGTCGCGGATGTTCTCCACCGTCGGGTATTCCAACGCTGGCCACACATAGCCCCGCATGATCCCTAGAGCTTGGATAGAGTTTTCCGACAGCCCAGTGTTGATGACGCTCTGTATGCACGCCCGACCGCCGGAAGACAGCATCCGCCCGATTGCTCGCAAAAACGGGCGCAAGCCTCCTACTCCCATCGTTTCCATGCGCTCAACCGACATGATGGCGTCATAAACACCTGACCATTGCCGCGGGCTCGGTATCGGCCCACTGATAGTTTCCACATGAACCGCGCCAGCTAGCTTCTCTTCCCGCACGATGCGCCGTATATCCTCAGCGTAAACGGGGTCCGAGGTGAGAACATCGACGGTGGCGCCTCGACGAGCAGCAGTCACGGCAAGTGTCGCACTCGATGCCGGGAATTCGAGCACTCGCGATCCAGGCCCGACGCGACACTCATCCAGCATCTGGTTAACGCGTCGGTACTGGGCGGACTCGATGTCGTCATATGACACAGACTGTGGCGATTCGTACCGTGTGGCGTCGACAATGGTGTTTTTGTTTTTCCAATTCAACGTCTCGGTGACTGATGTTCGCGAGCTTGTGGCAAACAGGGGGCTCCCCCAAGTTTTTGAGGGGCCGGTGCAGAGTTCGATGAGTTCGAGGGGTAGTTCACCTGCACGGGGTACGCCGGTCACTTTGTTTCGCGACCATCGGGACAGCATTTTTCCCCATCCTGCCTCGATGTCGTGGTCGAGCAGCGTTGCTAACACGTCGGCGAGGGGTATCGCGTCCCATTCCCCCGCGACATATCCCTCACCCAGGCCGAGGAAACCGGAGTCAACCATGCGGTTCATGACATTGGGGTCGTAGACCGACATCTGCATCGGTTCCGACGAAAATACTGCTTCAGGGTTGTAGGCAATAGGCGGTTCGGGATCGATGTCTCCAATTCCGATGGGTTCGTCCGGCACGGAGATGTCGACGGAGTCGAGGAATTCTTCGAGTCGATCGTGGACTGCACTAGCTCTCGCCCCCATCATGGGTGCGGAGGGTTCACGGACGAGGTTAGGCCACGTTGTGGGGTCAATATGCCCTTTATTTTTCACCTGTGCGGCTACTCCCTTCCGATTCTTCGTGCCGACGCTGACCCCACTTAGTGCTGGTATATGCGCCTTTTTACTACTTTCTACCCGCCCTAAAACTACCGCGGATAAGGGCTTGGTGGTTTGCACCACGCCACACGTCCCCGCAGGCCGTCATGAGTTACTAAGTAACCATTGACTAGCTTCGCGAATGAACCCGGCAATTACCACACTTACGCCTGACACTATAGTGTGATTGGTTACATACTGTGTGATCCGACATACACTGATGTGTGGCGACACTTTTTCGTGATCCCTGACCAAGCACGATATATCCCACCGAAGGAGACCTATGACCTCCGAAACAACGAACCACAACGCCCCCACTTCCCACGATTCTCAACACCGCGTCGTTATCATCGGCGCCGGCTTCGGCGGGATTTTCGCGGCAAAACGCCTTGCCAACGAAAATGTCGACGTCACAATCATCGACCGAAACAATACCCACGTTTTCCAACCGCTGCTGTATCAAGTGGCAACCGGCATTCTCTCCCCTGGTGAAATAGCCTCGTCGATTCGGCAAATCTTCCATGCCGATCCCAACATTCACGTCGCACGAGGCGAAGTTCAAAATGTCGACACAGACGCAAAGACTGTCACAGCGTCGCAAGATGGTCACGAGCTCGTGTTCCCTTACGATTCCTTGATTGTGGCGGCCGGCGCTGGCCAGTCCTACTTCGGCAACGACCAGTTCGCGAAGTACGCACCGGGGATGAAGAGCATCGACGATGCCCTCGAAATCCGTTCCCGCATTATTAGTGCATTCGAACGTGCCGAGATGACGACAGATCAGCGTGAACGCGATCGCCTTCTCACCTTCGCCATCGTCGGCGCAGGCCCCACCGGTGTCGAGTTAGCCGGGCAGGTCGCGGAAATGGCGAACCGCACACTGACGGGCGAATACTCCAACTTCGACCCTGCGGACGCGCGCATCATTCTTCTCGACGGAGCGCCCCAGGTACTCCCGCCGTTTGGCAAACGATTGGGCAGAAAAGCGGCTAACCAACTACGCCGAATGGGCGTCGAAATTATCCTCGGCTCCATCGTGACGGACGTTAACAAGCGCGGTCTAACGTACAAGAATCTCGAGTCCGGCGAAGAAACGACCATCGAGGCGTCATGCAAGATTTGGTCCGCCGGCGTTGCAGCCTCTCCCCTGGGCGCGATCATCGCGAAACAAAGTGGTGTCGAGGTCGACCGCGCCGGGCGCGTACCCGTCAATGCTGACCTCACCGTGGGCAACCACCGCGACGTCTTCGTCGTCGGCGACATGATGTCACTGAATAAACTGCCTGGTGTTGCCCAGGTGGCTATCCAGGGTGGCAAGTATGCTGCCGAACAAATCGCCCAAGAAGCACGGGGACGGTCATACGAGGAGCGCCCTGACTTTGAGTACTTTGACAAGGGCTCGATGGCCACAGTGTCCCGATTCCAGGCCGTCGTTAAGCTGGACAAAGTTGAATTCGCTGGATTCTTTGGGTGGGTCACGTGGCTGCTAGTTCACTTGGCCTTCATTGTGGGCTTCCGCAACAGGCTCGTGTCGATGGTCAGCTGGGGCCTCAATTCCATTTCCCCCAAGCGGTGGCACTTGGACACCACGCAACAGCAGCTTTATGCACGCAACGGGCTCGACAAACTAGCGGTCGAATCCCCCAAGGCTGCAGAGGTGCGGGAGACCCGGAAACTGGGTACCCCTAACCCTGCTGAGAAGTGGAAGACTGCGGAATAACCGACGTTCGAAGATTTGTCCGCGCAACAAGCTTCTCAGTGCGTTCATTCGCGATAAGGACTTCCCATACCTGGAAAGTTCTGCCAAGATTCACCGGCCTGGCGATCGCACGCAAGATATCCCCTGGTCGAGACGGGCGGAAGAAATCTGTGTTGTTATTTACTCCCATCACAGTTGCCTGTCCCCCAGTGGCGATATATCCCGCGATAGATGCAATAGACTCACCAATCGCGCAGTACACGCCACCATTCGTCACACCCCATGGCTGAACATGGCGCTGATCGATCACGATCCTCCCCTCAACTCTTTCGGGGCCAACAGCAGTAAAGGTCATACCTAGGGTTTGGTCTAAACCGTGCGAAAGAGCAGGGCTCGATCCTGTTTCAGGAGTTTCCTCTCCGTACACGGCACCGCCATTGAGCTCAGCCAATTCATCATCAGTGAGTTGACGCTGCGTGGAAATTCCGAATTTCTCGACAAAACTCATAGATCACCATCGTACTGATATATGCACTGTCAGACGTCGGAAATAGAACACGCTAGACTCGGGGGTCATGAGTGATACCTCCACAGCACAAGGCAACCTAGCCAATATCGGAGTCGTCGGGCTCGCAGTGATGGGCTCAAATATTGCCCGCAATTTTGCATCGCACGGCTACACGGTCGCGGTGTACAACCGTTCTCACGAAAAAACCGACGCTTTTATGTCGGACTTTGGTGACACAGGTTCATTCATTGCCTCGTCGACGATTGAAGAATTCGTTGCTTCTCTTGAGCGCCCGCGTCGTGCCCTCATCATGGTGAAAGCTGGTGCGGCGACCGATGCCGTCATTTCACAGCTTGCGGATGCTATGGAGGAAGGCGACATCATTATTGATGGCGGTAACTCTCTCTACACGGATACCATCCGCCGCGAACGGGAAATTGCTGCTCGCGGATTGCACTTCGTCGGAGCGGGAATTTCCGGTGGTGAAGAAGGTGCTCTCAACGGCCCCTCCATCATGCCTGGTGGCCCAGAAGAGTCATACAAGTCTCTCGGCCCATTGCTGGAATCGATTGCGGCACAGGTCGACGGCACTCCGTGCTGCACCCACATCGGTCCTAACGGTGCAGGCCACTTTGTGAAGATGGTCCACAACGGCATTGAGTATGCCGATATGCAGGTCATTGGCGAGGCCTACCACCTGCTCCGCTACGGCGCGAACATGGAGCCGGCAGAGATCGCCGACGTTTTCCGGGAATGGAACAAGGGCGATCTTGACTCTTACCTGGTTGAAATCACCGCAGAAGTCCTCTCACATGTTGATAGTGAAACCGGGAAGCCGCTCATTGACGTCATCGTTGACAGCGCAGGCCAGAAAGGAACCGGCCGCTGGACGGTGAAAGCTGCCCTTGACCTGGGAATTCCTGTCACAGGTATCGGCGAAGCGGTCTTCGCACGCGCCTTGTCTGGTGTTATCGCACAACGCACCGCCACACAGGGGAACCTCCCCAGCGGGTCTCTCCGCTCACCCATTTCCGCTGAGGAACGGGAGAACTTCATCGAGGATGTGCGACGGGCACTCTACGCATCGAAGATGGTGGCCTATGCCCAAGGTTTCGATGAAATTAAAGCCGGATCAGCCGAGCACGAATGGAACGTCGATCCCCGTGACTTAGCGACGATCTGGCGAGGCGGCTGCATCATTCGCGCGAAATTCCTCAACCGAATTCGTGAAGCCTATGACCAGAACCCGGATCTCCAGTTCCTCCTCTTGGATCCATACTTCACGGAACAGATGTCCAACCTGGTGGATTCCTGGCGGCGCATCGTCGTATCTGCGACGGAAATGGGGCTACCTATCCCCGTCTTCGCGTCGTCATTGTCATACTATGATTCGCTCCGTGCTGAGCGGCTTCCCGCGACACTCATTCAGGCACAGCGTGATTTCTTCGGCGCCCACACCTACCGCCGGATCGACAAAGATGGTTCCTTCCACACGCTGTGGTCGGGCGATCGCTCAGAGGTTGAAGCGTAACTGACGACTGGTCGCCCCCTCTGTCGGGATTACTCCCGTCGTCTGGCGGATCTACACTAGCTACCAACTATGGACATTGCATTAAGTATTCTGGGCATTATCGGTTTCATCGCGTTGACCGCCGGCACGGGAGTATTCGTGGCGGTGGAATTCGCGCTCACTGGCCTGGAAAATTCCACTATCCAGGAAGACACCTCCCCGTTGGGCAAACTGGTGGGAAAGGCACATCAAAACCTTTCCTTTCATTTGTCCGGGGCGCAGCTCGGTATTACATTAACGACGCTGGCCACAGGCTATTTAGCAGAGCCGGTGCTGTCCACATTTATAACGCCCCTACTTGAACTAGTCGGGATCTCCCCCTCTGCCTCGCAGTCCATTGCGTTGATCATCGCGATGATTATCGCGGCACTTCTGTCCATGGTTTATGGCGAGCTTGTTCCAAAGAACATAGCGATCACTAACCCTATGAAGGCGGCCAAGATCACGGTCCGGCCGGTTGTGTATTTCAACCGGTTTTTCTCGCCATTCATTAAAACTTTGAATTGGTCCGCCAATCATTTGGTGAGAAAGATGGGGATCGAGCCCGCCGATGAGCTAGCGTCGGCACGCTCTCCTCAGGAGCTGGGTGCGCTGGTGCGAAACTCGGCTCTTCATGGAGGTATGTCAAAAAATCAAGCCACACTCATTGACCGGTCACTGAAATTCGGAGATGTTTCGGCCGACGAAATTATGACTCCTCGTGCCAAAGTCGAGGCTCTCGAAAAAGACGCCTCGATGACGGATTTACTCACCCTTGCCATGGAGACAGGGCACTCGCGCTTCCCCATTACCGATGGCGATCTCGATAACACTCTCGGCGTCATCCACGTCAAAAAGGCGTTTACCTTTCCGACGGATCAACGTGATTCGACATTAGTGCTGGACTACGCCGATCCTGCGCCCGTCGTGCCTACCAGTCTCGACGGCGACAGTGTCCTGAAGATTGTTCGACAATCTGGGTGCGAAATGGCCATGGTTACCGACGAATATGGCGGAACAAGCGGCATCGTCACTATTGAGGACATGGTCGAAGAAATCCTCGGCGCTGTCTTCGACGAACACGATGACACCGAAACTGAGACGGAGATACGGCAATCGGGAACGTCGTGGGATTGCTCCGGGCTCGTGCGCATTGATGAGTTGGAATCTCGGCTTGGCTATAAAGCCCCTGAGGGGCCATATGAAACTCTGGGTGGCCTAGTCATGACGAACCTCAAACGGATTCCCGTCGAAGGCGACATCATCGTTTTGCCAGATCCAGACATCAATGTGGTGGAAACGAATCCTTTATCCTGGTCGGCCCGAGTGACATCGATGGATGACCGACGAGTAGATCGGGTGCTTTTGACCCCTATCACTCCCGAACAAGCATCTGCGATGACAAGTGCGGAAGACAACAACAATCTGCCACTGCGAGAGGGGGAATAAATGATCGGCGACCTATGGGCTCTCGTATTCGCCCTCTTCCTTATCGCGTTAAACGCATTCTTTGTGGGAGCAGAGTTTGCCCTCATTTCTTCCCGCAAAGACCGGCTGGAATCGATCCTCGAGTCCGGGGATGCCAGGGCACGCGCAGTGATTAATGCCACTGAGCATCTATCCATGAACCTAGCCGGAGCTCAATTCGGCGTCACCATCGCAAGTCTCCTCCTGGGTAAGGTTGGCGAGCCAGCCGTCTCCCATCTCATCGAAACCCCCGCGGCAGCTCTCGGCGTTCCCGACGGATTACTGCATCCCATTGGATTCGCGCTCGCGCTGCTCTTGGTCTCTATTCTTCACATCATTCTGGGCGAGATGGTGCCGAAGAATATTGCGCTCGCGGGGCCAGAAAACGTCGCGATGTGGCTCGTCCCGATCCACGTCATGTTCGTGAAAATAACGCGCCCCATCATTCTGTTCTTCAACTGGGTAGCACGTATCACGCTGGCAGCAGTTGGTATCACACAGAAGGACGAGTTAGACACCACTGTTAGCCCGTCGGAGCTAGCGCGCATGATTTCTGATTCACGTCAGGAAGGCCTGATCGACGCAGAAGAGCACTCTCGGCTGAACAAGGCGTTAGCGTCCCCACGTCGCCATATCGACGAGGTCCTCATTCCTGCTGACGAGGTCCGCACAGTGCCTTTGCGCGGCAGTGGTCCGATGATGGGCGATGTGGAAAAGGCTGTTGCCGACACCGGCTTTTCGCGTTTCCCCGTGACAGGTAGAGATGGCACCTACTTAGGCTACGTCCACGTCAAAGACATTTTGGGCCGCGAAATCCCACCCCACTCTGACCCGGAAACGGTGTTAGCGCGCAGGGAAATCCGACCGCTCATCACCTTCTCCCCCTCTACTCCTATGGACCAAGCGCTGCAGCTCATGCGTGGACGCTCTCGTCATATTGCGCAAGTGGTAGATGGCGGGCATCAATACGGAATCGTGACCCTCGAAGACTTGATCGAGGAATATGTGGGAACCGTGCGCGATAGTACCCACGATGACTAAGGCAGACGACTAACCTCGACGTGGCTACACCCCACGACAGTAAAGGAATTCGACCTCAGACACTATGCCGACTTCGACAACATTTCGCCCCACCATTCTTTTTCCATCAGAGTGGACAATGCCTCGGAATGCACATAAGGACACGGTCACAAGGTTGACTAAAGATCACCTTGAACGCGCCTCTCGCGGGCAACGGCATCCGGTGTGGGACTTTATCTTCCATTACTACCCTGTCACCCCAGGGAAACTCAGTCATTGGTCACCTGGCCACGGTGTGTATCTGGTCGATGCCCCTGCCATGAAGTATTTCACTGAGGTTGATAGCGAATCTGTCTCCACCGTTGCGCTTGAGGGCGCCGGTATCACTGCGGAGCAGCTTCGTGGCCATACCATCACAACATTGGACACTGCTGCGTTGTGGGCAGATCGAGGCTCGACGTTCCGCTACATTGAGAATCTGCTGACCCAAACACTGTCCAATCCCACGCACTTTGATTGTTTTGGCCTCCACGAATGGGCGATGGTTTATCGAGGACGGCCTCGACATCCAGAACCGCTCAGGCTAGGAGCAGAGGCGACGAACCGGGTGGTTGAAACTCATTCCGTGCGGTGCACGCACTACGACGCTTTTCGATTCTTCACACCCGACGCCGTCCCCCGCAATAAGTTCCACCCATCGCGGGAAACACAACCACGGTGTGAACAGGGCGCATGCTTGCACGCAAACATGGATTTATATAAATGGGCGACGAAGTTAGGTCCCCTCGTTCCCGGTGAACTGTGGCTGGATACATTCCGTTTAGCCTGCGATATTCGGAAACTTGATATGGAGGCCTCGCCCTACGATCTCACCGAGTGGGGGTTTTCCGCGGTCCCCATTGAAACGTCCGAGGGGAAAGCACAATATGTTGCTGCGCAACGCGAATTTTCTCAGCGCGCCTCCGACCTACGGACGAAGCTCATTGATATCATTCGCACCTCAGATTTAACGTTGTAACATTGCGTTATGGCGAATCATCGATCAGGAACACGACAATTACGCTTCGCGCGGTGGGTGTGGGTGGCATTTGTTATTGTCATCGTGCTCGCACTTCTCGCTGCCTTGTCTGTGGTTTTCGCCAGTCGGAATAAATCGTCGTCTAACGCTGCTGACTGTGATCGATCGACAGTTCTCAACGTCATTGCTGACCCTTCAGCCAAGGCTACGGCTGAGAAGTTGACGTCGGACTATTCGAAGTCGACTCCTTCCACCCATGATTCGTGTATTACGCCGAAGATCACATATGCGAATACGGCACAGGCGATAGCTTTGTTCCATTCGCCCGAGGGGGATCTCCCCGCAGCGTGGATACCCGCTGGTAGCCTCCCTGGTTCAACGCAGGATAACCCCGGCGGGACCGCTTTGGACGGCAGCGAAGCAGAAATCGATTCGTCGGTGCTCGTTGATCGTCAACAATTGGGAACGATTCATTCAAAGAACTCGGCACAAGACAAAGCACCGGGCGCGCCGATGTATCCGCGCGACTCGACCTGGTCTGCTTACGCGGCTAGTGCCCAATTCGTTAAAGATCATCCAGCCGGTATGGATCCTCAAGCGCGTGATGCGTCGGCACGTGAAGTTGCTGCCACCCTATCCCCCACTTCTCTTTCGGAAGCGGTCTCGTCCGTCTCAAGTGGGAAGGGCAATTCTTCTGTAGCGGCTCCGCAGTCGCTTGGGGGCGACAACACGGCGTTTTCACCGATCGGTGATGCGACGGTCGATTTCCCGCTTCTGACAATGAGCTCTAGCCCTCGGGTTACCGAGTATCAAGCACGGGCTGCCACTGATTTTTCAGA
This sequence comes from Corynebacterium sp. c7Ub_26, assembly GCF_053760365.1. Classification (NCBI taxonomy): domain Bacteria; kingdom Bacillati; phylum Actinomycetota; class Actinomycetes; order Mycobacteriales; family Corynebacteriaceae; genus Corynebacterium; species Corynebacterium sp. c7Ub_26. Next base: position 29,413 of record NZ_JBSNBL010000006.1, on the reverse strand, counting down.
ATTCGCCCGCTCTCATTCGGAATCGCAGGCTGCTGAGAAAACTCCTACCCATGATTCCCTATCGAACGACACCAAAGAACTGGCTTACGCTGCGTCGAATCAGGTCAGTGGCGAGCTTCCACCGGTGACAGTGACTAACTCCACCACGACGGAGATGAATAGCCAGGCGTCCGGACACACGGATGGTGAAGCCACGACCGATAAAGCGGCCGCTCAACAGTCCCCAGAAAAGAAGGACGCGGCAAAGGACCAGGCTAAGTCCACACAAAAACCTGATAAGGCGAATCAACAACGTCCTGCCCCGGCGTCGACACTGCTGCTGATCGACACGTCGGAATCTATGCGCAACCATTTTGACGTTATCCAGCGAGAGAGCGCCCGAAGCCTACAAGAAGCGGGACAGCACGGGCGGGTGACGTCGTTATGGAGTTTTTCCTCGCCCATGGAAAGGGTCCAACCCTATCGAAACCATGTTGACCTCAGTATCGGCGACCACGGGGCTCGGAGCGCATCAATGGTTAACGGACTCACGACAGGTGGCACCCCGTTCCTGTATGAATCGACCGTCGCAGCGATGCTCAATGCGTCAATTAGCGGACCTGCTCCAAAGCGTGTCGTTATCGTGACGGATTCAACGAATGCGGGACAATCCATGAACGCAGCTAACGCTCGCCTTCAGGCCGATATCATCAACAAGCAATCCGCTGTACAAGTCGATGTCATCGCTCTCGGCGACAAGGTGGACCCGTGGCTCCGCGAAGTGAGCCAATTAACTAATGGGCGCTACCACGCAATCCCGAATGCCACAGACAAGTCATTCCCCCAAGCAATGACCGACGCCCTGGCAGGTTAGATACGTAGCTGGCTGAAAAGCCAAGTGGGCCAGCCAGCTAGCTAACTGGTTTTACGACGCCGACGTTCCGCGAGTTCATCGAACCCAGCGACAGTGTGCTGAGAAGCCCCCTCAACACCATCGTCGGCAGTTCCCGCACGGACAACTTTCTCCGCCGGGAACTCTGAAATCGTCCCGGCAAGTTCTTTGACGATACCGGGAACGCCAATTCCGAATACGCCCTGTCCGCCGGTCAAGAGATCGAAAACTTCTTCGCTGGAACGGCATTCATACACCGTGGTTCCGTCAGAAACCAGCGTAATCGTGGAAAGATCATCGACGCCCAAGTTGCTCAACTTTTCAACAGCACGTCGGATGTTCTGCAGCGAAATGCCCGTGTCCAACAGGCCTTTAACGATCTTGAGAACAAGGATGTCGCGGAACGAATACAGCCTCTGAGTTCCTGAACCGTGTGCGGATCGAATGGATGGCTGAACGAGCTTTGTACGAGCCCAGTAGTCAAGCTGTCGATAGGTTATCCCCGCTACCTGACAAGCGATGGGAACGCGGTAGCCGACTTCATCGTCCGAATCCATGACGTCAAAGAGTGCGCCTTGGACGGGTGCCTGTTCCTGTTTCACTGCAGGCTCGCTTTCTGTGGTCGTACGTGTTGAGCAAGAGAGCGGGAATACTCACACTCATGTAGTTCGATGACGTCTAGGTTATGCCAATAATCTTTCGAGTCAACGCGACACGCTACACATGTGGCACATTTTTCACATGCGTCCATCAAATCACATGCTTAACTTACTATATTGTAATTAACAACTTTCACACTAGTCACATTGTCAAGTTGTGCTCACGCTCATCCAGCCGACGGACTGTCCCGTTCACACTCCAGCGGTCGCTGCCAATCTGAACTCTGCCAATCTCGTGCCGACAACGTCGTGCCTACGAATCCTCAGAACCGTTCTCACCGCGACGATCATCATCACTACCCTGGGTAAGATCATTCTCGCTCATACCCAAGTACCCCATGAGTTCCTCGAAATCAGCATCGCCGACGGCAAGATCACCCAAGTCTTCCGACAGATGTTCTTGATCATTGCCCTCTGACTGGGAATTGTCTCCCGTCATGTCAGCCAGCAACGATAGGCTCGATTCGCGTCGTCCAGACAAAGCCTGATTCGAACTATCGAGATGCTCAACGACCTCGGCCGTGACAGGAACCGACCAGGTTTTAACAATCGACTCCTCGGCGTAAATTGTCACGTCCTCATTAAGAGCAAGATCAATAGCGTCCGAGACCCGGATATCAAAGTTGTTCCCTGACTCGCAATGAATCGTTGCGTAGAAGGTGCCGTGGTTGACGGCGTCGATAGAAATATTCACTACCGCGTCATCGTGCGCTTCTAGAACGTCAACAATCACACTTGTCGACGTCGGCCGCCGCAGCTCTACGCCGATGTCTTTACCCGAAAGAATGGCTGCGGAGGACGCACCAACAAACACCGTCATGATGCGTCGGCGCTGGGGCCACAAAAACACTATTGCCGGATCGCGATCTGGGCCGAGGAGAAACAACCCTAAATACTCGAGTTCAACCATGATGATATGTGGCCTCCATCCTCATTCCGACCAATCGGTTCAATCGGTCAACGGCACCCAGTTTCTAATCGAATTCGCCGCGCAGGGAAGCTTTAATAAACGCCGCTTGTAGGCTCACGATTAATGCGGAGAGCTCGCGGGCTGTCTCTTCCGATCTGGCCTTCGCATCACTGCTCTTGGCATGGCCAAGCGGGCCGCTGACCTGAGTGATCACCCCCGCATACCGTTGGGCCGTAGCTCGCAGCGTTTTTAAGTGCCGCTCATCGAGCCCGAACCCGACCAGTTGGCTCGCTGTCCGCGCGATCGACACGTCGTCTTGGCAGTAGAGGCCTGACCTGTCGGCATTAACGAACCCCGCTTTAGCAAGCTGCGTGAGGAAAGTGTCATCGATCTCAGCGGCAGCACACACATCTGAATGGGTTAAACGCGTATTTTCTTGCTTGAACTGCTCAGCAGAAATCAATCCCGTAACAGGGGTGACGTTCCCCTCGTCCATTGCATCGAGGCGCTGCTTAATAACCTTCAGCGGGAGATAGTTATCACGCTGCGTCGTCAGAATATAACGTAGGCGCTGAACATCAGCGGACGAGTAGCGTCGGTAACCCTTCTCTGTACGCGCCGGGGAGACAAGCCCCTCAGACTCCCAAAAGCGGAGCTTAGAAACCGTGACATCGGGAAACTCGCGACGAAGTTGCTTAAGAACCGCCCCGATCGACAACGTGGAAGGGCGGTCGTGACGGACTTCAGGCAGCGGGCCCGTTTTCCGTAGAGCTGACACTGTTCTTAAGAATCTTTCTGACCGTTGAGGAACACGAGGCGGAACTTACCAATTTGGATTTCATCACCATTGGAAAGCTCTGATGAGTTCTTGGGCTCGCGATTGACGTACGTGCCATTCAGAGATCCAACGTCGACGACTTCAAATTGGTCATCATTCTTGCGGAACTCAGCGTGACGACGAGACACGGTGACGTCGTCCAAGAAGATATCACTATCGGGGTGACGGCCTGCTGTCGTCGTCGGCTGGTCGAGGAGGAATCGGGATCCTGCATTCGGACCACGTTTGACGACGAGCAATGCGGAGCCCTCAGGTAAACCATCAACGCCTGGGGCTGAGGAATCGGACGCGCCCGATTCCATTTCTTTCAAAAGATCGGCACGGAAGACCGAGGTGGTTTCCACCGAAGATTCTGAAAAATCGCTATTGTCACTCATCGATTCTGCCTCCTTAAGTTCGACCAACGGTTCATATCAGCCACTGCCCTATGCAACTGACTATCTCACATAGAGATGATAGCCAGACGATCGAGCGGTTGCCTGCCATTAAACTAGCTGAGAACCGCTTCCACTGGGTTATACAGATTTAGCGCCCATAGTAGCCGTTTATGCCCCTCCACATAGTGCCGAGGGGCATGTTATATTCACTCCCCCAGCCTAATCCATAGGATGGTGGCATGCGCGCGGTGCGGGTAAGCATCACCCCCAAAGACACTTTTTATCATGAAGAACCCGTGGGGCGATTCCGACCCCTCGTAACAGGAAATCGCCTCGATACAAGCACTGCTCGGTACAAATACAAAACCCCTGTCCACAAGTACAAAACCGTCCCCCACAGGAAAAGAGCTCGCGCCCAGGGGGTAAAGAAATGTGAAAATGACCACGCTGCAGCCGACGCTAAGTACAGCGGGAATGCCCACATGAGGGCGAAAGTCGCAGCTTTTCCGAGGTACATGACCTTCGGTCGTATTCCGCGATTGCGATAGATGAGCATCGTCGGGAAAAGGATAAGGTCGCGAGCGAAGAGAACGGCCACCCACCACCAACTCAGCAGCCCCGCGATGGCGAAACAAATGGGGGTGATAAGGATAAACAATCGGTCGGCGGCTGGGTCGAGGTATTGCCCTATCCGCGTGGTCAGGCCCCAGATCCTCGCAATTTTTCCATCAAGCCAGTCGGTGAACGACGAAATCGCCACGATGGCGAGTGCCCACCCATATTCCCCCGGACCGATGAGGAACCAGGCGTATATGGGCACCAGGCAGATACGCACGATGCTCAGGATGTTGGGAACAGTCAGGATCCGGGAGTATCCCGCGGGGTGAACTGTCACTTGTTCCCGCATACCCGGCGGTTCCATACCTGGGGGCACTGCGCGGGCGGTGTGCCCGTCCGGTGTGGGAAGCATCTTGTCCATCCGCGCTTCCACTCGGAGTCGGGTTTCGCGGGTTACTTTGCTCACCGGAGTGCTCCGAGTAAAACGCGGCTGCCGCGCGCTCTTAGCTCCTTGTTTTTTGGTTCCAACCGGTTGTTCATAACGAGGGATTTCGGGGTTATCACGATGCTCGTCATACTCCATCGGACTTATCCTCTCGTTACGTACTCATTGCTAAATGTGGCTATATGCAGCCGGCTGTCAGCATTCCATTGCTCATCCGATATTGCCTTACATACCACGGTTGTAAAGCAAGCCTATCGGAATAAGTTAACAACTGATCCTACGACCGATCCATTATTCCCGGACAGAGGATTGTCATTAACCATATAAGTCCAGGTAGAACTTGGGCGACGAAGACCGCGCTCACCGAGATGGGCACCATTGTTATCGATCGTGATATGCCTCCACGTTTCAACCGCATCACCGACGGCTCCGGTGGCAAGATTTTTAAACTCGGCAATCGACATACGGTGAAATTCATCGACCGGGTTCTCTCTGGCGAGTGCGCGGAGGTGAATTGATTCCCGAATGTCATCCAGATATTCGAGGTGCCGTGCCCAATGTTCGTCCAGGTGAAAGAGCTCAACATCACGGGCCGCCTGAACTTGGGCATCACGTGGCACGGTCAAGTCGCGGTGGGCACGACGCTGTAATTCCTTCAAGGCAACGTCGGAATCGAGAATATCGCTGCGTCGCTCGTCAATGATGACCCGTTGGTCATTGATAAGCTTGTTGTATTTCCACGTATTCGCGTGAATCTGAAGCATTTGACCTTCAGTGACACGCTGACAGTGATCCACAAAGGAATACACTTTTTTCTGCGTCAATTGCCCATTGTTATCGGGAATTGCGTTGATGGATTCACCTGCTCCACCGACTGCGATAACGTCGTCCTCGAGGGAAACGAAAATGACGCTGGACCCCGGATCGCCTTGCCGCCCGGCGCGGCCGCGGAGTTGGTCGTCGAGTCGGGCGCTGCGGTGGCGTCCGAATCCGACGACGGCGAGGCCTCCGGCTGTGACGACGTCGTCGCGGTACTGTTCGTGTGCTCCGCCGAGTTTGATGTCTGTTCCTCGTCCGGCCATTTGTGTGGATACGGTGACGCGTCCGGGGAGTCCGGCGTCGGCGATGATGCGTGCTTCTTTTTCGTGGTTTTTTGCGTTGAGGACGACGCAGTCGACTCCGATGGCTTGGAGTGCGTTTTGGATGTCTTCGGATTCGGCGACGTTGTGGGTTCCGACGAGGACTGGGCGGCCGGCTTGTTGGAGTTGCTGGATGTGTTCGATGATGCCGCGGCGTCGGTCGTCGGCGGTGCTGAAGATTCGGTCTGCTTCGTCGTCGCGGATGCAGGGGACGTGGGGGTCGATGACGGCGACGCCGAGGCCGTAGAACTGGCGGAGTTGTTCGGAGGCGGCGGTGGCGGTTCCGGTCATTCCGCAGAGGTTGGTGTAGCGGCCGAGGAGCGCTTGGGTGGTGATGGTGTCGAGTACTCGTCCGCCGTCGGTGACGTCGAGTCCTTCTTTGGCTTCGACGGCGGATTGTAGTCCGTCGGGCCAGCGTTGGAGGTCGGCTATGCGTCCTTTTGAATTGTCGACGAGGGCGACTTTCCCGTCGCGGACAATGTAGTGCACGTCTTTGACCAGGAGTTCTTTGGCGTGGAGGGCGACGTTGACTTGGACGAGTGTGGTGCTGATGTTTTCGGCGTCGTAGAGGGAGGATAGGCCGAGGCGTTTTTCGATGGTATGTGCGCCTTTGTCGGTGAGGAATACGTTTCGTTGGTCGTCGTCAATGCTGTAGTCCTCGTCTTTGGTGAGGTTGCGGACGACTTCGCTGATGCGGCCGGTGGGCGCGTGGCCGGGTGCGCTGCCGGCGAGGACGAGGGGGACGAGGGCTTCGTCGACCATGACGGAGTCGGCTTCGTCGACGATGGCGACGTCTGGTGTGGGTTGTACTTGGTCTTCGCGGCGTGTGATGAGGTGGTCGCGGAGGACGTCGAATCCTATTTCGTTGATGGAACCGAAGACGACGTCGTTTGAGTATGTGGCGCGGCGTTGGTCTGCGGTCATGTGTTCGTGGATGGCGCCGACGGTGACGTCGAAGAAGTTGAAGAGTGGTCCCATCCAGTCGGCGTCTCGTCCTGCTAAATAGGAGTTGACGGTGATGCAGTGGATTTTTCGGCCTTGGTGGGCGTAGATGATCGCTGCGAGTGCTCCGACGAGTGTTTTTCCTTCGCCGGTGGCCATTTGTATGACATTGCCTTTGAGGAGTTCTTGGGCTCCTCGGAGTTGGCAGTCGAATGGGGTGAGTCCGATTGTTCGCGTGGAGGCTTCTCGTAGCGTCGCGAGCATGGTGGCGGTGTCGTTGTCTCGTAGCGCGGTGTCGAAGGTTCTTCGGAGGTCGGCGTCGGTGAGTGTGGCTGTGTAGTCTCCGAGCGTGGTGGCGCGGGAGATCTCAGCTGTGTTTTTTCGCCGGGAACCGGTGAGTTTCCGAAGCCATGTGGCCATAGGGGTCGTCCTTGCTACGTGAAGAAGTTACGTGTGATTACGTTAGCGTTTTTTGGTTGGCGTCATGTTTCGCGTCCGGTGAGACCGGGCCGGCTCCCCAGCGTAGTCCAGATGATGGCGGCAATGGGGAGTCCTTTCTTGGCAAAGTCACACCAGGTGGGAGCGATTCAAGTTAATCTGCTGGTTATGAATAATAAACGTGAGTCCGCCCCTGAGAGCGCGGGTACCCAGGCGATCGTCCCCACGGCCGATATTGTCGACGTTGTTGGCCCGTCGGTGCGCTCGTGTGATGTGCAATTTCTCAATTATGGTGGCCGTGGTGAGTTTGCCGGCCGGATTTCGACGGTGCGGTGTCATGAGGATAACGCCCTCCTTAAATCAGTGTTGAGCACCGACGGCGACGGTGGGGTGCTTGTTGTCGATGGTGGCGGGAGCATTCATACTGCGTTGATGGGCGATAATGTCGCGGCCCTTGGGCGTGATCATGGTTGGTCTGGGATCGTTATTTACGGCGCAATCCGTGACTCTGCGGAGATCAAGGATATGGATTTCGGTGTGAAAGCTCTGGGCACGAATCCGCGGAAATCCAGCAAAACTGGCGACGGTGAGCGCGATATTGTCGTGAACTTCGGCGGAGTGGATTTTGTCCCCGGCCAGTATGTGACATGCGACGCCGACGGGATCGTCGTCACTGAGTCACCTGTCTCCCCACCTCAAGCCTAGTTTTTTGCGGTCGCAATCGGCTGCGGTATGCTGCAGTGGTTGCCTCTGATGGGGCGATCGGACTGTGGCGCAGTTTGGTAGCGCACTTGACTGGGGGTCAAGGGGTCGCAGGTTCAAATCCTGTCAGTCCGACACGATAATAATTGAGGCCGCTACCGTTGGGGATGTGTTGTGCATATAAACCCTGATGGAAGCGGTCTTTCTCATTTTCCCGATGGTGATTCGCACGCGATGACACCATCGAGGCCGGCGTATTCTCCCGGCCAGCAGATTCCTACCCGATCTCAACGTGATCGCCCTACTTTTGCCTCCTCCGAGAACCGTGTGGAAGCTGCCATCTCCTTTCACCGCGGGGTGTCGAATTATGGGTCTGTGCGCCCTGGTTACCCCGCTGAGGTTGTTGATCTCCTCGCGCGCCACATGGGCCAGACTAATCACCGCGATTTTGATGTCCCGCTGCGGATACTCGATATAGGCGCAGGTCCGGGCTCTTTGACGGTAGATCTTGACAAGCGGTTTCCGGGGAGCGTCCTCGCATCGGACCCTTCGCCTGAAATGACCTCTTCGTGTGTGGCACGTCTCCCCCATGTTCCGGTCATTCGATCTCGTGCGGAGTCAACCGGGCTCGCCGATTCGTACCTTACTGCGGCAACGTGTGCACAAACGTGGCATTGGCTCGATACAGACCAGGCATGCCGAGAGCTGGATAGGGTTCTCGTTCCAGGTGGCGTGTGCCTTCTCGTGTGGAACACCCTCAATGTCAGCGTCCCGTGGGTGCATCGGTTAGCGCGAATTATGCATTCTGGGGATATTTTGCGCCCCGGCTTTATCCCCCAGGCCGCGCCGCCGTGGACTATTTCTGACGAATGGCGTGGCACATTCAACCAGGCCATTACGGCGCACAACATGATCCACTTGGCCCATACCCGATCTTATTGGTTACGGGCCACGGAAAAAACTCGCGAGCACGTCGATAATAATCTCCGTTGGTATCTCTACCAGCATCTCGAGCTACCTGAGCATCAGCCCATCGAGTTGCCCTACAGGACGGACGCATTCATTATGCGCCGCCAGCACGAGGGGTAGGAAGAAAACTACTTCCTCCCCCGCTTTTCCCGCACACGCACAGCAATCCGCACGGGCGAACCGGTAAAGCCGAAAGTCTCGCGGAACTTCCGTTCGAGGAAACGTCGGTACCCATGTTCCAGGAAACCGGTAGTAAACAGCACGATCACCGGTGGCCGTGTGGATGCCTGCGTCGCAAACAAGACTCTCGGCAGACGACCGCCCCGCATCGGAGGAGGCGTCTCAGCAATGACCGCCCGCAGCCACGTATTGAGCTGACCTGTGGGAACACGGCCATCCCAGCTCTCTAGGGCCTCGATCATCGCGGGCTCGAGCTTGTGAATCGCCCGCCCGGTTTTCGCCGAGATGTTCACACGCCGAGCCCACGGGATGTGCGAGAGCTGCAGCTCAATCTCGCGGTCGAGCATATCCCGACGATCCTCATCAACCATGTCCCACTTGTTGTAAGCAACCACCAGCGCTCGCCCAGAATCCAAGATCATGCGCAGAACACGCTGATCCTGCTCGGTCACTGGTTCAGAAGCGTCGACAATAAAGACAACGACCTCCGCCGCATCGATGGCACCCCGCGTTCGCAGGCCCGCGTAATACTCGTGGCCCGTTGCCTTCTTCGTTTTCTTCCGGATACCAGCAGTATCGACGAAGGTCCAGGTCTTTTGGTCAAGCTCGACGAGCGAGTCAACGGGGTCGACGGTCGTTCCCGCAACATCATCGACGACGGCTCGATCCTCCCCCGTCATCTTGTTGAGCAAGCTCGACTTACCGACGTTAGGTTTGCCGACGAGGGCGACCCGGCGCGGCCCCGATGTGATGGATTCTTGCCGTGGTTTGTCGGGGAAGAGTCGGATGACTTCGTCGAGAACATCGGCGGCGCCGTGGCCGTGTTTGGCCGACACCGGGTAGGGGTTGTCGAGGCCGAGGGCCCAGAATTCCGCGAGGTCGCCGTATTGCGTGGGCGAGTCGAATTTATTGGCGACGAGAACGACGGGTTGCTCGGCGCGGTGTAGTTTGCGGGCGAGCATTTCGTCGGATGCGGTGATTCCAACTTGGGTGTCGACGACGAAGACGATGACGTCGGCTGTTTTCATCGCGCCTTCGGCTTGGCGGGCGATGGCCGCGTGCATGCCTTTAGCGTCGGGGTCCCATCCGCCGGTGTCTTGTACCCAGAAGCGTCGGCCGTTCCATTCGCCGAGGTATGAGATGCGGTCGCGTGTGACTCCTGGGAAGTCTTCGACGACGGCTTCACGGCGTCCGATGAAGCGGTTGACGAGTGTGGATTTACCTACGTTCGGTCGGCCGAGGATGGCGACGGTGCATAGTGCTTCGGAGGTGTATCCGGCGTCGTCGAAGACGCCGAAGGCTTCCTCGACAGAGTGCCAATCGGTGTCACTGTCGGAGGTGACGAGGAGGTTGTTGACCTCGTCGTCGGTGATGTCACCGTCGGTTGCGTCGCCGCTGGGTTCGTCAGTGTGGTCGCCGTCGTCGGCGCGGTCAGTGTGTTCATCCGCGTCAGTGGCGTCAGCGATGTCGACGGTGTCGGCACTGTCCTCGTCGCCAATGGCCTGGCCTTCTGTCGTGGTGAAGACGAGATCCTCGAGTGAACTGTCCTCATCAGGCCGGTCGTCGTCGGCTCGGTCGTTATCGCTGCTCGATTGGCGGACCAGGGAGATGATGGTCTCGACGACCTCGTCAATGCCCTGGTGGCTCGTGTCGACGACGATGGCGTCGTCGACTGGCATGAGCGGCGAGTCTGTCCGCGATGAATCCTTACGGTCGCGTTCTTGAACGTCCCGTAATACCTCGTCGAAGGTGACGTCTCGGCCAGCTTCGCGATCCTGGTCGTACCGTCGTTGGGCGCGGATGCTCGGCTCAGCCGTCATGAAGACTTTGCAGGGTGCGTCCGCTAGGACGACGGTGCCGATATCGCGTCCTTCGACAACACATCGTCCAGCCTTGTGGGCCAAGGAGCGCTGCAGGGCCACAAGGTTCTGGCGGACTTCAGGGATCGCTGCTACCGACGAGACCGCCCGTGTCACTCGTGCCGTCCGGATGTCATCGGCCACGTTGGTTCCGTCGAGAATGACTTCGGTCGAATGCGGGTCGTCGTTAATCGCGATAGGTAAGTCAGAGGTTGCCTCGATGACAGCGTCGGAATCCTCGGGGTCGATTCCGGCATTGAGCACGTGGAGGGTGGCCACGCGGTACATAGCTCCGGTGTCTAAGTAGGATGCGTTCAATCGCGAGGCGACGGTCCGGCAGACCGTGGATTTGCCCGTGCCGGATGGTCCATCGACCGCGACGATCACACCTCCCCCTGGTGTGTTGGCGAGTGTTGAGTCATCCGATGTACGAGTAATTGACATCACTAAACTCCTAATTATTCCGTTCTGCCATTGCATAATCCCGGTTACATCGGGTCACACGAAACTAGACGCGAGAGTTCTACATAGTACGGGTTGTTACATATCAACAGCATTAAACAAGCTGGTCAGTTCCGAACGGTTCAAGGCACGCAGTGTTCCCGGAGTCTGCTCACCCAACTGCACCGTGTGGATCTTCGTTCGAACCAGCTCCTGCACCGGGAAACCAGCTGCTTTGAGCATCCGTCGCACGATGTGCTTGCGCCCCTCGTGGAGCACTACTTTCACGAGCGAACGGCCTTGCCAGACGTCGATGATGTCAGCGTCGTCGGCGCGGGCGTTGCCATCGTCCAACTCAATCCCCTGCGTCAGGCGTCGGAGATCTTTCTTGTCGACTTCACCGAGAACGGTCGCGAGGTAGGTTTTCTTGATTCCGTATTTGGGATGGATCAACCGGTTCGCTAGCTCGCCATCATTAGTCAAAAGCAGAAGACCCTGTGTCGCAGCATCCAAACGGCCGACGTGGAAAATCCTCTGACCAGCGTCGACTTTCTCACCAACAATATCGCCGACGCAGGGCCGACCCATATCATCATGCATGGTGGACTGAACGCCGCGTGGTTTGTTCAACGCGAAGTACTGCATCGATTCGTCGACGACGACTCTGCTGCCATCAACGCGAATCACGTCATGATCGGGATCCACGCGGACGCCCTGACGGGTCACGATGTCCCCGTTGACCTCGACTCGCCCCTCGTCGATGAGTTTTTCTGACATCCTCCGCGAGGCGACGCCAGCAGCGGCCAAGACCTTTTGCAGGCGAATGCCCTCACCTGAATGATGGGCGGGCGATGTGCCCTTGACGTGTTGATGGCGGGCGGGCTTGGCCTTGGGTACGTATTCCGGTGTGCCGTCACGGCGAGCGGTAGAAGCCACGATGTGGACCTTTCCGTATTTATGCGTTATTTACACTTTTGAAAAACAGGGGATAACGTGGCGCCGGTTCATAGCATGAAAAATAAGCGGCCGTCCACGCAAAACATATGGTGACCGGTGAGTCTATCACGTTCTTCACTCGTGTCATTATCTTGACAAGCGTGGCGACGCAATCGCGTGGCAGCACATCTGCCAGGCGCAGACTCACTGGCCAACAAACGCGGTCACGTCACCATTCAGCCTCTAGCAATTAATCGCTCTCACGAGTGACCCGACCGACAACATCTGGTACGAAAAACCCAGGTGCCTCCTGCACGAACCGCTGCTGTGACCAGCCGCCAGCTCCCTCGGGTATGTACCCCAAGACATCGGTCCCGGTAACCACCGGCAAGTCTTCCTTATTGCACCGCGTCGCCAAATCTGGGGAGTCCGGAATGGACCCACCTATTAAACCAAGCACCGTCAGGCCCCGGCGTGTGGCAGCTTCCACCGTCAATTCAGCCTCGTTCAAACTTCCGAGACCTGTTGAGCACACAACAATAATCGGGGCACCCAGCTCTCGGGCTAGATCGGCAATGGTCCAGTCCTGACCGATACGCACAAGGAGCCCGCCAGCACCCTCGACGAGAACAACGCGGCCTGGCTTATCGAAAGACTTAATCTCTTCGGCAACGGTTGTGAGCTCGGGGTATGGCATATTCGCCCGGCGCGCCGACGTCGCTGGGGCAAGTGGTTCGGGGAACCGGTATAGCGTCTCCGCATTATCAATGCCGGTCAAGGCGGTGATGCGGGGAGCGTCGCCTTCGCCTTCGGGTTCACCAGTTTGCGCCGGCTTCACGATGAAGGGCTCATATCCCCCCTTCTGAAGGACGCAGGCAACCGCTCCAGTAGCGACAGTCTTGCCGACATCTGTCCCTGTTCCCGTCATGATGACAATGCTGATTGTTAATCTCCTCTCATTAGGTCAGTAAATAATCCCGACCGAACACCTCTGTGATGACTCCGGTCACTCAGGCCGACGCAGCGACAATGTTCCGCATCGCCGCGCAGATTTTTTCGATGTCACTGCTGGTCGATATGAACGGCGGCATGCTATAAACCAGCTTTCCGAAAGGTCGAAGCCACACCCCCGACTCCACGGCTACCTTCGTCGCGACCTTCATATCGACAGGGTGAGCTAGTTCGACGACGCCGATAGCGCCCAGGACCCGCACCGAGGACACCTGTTCAGCATCGGCAAGTGGGGCCAAACCGTGGCGTAATTCCTGTTCAATGCGCGGAACTGTCGATCGCCAGTAGCCGTCATCAATGAGGTCGCCCGCGGCGCGAGCCACCGAGCATGCCAGTGGGTTGCCCATGAAAGTCGGTCCGTGCATTAAGGCTCCGCCGCCCTGGGACGTCGAAATCACCTCGCCTACGTGCCGGGTGGTCAGCGTGGCGGCAAAACTCATCATTCCCCCGGTCAGGGCTTTGCCGACGCACATAATGTCCGGGGTGATCGTGGCCGCCTCGCAGGTAAAGAGACTCCCCGTACGTCCGAAACCTGTGGCGATCTCGTCGGCAATGAGGAGGATGTCGTGGTCATCGCACACGCGGCGAAGGCCAGCAACCAATCGTGGGTCGTGGAATCGCATGCCACCGGCCCCCTGCACGACCGGCTCAATAATCATGCCCGCAATGGTGTCGTCGATATATGTCTCGAATTCACGTAGATAAGACTCGAGCTCATCGTCGCTGAGGCGCGCACCACCGGAACCATCGTCATCGGCAGGATGGCCCACGTCGCAGCGCGGATCAGCTGGGGGTTCGGGGGCGAAAACTTGTTCCACCAAGGTGCCCCGCCACAGAGAGTGCATGCCGCCCTCGGGGTCGCACACACTCATGGGCCCCTGAGTATCGCCGTGATACCCGCGTCGCCACGTCACGAGCCGGTTGCGCTCTGGATGGCCATTCCCCATCTGATATTGGAGGGCCATCTTGATGGCGACCTCAACAGAGACCGACCCTGAATCAGAATAAAAAACCAGGTCAAGACCCTCTGGCGTGATATCTACCAGCCACTCGGCTAAATCCGCTGCCGGTTTGTGAGTCAGTCCTCCAAACATCACATGTGGCATCTGATTAATTTGTCTGTGCGCGGCCTCAACCAAGTGTGGATGGCGATGTCCGTGTGCTACAGCCCACCAGGAACTCATCCCGTCAATGATGTTTCGATCATCGTCAAGATGCAGCGTAACTCCTTCCGCGGACGTCACGGGGATGGAAGGTACTGCTGCTGGCATCGGGCCGTATGGATGCCAAATATGTTCTTGGTCGAAACGTGCAAGATCCTCCATACTTGCCACCCTACTGAACAGTGTTCAGTAATCTGCGATGGCCTCATCAATCGCTTCCACATCGGGCAACAGAGGTGCCAAGTCTGGCAGTTCAGAGACATCCGACAAGCCCATCGTCTCTAAAAACAACTCAGTTGTGGCATATAAATGAGCTCCCGAGGTCTGCTCCTCCCCCACTTCCTTCACCAAGCCCCGCAGCGCTAAGGTTCGCATGACCCCGTCACAATTTACGCCACGGACAGCTGCGACTTGGGAACGGGTTACCGGCTGACGATAGGCCACCACCGCGAGAGTTTCCAGTGCCGCTCGCGACAACTTTGTTTGTGCTCCGTCCAGCAAAAATGCCTCGACGGCGGGCGCATGCTCGGCCCTGGTGTAGAGCCTCCACCCATCGCCGACGTGACGCAGCTCAATGCCACTGCCCCGTTGATCGAGTTCGTCTCGCCACTCGTCGATGACCGCGCGCGTGTCTTCCTCCGACGCACCCACCGCGCGGGAAATGTCGGAAATAGGGGCAGGATCGTCCAACACCAGCATCACCGACTCCACTGCTGCACGAAGCGCAGAGATCTTCGGTAAATTATTCGGGTTCGTGGTGTTATCTGTCACTTCGCCGATCCTCGTGTCTGCCAATCCTCGTATGTGAGGTACTGACCCCTAGTCTCGCGACCAGGACCTACTCCCAGTTCGCGGCCGCAACGACAGCTGGATCAACCTCAAGACCCGTCCACGCCACTAACATTTCTCCCAAAGGCTCATCTTGGTCGATGTCAGTGGCATGAGCTTTAAATAACTCTAACAATGCTAAGAACCTGCCGACGACTTGCATCGATACCGTGCAGTCGGAGGTCAATTGCTCAAATGAGCACCACGAATACGCACCGACGGAATGCAGCATGGAAAGGATGCGCCCGGCTTGCTCCAGGACAGACACGGCCACAGAGTGAACATGGGACGTATTCACTGTCTCAGGTGGTCGGGGGCGGAACACGGCTGCAGCCATCTCCGCAAATGATTGCGGGGTGTGATCAATCCGTACCGGTGGCAGCAGCGACGCGAATTGTTCTTCCATCCCAACCGCCCGCGGATAACGTCGGGCTGCACGAGCGTGCCGCACGCGCAACTCGTCGGCGATCTCCTTATAAGCGCGATATTGAAGCAATCGAGCAAACAACAGATCTTGGGTTTCTAAGAGCGCCAGATCTTCTTCGCTATCGACCTCACCCCGAGGCAACAAGCGCGCCGTCTTCAAATCCAATAAGGTCGCCGCAATAACGAGGAACTCCGTGATCTCATCGAGGTCCTCGGTTTTACTCAAGCTCCGCGTATAGCTGACAAATTCGTCCGTGACCTGCGCGAGAGCAACCTCGGTCACATCCATTTTGTGACTGTGAATGAGTTGAAGGAGGAGATCAAACGGCCCCGTAAAATTCGCGAGGGCCACACGGAACCCTGTGATTTCCTCTTGGACGCCCTCGCCATTAGTGGGCATCGCAGCTTCCGCGTCGGTCACTTACTCAGACGCTCCACCATTTCACTGGCAACGCCCCGATATTGTTCCGCGGCTTCCGACGTCGGCGCCCAGGTCGTAATAGGTTCTCCGGCTACTGACGTCTCGGGGAATCTGACAGTCCGTGTAATAACGGAATCAAATACTTGATCTCCAAAGACTTCAATCACGCGCTCCATCACTTCCCGCGCATGAAGAGTTCGTCGATCAAACATCGTGACCAGTATTCCGATGATTTCCAGGTTAAAGTTCAGTCGATCGCGAACTTTATCAACGGTATCGGTCAAGAGAGCAAGGCCACGCAAGGAGAAATATTCACATTCCATCGGGATAATCACACCCTGCGAGCAGGCCAAGGCATTCACGGTGAGCAGACCAAGTGACGGCTGGCAATCAATAATGATGTAATCGTATTCGCCCATCACCGGCCGAAGAGCCCGGCCCAGGCATTGCTCACGCCCCACTTCATTGACTAACTGAATTTCCGCTGCGGACAGGTCAATATTGGCAGGAACTAAATCCAAACCCGAGACAGCGGTTCGGTGGATGGTCTCAAGGATCGACGTCGACGGATCCACCAACAAGTTAAATACCGTGAGGTCTAATTCATCATGCGGAATCCCCAGGCCAGCTGATAGTGCCCCCTGGGGGTCGAGATCAACAAGGAGGACCCGTCGCCCATATTCAGCTAAGGCAGCACCCAAGTTAATGGTCGACGTCGTCTTGCCGACGCCACCCTTCTGGTTACACATCGAGACGATCGTGGCCGGGCCATGGCGATCGAGCTGAGGTGGCTCCGGAATCTGTCGGCGTGGGCGACCAGTCAGCCCCAGCTCGGGCGTCGGATCGTCGAAAAGACCATCACCCTTATCCGACTCATGTGGAGACGATGCAACCACAGTCAATCCTTCCTCCGGAACTTGTCGTCGATACACGCACGCTGGCCATTGTCTCGAGCAATGCGATGCATTCGGTCATCATGCGTACAGTGCAGCAACGATGAAAACCATCGATGTAATTCGACTATTACTCTACAATACGAAGGGGCTATGGTGCAGATGTCAAGGTTTGACGCTTGACATAGTTCAAGTTCGTATTGAGAACTTAATGCAGCATTATGCCGAAAAACGGGCCGACGACGACGAACACACGTAGAGTCAAGGTCGAGACTATTCCACCGCCGACTTATGCCCGTGGATGAGACGTCGCATACACTTCCCGAAGATTATCAATGGACACAGCGGTGTAAATCTGCGTCGTCGTCACGCTTGCGTGCCCCAAAAGTTCCTGAACCGCCCTAATATCCGCTCCACCTTGAAGAAGATGAGTCGCATACGAGTGGCGCAACGTGTGAGGCCCCACCGAATCGCCGAGCCCACAACGTTCCGCTGCCGCGTGGAGAAACTTCCATACCGATTGCCGGCCCAAACGGTTACCCCGAGCATTCAAAAACAACGCTTTATCGCTCCGCTTGACCATCGAGGGGCGACCACGGACTAGCCACGCATCAATAGCATGAAGCGCCGGCGCACCGATCGGAACGAGTCGTTCCTTCCTCCCCTTCCCCACAACACGGACAAACGCGTGATTCCGGTCAATCGAATCGACGTCGAGATTAAGGGCCTCACTAATTCGCATTCCCGTGCCATACAGCAGCTCAATGACGGCACGGTCGCGAAGAGCAATCGGGCTACTCGACTCATTCACCGGGCACGCCTCAATGAGCCGATTGACTTGTTCCACAGTCAAAGCATGAGGCAACGATTGACCGGAACGCGGAACAGTCACTCCTGCCGTGACGTCCCGAGCTAGTTGCCCTTCCTCATGGGAAAACCGATGCAGAGAACGAACGGCGACGGTCGCACGCGCAGCGGACGACGCCGCCAGAGGCGACCACCCCAACGTCGAGTCCCCTCGTCGTAAATCCGCAATAAATTGCTCGATATCAGGTTCATCGACGCTATCGATGCTGAGGTTATGCAGATCCAACCACGCGACATATTTATTCAAATCACGTTGGTAATTCGACAACGTATTCGGGCTGGCGTTCTTTTCCACTGCGAGGTGATCGATATAAGCAGCCACCATGTGGGACGCGTCCGCTCCCGAGCGCTGCCCCTCGCGAGGCTCATCCGCAGAAGGGGTCAGCGGCCCTGGAGTCGACGTAGAAGACATAACCTCACACTTCGTTGTGCGCAGAGAACTCAGCTACATGTGTGAGACGCGCTCACTCATGGTGGGTTTCTCTAGGTAGTTTATCTGTCACCGTCACCTTGAGATCCGCAGTCGATTTCCCTGCTTCACACAACTGTGCTTCGCGGCGCTCAGCCAATCGATACGGGCGCAAAGTATAGGGTTCGTCGACGCTACGTGGAGAAACATCGTTTCGTATAACCTGTGCAGCCATCAAGATCCCGGATGTCGCGATAGCATTGCAAATCGTTCCATCCATGATCTGAGAGATGGCAGTATCCAGATCCACCCACGTTGACGTCAAGTCAGCCTCTTCATCATCCGATTCTGGGCGGTCAACGTCGCTAAGATCCCGCGCAAGATAAATACGGACGGCCTCTTCACAGAATCCGGGCGACGACACAAGATCCGACAACAGGTCCCAACGCTCAGCGGCGAGGCCCACTTCTTCCTGCAGTTCACGAGACGCAGCCTGAAGAGGGTCCTCACCCGCAGCGTCCAAGAGTCCGGCAGGCAATTCCCATAGTCGTCGTCCCACGCTATGCCGATATTGGTGGATCAGCTTCACACGTTCCCCGTCGAAAGCCACCACGGCGACGGCACCAAAGTGCTCGACGATTTCACGTCGTGCGGATGATCCCCCCGGCATGGAGACAGTATCTTGCCGCACCGCAATAATCGGTTTGTCGAGCAAATACGTAGATTTCTCTACCGTGAAGTCGTACGACCCCGGGCGGCTCTGAGCCGACGGGTTCGCGCCCTCATCTAATGAGCCGGTATCAAGTGTTTTGTCTGACGGATTCGTGGCTGGTCCTCCTCACTTACCGTAACTACTTTTCCTCACCATTCTTGTGCTTCAACCCAGCTTTAACCAGGGCAGCGAACAATGGGTGAGCTTTTGTCGGACGGGACTTATATTCCGGGTGAGCCTGCGTCGCGACCATGTATGGATGGTCCGGATACTCAATAAACTCAACAAGTTTTCCATCGGGAGAAGTACCAGAGAACTTCAGTCCAACACCATCGGTAATCCGCTGACGGTACGCATTGTTGACCTCATAGCGGTGACGGTGACGCTCCGAGACTTCTAGCGTCTGATAGGCCTCGGCTACCACCGAACCCTTGTCCAACACAGCAGGATAAGCACCCAAACGCATGGTCCCACCAAGATCGGCTTCTCCGGAGACAGCAGCCATCTGCTCGGCCATCGTCGAGACCACAGGCTCCGTCGTCTGGGGGTCAAACTCGGTTGAGGACGCATCGGTAATTCCTGCGGCACGTGCAGCCTCAATCACCATGCATTGCAAGCCCAAGCACAGACCCAAGAACGGAACGCGATGCGTCCGTGCGTAGCGGACCGCGCCGATCTTGCCTTCAATTCCACGAATGCCGAAGCCACCCGGTACGACGATGGCGTCCACGTTTCCAAGCTCTTTTTCTGCGCCTTCCTCGGTCTGGCACACATCCGAGGGGACCCACTTCACGCGGGCACGAGCATTATTCGCAAATCCGCCAGCGCGGATAGCTTCTGTCACGCTGAGATACGCGTCGGGAAGATCGATGTACTTGCCCACCAGAGCCACGGTCAACTCATGCTCCGGCTCGTGGACTTTCCGAAGCAACGAGTCCCATTCGTCCCAGTCAACATCGCGGAAAGGCAAATCCAGCCGACGAATGAGGAACGCATCCAGGTGCTCGCGGTGCAAAACCTTGGGAATTTCGTAGATGGAGTCGGCGTCGGCACAGGAAATAACACCTTCCTGATCAACGTCGCACATCAAAGCGATCTTTGCCTTGAGCGGCTCCGGAACTTCACGATCACACCGGAGGACCAGTGCGTCTGGAACTATACCGATCGATCGCAGGGCAGCCACTGAATGCTGAGTCGGTTTGGTCTTCAACTCGCCAGACGGAGCAAGATACGGAACAAGGGAGACATGGATGAAGAAGATGTTCTCTCGTCCCACGTCGTGCCGCGTCTGACGTGTGGCTTCAAGGAATGGCTGGGATTCGATGTCACCGACAGTTCCGCCGATCTCCGTAATAACGATATCGGGGCGAACGCCATTTTCATCCGGACGGTCCATCGTCAAAATGCGGTGCTTGATTTCATCCGTAATGTGGGGAATAACCTGCACGGTATCCCCGAGGTATTCCCCACGGCGCTCCTTGGCGATAACCTCGGAATAGACCTGCCCAGTGGTCACATTCGCGTTCCCCGACAGGTTGCGGTTTAAGAACCGCTCGTAGTGCCCTAAGTCAAGGTCGGTTTCCGCACCATCGTCGGTCACAAAGACTTCCCCATGCTGGAACGGGTTCATTGTCCCCGGATCCACATTCAAGTAAGGATCAAGCTTCTGCATGGTGACTTTCAGGCCACGTGCCGTCAGCAGTTGACCTAATGAGGATGCTGTCAATCCTTTACCCAGCGATGAGGCAACACCGCCGGTGACGAATATAAATTTGGTGACATGCTCGGCGCGCGATTGCGACACTATGCTCTCCCGAGGATCGATGATGGACGGTGATCAATGCAGGATAACCGCAACTGGCTTCGTAGAGCTCGCCAGTTAACGGAAAAATCCATCGGTCAAAGTGGCAATTATCGGTTGATATCCACAATCCCTCGGGACTTCAGCCTAACACGAAACTTTCACCATCGTCATTTTGCGGTACACAACCAGCTACAGCCCCGGGGCCCCTGGGCAACAAAGGGTCTTACTGCGCGACGGCCGCCGTTGCACCGTCCATAATTCCGTAAGAGCCAGTTTTCCCTGTGATGACGTCAGCTGAGGCACGAATTGCACTGACCTGCCCCGTGACATGGTTAATGTCATCGACGGTGGAGATCTTGGCTTGGGAGTTCTCTTGCCCATCGTGGGAATCGCGCAGTCGAGCGATCACCCCGTCATCTTCGGCCGCGCCGGGACAGGACGCGGCAACAACACCAGACCCGTTGTGACCAAGCCCCTCAGTGAAATCCCGGAGGAAGCCTGCTACATAATCATGGTCCCCCTTTTTGCCGTCAGAACCTCCGGTGATGAGAATAGCCACGTCGGCCGGTTCATCCAGGCCGTCGGCAGTCAGGAAATCTCCCTGAGTTAGTGAATCCCTGACTATTTTTCTCTCCGGGCCTGTCGATTGCTCTTCAGCATTATCTCCGCCCCCACTCTTCTTCAAGAAGGCACCGCCCATCAATTGTCCGATATGCCAGCCAGGTGACGAATTTCTCTCGGACAGTTGTACACCTGCCGGTAGCGTCGTCGCGGCAATGGACTTGAGGTCATCACCGCCGTCGCGAGAAACAAATTTGTCTTTCAGCCCAATAGTGCCAGCGATGTGGGCACCTGCAGGTTCAATGAGGCCATTGACAGCCTTCACATCATCTTTATTGACGTCGGGCGTGGTGATGATCAGCACAGCCTTATCCTGCAACCGCCCTTTGACCGCATCTGGGGCAAGCGTCACCCCGAGTTGGTCGGCCGCCTGAACACTCTTATTAGCCTGGTTACGCTCCGCGGTGACTGAGTCGACCTTGCGCTCGGTATCAACATTGTGCCGGGTGATGTGGCTGCTCGCGCCCGAGTGCGGACCTAAAACATACACGCCGAAGACGGTTCCCAGCGCAATTCCGCACGCCGCGCCAGCAACTGCAATGCCTGATCGATTGTGAGACAAACTGTGCTCCTATGGCTGTAAAACTGCCTTACTTGAACAGATTCTGAACACTAATCGCGAAACTGTTCCACGTATCTATCAGGTTGTTGATAAATGAATCATCACCTGACAACCCCGAAATAAGAATAATGGTGACGAGGGCGATAATAATGGCGATGACTGTCCACACCCATCCCAAGCCCGACGACCGCACCAAATAAAGCTCATTCACGGCGGAGGCATCGACCAACCGGGTACCGACTCGCGCACGAGTCAGCAAAGCTGACGGAGCAGCATCCCGCTGATTCTCATCAAACAACGTCTCAATATCAAAGGGTGAACCACAATTAACGACGAGTGACGCGCCGTGATAGCTAGCGATGAGCAACGCCAAATCCGTGGCTGAGTCTGTGGCCGCTGGGAAGGTCATCGCGCCGATGCCTAGGTCCTGGATTCGCTCCAAGCCTGCAGCGTGTCCGTCAGGATCGGCGGGCAAAATCACCGTTGCCCCGGAGCGCAACGCGCGGTCGTTAATGAGCTCAGGATCTCCCACGATGATCGACGGCTTATATCCCTTGTCCACCAGGACATCAGCTGCATTTTCCACACCGATAAGCAGCGGATCATATTCACGAATAAACGAGCGTAAATCTTTAAGCTGCGATTCGACGTCGGCAGACGGGCTGACGACGATAACTTTGCGGTCTTGAATGGGGACATCAACATCTGGGATGCCTAACCCGTCGATGAAAAGCGGCGATTCGGAACGCACGAATTCCGTCACGTTCCCGGATAACGCTTCCATATGATCCGCGAGCTGTTCACGCGAATCCTCAAAGACCGCTACGGCCCGGTCGAGAGTAATTTCCTTACCGCGAGCGACTTCGTCATCTCCTCGGTAAAAAGTGCCTTCGTCAAGGCGATATTTCTTCCCAGATTGAAGAGCCTGCCGCCCTTCAGAGCCTATGCCGTCGATAAAAACAACGCCCGCGTCGATAAGCATCTGAGGGCCGAAGCGAGGGATACTCCCCTGCTCTGTCTCTACCTCTGTCGCGACTGCGGAAACATGCATGTCAATAAGGCGCTGGGCCAGGCCTCGAGGGATTTCGGGCCCATCAATGATGGCAATATCGCCTTCAGCAAGCTTGCGCAGCTCTTTGGAGGAGTGAGCGATATCTCGAACCGTGGCGTTGAGCCCCGGCAGATCCGACTGCGACCGAGAGAACAGTTTCATGGGAGACATCATTCCTGATTACCAACCGTTATGCACAGAGGCGCGCCGACTAAAGGATCATCTCGGTCAGATATCTGCTGGTACGGGGACTATAAAACCGACGTTTCTCACGGGCGCTTCTTACGCCTGCGAGCGTTCGCGGGCTGCAGTGGCCAACAATTCCTCGGCATGTGCGCGTCCTGTATCGGTGTGGTCTAAGCCCGCAAGCATCCGCGCGAGCTCTTCGACGCGCTCGCTCTCCGCTAGGGTTTTGACGCCCGACGTCGCCGCCACAGAGGCATCGACGCTTTTCGTGACAACGAGGTGTTGATCGGCGAAGGCCGCTACCTGTGGCAGGTGCGTAACAACAATCACCTGGCACTGTCGCGATAGCCGCATAAGACGCCGACCAATCTCCACCCCGGCGCGTCCTCCCACTCCGGCGTCAACTTCGTCGAAGACGATCGTGGTGCCGCGTCGTTCAGCAGACAGGACAACTTCAAGGGCGAGCATGATTCGGGATAGTTCACCGCCTGAGGCTGCCTGTGTCAGTGGACGAGGCTCGGCGCCGTCATAAGATCGCAGTCGAAATTCGACTTCATCGGTCCCATTTTTTCGGAAAACGGTATTTGTTGTTACTGCGATGTCGAGTGACGAGGTCGGCATCGCCAAGCCCCTCATTTCTTCCGTGACTGCTTGTTCAAGTTTCCGTGCGGCACGTCGGCGAGCAGCAGTTAGTTTTTCAGCGATCTCGCGGGTCTTCGTGCCTGCTTCTTCTGCTTCCTGGGCTAACTTTTCGATGGTTTCGGTGGAGGTATCGAGGCTTTCCAACCGCTTGTAGGCGTTGTCACGCCATTCCAGAACCGCGTCAATATTCGGAGCATATTTTCTCGTTAGCTCATTTAACTGTGCCTGACGCTGAAGTACAGCATCGAGTTCGCCGGGGTCAGATGAGAGCCCGCCCAAATATCTGCTGAGGTCGGATGAAATGTCGCCTACCTGTTCAAGCAGGTTGTGAATTTGCGTTCCCAGGTTAACCAGCTGCGAATCACCGCTGGATGCCAACGCTGATTGAGCTTCACCCAGGAGGTCGATAGCCGATGACGTTTCCTCGGTATCGTCGGAACTCAACGCCTGAAAAGCTCTCCCCGCGGAGTCTCGGAGCGAATCAACATCCTGGAGTCGCTTAACCTTGTCAACGAGTAGCTCGTCTTCGTGCGGCGTGGGGCTCACGGCCTCGATCTCGTCGAGGGCGAATCGGAGCCGATCTTCTTCCTGAGCCATTTCTCGACGATGTTGTTGGCGTCTCGTGAGCTCCCGTGTCACGGACCGCCACTGGTCCCTCAACACTTGGTAGCGCGACTTAATGGTCTCAATCTCGGGGTCAAACGAATCGAGGGCATCCCGCTGCTGGTCCGTCGACAATAAACGTAATTGATCATTTTGGCCATGGATAACTAACAAATTATCCACTACGGCTGCTAGTCGTCCTGCAGTGACGGTTCGCCCGCCGACGTGGGCACGTGATCGACCTTTTGACGAGACTGATCGGGATACGACGACTTCATTGTTTTCGGTATCCCCGCCGACGTTTTCGATTTCATCCGTGATGGCAGCACGGTCAGCTTCGTCGATCTCTGAAAAGTCAAAGATCCCCTCGACGAATGCCTGGGACTGGCCTTCCCTGACCCGCGACGAATCAGCCCGTGCCCCCTGAATGAGTTTGAGGCCCGAAAGTAAGAAGGTTTTACCTGCCCCGGTCTCACCAGTGAGAACAGTAAGCCCAGGTGCCCACGATGCGGTAGCGCTAGGCAAAACTCCCAGGTTCTCAATGCTGAGCTCAACGAGCACTAGTTTCCCCTTTCATACACGTGCGTGCCGTCCGAAAACTCTTTCGACATCCGCGCCGTCTCCCAGCTCTGGCGACCGAGGCTCGTGCGTTACTTTTTGGGTCCCCGCCACCCGGACACAGGCAGGCGAAACTTCGACACTAGACGGTCCGTAAATGGTGCCGCGTCTAGCCTGACCCACCTGACTGGTTGATCGCCACGACGGACTTCCACCCTGGATCCGGGCGGGATAGGGATTCTTCTGATCCCATCCAGGTTCGCCGTCGCCGACTGCGTTGATGTGTTCGTCTCTATAGCGACCTCGGAGAAGGGGCTCACCACCAGCGGTCTTGCGAACAGTGCGTGAGCGTTGTTCGGAACAACAAGAATGGCGTCCAGCGATGGCCATAGAACAGGACCGCCGGCTGAGAACGCATATGCGGTGGATCCGGTGGGAGTAGAAACCAACACTCCGTCGCATCCGAAGGAACTCACAGGGCGTTGATCCACTTCCAACACTGCGTCGAGCACGCCTTGTCTATCCACGTTCTCAACGGCCACTTCGTTAAGGGCCCAGCCACGGCCAAGGTTTCGCCCGTCGGGACCGTGAACACTGACCGAGAGCGTCATACGGTCTTCCACACGCCAACTGTGATTGATGACGAGCTGAAGCGCCTCGGGGAGGGATTCTTGCTCCCATTCAGCCAAGAAACCGACGTGGCCAAGGTTGATCCCCAAGACGGGTAGATCGGCAGCATGAGCAATATCGGCGGCACGTAAGAAGGTTCCGTCGCCCCCGAGGACGAGTACTAGCTCAATCCGAGCCGTATCAACTTCTCCTGATCGAAAAATCGGAAATGTGCCGAGGACCGGGTGCTTCGTAATGGGGTCCGACGACTCACTGGCGAGGACCCATACGGTCAGCCCTGCGTCCTTCAGATATTCAGCAGCTTCCGCCGCCGCTGCCAAGTTTGAATCCCGCCCTGTGTTTGCAACAAGCAGAATTTCCCGATTCTTCTCCGTCATTGAGGTCCTTCCTGCACTGCCGCCGACACCATGGATTCAAGTTTACCGGGTTCGACGGCCCGGACCCCACCATCCTTAACAAGCCATAAAAAATACTCCACATTGCCGCTGGGCCCCGGCAGAGGCGACGCAACCACACCACGCAGCGACAGCCCAAGAGTTTGAGCATACTGCGCAACGTTCACAGTTGCGCTCGTCCGCAGGCTTTCCGATCGGACCACACCACCGTGCTCTAAACGGTCTTTCCCTACCTCAAACTGCGGCTTCACCATGGGTAGGAGATCTGCTCCCTCACCCATGCACTCAACGATCGCCGGGAGAACCAATTTCAGAGAGATAAACGACAGGTCCCCCACCATCAGGTCACATGGCCCGCCTGTTAATTCCGGGGTCAAGTGCCGTACATTCGTCCTGTCTACTACACGGACCCGTTCATCATTTTGTAGGCGCCAGATTAGTTGCCCATAACCGACGTCGACAGCGACGACTTCGCGAGCTCCGCGCTTAAGACAAACGTCGGTAAACCCTCCTGTTGAGGCTCCCGCGTCTAAAACCCGACGCCCCTCGAATGACAGGCCCTCGGGCTCAAAAGCATCACAAGCTCCAAGGAGTTTGTGAGCCCCACGCGATGCCCAATTATCGTCGACGCTTTTCTCCACTTTGATGGATATACCCGGTTCAACTCGGGTTGCTGGCTTGGTGGCTTGAAATCCGTTAACCATGACGCGGCCGCTGCGAATCATCTCAGCGGCCTGATCGCGGGCTCGCGCAACCTTACGGTTTACTAACTCAGCGTCGAGGCGACGTCGACTAGGCTGCTTAGTCACGAGAATCCTCCAAGGCCTGATGAAGAAGATCATGAGCCTTCTCGAGACGATCAGCTTCTGCAGAGAGATCAGAGGGGTCTCCGTCGAGGATTTCGTACATGTGCGCTGATAATTCGGCGTTTAATTCCTCGAGCGATTTATTCGCTTCAGCCAGACGTTCCTGCCTAAGACGCTGGACGTCGCCGGGTGTTATCGCCATGTATCGATCACGCTTTGCGCAGTCGAATCGGTCGCCGTCACCTGTGTCACGGCGGGAGCTCCGTCTTCCCATGCTGCAGCAATCGCAGTCAACAAGGCGTCATGGGAGCGTCGATCAGAAAAGCGAGCTTGCTGAGATAAATCCGCACCACCCAGGGATTCTTCGGACGAGCCCCCAGAAACCTCGCCGTCAACAGACGAAAGCTGCAGAACGCCATCCGACGTCAGCTCCGCTTTCCACCCTGCCTTCGGCCCAGGCGTCGAGCTATCGACCGGGTCGAACAAGGCCATCATATCGGCGGCGATATATGTGGGACGCTCAGCAGGATCCGCAGTCAGAAGATCTTTGTGCCCTGAGATCCCGGTAATGACCATCAAAGACGGAATCCCAGCCGCAACCCCTCCGGCAATGTCAGTGTTAAGACGGTCGCCGACAGCCAAGGGGCGATCAGAATGGAGTTCTTCCGCCGCCTGGGTAAACATGTCACCGGCTGGTTTTCCGGCAGAATCAGGGGTCACTCCCGTTGCCGTGGTAATCGCGGCAATCATCGATCCATTTCCGACGGTCAAGCCACGCTCGGTGGGCAACGTGGTGTCCATATTCGTCGCCACGTAGACCGCACCGTTATTAATTGCTAGTGCGGCCTCTGACATTTGCGGCCAGCCTGTCGTCGTCGCGTGACCTTGAATCACAGCAGCTGGTTGATCGTCGGCCGACGTGACGACGCTAAACCCGGCTTCGTTGACGAGGTCTTTGAGCGAGTCTGATCCCAATACGATGACGCGCGAGCCTACGGGAATTTTTCTGGTCAGCAGCGTTACTCCAGCTTGCGCGGAGGTTAAGACTTCGTCCTCAGAGGCGGGAATGCCCATCTCCTGCAGAGCCTCGGCAA
This sequence comes from Corynebacterium sp. c7Ub_26, assembly GCF_053760365.1. NCBI lineage: Bacteria > Bacillati > Actinomycetota > Actinomycetes > Mycobacteriales > Corynebacteriaceae > Corynebacterium > Corynebacterium sp. c7Ub_26. Next base: position 1,467 of record NZ_JBSNBL010000006.1, on the reverse strand, counting down.
CCGCGCTAGGTGAGCGGGACGCATTGTTCGTTATGTACTTCAAACCGACGTGGGAGTGGGCCTTATTAAGAGCCGATACTGCTTCTGGAATTGGTCGTGCACCGTGGTACACGGTTCCGTCGAGATCGAGGAGTAACGCGTCGGTGCGGTCGATCAAACGCTCTTCAGACATACCAGCGCTGTCATTGCTTGAGGCGGCCATCAAATCTTCCTTACTGGATATCATCCGTAGGGATCAGTACATAACGACACCATACGGTGTGTTTATCTTAATTGAGCTCAGCTAAGCGTTCTTTTGCGTCGAGAAGCTCGTCGGGATCATGATCGATTGTCTTTTGGAACCACGCCTTCGCTTCTGCAGTTCGTCCTGCAGCAGCTAGCGAATCGGCGTAAGCGTAGAACAACCGAGGAGCTTCCTCATCTTTCCGCTTCTCATCGAGATTTTCTTGTTCGAGCCCGACGACAGCTGCGTCGTATTGCTCTAAGTCTCGACGGGCACCAGCCACGACGATCGCGAGTTCTTCGGCGGAGTTTGAGTCAAGGAGCTTCGCCTGATCCGATGTACCAAGGGAGATGGCTTTCTCGGGGTGTCCTAGTCCGCGTTCGCAGTCGGCCATGACGGCGAGCAGGCCCGGTCCTCCGGAGATTCGACGCGCCGCACGGAGCTCTGAAAGGGCCTCTTTCCATCGGCCGGCATGGTAAGCCGCGATGCCACAGGTCTCACGGGCGATGGACACTCGACCTGCCCGATCTTTCGCTGCGCGAGCGTGCTTAAGAGCGAGCTCGGGATCCTCTTCCATGGCTAAGGCACTGGCTACCATGTGTTTCGCTACGACCTCGGCATTTTGTTTCGAAAGGCTGCGGAGGTCCTGCCGGACGGTCGGATCTAAATCGCGTTCAGAAATATCGGGTGGAAGTGACGGTTCATTGAGGTGCTTCTTAGACCGCTCTTCCCGGTAACCGCTCTTCTTCGGAACCGAACGTCCTGACGCGTACTTCGCCTTACGGTTGTTACCACGGTGGGAGTTCTTTTTATTAAAGTCGCGGTTATTGCCCCGGTGTTTCCTGTCGCTAGAGCCGGACTTGTCGTAGCGCTTTCCGCGATTACCGCCGCTAAATCCACCCGAACCGTGTTTTCGGTTGGGAGCAGACCCACTGTGGCGTTTATTTGATTCGGATTCGTTCATAGTACTGCTCACTTCTTAACAGATTTTTGTAAAACACCTGTCATCACTGTGTTTTATATGCTGAAGCACCGATGACAGCAATGGCTTAACCGAGAAGATAATAGCAGAGGTTAAAAGAGTACTTTCAGCGGAACGGATGGTGGACGAAATCTCATTGGGGTCTATGCGGAATCAATATGCCCTGAATGGCTAGATACTCTATTCCCCGGTCTTCTTGAATGATTCCCTGTTTTTAGGTGGATACGAAAAGTGTGTGGTGCAGGCCCGCCGGGGCTCGCAC
>NZ_JBSNBL010000005.1:0-167772 GCF_053760365.1 Corynebacterium sp. c7Ub_26 | reverse complement strand
TACAAACGCCCAGAACTTAAACAAAAGCAAAGCAGCCCGAGACTCCCCGGGCTGCTTATTTCTATTGAGCGTGGCTTTTCTCGGACGCTATTTTCCCGAGCGCTACTGCACCCGAGCGCTACTACTGAGCGCTACTTCTCTTTAGCGCTTAAGTACCGCAGTGCCACCCGCGTCGACTGCTCAGCAGCCCCACGCAACACCGGGTCCACGTCTGTGTAAATCTCATCGACCAACTGGTCCACCGAAGCATCCTCCCCCAGCTTCTTGCGGGCCTCACGGATCTGGTCAAGGCGGTGGTGGCGTCGATCAAGGTATTTCTCGGCAAACGGCTCCAAATCCGGGTGATCCGGCCCATGCGCGGGCAACAACGGAACACCAGCGCCACGCTTCTTCAGCATCTCCAACGTCGTCAAGTATTGACCCAAGTCACCATCGGTCTCGGAGATCATGGTCGTGTGCTTGCCGGCGATGGTATCGCCCGTCAAAATCGCCTCAGGCTTCGTATCGCCCGAACCATCGTCGGCCCGAGCAGCGTCGGCACTCGGGTAAAGGAAGAAACACACCGAGTCCGCAGTGTGGCCAGGGGTGGCAACAACTTTCACGGCCGGAGTGACGCCCTCGACGGTGATGACCTCACCGTCCTCGAGCGGATCCCCCATCTTGCAGAAACGCTTATCGACAGACCGGACAGGCGCCCCCGTAATCTGCGATAACCGGTTAGCCCCATCAGCATGATCGGGATGCCGGTGAGTCAAAAGAATCATCGCGATTTCCGACGCATGATGGTTAAGAACATTCAGGTGGCCTTCATCCTGAGGGCCCGGATCCACAACGATCGACCGCGGATCACCATCAGCTCTAATGACCCAACTATTGGTGCCCTCTAGCGAGCCATAGCTGGGATTGGGACATAAAACAACGCCCGCGTTGGGGGTAACGGGACGCAACTGGCTATACGCAGGATGCTCCATGCATGTCAGTGTACGTCCTCGCGCGGTCTGTCAAAATCTCATCGGGCCAGAGACGACCGAAAAAGTGCCGAAACGGGGGCAATTCCAAGCATGACTTAGCACACGTTCGGCAAAACCCCGGAGTACGAGCCGCTTTCTTCCGGCTTTCGTCGCGGAGTTATTCCGCGCCGGTGTTACGTCGCGCGATAACTTCGACTTCGACGGGCGCGTCCAAGGGCAGGTCCGAAACCCCCACCGCGGAGCGCGCGTGGGCCGTGCCGAAAACGTCGCCGAAAAGATCCGACGCACCATTAATCACCCCAGGTTGGCCACCGAATCCGGGTGCCGACGCCACAAAGCCCGTGACTTTCACGATCGACACCGAATCAATGTCAACGAGGGAATTGATGGCAGCCAAAGCGTTAAGTGCCGCCTGGCGGGCGTAGCCGGCCGCGTCCTCCGCGGACACGCCAGCGCCAACTTTGCCCGTCGCCGGGAGTTCACCGTTCCTGAAGGGGAGTTGGCCCGATACGTAAATCATGTCCCCCGAGATCACGGCCGGTGCGTAGGAGGCGACCGGTGCAGCCACCTCCGGGAGTTCGATCCCGAGGTCAGCGAGGTTCTTGCGGGGGCTCTGAGTGGACTGTCCGCTGGTCGTCATAAAACTAGTCTTCCTTCGGGCGCTTCATGTAGGCAATGTGCTGCTCGCCTGTGGGGCCGGGCATAACTGCCACCAGCTCCCAACCGTCGGCCCCCCATGTGTCCAAAATCTGCTTCGTCGCGTGCGTCAACAGCGGAACTGTTGAATATTCCCAGGTTGTCATGAACCTAGCCTAACAAGAATCAGCAGCACCGGGCTCATTCAGCTGTGCTGGGCTTAATCACCATCGCCGGCTCAATCAACCGTGCGGACGGGATGGCCTGTTACGACCGGCCGGCATACCCCGCGTAAAAGTCCGCCCAGCTTTCCACTTCGGGGTGCTCCCGCAACAATGCCCGACGCTGCCGCTCGGTCATGCCACCCCACACGCCGAACTCCACGCGGTTATCCAAGGCGTCGGCACGGCACTGCAAAACGACGGGGCAATGTCTGCAAATCGCTGCGGCCTGTCGCTGCTTCGACCCCTTGACAAACAACTCCTCAGGATCAATGTCACGGCACTTGGCGTGAGTGATCCACTGGCCACGCTCCGTGAACGACGACGGATCAGTAAGCGAATCCACCTTCTGCTGGATTCGTCCGTCCTTGGTTGTGGCCAACGATGTATCAGCCGGTCGGGTCAGCGATGCAGTCATTGTGCACTCCTCTCCGTGGTCACGTTTGCATGGTCGCGAAGCTGTGAGCGTCACCCTGGTATGTCGAGATACCGTGTTTTTGTGGATATTCACCCTGCTTAGCTGACTGTAAGTCTATTCACACGCCAAACAAACTGTCGACTACATCACATTTCGGGGGTAGTCGCACTAACTACTTAACGGAAGAGTAAGTTTTTATCCATCTGCGTTTTCCCAGAGCAGGTGCCCATAATCGGTGAGACTCACTTCACAAGGCCAATCACTGGGTAGGGTGTAAGCGTGAACCGACGATCTGATGCTCCGGCACCTAGCCTGATCCTTTGCGGCGCCATCTTCCTCGCCACCGTGCTGGTGGCGCTCAGCGCGCTGCCCGTCGCCCTGGCAGCCGGAGCCACGATCAACCGTGGCCACAACGCCATGGACTCCAATTACCACGACATCGCCAGCGCCAAGTTTCCGCAGGTCTCCTCCATGACCGACCGGGACGGCAACCCCCTGGCCACGTTCTACACGCAGCGCAGAGAAGAAGTCGCGTCGGATCAGATCTCGGAACCGATGAAGAAAGCGATCGTCGCCATCGAAGACCGACGGTTCTACGACCATCATGGCGTTGACCTGCGCGGAACAGCACGAGCAGTCGTCGCGAACATTACTCATGGCGGGGTCGCCCAGGGTGCGTCCACCCTGGACCAGCAATACGTCAAGAACTACCTCATGCTGGTCAAGGCCAAGACCGACGACGAACGCACTGCCGCCAACGAGGACACCGTCGCGCGCAAACTCCGCGAGATGAAACTCGCGTCCGAGCTGGATAAAAACCTCTCCAAGGACGAGATTCTGACCAGGTATTTGAACCTCGTGGAATTCGGCAACGGCGCGTACGGCGTGCAAACTGCCGCGCAGACGTATTTCCACGTCGACGCCAAAGACCTCACCGTGCCACAGGCCGCGCTGCTGGCGGGGATGGTTCAATCCACGTCGGCCTATAACCCTTTCACGCACCCCGACGCCGCGCTGCAGCGCCGCAACACGGTCATTAACGCCATGACCAGCACGGGGGCGCTGTCCACTGCCGACGCCGACGCGGCGAAGAACACGCCGTTGGGTGTCATCGATAAGCCCGAAGCCCCCACCAACGGATGTATCGGGGCCGACGAGGCCGGCTTCTTCTGCGATTATGCGCTGCGGTACCTGGACTCGCACGGAATCTCGAAGGATGACTTCATTTCGGGTGGATACACGCTGACCACCACGCTCGACCCGAAAGCGTTGAATTCCGTCAACACCTCGCTCGAACAATATGCCCCCGCCACTACCCCCGGGGTTGCCGGAGCGATGAACCTGATCAAACCCGACGGCCACGAAGTGCTCGCGATGGGGGCCTCACGGCACTACGGGCTCGACGCCAGCAATGCACAATCCGTCCTGCCACTAGCATCGCACCCTGTCGGGAACGGAGCTGGTTCCATCTTCAAAGTGTTCGCTGCAGCCGCGGGGCTGGAAAAGGGGATGGGGATCGACACGGTGATGGACGTGCCATCGCGAATCGAGGTCTCCGACATGGGCCACGGTGGCGCGCCGGGTTGCCCCACCGACAAATACTGCGTGGAGAATGTCGGCGCGTATCCGTCGAAAATGACGCTCAAGCAGGCGCTTGCCGAGTCACCGAACACGCCGTTTATTGAGCTTGAAAAGCGACTGGGCGTGGGCACTGTTGTTGATACAGCTGTCAAGATGGGGCTACGCAGCTTGGCTGACAAACCCGGGAATAACGACGGCGACAACGGCGGCAACGACGACAACAAGGACGAGAAATCCCAGGCCGACACGATTAAAGAGACCAACCAGGGGTCGTTCGTGCTCGGCCCCGTCGCCGTCGATCCCCTCGAACTGAGCAACGTGGCGGCAACCATCGCAAACGGCGGAACGTGGTGCGAGCCCAACCCCATCCTGAAGGTGACCGATCACGACGGCAAAGATGTCCCCGTCACGCCGCCGAAGTGCGAACAAGCCATCCCCACCGACGTTGCGAACGCACTGGCCAACGGCCTATCCGATGACGTCAGCACCGGCACGGCCCACGAAGCCGCCGAGCTGACCGGGTGGGACGGCACCCTGGCCTCAAAGACTGGTACCACGGAGACCAACCAATCGGCCGCATTCATGGGGCTCACCAGCGGACTTGCCGGAGCCGTGTACATTTTCAACGACGGCAGCACCAGCTCACCGCTCTGCACCGGCCCCCTGCGTCAATGCCCCGATGGCAACCTCTTCGGCGGCAAGGAGCCCGCTGATATCTACCTCAGCGCGGCCAAACCTCTTATCGACGCCTACGGCGGGCACACACTTCCGCCCATGAACCCCTCCTACCAGGCAGGAACCAACCCCGAGGCGGTCGGCTACTCACGCGCGGTGCTCCCCCAACCCACTAACTCGGGCTCGACGGGAGGCACCGGCGGAGGTGCCACCGGTGGTGGTGGCAGTACCGGCGGCGGGGGCGGAGTGCCTGCTCCAGCGCCCGCGCCCGCACTGCCCGACATCCCCGGCATGATTAACGACTTCCTGCACACCTATGTCCCACCCCAGCTGCAGGGATTCCTCCCGTAGCGACGAGGCCGGCGCGTGGAGAAGTGGCCGACGCGTGGAACGGTGGCCCGGCGGGCACCGGCCGTAGCGCGCTACCCCTGAAGCCGCGAGCGAACAGCCGTCGATAAGCGTTTACCGTCGGCAGTGCCCTTGGCCTCTGCGGTGGCAGCCTTCATGATCTGGCCCATAGCCTTCATGGAAACCTCCCCACCGTCGGCTTCATGCTGCTTGATTACCCGATCTACCAGCGCATTCAGTTCCTCATCCGAGAGCTGCTTCGGCTGGTAGCGCTCCAGAACGGCAATCTCGGCGCGCTCAGAGTCCGCGAGTTCATCGCGACCCGCCTTCGCGTACACATCAGCGGACTCATGCCGCTTCTTAATTTCACGAGCAATTACGCGGAGAATGTCCTGGTCCGACGCCTCATGCGCCTTCCCCGACGTTTCCTCCTCCTGAATGGCGGCCAACAACATGCGCAATGTGCTGGTCGTTTCCTTGTCGCGGTTCTTCATCGACTGCTTGAGATCCTCGCGGATCGTTGCTTTCATACCCATGCCCTTGAGGATAGCGCCCGCCCGGACACTGACCAGCCGAATCGGAAAAGCGTCCCGCCACCTTTACCATGGGCGTGTGAGTATTTTTCCCCGGTCCATTGGCAAGAAAATTGCGGCCACCGCGGGTGCTGCGGGAGCTGCAGGGGCCGCTGCTGCGCTGCTCGGTGCCAGCCGGTTCCTCCTCGCCGTCACAACCATCCCCATGCTGGACAAGGGCACTTTTCGGGGACGTCGTAACGAATTCCGCATTCTGCACATCTCGGACCTCCACATGCTGCCCCACCAGCAGCTCAAGCAGCTGTGGGTCAGTGAGCTCGCCGAACTAGAGCCGGACCTCGTTGTCAACACCGGAGATAACCTGGGCGATCCGAAAGCCGTGCCGGCCGTCGTTCAAACTCTTTCTCCTCTCTTGACGACGCCGGGTCTGTTCTGTTTTGGCACCAACGATTATTGGGCACCGACGGCCCCCAACCCGCTGCGCTACCTCACGGGGAAGAAGCAGAAGCACAGCGACCAGAGCATGCCGTGGAAGAATCTGCGCGCGGTGTTCAAGGAGCACGGATGGGAAGATTGCACACATCAGCGGCATGATTTCGCCGTCGACGGGTTCCGGCTTGCGGTTGCCGGGGTCGACGACCCGCACGGCGATTTGGATGACTATTCGCTGATCGCTGGGGAGCCGAATAAGGACGCGGACCTGTCCATCGGGTTGACGCATTCGCCCGAGCCGCGGGTGCTGGACGCGTTCGCCAAGGACGGGTACCAGCTGATCCTGGCTGGTCACACGCATGGTGGGCAGTTGTGCCTGCCGGGTGGGAAGCCCATCGTGACGAACTCCGGGATCGACCGCGAACATGCGTCCGGCGTTTCCGAGTGGAAGGACTCCATCCTCAACGTTTCGCCCGGCCTGGGAACGTCCAAGTTTGCGCCGGTGCGGACATTCTGTCCCCCGACGGCACAGCTGCTGCGCATCGTCGAAAAGGGTGGTGGTGGAGCCGACGACCTCCCCGAGCCCACTGTCGACGAGATTGAAGTGGGAGACGGCTTCATCGAGCGAGAAATTGTGGTGAAGGGACTGTAGGCAGCGCGGCTGCGTAGTGATTTGGCAGTACGAAAGAGCGTGCGCTAGCCTTAGTCGAGTTGCACCGGGGTATGGCGCAGCTTGGTAGCGCGCTTCGTTCGGGACGAAGAGGCCGTGGGTTCAAATCCCGCTACCCCGACAAATAAATGACCTCCGCCACTTTCGTTAAGAAAGCAGCGGAGGTTTTGCTGTATGCACTGGGAGTTCTGGCCGGGGGTTGCCGCGTGCGCGTGTTACCGCGTCAACTACTCAGCAGCGTCCTTGGTCAGCATGACGTCATAGTTTCGCACGACGGAATTCATCGAACCGTGCGGTGGCCTCTTCGCCTCTTCTTCCTTGCTGGATTCGCGCTCGCGCCATCCGTGGTCTTCACGGAACTTGCGGGAATTGCGCCATCCCAGGAAGGCCTCCTGGTCGCGCCACCGAGTGATCACGATCCAACGATCGTCGGCAGGTTCAGTCGGCTTGCACAGCTCGAAACCTTCGAACCCATCGAACGTGTCCAAGGACTGCATGTTCTGCGAAAAGCGGGAAACAACTTCATCCGCGCGATCTGACGTAATGGTCAGCTGGTTGGTAACTACGATGCTCATGGACTCATATTAAGCATTGGCTGGCTTATAAATAAAGCGACAGAACGTCGCAAGCCAATATATCCAGCCTAACTTACCCCTTAAATAACAGGTGAGACTGTCGCAAAAACGACGCAGGTAGAGAAAGCGCTGTTCAGATGGGTGAAATTCGCGGGCGCTTAGGCAGTCAACAAACCGAGGCACCCCCATGGCTGTCGTCGATGACGAGGCAGAGATAGACCACCGAGCACAACAAGGTCACATCCCAGAAGATGGCATCCCAGCAACGGGAGAAGAACCGAAGCTACGAATAAAACTCAATCAGTACGTCGACCGGTGACGTTTTCCACCTACGGTTTGGTTAGTCCGATTTCTTTTTCCATAGGTAATAACCCTGGACACACACCACGAATACAAGCGAGAAAACCGCAATAATTTCTCCCACCGTTTCGTGCCCTGTTCTCATCGAGATGATGATAGCTAGAAAAAGCAGGCCCGTGACGTATCCAATCTTGTTCATTGCCACCCTAGCGAAGGATAGGAAATAGGTAGACGAAAACGATTGTAAACGTTAAATAACTCCGTTTACGTTAACTAGATGTGAATAATCGGAAAGCCACATAAACAACGAGCGATATAACAATCACGAGAGCACGAGCAAATAAGCGAAATGCGACCGGAGGCCCTCGTCGGGAATTCTCGACACCCGTCTACATGCCAATCCACGTTTTCTCCACAAACCTCCCCGCCGTCGCCAAGTTTGAGTAACTTAGATCACATGAATACTCGCACTGCAGCCCTCCTCGTCAAACGCGTTCTTCGCTCGCCACGCCTCTTCGCCGCCGCCATGAGCGCGTACCCACCTCTTCTTGCTGCAGGAGTGAGAATCCGGGGCATCCCCGACGATTGGTCGTCGGCACACCTCGTACTCAAGGTCAACCGGCTCAACAGCAATGCGCACGGGGCAGCATTCGGCGGATCGCTGTTCTCCATGACCGATGCCATGTTCGGCATGCTCGTTATGCAGCGCCTCGGGCGGGAGTACGAAGCCTGGACGCGCACCGGTACGTTCCAATACATCAACCCCGGCCGCAATAACGCCCACGCCACGGTCCGGGTCACGGACGCGATGGTCGAGCAGATCAAACACGAAATCGCATCTGAGGGCTTCTGCAACATCCCGTACACCACGGTCATTACTAACGACGACGGCTCTACGGTCGGCATTGGCCAGCAAGAACTCCACTGTCGGCTGCGCAAGAGTAAAGAAGCGCAACGCTCCCACCGCGAGCAGGAGCGTGGAGGTTCCTCCCCTCGTGTGGTCAACCGTCGCATTGAGCCCCACGAAGCTCGCGGAATCACACTTCTTTCATTAGCGACGGCGGTCGCGTGGCGTGCTTTCGGCCCGGCGTCATCCTCCGCCAAGCACGATGACACCACGGCATCAAACAACGCCGCCACCCTAACCACTCTCCTCAGCGCAGCCCGACGAATCCCCGACCCGGAGGACCGCGCGCGGTTCGTCGTCAAGAAAGTACTAGAGGAAAACGCACTCACGCGTCAGGACATACAAGAGATGGGAATTCCATCCCGGCTCATTCCCAACGAATAGAACCGCGGCTACTCTGACCACGCGACCACGCCCCAACACCGTTAACCGCTCTGCACCTGCGTCGTTACACTGGAAACTATGAGTAGCGCACATTATCCGAACGTGTACCGAGCTGCAGATGACCGCTACGAACCCGAGGCACACTCCCCCATGCCTTACAACCGCTGCGGGGATAGCGGCCTGAAACTTCCCGCGATCACACTGGGATTGTGGCACAACTTTGGTGGGGATCGCCCGCTGGAAACGCAACGCGCAATCCTCCGTCGTGCGTTCGACCGCGGCATCACCCACTTCGACCTGGCCAACAACTACGGGCCGCCACTCGGATCCGCGGAATCCAACTTCGGCCGCATTTTTGCCCAGGATTTCCGCCCGTATCGCGAAGAAATGGTGATTAGCTCCAAAGCCGGCTGGTATATGAATAGCAGCCCATGCGGCTTCGGGGGCAGCAGAAAGTACCTGGTAGGAACCCTGGATGCGTCATTGAAGCGGATGGGCCTGGACTATGTGGACATCTTCTACCACCACCGTCCCGACCCTGACACGCCGCTGGAAGAGACGATGAGCACGCTCGACCACATCGCACGGTCGGGACGCGCGCTCTACGTCGGCATCAGCTCATACTCGCCCGAACTCACGCGGCAAGCACAGAGCATCGCCCGCGACCTGGGCACACCACTCACCATCATGCAGCCGAGTTACTCCATTTTTAACCGGTGGATCGAAGGCCCCGACGGCCCCACCGACCCATCCGTATCCCCCGCCGCGAAGACATCGCTGCTGAAAACATGCGCGGAGAACGGCATGGGAGTTATTGCGTTCTCTGTACTGGCTCAAGGCCTGCTGACCAGCAAATACCTCAACGGTATCCCGGAGAATTCACGCCTGGGCAACCACAAGATGAACTCCACATTCCTTAACGACGACACTCTAGAAGGCATCCGCGCCCTCAACGCCATCGCCGAAGAACGTGGCCAATCGCTGGCACAAATGGCAATCGCCTGGGCACTTCGACGGCCAGAGGTGACGTCGGCACTGATCGGGGCCAGCTCGGTGGAGCAACTCGACGACAGCCTCGGCGCGCTGGACAACCTGTCATTTACCGACGAGGAGCTGCGCACGATTGACCGCTACGCGGTTGACCGAAATATCAACCAGTGGCAAGTAACGACGGACTCCCGTGACTAACTCCGAGCACGACACTAAGGGCGGCGACGGGAACGGCGACGTGAGTGGCCGCGATACAAGTAACGACGCGGCCCCGGTGGCGAGCGGCCGCCCCCTCACCCGGCGCGAACGCATCATCAGGTGGGCAACCGGGTATCACAGTCTCGAATGGTGGAACGAAGCCAAAGAACGCCCCTCGATGTCGATGGTTCCGCTGACCATTACAGCCGTGATGGTGGGGTTCGGCACCGGCATCATTGCGTCCTACTTCCGCGTATGCCTCGAGCACGCGGAAGCGTGGCGGACCACGGTTTTCGGGTGGTCACAAGGCCACGGGATCATCGGCGTGATCGTCGCCATTGTTGCTCCCGCGGTTTTGGCCATAGTCGGAGCTGCGATGGTTCGCCACCTGGAACCGGTGGCGGAGGGGTCGGGAATTCCCCGCGTCGAGGCCATCGTGAAGGGCAACGCCAACCCCACCCACATGCGCCTGTTGCCCATCAAGTTCGTCGGCGGGCTGATGTCCATCGGTGGCGGTTTGGCGCTGGGTCGCGAAGGCCCGTCGGTGCACCTGGGTGCGTCGGTGGCGACGATCCTGGGGCGGACGTACCGCAATAACCGCGCCGACCTGCGCTTATTGATCGCCGCCGGTGCAGCCGCCGGACTCACGACCGCGTTTTCCGCGCCACTGGCCGGTGCCGTGTTCGTGCTTGAAGAGCTGGTCAAGCGCTTCGAGGCGAGAATGACGGTGGCGGTTCTCTCGGCTTCCGGGGCGGCGTATTCCATGGCGCATGTGATCGTCGGGGATGACCACGTGTTCCCGCTACCCGAACCTGCCCCGCCGACGCTGGATAACGGCCCGTTTTTCCTGGTCGTGGGCCTGGTCGCTGGGTTCGCTGGGCTGCTGTACAACCGCACGCTCATGCGGACCCTGGCGGTGGTCGACGCGTCAACGTTCCCTGTGGAACTCCGCGCAGGCATGATCGGCGCGGCCATCGGTGTTGTCGATTATCTCGGTCCCAATCTGGTGGGTGGCGGAGACTCGTTGACGATGGATGCTCTGATGGGGCGGGGCACCGTCATGGTTCTCCTCGGCCTGCTGATCTTGCGTTTCATCATGGCGATCGGTTCGTATGTCGCGCTCACGCCGGGCGGTTTGTTCGCCCCCATGCTTGTGTTGGGCGCTGAGCTCGGGCTGATCGTTGGGCTTGTGTGCCACGCGCTGTTCCCGCAGGTCGCGCCGGATCCGTCGGCAATGGCCATCGTCGGGATGGCAGCACTATTTGCCGCGAGTGTAGGCGCGCCGGTGACCGGGCTCGTTCTGACCACCGAGATGACGGGTGCCGTTGTGCTCCTCCCGCCGCTTTTGGGTGCGTGTGCAGCCGCGATGTTCATTGCCGTGGTGTTTAAGTGCCGTCCTATTTACGACGCTTTGGGTCTGCGGTCGGCACGGAACGTTGCGAAGAACGCCGCCGCCATTGAGGAGCGGACGCAACGGGCGATGAAAGCGGAACATGAGCAGTAGCGGGCGAGTGGCTCGCTACTGATTAGCCCGACCTACTACTTACGCCGCACCATGATGCAACCGCTCGTGCCCGCTGTGGTCCTTCGCTTCCAATTGGAATGTGGTGTGCTTGATGGCCACCGGGAAGTGCTGCGCTGTGCAATCTTCCAGAGTGTGAAGAATCCGGTGGTGATCGGCCGCGGAAAGGCCACTATCCACCGCCACGTGCGCGGTCAACGCCACCACACCAGTACTGATCGTGTTGATGTGGAGGTCGTGACAATCCTTCACCCCATCGACACCGCAAATATGTTCGCGCACGTCATCGAGGTCGATTTCGTCGGGGGTGGCCTCCATCAGGATTCGGATCGCCGTGCGGAGAAGAGTGAACGCGCGCGGAACCATCAGCGCAACGATAAACAGGGACGCGATCGAGTCAGCGCGCACCCACCCCGTCGCTAATCCGATAATCGCGGCAAGAATGACAGCCAGTGAGCCCAAAGCGTCATTAACCACCTCAAGGAATGCGGCGCGCATATTGAGCGAACTTTCGCGCCCACCTGCCAAAATGATAATCGACGCGGCGTTGGCGACCAGGCCGATCGTTCCGATGATGAGCATGGGCAGGGGCTCCACGTCGGGCTGGTTAATGAGGTGGGATATGCCCTCTACCGCGACAACTCCGCAGATAATAATCAGCATGCCCGCCTGCAGTGCGGCGGCAAGCACCTCCGCCCGCGACCATCCCCAGGTGAAGCGGTTATTGCGCGGCCGCTGCGACAAATGCACGGCAATTAGGGCGATGACCAGGCCCGACGAGTCAACCAGCATGTGGCCGGCATCGGCGGCTAGGGCCAGCGACCCGGAGATCCACGCACCAATAAGCTCTGCGATCAGGATGGTTGCGGTGACCGCGAGGGCGGCAATCAGACGGCCCCGCGACGAGGCCCCATGATCGTGGGAGTGACCATGAGAGTGGCCGTGCCCGTGCTCGTGTTCGTGCGCCTCCACGTGGTCGTGTCCGTGGGACATGTTGTGAGCCATGATCGTCTCCAAAAAGTATTCGGGCACCAGAAGAGGTATTCAAGCAATAGTGAGCGTCATGACATGGCAGCCGTCATCGGCCATAGTGCTCGCCACCGCGGCCGTATCCACCGCGCGAGTTTGTTTTCAATAGCGCCGTCGTCGTTTTCAATAATTCTGACACTAACACCCACTCACCTGATACGACAAGGCTTTTTCCTAAACTAATCTCAGCTCACACCCCCACATCATCACCATACCGATGTCACGGTATTTTCATTAAGCAACCGCAACCACCCACTCACACACCAACCCACCCCGACATTCCCCACTACAAGGCCAATTCCGGCAGCGTGGAATTCTGACCTGCAACTGATACCCTGGGAAACTGTTTATTGTCTGTTTATGTCCACTTAAACCCACAGGTGTTGATGCTTCGTGGAGCTTGTCGCGATCCCCTTGTTCGTGGTGCTCGCCCTCATCCTGGTTCCCCTGTTTGTTCGGTTACTTGATCGCAACGCAGGGTGGCCCCTAGCCCTTATTTTCATCGCGTCCGCCATCCCGCTCCTCCGGAAGTTGCCCGACATTATCGACGGCAATCCCTGGACCTGGAAGGTCACATGGATTAAGGACTTCCTACCTAACGGCGCCGACGTGGCCTTCTCACTCCGCGCCGACGCCCTATCCACCTTCTTCGCCCTGCTCGCGTTGGGCATCGGTGCAGCCGTGTTCATCTATTCGACACGGTATTTACACGGTGGCCGCGGGTCCATGAGCTTCTACCTGCTCATGACAGCTTTCATGGCCGCCGTCGTCACCCTTGTTCTTGCCGACGACGTCATCCTGATGTTCATCTCGTGGGAGCTTGTTTCACTGGCGTCGTTCTTCCTGATCGCGCGGTCTGGCCCCGACGGCGAGCTGGGATCAATGCGCACGATCATTCTGACGTTCTTTGGTGGGCTTACGCTGCTGACCAGTTTGGGTATTAGCGCTGGTGTGACGGGTACGACCAGCCTGTCGGGGATTATTCATTCGCCGGAGTGGGCTCATCACCCCGCGTTGCTCTCCGTCATCGCCGTGTTGATTGCGACGTCGGCGTGCACGAAGTCGGCGCAGTTCCCCTTCCACTTCTGGCTCCCCGAGGCGATGGCGGCAGATACTCCGGTGTCCGCCTTCCTCCACGCGGCAGCCGTCGTGAAAGCGGGAATTTACCTGCTCTTGCGTTTCTCCGCGCTCTTCCATGACGACGCGTGGTGGCGCTGTCTGCTCATCATCGTCGGCATGTTCACCGCGATTATGGCGGCGCTGTTTGCTCTGCAGAAGAACGATCTGAAGAAGCTGACCGCGTACTCGACGGTGTCTCAGCTGGGCTGGATTGTGTGCACCATTGGTATTGGTACTCCGCTGGCCATGGCCGCCGCGGTGGTGCACACGCTGGCGCACGCGTTGTTCAAGTCCAGCTTATTCATGCTGATCGGCGTGGTGGACCACCAAAACGGGACGCGCGATATTCGCCGGTTGGGACCGATCTGGCGAGTCATGCCGTGGACATTCAGCATGGCACTCATCGCCGCGACGTCCATGGCCGCGGTGCCGCCGCTGTTCGGCTTCATCTCCAAAGAAGGCATGTTGGACGCCATGATGGAAGGCGAACTAGCCACCCCGGCCACCGCCTTCCTGCTCATCTGCGCTGCTGTGGGCGCGATCCTGACCTTCGCCTACTCCTACCGCTACATTTTCGGCGGTTTCGTCGACGGAACACGCGACGTCAGCGACGTCCACGAGGCACCGCTGTCCTTGTGGCTCCCCGCGGCGATCCCCGGTTTCCTGTCCCTGCCGCTCGGTTTTGTCCCCGGCTTCATGAATTCCTTCGTGGACGCCGCAGCGGATTCCGCACTGAGCACGCACCACGCGACCCACACTCACCTCGCCCTGTTCCACGGCATCAACGTGCCGCTGATGATCAGCGTCGTGGTCATCGTCGTCGGTGTCACTTGTGTCGTGTTCCGCAAGGCCATTGCGCGGGTTCTCGTCGGCAAGGAACTGTCCCCCTTTACTGGAGCGCACGTGCTCCAAGGTGTCATTACCGGTGGTTCCCGCTGGGGCAAGCTGGGCGGTTCCATGGCGGATTCGGTTTCGCCGACGCGCCACCTGGCCCTCCCGTTCTTGGCGGTCATTACTCTCGCGGGTTCCGTGGCTATCGGGGCGCTGTTTAACGGTGGCGCCATCGATGGCGTCGATATGGGCTCCCGGGTGGGTGGAATTGACCGCCCGCTGGATTACGTTGCCCTGGTCACGGTCATTATTGGCGTGGCCATCGCGGTCATGGCACGACGTCGTTTGTCGGCTGTGATTGCGGTCAGTGCTGCCGGTGTCGGTGTTACTTTGCAGATTCTGACTCTGGGCAGCCCCGATGTGGCGCTCACCCAGATTTTGGTTGAGTTGCTGACGACCGTGGTCCTCATGCTGGTCATCCGGCTGCAACCGCGCGACTTCACGGAGCGGTCCGCACGTCGTGATCGCTGGGCTGGAACGATCGCAGTTCTTATGGGATTGACGACGACGGTCGGCGTGATCGCGCTGGTCGGCTACCACGGAAAACCGTTGATTTCGCAGTGGTACCTCACCAATGGGCCGACGATTTCGCACGGTAATAACGTCGTGAACACCATCCTTGTGGAGTTCCGTGCTTTCGATACCATGGGCGAGCTTTCCGTGCTCGGCATGTGCGGTGTGGCGATCGCCGCGGTGGTCCTCTCCGTGCCGCGTGTGCGCGATGACATCCGCGGATCCTTGGCCGCCATCCCACGCCCGGAGTTGAACTCGTTACCGATGAGGTGGATGGCGAAGCTTCTTATCCCCGTCCTGATCCTGATCAGCGCGGCGGTATTCTGGCGCGGCCACAACCACCCCGGCGGCGGGTTCATCGCAGCCCTGATCGGCGGCGGTGCGCTGATGTTCTACTACCTGTCGCGTCCGGCAGATAAGGCGCCGACCAACAACCGGCTCCCCTACATCCTGGTGGGATCGGGTATTTCCTTGGCGGTCCTGGCAGGTCTGGCTGGTTACCTCGGCCACGGCTCCGGTGAGGAAGGCGGGCACGGTTCCCGCGGTTCCTTCCTCCAGCCGCTCAATGCCCACGTTGGTGGCAAGCTCTTGACGACGGCCCAAATTTTCGACGCTGGCGTTTACCTGGCCGTTCTCGGTTTGGTGGCCATTGCGCTCCTGCAGTTGGGCGGGTCCATCCGGCCCGGCGCGGAAGCACCGTTAGGGCCTGTGCGTGCGCATGGTGGCTTCTCCCCCGTCGGCTCTAATGAGCCTGATTATGCGCCGTCGACCGCGGGTACCGACCGCGACACCGTGTCTGAATCGACATCCGATAGTGGCGGCGATACATCCGGCCGGAAACCCGTCGACACCGTGGAGGTGGAAGAATGATTATCGCAATAACGATTGGTGTGCTGACCGCCGGCGGTGTGTTCCTGGTTCTGCAACGAGGAATGGTCCGGCTGATCCTCGGGATGACGCTCATTGGCCACGCCACCAACTTGACTCTGCTGGCTGCCGGCATTGGAGCGTGGCGGTCGGAGCCCATTATGAGTGGCACGAACCCGCAGGACGCAGCCGATCCCCTGCCGCAGGCTTTCGTGCTGACGGCGATTGTTATTTCGATGGCCACCACCGCGTTCATGCTGGCCTTGGCCGCGTTGGGCCGCTCCGATGACACGCTGAGCGACCCGGTCAAGGAATTCCCCGATTTGTTCGCGGCGTTTAAGGACTCGGTGTGGAGCACGGAGGAAAAGTCCGTGCCCGCTAAGAAGAAGGTGGCACAGGACCAGGCGAAAGGCTCGCAGGACGAGGAGCAAGATGCTCCTACCGACGACGCCTATGTTTTGCCTGATCACGTCACCCATGAGGTGACAGCGCTGCAGACGATGGGCCGTAGTGCGCGTCGGATTTCCACGGACTCGAACCAGTATCAGCGACGCCAACAGCGCGAGGAGGGCATCGAATAGATGGCAACGTCAACTATCGCGGCGCTGCTGCCGCTTTTCCTTGCCGGGCCTCTGGCGGCCGCGGCTCTTGCCGCCATGTTGCCGTGGAAAATAGCACGCATCGCCTTGGCTTTCGTGGTGCCGGTCGTCGGTTTTTCCGCGGGCCTGAGCCTCATGATCTACCACTGGAATCACCCCGCGATCGCCGAGAATGTGGGCGGTTACGCTGCGGGGATCGCGATTCCGTTCGCGTCGGATTCGTTCTCGTCGCTCATGATCACGATGACCTCGATTGTGTGCCTGGTCTCCGTGTGGTTTGCGACGGCTGTCGGAGAGATGAACGCGCGCTTCTACCCCGCCCTGGTGTGCATGCTGATGGGCGGCGTGTATGGCGCGATGAGCACGGCGGATCTGTTCAACCTGTTCGTGTGCATTGAGGTCATGCTTCTGCCGTCGTACGCGTTGCTTGCTATGACGGGTACGTTGCAGCGTCTCCGTTCTGGCCGCTTATTTGTGCTGGTGAACTTGATTACATCGGCTGTGCTGGTCATTGGTGTCACGCTGACCTACGCGACGGCGGGGACGTCGAACTTGCCGGCCCTGGCCAGTGCGGCTCGGGGCAACGGGCCCGTGGTGGTGACGGGCGGTCTGATTCTTTTGGCGCTGGCTATTAAAGCTGGCCTGTTCCCCGTACATACCTGGTTGCCTCGCACCTATCCGAACACGTCACCGGCTGTTATGGCATTGTTCTCTGGTCTGCACACCAAGGTGGCGTTCTATGCGATCTTCCGCATTTATGCTGTCATGTTTGGCCTGGATGACCGCTGGTCGTGGCTCATTCTGGTGATTTGCGTGGCGGCCATGCTTGTTGGTTCGTGGGCTGGCTTGGGTGAGCGGACGATGCGTTCGGTTCTGGCCTACCAGATGGTCAACGGTATGCCATTTATGCTCGTTGGCCTGGCATTTGTCGGACACGATCCCCGACGGATGCTGGCCGCGGGCGTGTTCTACGCGGTTCACCACATGACGGTGATTGCGTCGCTGGCCCTCTCCATCGGCTCGATCGAGGAGACGTACGGAACTGGCCGTTTGCAGCGCCTGTCCGGCTTGATGCGTCGTGACCCGTTGGTTGCGGCCGTGTTCGTCGCCGGCGCTTTGTCGATCGTCGGTTTGCCGCCGTTCTCCGGCGTGATCGGTAAATTGGGTGTTGTGATGGCTGTGGCCAGCGACTACTCGGTGAAGTCGTGGATTGTGTTGGCGGCCATCGTCATCGCCGGCATGGGCGCGCTGCTCTCTATGCTCCGGCTGTGGCGCGAGGTGTTCTGGGGCAAACCCATGAACCCGCAGTACGTTGACCGCCAACTGGCTGTCCCGGTGCGGTTCATTTTGCCGTCCGCGGTGATGGCCCTCATGTCAGCCGGGCTGCTGGTGGGCGCTGGACCCGCCATTTCGGCGACGAACCACGCGGCGGATTCGCTGCTCAACGTCAAGGCCTACCAGAGCGCCGTTCTTGGCGACGACGCGGTGGGCGTCGCGAACACCGGTGGCGCTGGCCTGACCGGTGATTCCCATGATCCGGCCGAGGTTCCCGAGGACAAGATTGTTCATCACGATGATGAGGGCGAGCACGCGGCCGGAGACGACCACGCCACTGACCACAACGCGGCGGGCACTGGCCACCACGCCGATTCACATCAGCGTCAAGCGTCGGCGATGATTGCAGGTACCACAGGAGGGCAAGAATGAAAACAGTTCGTCTAACTCTGCATGCCCTGCGGTACGGTGCGTGGCTGATTGAGCAGGTGTTATTGGCAACGTGGTCCATCATTGTGGATGCCAACAAGCGCCGGTCGGAGATCGATCCGATCATCGTGGCGTACCCGTTGCGTGTGCAAACAGACCGCGAGGTCGGCCTCTTTACGACGTCGATCACCATGACGCCGGGGACGTTATCGCTGGGGCTCCTCGAGGTGGGCGATGCCCTGCCTCAGGACGTGTCCGATTACCCCGGACCGCATGAGCCGATGCCGGCCGAAGATGCTCCTGATGGACGGATTCTCCTGGTTCATGCTGCGTTTGGTAGCGATCCGGAGTCCATCATGCAGGAGCTGGCAGAGATGGAACAGCGGCTTGCCCCGCAGGTGTGCCAGCGCACGCACCCGCGGTGCGCTAATGGTTACACCAGTAAGTTGTATTACTCGGATGATGCGCCCAACGGTGGCCCCGGGCCGAAGTCCTTCACTAAGCCCGGCGGGCCGAGCATTCCCCCTGGTTATGCCGGTGGGGATACGGATGCTACCGGGTTCTCTGTTGAGTCCATTGTTCCGGAGTCCGCCGAGCCGTCGCGTCGGAACGCTTCACAGGAGGAGAGCTAACTATGACATTCGTCTTAATTCTTGTGAGCGCGGTCATCATTGCCTCCTTGTTAGCGGCATTATTGCTGATGGCACGGTGTGATGACTTGTCCCGCACAGTGTTGTCCGACGTTATTTTCTTCGGCGCGGTCGGACTGTTCCTGGTGTACTCACTGGGGAACCGAACAACCATCACCTACGAGGTCGCCGTCTTCGCCGGGGTGCTGAGCGTCCTGAGCTCAGTTGCCAACTCGCGCATCATGGTGGGAGGCCAACGATGATCGTCAACATCATTATTTCCGTACTGATCGTGATCGCCGCCATCGCCTTCATCGACGAGGTCATCGAAATGTGGCGGGCGCCCGATGCCCTCACCCGCGTCAACCTCACCGGCCCCATCACAGGCGTCGGAGTCCCCCTGCTCATCATTGCGAACATGATTCGTTCTATTGCCGACGGCAACGAATGGTACGTCGTGCTAGTGAAGTCCGTGATCGCAATCGTCGCGTGCCTGATGGTCGCGTCGGTGGGATCGTTCGTGATGGGACGTTCCGTCCACGCCGAACAAATCCGGCGCGGACAGAGCGCGACCATGGGCAAAGGCGCAGGCTACACGGGCAAAGCCACAACGACGACGGGAACTCCTCTGGACGGCCAGGCCGGCGGAGACAAAGACTAAGCGGGGGTTGAGCATCGAAATCGGGGGGCATACGTCTTAGTCAAAGCCAAACAGCACTTTTCCCAATTGCAAACGTCAAACACCTAGTTCTAGCCCTTAAGGTCGGACCTAAGGAAACTGAGCTCACCGCGTAGACTTAATTGACTGACTTATCAACGATTGAACCCAGGTTAACGGAAAGAAGTGTTGACACTGCTAGTAGGCCAGACATTGAGGTAGAGCGGTGTCCCCTCTTCAGTCGACCCTAAACACGGCACAAAGATTTCCCCTCAACGCACGTATTTCATTCCTGCACCCTATCGATTCTAGAAGCAGTGAAACGGGCACCACACAGGGTGAAAACCATCCCAGCCATCAACAAAAACGCCGCAGCGGTGAAACTCAAGTCGGTTGAATCACTAAATGCGATAGCGATGACCGCAGGACCCATTATTTGCCCTAAGCTGTACCACGTCGTCAATGAAGCGGCTGCAACTGGACTCCCTGTTTTGATCCCCGCTTCGATAGTGAGCATGGTCGCCCCCATGAAAGTAGCACCAAACAAAGCCGCTGCGATAAACAAGAGAGTTGGCCCAGAGCTGAAGACAGCCACTACAGCACCAGCAACCTGTAGTGTGTAACATCCCGCAAGAGCTTTGAAGTTTCCCAACCGGTTCGCTACAAAAGACCAAAACAACGGAGATGGGGCAGTAGCAACGCCCGCCAACAACCACGTCGAAGCAGCAGCTGTTTGCCCAAAAACTGGCTGTGCCAAGACGACAAGGTACGTGCCGATGATGATATAACCCGCACCTTGGAAAAGGTATCCAGCCGATAACCACCATAATGGTCTAACCAAAGACTTCTGTCGTCGGTCATTTTGTCGATGAATTGAAGGAGAACCTGAGCTAGCTTCGTGTATTGGCCAATTCCATGCGACTAGCGAAAGTACTGCGCTAACTCCTGCGCAGATAAGCCAGAGTGCTTGCCATGACATAGCACTCCCACCCACGAGCACAATGCCACCGGAAAAGAGGATCCCCAGCCCAACTCCGGCATAAACTATTCCACCATCATGAGCCCTGCGTTTGACCACAGGAATATTCTGCGTAACGGAAACGAAAACTAAAGCTGAGCTGATACCAGCTAAAAAGCGGATCACTACTTGCCACCACGGTGAACCTGAGGAGGCAACCGCTGCCAAGAGTGCTGTCGTTAACACGAGCGCCCACCTGTACAACTTTTTCGAAACCGATACCCATCCCCGAGAGGCAGCTAAAGAGCCCACAAAATAACCGGCATAGTTGGAGGTAGCGATCCAGGCACTGGCCTGCCCCGTCCAGCTCAGAGAAGCTACCATCAAAGGCAAAATAGGAGTGTAAAAGAACCTTCCCAAGCCCATGGCTACCGCTAAGCCGGCAGCACCACGCGTCACAAGGGGAGGTAACTTCGCAGAAAAAGCATTCGTTCGGTCATTTTCAACCACAGCGAATTGGGCGTCGTTTTTAGGTTTCCCCACTAGTTTCCTCTTCCGCGATACTTTGGGCTATTTTTGCACCCTCTACTGCCGCCAAGATCAGCCCGAAGCCTTTCGGAGTTCGTTACATCACCGCGGGGCTCCGGGGTAAATGCCCTCCTACCAAGGGCACCGGAGACAAGGGTCATTTCTAGAGAATCATGGATAAAATCCTTATCTGATTAGGACTACAATGTGACTCACGCTACATGGTGTTTCGAGACTCCGATGGAGAATCCAAAAAAGAAAACCGTTAACCGCTATCGCTCCCCACATTTGGGACAGCCTCACACCGCCCTCGGGATGCGATAAGAGAAGAAAAAGAGTGGCCTAGGTGCATGAAGCGCTCAGGCCCACCGACGAGATTCTTACAGTGGTTCCGCCGATTGATCCCGACTCCCCCAAAGCGAAGAGGCCGATGACGAGTCGGAAGAAACCGGCACTCCCTCCCTGGAGGCTTCTTTAACCAGGTCCTTAGTTCCCCCGCATCCAACGAACCGAAAGTTCAACGCTGGCTGAGCGCGGGAAAACCACGTGCTCTATCAACAAACGCACGTTAAGAGCCATAGTTCTACATCCACAGCGTCTGGCGTCTAACTGTCTAATGGTCTATCGGTACGGTGTTCATTTACTTCGGAGCTGTCAGACTATTCCTGCTTTAATCACCGGGAAGCCAAACAACAACACTGGACAAGCCGCTTCCGCTACAGCCGTCGTAAATCGACCGTCGTCTGGACTTCTGCACACCAAGAAAACACCTACCCCACCCCTGGACCTCATTTCTTTTTGATATCATCCCCCAACAAAGGGGGATATTTCGCCCTTAAAAGTTTCGATTATATTTCGGTTACTGAAGTATCTCAGAACCATTACTCCCGTTGGCCACGGACACGGAAACCACTTTCTACCCAGGTAGTCAGCCCTCGAGGACACCACTACCAACTTCAGAGAAAGGACTATCCGTGCCAGCCAACGTCACGTCCGATTCCATCGATCGCGACAACACAAGGCACTGAAAGAACAAGTATCACAGGATCGGAGAACTGAGATCGGTTGAATCTCATAACGAGATACGCCCTCCACACGGACCCCGCACTACAGGCTTCTAATCAACTACGTACAACCACCGCATAGAGTCGCTTGGCGGTACAGGCGCTCAACACAAAACACCCCAGTGGGGGCTGACATTCGGCCCCCACTGGGGATTACTGCGGAGGTAGAGGGATTTGAACCCCCGGTCCGTGTTAGGGACGCTCGCTTTCAAGGCGAGTGCATTCGGCCGCTCTGCCATACCTCCAGGCGGTTATGTGTGCTGTATGTCAGCTCCCCATCGTCGATAACCGTCGTAAAACGGCACGAGATGGCGAAGCGCTTTCAGCACAACGTGACCATGCTAGCCCATCTGCACCGGCAACACCAAGCTCGGGAAAGGCTCCTTCCCGGCGCGATACGCGTCGGAATAGCGTGCCAAACCAGCGAGGCCAGACCGAGGCCAAACTGGGCCACTACGACCGGACCACACTGCGCGGCCACGAATCCTCTTTGCACCTACTGGCCACACTGCGCGGGTGCGAACTCTTTCTGGTGCGCTTTCACCACGGCAGCAAGGTCATTCAAAGCAGATTGCCCCGTCTCATACGTTCCATCCGAGGGGTGGGCTGCTAGGGCGACGGCTATTCGGCCCGTCGGGCCGTCGAAAAACCCAATCTGCCTGACCAGATAGGCACCATCTTCGTCTGGCCCCCATCCACCTTTGAAGTGGGCGCCGGGGATCGTGCCCAGACCCCAGCGCTGGTCGGGGTTAATCTGACCCATTTGGTCGATGACATATTCCGAGCCCGGCACGCAGGGAAGGTTCGCCGCAAACAGGGCGGAGTCCTCCACGGGCCACTGGGTTTGGCCAAAGCCCGAATAGTGGGGGCGAATCGCATCGATCTGCACCTTCGTATTGGGGTTGCCGCCGTCAGCTAAAACCTGGTGGACCGCTTGCCCAGAGGCTTCTCCGCCGCCCAAGGATCGCCATAAAGCGTCGGCGGCGACGTTGTCGGACGAACGGATAGCGTCCCGAACATTCGCTTGGATGTCGTCGGAATTGTTATTGCGGAGGGCAGCAATAGCCAGCGGCACCTTGATGGACGACCACGCGGGGTATGGATCGACGTGCCCGAAACGTCGGACTTGCTCGCCATCAGAGACAGCCAACTCCGCCATTCCTCCGTATTTCTTAATGACTTGATCAACCGCTTGTTGCATGGGCGCGTCGGCTTTACCCGATAACTCCGGGGTGCCCGCCTCCGTATTCTCGATGGACGGGTGAGGGCCGGGCACGCTGGGCGCCAGCGTATCGGCATTTTCTGGCACGGATGATGGTGTGGAATCGGCTCGATCCTGGTTGCCGATTGTGCAGGATGACAGCATCAAACCCGACGTGACCAGCCCGGCGACACACATGCGAAACCGGCGACGACGGTGCGAGCGTGAAGCATCGGTTCCAGGTAAGTTGCCCATCATTGAATGTAAACCCTTTCGTCGTCCGGACCCTCACAGGTAACAAAGCCACCATTATCGCGGCAGTTCATGACGATATTTCGCCCACTGACTGGGCTTTTGACGTCCACCGTCATGTTTGTAGTCAGCGTTTTGACGTATTGCTGGGCGAAGACCCTCCGCGCTGCCACCGCAAACGCCGCGGGTGTGCTGTCCGACCCGGTGTACGCCAGGTTAAACTGCCCGGCCTCGTCATCCTGGATGGCGGCCGCGTTGGCGGGGATAGCATCGTCGGGAAGCGGAGCTGTTGTCGGCCGGTTCTTAATGGTGGACAGCCGGACCTCCTGATCACCCTTCGGTTCGCCATCGCCCTGTTGGTGTGTGGAACCGCCTTGTTTGTTCCCATCGCCACCACCGCCGGTCTCGTCGCCATTCTGGTCATTCGCAGTATTCGACGCTGTGTGGTGGCTATGCGAGGACCCGGGGGTCCTTAAAACGCCTGATTGCCATGCGGCGAACGTTCCGCCAAACAGCGCGCCGGCGACAACGCCCACACCGATGGACACCGCAGCAACTGAGTGCCAACGCCGTTTCGACGGGCCCACGGGGACGGACGATTTGGATGGTCTCGAGCCAGAGGGCCGACGAGAGACGTGGGAATCGGAGGTGTCGGGTTTGTGGGGCGCGGGTTTTGGCGGTGTGGGTTGTGCCGGTGTCTCCGGTTTTGTCGGGCTGGGTGGGGTTGGTGCCCGTTTGTCCAGTTCCGTTGTGGAGGCCGGACTCTTCGACGACGCTGAACGGGCCCGTTCCGGAATGTAGCGCTGCGGTGTCCCTGATTCCTCAGGAGACAATGTGTGGGGAGCGGACTTGTCCTGCGCCGTATGTCTGCCACCAGCGTCCGCGTCCTTTTTGCCGCTGGTTGTCGTGGTGGGAGACGTGTCGAAAGAAGCACTGGGAGCCTCAGCGCCCTGCTTGCCGCGGGCCAGAAGTTCCGCAACGGTGACCTGTCTGCCACCGCGTGACGTGCTCTGATGCGCGGAATACCGTCGGCTATTTTTCTTTGCTTCGCCCTGGTCAGCGTCATTCTGTGACGCGGAATCCGCCTGCTCGATGTGGTTGGTGAACCGCCGTTGGCTAGATTCGTCACGAGCAGAGCGTGCGTGCTTGTTCGCATGTCTGCCCATGAGTCACCTGTACCCTACGCGGTCGTCACCTTTCCCGAAAGCTTTATTATGCGCAATCTATAGCAATTTATACAATGCAGACGCGCATTAGCATTCCAAACAAGCCTATACCCAGGGGAAGTGTGCATCGCAATGCATACGCTCCACGCGCATGCTCTTAGCGCGGACTCTCAACGCGTCCAGCCGTCGGCATCGCCACCAACGATAATGACGATGTTTTAGGAAATAATGACGATCGCATTCCTGCCACCGTCACACCGCACATACTGGCCATTATCAACACAATTCATGTCGTAGGTGCGGTGAAGATCCGGACTATACACATCTCTTAGCGAGGCATTCAGTTCGCCCGTCGAAAGATAATTCCGTACAAATGCATCCCGAACATTCCTTGCAAAAGGCAACGTTGTGACTCCACCCATCACATACACATTGTTTAAATTCCCAGCTGGTTCATTGTTTGCTGCTGCTTGATTTGCGGGTTCAACTCCCGACGGCAAATTGGGGTATTGAGGGCGTCCCGACGAATCGTCTCTTCCGTTACTCGTGTCTCCGCCCGACGTTTGGCCGTCGTTACTATTGCTGTCGTTCTGACCCCCAGTGGTGTTTTTGCCCTGATTGCCGGGATTCTGAGCATTGCCATTATCTTGTCCAGCCTCGCGCGATTGGGAGGAGCTGGCCTCATTTTTCGAAGTAGCGAACCAACCCTGTTCCCGTCCGACGAAGAACAGGCCCACCACGACCACGAGCGCCACCACCGCGGTGATAAGCGTTAAGACTTTTCCGATCGGAAATCCGGACGTCCCCGAACCCGCCCCAACCGTCGCGGAACCGGCACGGGGTCCATACGCAGCACTACCTGGATACTGCTGCTGGTCGTATTTTTGCTGGCCATATTGCTGGCCCTGGGGATATTGCTGTCCGTACTGTTGGCCTTGCCCGTATTGCGTCGAATATTGATTCGGCTGCTGGTACTGGCCCTGCTGCGAAGCGCCATACCCCTGCGCGAAACCCTGCCCATATTCTTGGGCGCCATTCTGGGTCTGCCCATACTGTCCTTGCTGAGCAGCGGATGCCCCCGGCGGGGATGGCTGAGACTCCGTCGTTTCGGTCACGTCATAATTCGCATCCTTGGGTGCTGAAGTGCCACTACCCGACTGTTGGGAGTTGCCATCTGGTTGATAGCCGTATTTCGGCGGGACACCTCCGTTGGAGTGATCCCCGACATCACCCCACGCCTCGCTGCCCCCATCTGACGTGTGCGAATACCCGAAACCGTCCGAATCAGACGTCGACTTATCGTTATTCCAGTTATCCGAGGAGCGAGGCATGGCTTTCCTTCTGCTCATCGCTGCACTGGTTGCCGGAAACAACACAGCGAGCTCTTAGCACGACTTACCTATAGCGTATCGAAATATGCGCCTGCGCACGACGAACCCACGCCTCTACACTCGACGTCATGAAGGCAATTATTCAACAAGACACCGCTGACCCCACCTCGTTGGAGTGGACCGACACCGACGACCCCACCCCCGGCCCCGGAGAAGCGCTCGTCCGTATCCACGCCGCCGGCGTCAACCGTGGCGATGTTCTCCAAGCAGCAGGACATTACCCACCGCCGCCCGGCGCATCAGACATCATCGGGCTCGAAGCTGCGGGAACGATCGAAGCATTCGGCCCTCCCCTGGAGTCAGGCTCGACGTCGGCACGCGAATCCGATGAGCAAGCTAGCGAGCAGTCCGAAACACAACCTGCCAAGCAATGGAGCGTCGGCGATGAATGTGGGATGCTCCTCGCTGGCGGGGGATATGCGGAACGTGTTGCCGTACCCATTACCCAGCTCTTTCCTGTGCCGCGCGGATGGTCGCTCACCGATACGGCGGGCGTGATTGAGGTTGCCGCGACGGTGTGGTCGAACTTGGGGATAGTCGCTGACATGCAGAAAGGCCAGACCGTGCTGATCCACGGCGGGTCGGGCGGCATCGGCACGTTCGCCATTCAGCTGGCTCACGCGATGGGGCTGACCGTCGCCACCACCGCGGGCAACGCCGACAACCTGGAGCTATGCCGTTCGCTGGGCGCGGATATCCTCATCAATTACAGGGACGACGACTTCGTCGCGGTGATGAAAGAGCACGGCGGTGCCGACATCATCCTGGATATCATGGGCGCAAAATACCTGGATAGCAACGTGAAAGCGTTGGGTGAGAAAGGCCACCTTGTCATCATCGGCATGCAGGGCGGCGTGAAGGGCGAGCTGAACATCGGGCGGCTGCTGTCCAAGAGAGGATCGATCACGGCGACGAATGTGCGCGGCCGCTCCCTCGACGACAAAGCCGCCGTCGTAGCCGACACGATTAAACACGTCTGGCCTCTTTTGGAGGATGGAACCGTGTCCGCGCAGGTGACGAAAACACTTCCTATTGCCGACGCGGCCGAGGCTCACCGGCTGCTGAAATCCCGTGAGATCACCGGGAAAATCGTGCTGACCGTGGAATAGGGCCCCGACAGCTGGGCGTGGGCCCGCGGCCTGGAATCGCGCCCCCGACCAGCCCTGATCAGCGGAGAACCGAGACCGACCTCAACAGATGGTCGACGTCGTGGGCAGTGTTGTACGGCGCCAACCCAACTGTCAAGGCCCCGCCGGACTCCGTGACCCCCATGGCGTCGAAGAGCGAATCGCTGTCCGCGACGCCCACGATCACTCCGTTGTCGGCCAGGCGCGCCTGAGCCGCCTCCGCCGACATCCCGGGAATGATGAAACTAATGCGCGGCACGCGTTCAACATGCGAGGACTCGTCGTCGAACCCGATGACATAGACGCCCAAGTCCTTCAATCCGTAAACCAAATGCGCTGCGAGAGCCGTGAGATAGGTGTCGATCTTCGGCATGGTCGACTGCAACCGTCGACGACGCGTACCCGTCGCGGAATCGTCGAGACCAGCCCAGTGATCAACGAGCGCCGCCACGGAACCACACAGTGCCGCCTGTGGGGGATCCCACTCCACCACACCGGCACCGGCATGGCGGCCACGCCCCTGACCGGCCGAAACACCCAGCGCGGACGAGGAGACGGACGAGGCAGAACTCCATCCTCGACGCCGTGGCGGACGCAGACGATCAAACATCGCCTCATCGCGGAACACCAGTGCACCGAGCTCAGGCCCGCCCAGCGGAGCCAAATCCAGCGCCACCACGTCGGCACCCCACGACTGAATCTCCACGTGTCGGTAGGGCAGCACATCGGTGGCGTCGACAATGGTCCAGGCTCGCGGTGAAATGCGGTGCACCGAGCTGGAAATAGCCTCCACATCGGTGACCACCCCCACCAACGCATGGGCAGCGGGCAAGGCCACGATCGCCGTCGACGGGGATACCAGTGACGTAAACTGCCAGGCAGGAAGGGCACCCGACGCGAGATCGGCCTCTGCCCACTTCACCGTCGCCCCATACAAATGCGCGGAGCGCACCCACGGGTCAATCGCGGCATCCGCATTGTTCCGAGCCAGCACGACCTCGGTGCCGATGCCGACGCGGTGGCTCAGGCAGTCCGCCAAGTTACGGAGCAGGGCCGCGCGGGACGGGCCAAGGACCACCTGGCTTGCCCGGGCCCCGACCAGATCGGCAACAGCCCGGCGCGCCGAGGCCACATAGCTATCGCCGATCGGCGCGCCCGACTTCTGACTCTGAGAATGGCTACCCGACGTTGCTTCAACCGCCGTACGCAAATGGGCGTTCCTGAACGAATACGTCGCCGCTGTGTTCACTCGCTCCGGAATCTGCGCCTGTTCCTGCGCGTTTAAGTACACCCAGCCCTCGCCTAACCAAACATAGAGTCCACGCGCGTGGGCGACGTCGAACATGGCACACCTTTCCTTAGACGAACTGGGGACACGGTTCATGCAGGTTTCTACCGCTATTCGCTTGTTATTGCGACGCGTCATGATCACTGACCCACCGCACACAATAACGGTTTAGTAGCTCCAGCGTAATCTACCCGTCGCTGCTGACACGATGAACATCAGCAAGGCACACCACTGGGATTAATAACTGGTTGTCCCATCACACAGGTAGGGTACGGATTATGGCTGACATAGAACCAACTGAGGGCACGGCCGCGAACAACGCCGGCGCGGGTTCCGATGAAGCCGGGGGAATTGCGCTTCACCGAGCCCCTCAGGCCGACATCGATCGGATGATTAAAGAGCCCACCAGCTCTATACCGCCTTCGCAGTCGCAGACCCTCCGAGCAGCATGGGTCGACCTTGTACGCGGCTTCCAGTCGTACGAGCTGTGGCTATCGCTGGGGATGCAAGACATCAAACAGCGCTACCGTCGCTCAGTCCTTGGCCCACTGTGGATCACGATCGCCACTGGTGTCATGGCCCTGGCGCTCGGATTGCTCTATTCGCTGCTGTTTAACATTCCGCTGCATGATTTCCTCCCGCACGTGACCGTCGGTCTCATCATCTGGGGTTTTATCTCCGGGTGCGTGATCGAGGGGGCACAAACATTCATCGCGAATGAGGGGTTAATTAAGCAGCTACCAGCGTCGTTATCGGTTCACGTCTACCGGTTAGTGTGGCGACAGTTCCTCTTCTTGCTGCACAACCTCGTGATCTATGTCCTGCTGATGATCATTTTCCCGCGCCCGCTGGGCTGGGATTGGTTCCTCTCCATCCCCGCGCTGGCACTAATCGTCATTAATGGCGTGTGGGTCGGAATGTTCTTCGGGATTATCTCAACCCGCTTCCGTGATATTGCGCCGCTTCTCGAATCGCTTATTCAGCTGGCGTTTTATGTCACGCCGATCGTGTGGACAATGCAAACATTGCGCGATCGTGGCGGTGCCGCCGGTGAGCGCGCCCGCATTGCCGAGCTCAACCCCCTCATGCACTACCTCGAAATCGTCCGGGGCCCGCTCACTGGTGTTCCGGTCATGTGGTACAGCTGGGTGATCGTCGGTCTGTGTACCATCGTTGGCCTGCTCATCACGACGATTGCGATGCGGCAATGGCGTGGCCGCGTGAGCTACTGGGTGTAAACGCGATGTCCGATACACGCACAGTTGCCTCCGCGGTACACACAACGGATCATGGGGACAGGAGAAGCCACAATCATGGTCAGTATTGATACCTACAATGCGTGCGTCGATTTCCCCATTTTCGACGCCAAATCACGCTCGCTGAAGAAAGCGTTCCTCGGAGCTGCCGGCGGAGCCATCGGCCGGAACGCCGATAACGTCGTCGTTGTGGAGGCGCTGAAGAACGTCAACCTTCACCTTCAGGATGGCGACCGGGTGGGACTCGTCGGCCATAATGGTGCAGGTAAGTCCACGCTGCTTCGTCTGCTGTCGGGAATATACGAACCCACCCGCGGGTCTGCGGAGGTTCGCGGGCGCGTGGCCCCGGTGTTTGATCTGGGAGTCGGCATGGACCCGGAGATCTCCGGCTACGAAAACATCATTATCCGCGGCCTGTTCCTGGGGCAGACGCGCAAGAAAATGCAGGCCAAGATGGATGAGATCGCCGAGTTCACCGAGCTGGGCGACTACCTCGACATGCCGCTGCGCACCTATTCCACCGGTATGCGCGTGCGCCTCGCACTCGGGGTTGTGACGTCCATCGAGCCAGAAATTCTTCTTCTCGACGAGGGCATCGGCGCTGTTGATGCCGCGTTCATGGCGAAGGCGCGTGACCGGCTCCGCGAAATGGTGGAACGATCCGGAATTTTGGTGTTCGCCTCCCACTCGGACGAATTCCTGGCGCAATTGTGCACGTCCGCGTTGTGGGTGGACCACGGGGAAATACGCCAAGCTGGGCAGGTGGACGATATCGTCGAACAATACGAAGGGCCCGAAGCCGCTGAACAGGTGCGTCACGTGATGCGCGATATGGCGATTGAGCACGCGCAGAAGAACGGCAGCGTGCCGGCGTCCAGCACGGGTGCGCCCAGTTCCGCAGGCTCTTAGCGGGTTATTTGGTGGATTATTGTGCAGCCTGTCCTTGCCCACGCGGGCATGTGCGATACTAACCGCATGTCTCTTTCTTCGTCGGACCGCATTGCCGCTGTCATCGTGACGCATAAACGCCGTGACCTGCTGGCTAACTCGCTGCACATTGTCGCAAGCCAAACCCTGGCACCGGAGTGGGTTGTCGTGGTGGATAACGGCAATGAGCCCGAAGTCAAAGACCTCGTAGAGAGCGTCTGCGCCGACAGCCCGACCTCGCCGACGCCCGTCTACCTCCCCTCGCAGCACAACCTCGGCGGAGCTGGCGGTTTCGCCTACGGATTCTTGACCGCACTCGCCCTCGGTGCCGACGCCATCTTCTGTGCCGACGACGACGGCCGGCCGGAAAACACCGAGGTCCTGGCCACATTAATGCGCGTTGCGGAAAAACACGGGCTTGAGGAAGTCAGCCCCGTGGTTGCAGGGATTGAAAACCCCGACCAGCTGGCATTCCCGGTTCGCCTGCCCGGCACCGTCGAATGGAAACGGAAGCGAAGCGAGCTGGAGGGTACCGAGAACGGCACCTTCATCCCCGGCATCGCGTCGCTGTTTAACGGCGCGTTGTTCAGCGCGAATGCCGTCGACCAGTTGGGAGTACCCGATCTTCGGCTGTTTATCCGTGGTGACGAAGTTGAATACAACCGTCGGCTCAACCGGTCCGGCCTGCCTTATGGGACGACGCTGGAGGCTGCCTACCTGCACCCGACGGGGGCGGACGAATTCAAACCCATTTTCTTCGGGAAACTGCACACGCAGTATCCCGATAACGAGAACAAGCGGTATTTCACGTACCGCAACCGGGGTTACCTTATGAACCAGCCCGGCATGAGGAAACTCATACCCCAGGAATATGCGCGTTTCGCCTGGTTCTTCCTTATTCAGCGGAAAGATCCCAAAGGTTTTGCCTCCTGGTTGAAGCTTCATCGCCAGGGACGTCATGAGCGCTTTACTCGCCCTTAGCGCAGAGGGCGGGGGTGCATAGCCCCCTCTTCATTCTTTAAGCATTGTCTGACCTACCTTGTCCGAGTACATTAACCATGCACGGACAGAAAAGGAACGTCATGCTTATTGCGAATCTCCTGCTTGCTCTCCGAGAAGGCTTTGAGGCAACCCTTATAGTGGGAATCCTTTTCGCCTACCTTAAAAAAGCTGGTCGGCAAGATGTCTACCCCAAACTATGGCTAGGTATCGGACTGGCAGCCCTCGTCCCCCTCTCATTCGGTGCCATCCTGACGTGGGGGCCGAAGACACTCACCTTCCAGGCACAAGAGATCATCGGCGGAGGACTCTCCCTCGTCGCCGTGGCCCTTGTGACCTGGATGATTTTTTGGATGGGGAAGAACTCCCGCCAGATGAAAGGTGAACTCGAGGGCTCCATGGCGAAAACCCTGGGCGAGCACGAATCCGGCTGGGGCGTCGTATGGATCGCCGTCCTCGCCGTGGGCCGCGAAGGCATGGAAACCGCGCTGTTCATCTGGGCCACCGTGAGGTCGTCGATCGAAAACAACGTGGCGGCCACCACGACGGGCGTCGTGCTTGGGCTGATTATTGCCATCATTCTCGGGTGGGCTGTGTACAAAGGTGCAGCTCGCATCAACATGCGCATGTTCTTCGCCGCCACCGGCATTTTCCTCATTTTCGTCGCCGCTGGTATTTGCTCCTACGGCATCGGAGACCTCCAAGAAGCCGGAGTCATTCCTGGTGTCATGAACCACGCGTGGAATGTTTCCCACCTGCTCCCCGAAAACACGTCCCCGCTGTACTGGGTTTATGTGGTGGGACAAGCGATGTTCCAAATCAACGTGCAGCCCACTGTCGGCCAAGTCATTGCCTGGTGGATGTACCTAGTGCCTGTCCTCGTGTTGTTCATTCTGCAGATCAGGGGCAAGGTTTTCGCTCCTTCAGCTCCTTCAACCCCGGCGCGGTCTGCAGCATCTGCCACTGGCAAATAGTCCTGTTCCCCCGTTCACCCATTCCCCCGTCCCTCGAGAGAAAGCCATCATGACATCTCACTCGCGCTCCCCACGCATCATCGCCGCGACCATCGCATCCGTCGCCACCGCTCTCACGCTCGGCGCATGCACCGACAATCCCCAGAACTCGTCCAGCGATGACAACACCAAAGCCGACCAGACCATCCAGGTCACCATCACCGACGATTCGTGCGAACTGTCCACGTCAGAAGTCCCGTCGGGCGTCGTCAAGTTTGAAATCACTAATAACGGCACAAAGCCCAATGAGCTCGAGATTCTGGCCGAAAACAAACTGCAGATTGAATCAGAGCAAGAAAATATTGGCCCCGGAACCACCGCAAACCTGACGACCGCGTTGAAGCAGGGGTCGTATCACACGGCGTGCAAGCCGAACATGGTTGGTGATTTTGTTGGGCTCAAGGATCTCACCGTCACCAAGGGCAAAGAAGTCACACTGACTGACGACGAAAAAGAGGCTGAAGACCGGGCGATCACGAACTACACCGCGTATGTGAAGGACCAGGTCGGGCAGCTGCTCACCGGGACGCAGGCGTTTACCGAGGCCTACACCAGCGGGGATACCGAGAGGGCCAAGCAGCTGTTCCCGCTCGCCCGCGCGAATTATGAGCGCATCGAACCCACTGCGGAGTCCTTCGGCATTAAAGAAGCGGGCGACCTCGATATCGCCCTCGATGCCCGCATCCAAGATCTTGCCGCGGACGCTGGCAAAGATGTCACTGATAAAGATGTGCTCAAGAAGTGGACCGGCTGGCACCGCATTGAGGCTGACCTATGGGGCGGGGATGACTTCCGCTTCGCCAATGACGAGGACCGGAAGAAGGCCGCTGACCAGCTCAATGAGGACACGAAGAAGCTGTATGACCTTGTCTACGGCAACCTTGAGGGAACCGAAGGAAAGTTCAAACTGGACCTTTCCGATGTCGTTGATGGCGCATCCAGCTTGATGGAGGAAGTGGCGACCTCGAAGATCGTCGGGGAAGAGGACACGTTCTCGCACACCGACCTCTACGATTTCAAGGCGAATGTTGAGGGTGCCACGATCGCCTACGGCAACGTCGCTGACCTGGTGAAGAAGAAGGACGCGGATCTGGACAAGAAGATCACCCGCGCCTTCGACAAGGTCAATAAGCTTATCGACGATCAGAAGACCGGCGAGGTCACTGGCCTGGGCGACGAATTCGATGGCGACCCGACCTACAAGCCGTATGACGAGATCGCGACCGTTCAGAAGGACGCCGGCGAGGCGCCCAAGGAGTCGGATTACACCGACACACAGCGCGACTTCTCTGATGCGATCAACGGATTGTCTGAGCCATTGTCGCAGGTTGCGGGCACGATTCTGCACTAGCAGACGAGCGGGCGCGCCTGAGCGGGTGCTGCTCAGCGGGCGCATGTGAACGGGCGCGCATACCCCTGACAAGGGTTATAGGCACACGATGAGGAGGAAATGGTGTCACCCCACAAGGACAACCCTGACCGGAGTTCGAGTCGAGATGGTCGCGAGGAATCGGATCGCGGTGTCGGCGGACAAGGCCGCGGTGATATCCGACCGGATAGTTCGGCACATGAGCCAACCAGTTCGACCGATGCGACGAGTGCGTCGGGCACGCCGGGCACCGAGGAACAGGGCCGAACGCGGGGTATTTCACGACGCCGACTCTTTACTACTGCCGGTTTCGCTGGCCTCGCCGGGATCGCCGGCGCGGGCATCGGCGGTGTGGCCGTCCATGCTGCGGAAAACAAGGACAAATCCGACCCGACTTCGCTCGTCTACCCGTTCCGCGGCGAGCACCAGCAGGGAATAACAACGCCTGCGCAAGACAACATGTACACCGCCACGTTCGACATCACGACGGACGACGTCGACGACCTCAAGGACATGCTGACCTCGTGGACGTCAGCGTCGGAGCAAATGTGCGCGGGGGAGCTGATTGGTGGCGAACCGAACGCCAACCCCAAGGCCGTCCCGAGAGACACTGGCGAGGCGTGGAATTACCCCGTCGGCGGTTTGACCATTACTTTCGGCTTCGGGAAGGGGCTTTTTGTCGACGGCGACGGTAAGGATCGCTTTGGCTTGAAGGCGAAGATGCCGGACGTCATCGAAGAAGGGATGCCCAAGTTCGCCAATGAGGCGCTGCGGTCTGAGCAGAGCGATGGCGATCTTTTGGTGCAGGTATGCTCCAATGACGCGCAGGTGTGCGTGCATGCGATCCGGAATCTGACGCGGATCGGTTTCGGCACTGTGCGGCTGCGGTGGGGACAAATCGGGTACGGGCGGACGTCGTCGACCAGTACCGATCAGGACACTCCCCGAAACTTGTTTGGGTTTAAAGACGGCACCCAGAACATCAAGAGCGACGAAACCGATGCGCTGGATAAAGATGTGTGGGTGACGGATGGGTGGATGGCCGGCGGCAGTTACTTCGTCGCCCGAAAAATTCATATGTATCTCGAGGTGTGGGATCGCGTTATTTTGGAGGAACAAGAGGATGTGATCGGGCGTGATAAGCGCTACGGTGCTCCCTTGTCCGTTGATGATCCCTCCGATGATCACGAGTTTGATGACGTTGATTACACTGCCCGGCGCGGCGGAAAGCTGGCTGTACCAGCGGATTCGCATGTGGCTGTCGTTGCCCCGGAACACAATAAGGGCCATCGAATGCTTCGGCGTGGGTACAACTACACCGATGGGAATGATTCCTTGGGCCGACTGAACGCCGGGTTATTCTTTATTGCGTATTCGAAGGATCCGCGCGAGGGGTTCTATCCGATCCTGAAGAAGATGACGGAAAAAGACGCTATGACTGAGTACCTCCAGCATCAAGCATCTGCCTTGTTTGCTGTCCCCGGTGGGATTAGAGAGGGAGACTCTATGGTCGGCCAGCGGTTATTCGAATAATCCACGCCACGGACTATGACTTCACTAACCGCGCGATGGCTTGTGACGCCTCGTGGAGTTTTTGTTCGGCTTCATCGCCTCCAGCTTGGGCAGCATTGAGCACGCAGTGATTGAGGTGGTCGTCGAGCAACCCCAATCCCACGGCTTGCAAAGCCTTTGTCAGCGCACTGATCTGCGTCAGAATGTCAACACAATATTTTTCATCCTCGATCATCTTGGTGATGCCGCGGGCTTGTCCCTCAATCCGCTTCATCCGGTGAAGGTACCGCTCTTTTTCCGAAATATAGCCATGGGAGGCGTGGGTGTCGTGACACGCATGGCATAACTCCTGCTCAGCCGTACTATCCACGGTAGTTGGTGTGGTCATTTCACCCATTCCTCCTCATCAGTGCGAGTACACATGCTCGTATTACGGCGGACGTCGCCGCCCCTACCAGCGTGGATACCGACGTCCCTATTAACGTTGGTAAATCCACGTAGCCGGAGGCTGTTGCCCACCACAAAGACGCTAGAAAACGCCATCGCCGCTCCCGCGATCATGGGGTTGAGAAGCCCAAGGGCTGCTATCGGAATAGCGGCGACGTTGTATGCGAAAGCCCAAAACAGGTTTGTCCTAATAGTCGCCAGCGTTGCGCGGGAAAGACGCACTGCATCAACGGCACTAGTGAGGTCTCCCCGGACCAGTGTGATGTCGGCCGCTTCGATGGCGACGTCTGTACCGGTTCCCATGGCAAGGCCAAGGTCTGCTTGAGCTAACGCCGGGGCATCATTAACGCCGTCGCCCACCATGGCCACGGTTTTCCCTTGGCCCTGAAGATCACGGATGACCTGCACTTTGTCGGCGGGAAGAACGTCGGCTTTGACGTCGTCTATTCCTACTTCTTTGGCAATGCGCTGGGCAACTACCTTATTGTCACCTGTCAGCAGGACGGGGTTGAGCCCAAGTCCTTTCAGCTGGCTTATCGCCGAGGCACTGGCGGGTTTCACCGTGTCAGCAACAACCAAAATCCCTCGGGCTTCGCCATCCCAAGCAATAGCGACTGCTGTTTTCCCAGCATGCTCCACATTATTCTTCACGCGCCGGAGTTCATCATCTAACGAGACTCCGGCGTCATTGAGCAGAGATTCCTTCCCGACATACACGTCGTGATTGTCGACGGTTGCGTGTACCCCGAGGCCCTCATGGTTCCGGAAATTTGTGACCGTGTGCGCCCCAAGATCTTGAGCGTTCGCTGCCTGCGCTATGGCTTGCGCAATGGGGTGTTCTGATGACAACTCCACTGCTCCGGCGATGGCCAGGACTTCATCGCGGGATGAGGTAGCAGCAGCATGAACACTAGTTAGCGCCATGGTGCCTGTCGTTACCGTGCCTGTTTTATCCAGCACGATTGTGTCGATGGTCCGCGTGGATTCTAAAACTTCTGGCCCCTTGATCAGCACGCCCATCTGTGCGCCACGACCAGTGCCAACTAACAGTGCTGTTGGTGTGGCAAGACCCAAGGCGCAGGGGCACGCTACAACAAGAATCGCGACCGCGGCTGTCATGGCGGCGGAGAATCCATGTCCTAATGCAAGCCAGACAACCAGTGTCAATAACGCGATGCCAATGACAGCAGGGACAAAAACACCGGAAATACGATCGGCCAAGCGCTGAACCTGAGCCTTTCCAGTTTGAGCGTCTTCGACCATGCGTGCCATCTGGGCGAGCTGGGTATCTGCACCGACCCGGGTTGCCTGAACGACTAACCGACCACTGGTGTTGACAGTTGCTCCAGTCACGTGGTCCCCGGGGCCGACTTCTGCAGGGACAGATTCACCCGTCAGCATGGATTCGTCGATAGCTGAGGATCCACTGACAATTGCGCCATCGGTGGCAATCTTTTGGCCAGGCCGAACGATAAAGGTATTTCCCACCTCGAGTTGTTCAACAGGAATGCGTTTTTCTTGGCCGCCGTCGAGAAGGGTGACTTCTTTGGCCCCCATATCTAACAGCGCGCGAAGAGCAGCTCCGGATTCTCGTTTGGACTTTTTCTCGAAGTAGCGTCCTGCCAGGATAAATAGCGTGACACCCGCGGCAACCTCTAAGTAAATATTGGCTGACGCGTCGGTGTGTGATGCCATCATGGTGAACGTATGTTTAAGCCGTGGGTTACCAGCGTGTCCAAAAAAGAGGGCGTATAAGGACCATGCAAATGCCACCAGTGTGCCCATTGAAATGAGCGTATCCATGGTGGTTGTACCGTGTTTAAGGTTCGTCCAGGCTGCCTTATGAAAGGGAAGCGCGCCCCACACAACAACGGGAGACACCAATGTCAGGGACAGCCACTGCCAGTTGCGGAACTGCAGCGCCGGGATCATCGCCATGGCGATAACGGGGATAGCCAACCATGCGGAGACAACAAGGCGTTGCCGGAACCGTGCTGTCTCCCTCTCGATAGGGCTTGTGCCCTGCTTAAAGCCACCACTACGGCTGCGCTGGGTCTGACTTTTCGCAGCACTGCTGGTGGTGCTATCCCCGGAGGCTGGGGTATGTGGTTCGCTGAGAGTGGCCGAGTATCCTGCTTTTTCCACTGTCTGGATGAGGTCGTCAGTAGATACTGACGACGGCACCGCCACTTTGGCTTTTTCGGTTGCTAAATTAACCGTGGCTTGCACTCCGTCGAGTTTGTTGAGCTTGCGCTCTACCCGGTTAGCACACGACGCACAGGTCATTCCACCGATATTGAGCTCAATGGTTGAGGCTTCAGATGTAGCCACACCGTCGGTGGCAGTCTGTGTCATGGATTCAGGGCTCGTCGCCGCTGTGTGTGGCACTTCTCTCGCTTCCCTTTATCTCAGCGGGCTGGTTTACAGGCGGGTACCTGTGTAACCCGCTTCCTCTACGGCCTCAAGAACCTTCATATCTTTGATGTCGTCATCTGAGCTGACGGTCAACATTCCCGTCTCCTGGCTGACCTCATCAACATGGATACCGGGGATTTCGCTGACTTCGTCACGGACTGCGCGTTCGCAATGGCTGCAGGTCATGCCCGAAATCTTGTACTTGTGGGTGCTCATGGTGATCTCCTTGTCGTCGCTGTTGTTGAGGGCGTCCGCGTGTATACAGTCCGCGCGAATGCACGTGTCCGAGTCAGGGGCTCGAAATTCCGCGTTACCGAAAACACACAGGCGATCACATACCCTCCGGGGGTATCTGATACCCCTAACGCTATACCCCCCTTAGGTATTCCGCAACGATTTGGCTTTCACGCCACGCTGACTGCGACATGCCATCACCAGGTTTTACATATGGGTGTCTATCCATCACGTCACGTCCCACTCTTCGTATTAGCGACGCGTGTCAGAGGTTTCTGCAACAATGGGCCACATACCGTCCATATTCCAAGTGCCAAGGAGGACGAAGAGAGTTATGACTATCGAGTATTCACATACCGCACGGATCCCTTTCCCCCGTCGCGACGTCGTGGAGTATTACGAATCCGCCGGAGGCGCTGCGCGTTTATGCCCTGATTTTTCAACAACGTTGACGTCGGGCCCCAGCAAAGGCCTAGCGGAGGGCTCCGAGACTGAGTTAGAAATGGGCTTACCATGGTTAGAGGGCCTGGCACCGGTGTCGACGACAATAAAATGGAAGGCACGCCACACTACATACACGCAAGGCGAGTCATTTACGGACACAATGGTGCAGGGGCCCCTCGATTCATGGGAGCATACCCACACGTTTTCGGACGATAAGTTTTCCGATTCCAATGGTGGTTCCTCATTAGTCCAGGATCAGGTAACAGCCGAACTTCCGGGCAAAACGTCGGCCCTGGGTAAGAATTGGCTGGTTAAGAAGAAAATTGATAAGGAACTGGAGCGGACGTTTGATTTTCGTACCCGCCAGACTGTTGCCGATTTGGCTTTTAAACAACAATTACGTGATGTAGGCAGCAAGGAGGGGGCTGCTGATCCCACAATATCTCATACCTTCGTCATTGCGGGCGAAACCGGATTGGTAGGGCAAGCAATTTCGGCTCTTCTCCGTTCACTTGGCCACACTGTCATCGCCTTAACCCGCAGTTCTCGCACGGCACACGTTCCCGGTGTTACATATAAGCGCTGGGATCCCAGCAACGGCGCGCTTGACCCATCTCTTTTGAAAGGTGCAACGGCTGTCATCAACTTGGCGGGAACGTCGATTATGGGGCGTTTTACTGATGACCATAAGAAATCAATTCTTAACTCACGCCTCGACGCCACCACGACTCTTGTCGAGGCGATGAAAAAGGCCGCGCCGGAGGGTGGGCCAACGACACTTATTAATGCCTCGGCCAGCGGGTATTACGGTGCCGACGCGGGTGCGGTAACGGAAGAGTCGCCAGCGGGCGATGATTTCCTTGCCGACGTATGCCAGCGTTGGGAGGACGCAGCGCTACAGGCAGAAGAGGCTGGTATTCGGGTGGCGCTCATCCGGACTGGCCTGGTGTTATCCGCCCGTGGAGGCCTTCTGGGCGCCCAGCTCCCGCTGTACCT
This sequence comes from Corynebacterium sp. c7Ub_26, assembly GCF_053760365.1. Taxonomy (NCBI): domain Bacteria; kingdom Bacillati; phylum Actinomycetota; class Actinomycetes; order Mycobacteriales; family Corynebacteriaceae; genus Corynebacterium; species Corynebacterium sp. c7Ub_26. The sequence goes on along the minus strand of NZ_JBSNBL010000005.1, from coordinate 127,815 downwards.
CATGGGTGGAGGCGGCCCGCTGAATGGCGGTGAGATGTGGCAGCCGTGGATTGGTATCGATGATCTTGCCCAGATCTATATTTGGTCTGCGTTTAACCCGGAGGTATCAGGGCCGGTTAATGCCGCTGCTCCCAACCCGGTAAAGCAAAAAGAGTTTGCCTCCACACTGGCGAAGGTTCTTCGTCGCCCGTCGATTGTTCCAACGCCCCGACTTGGCCCGGATGCCCTGATGGGTAAGGAGGGTGCGGATCAGCTCGCTCTCTCGTCGGTCAAGATGGAGCCCGAGGGGTTGGAGAAGAACGGGTACACGTTCCGTTTCACTGATTTAGAGGAGGCATTGCGCCACACGCTGGGGAAATGGGGTAAGGCCCGCCGGCCGGCCCCGTGAGCGGCCCCCTAGTTGGTTTTGAAAATGACCCACCGCTGGACAACGAAGTTCACGGCGGTGGCCACCCCCTGACCAATGACATAACCAACGGTACCGGCGATGAATGCGCTGGCCTCGGCGTTAAGCAAGAGGTGGTTCACGGACACCGCAAGTCCCCATTGGACGGCGAACATCAGCGCGTAAAGAGACATCGTTTGTAGGAACTTCTTTGCTGACGCTTCGGCCTCGAAGGTCCAGCGACGGTTGATGACGTAGGCCGTGATGGTGCCGAAGATGAAGCCGATTGCCTTAGCAAGAGGGTACGACTGCCCCAGAGCATGCTGGATAATCATGGTTAGGCCGTAGTCAACTACAGCGGAAATTCCGCCTGCGATCACGAATTTATAGAGGTGAGTGAGTACGCTCGCTCCCTGCGGAGCCGGTGCATCGACGCCCGCGGCGCCGGATGTTACAGCGTCGTGTGGCGCTGGGGCGTCTGTGGCTGTGGCACCGCTTTCCGTCGCCGCATCAACGTCGTCCATCGCGGCACTCTCGGCAGCTAAAGCCCCCGATAGGTTAGGTGTCAGCAGCTCCGGCTCGGCGTGATCATCGGTTGGGTGGTCAGACTTGGTTTCACTCACGCCCTGGCAGCTTACTCTTCAACGCGCTGCACAGTCCTCCCCCGGCTCATGTCCGTTGCACGCCGACTCGTCGCCGCTATGACTAATCCGCCCCGTTGTACCTAGTCCGCCCTCCGATACCTAGTCCGCGCGGATGATCGCTCGGCACAATTCAAGCCGTTCCAGCGAGGACAATCGTTGATCCCCCGTGAGTCCTATGCGCTCAAAGGCCTGCAAAGTTTCGCTGGCCAGATGGTCAATTTCGGGGAGTTTCAGTTCCGAACCGTCGTCGGCTACCCACCCGATTGCTTCCATCATCGTTTCGATAATGTCCGCTCGCAGGGGACCTTCAACCAGAGCCGCTTGGGCCATGATTTCAGCAACCGCCGCATCGCGGCCGGCCGGGTCCTTTTCCTTCGGGAGGCATCGGCATAGCGCCAGCGTGTCCGCGTCCACATTCGTTTCTCGGCCTAAGTCCAAAGCCTGGAGCAGCGGAATGAAATCAAAGATGCCACTTCGTTCGATGGCCGAACGGATGATGGGTTTCGTCGCGTGCAAAATGTGCTGCGTTGTCGCTGCACCAGTTAGCTCTGCATTGATGCTGTCTAAATCGGCATGCTCGTCTCCGCCGACACACAACGCGTCGGGAGTCCCGTGATCGCGTAGATAGCACTCGGCTACGTCGATATGAAAGTGCAGGTCATCGTAGTCATCAATATTCTTATCGACGCTCCCCTCGCCGGAGTTAGCATCCTCACTGCTCCCCTCGTCGGCGTTCGCGTCACCGATGCTCGCTTCGCCGACGTTCGTGCCTCCAGTATTCGCGTCCACGCCCGCCGGTTGGTGCCGGGTCACATCCAGCGTGTCGCCGGGGGCGTTGAGCAGCTCGTACAGCGACTGGTCACCAACGAAAGACTCGCGTTCTCCCTCTGCCCCGTCACCCCCATGAACCGTCCATTCCGCGTCACCATCACACCCGAAGCACGTGTCCAGCACAGTGAAGAAATCTGCGACGTGAAGAGCGTCGTTGATCCCGATAATCCGGTACTGAGGGCCATCGCCACCGCTCTGGTGGACAGAGAGCACCAGGCTGGCGGCTTCCCGCGCGACGGGCTCGTTGCCATCGAGGACGGGTTCGCTTTGGCTCTGGGGAAATTGGCTGCTGTCACCGCTGCGCGCGCGATGCGCATAATCGCTCAGTTCGATGACGTTGTCATCGTCGCGGGCGGTGTTTGTGCTCATAAAGCCCAGGGTAGACACAAATCCCGGGGCTGGTGCGCCAATTGTTCCCTACTTTGGGTTTGAGGAACCGTCTGTTAGCGCTCAGTTGTGCGTGTGACCAGGGGAATAGGCTGCGGCTTTTTACCGCCGAAGTGCTGCAAATAATCGGTGGCTTTGGCCCGGCGCTGGGCATCGATGCCGTTCCACGTGTCCACTAGCCGTCGTATTCCTTCCGCCCACGCCCAGCACTCTTTAGCCAGCGGGTTATCGACGCCCAACGCGTCTGCGGCATCATAAGCAGGTTCCACGTCTCCGACGTCGGGATACGCTTGCCCCTTCAACGTGCTTTTGCCGTCCGCTTTCCGCCGCGTATTTTCGTCCTTCAAGGCCTCTTTATATGAGGTTACGGCTTCCTTGATCGCTGCGACGGTGTCATCAACATTGACGACGCTCCACGTTGCGCTCCCCCCGTCGGACGCCCCACTTCCTTCGTCATCGTCACCAATGGCATCATCAATGGCGGCGAGTGCCTTTCTGCCGCTATCGGTCGGCACCACAGGGTGACCGTCGATAAGCATGGGAAGAACGGATTGATCAAGTTCCGCTCCTGCCCAGGATAAGTTATTCGTTTCACCAGGCTGGATGCTTGTTTCCCCCGTGCCGACGATCCACGCGCCAACGAACTGACCTGTTTTAGCTAGCGGATCGGTGTCGATATGCCACACTGCGGTGGGCCCTTCACCGGCTACCACTGCAATGACGGGGTAGTTGCCGTCAGATTCAGCAGACGTCATGTGGTCCTCTTTCTTGCCTCTTCGTGCGTTACATACCGCGAGGCGTTGCATGCCGCGAGTTGTTGTGCGTACCACTTTAAGACGTTCGCCGGCCCTTTACGTTCGCCTGCCAAATAAAACGAAGATCGAGAACGCCATCTTCACCGCGTTTTTGCCGCTTGACCCTTGACCCCCGACTTAGCTCTCCTCGCTACGGAGTAACCCCAGTCATCGGCGCTCTCTGTATGGTGGAGGGTCAACGGCTGGGGTTAATGGAGTTGAGACTACAGCTCCTCGAACAGGTATGCAGGCTGACGTTACATTCTCCAGCGAAAACCTATGCTCGCGCCCTCAATGCGTTCAATCTGGCGTCGAGTTTGGCGGTGCGCTTATCCTCGTTGAAGCTCAACGCAAAACAGACAACGCTGACAAGGACTCCGTACACCGTCCACGGCCGTGACTCAGTGATATGTGCACGGATGAACGCCAGCGCTTTTCTCCTAATGAAGCGGGAAAAATATAACGATCCCACGAAGAGGGCCACCACGGCGCTGACAGCCAAACCCAATCGTGCCCAGCCCCACGGGCTTGGGGCTCTATTTTCATCATTTTTCGACGGGGTGGCCTGCGATGATGCGCTTTCCGGCGATGAAGTTCCCAACCCCTCGGCGGTTTCCAACCTCGTGGCATCCGACACGGCGGCCTCAGGTGATGTGAATTTCCCTGAACTGGATGATTCGTTTGCCGCAGCCTCAGGAAAGCTATTATCCGCGTCTGCCGAATCTTCCGGCGACTCTGCCGTTATCCATATCACCGCGAACGCGGACCCTAGCACCCCTACCTTCGTCGCCACCCGGCGCGGCTTCGAACCGATGCCACCAGAGGCGTACCAGCCGCCGATCAGAGAAGATACCAAAACCCGTTCGACAAAGCGGGAAGCACCTCGTTTGTCCGGAGGTAGTGAGTCAATACGGTCTTTCGCTTCACTGAGACGTCGTGTGACTCCGTGGGGAAACTGGTCTCTCCTGCTTAGGTGCATGGCATCCAGGGTAACAATGCTTTACTCATTGCCCGTTTACTTTGACCTAGGGATAGAACTATGCAGTTATCCGATCACCGATCAGCGTCTATAACAAGAAGGTTGCCCAACGCGCCCCGCAGAGTCGACCGCAACTGATTGACAGTCAGAGCACCATGAGGCGTGACGGTATCAAGTGTAAGACCACCGATAAGCGCTGAGATTTGCCGTGCCACCGCACTAGGGCCCGGCACGCCTAAACACGCTAAAGCGTCGGTAATAACGTCGTGCAAATCGCTCGCCATTTGTGCAGCAGATGATGCAAAGACTGGTTGCGTCCGGGAAGCTCGGATGAATTCGAGCACGACGATAGCTTCTTCCTTTCGTGGTTCATCAAGAGGAAGAACCTGTTCCAGGAGATTCTGTAAAGCATTTAAGGCTTCTTCGCCCGTCAGTCCTCTCAATTGCTCGACTGGATGTTGTGCAAGGCGTCGGCCCATGCGGTTTCCGGCTTCCTGGGCTGCTGCGGCGAGTAAATCCTCGTGGCCATTAAAAAAGTGGCGCACTGACCCAATATTGAGTTCTGCTTCTACCGCCACTTTTCTTAGGGTTAGGCCCTCGAGGCCCTCAGCGACAATCATCCGAAAAGCAGCCTCGATAACAATATGACGACGTTCTTCCGCGTCTATACGTGCAGGCATATCTTGATCCTCATCTTGCTTTTACGTATTCGCCTCCCAAACGGGGTGGTCAGACTCGTACGCCCGTCCATCCTCGGCGAACACCAAGAACCGGTCAAAGTCACGAGCAAACCAACGGTCATGAGTCACCACAAGAATTGTGCCCGAAAATGTTCCGAGAGCTCGTTGGAGAACCTCTGCTGACTCCAAGTCAAGGTTGTCTGTTGGCTCATCGAGAAGCAGCATCGTCGCCCCGCTGAGCTCAAGTAACAGTATCTGAAAACGAGCTTGTTGTCCCCCTGATAGGGACTCAAAGTTTTGCTCGGCTGCGCGAGCCAATTCGTAACGAGCCAGCACTCGGGAGGCCTCTTCCCTCGGCAGACCCTGCCTGTGTTCGTTTCCACGATGCAGTATGGAAAGAAGGGTGCGGCCACGAAAGTCGGGGCGTCCGCGTGTTTGAGCAAACCATCCTGGTCGAACGCGAGCACCCAAACGTGCATCGCCATGATGAGAAACCGGCTCGATATTCATCTCAGCGACCGGCTGATGCTCGGGAGCTGGGTTACTACCACCAGCAGCCAATAAGCGGAGAAAATGCGACTTTCCAGAGCCATTAGCCCCTAGTACAGCAATGCGGTCGCCATACCACGCTTGAAAGTCAAAGGGCTCGACGAGTTCCGTGAGCTCGAGTTGCTCACAAACCAGGGCCTTCTTCCCAGTCCTCCCCCCACGTAAACGCATGGAAAGCTCCTGTTCCCGCAATTGCGCTTCGGGTGGGCCATCGTGCTCGAACCGAGCCAACCGTGTTTGGGCAGCTCGGTACCGAGAGGTCATATCTGAGTTATAGGCCGCCTTCTGCTTGTACATGTGGACGAGCGCACGCAATTTTTCATGCTCGTCGTCCCATCGCCGGCGCAGCTCGTCGAGCCGATCAAATCGTTGCTCTCGTGCCTTCTGATACCCACCAAAACCACCCGGATGAACCCAGGATGTATTACCCGCGCTCCCCAACTCGAGAGTGACGATACTGGTAGCCGTATTCGCGAGGAGTTCCCGGTCATGGCTGATATAAAGTACTTTTTTTGCATTCAGATAGTTGCGATTCAAGCCATTGTTTACCAGGAACGTCAAGAAAATTGTCGGGCTCGTCGAGCAGGAGGATCTCGTCAGGGCCACGGAGCAGTGCATTAAGTACGAGGCGTTTCCGCTCGCCACCCGATAACGTTGATACCGGACGGTGTCGGCACTGTTCGAATGACATTCCTAGAGATTCTGTCGTACACACATCCCATAGCACCTCCAGGTCGTAACCTCCCTTCTCGCCCCAATCATTAAGTGCCGACGCATACTCCATTTGCGGTTTTGTCTCAGATGTAGCGGACGCTGCTCGTTCAGCGCGATGCAGTCGCTCAGCTGTTTCACGTAATTGCGGAGGGGCCACGGATAGTAGTAGGCCCTCTACTGTCCCAGAATCAACGAACTGGCGCATTATTCCCACTGAACCACTCCGGACAACGCTACCTTTCTGGGGGACGATCTCCCCCAGAACGATCTTGAACAATGTGGTCTTGCCTGCGCCGTTTGCCCCAATCAGTGCCACTCGTTCATGGGAACTAACACGGAAGGAGACATCACGAAGCAAAGGCCTACCGTCAGCAAGCGTATAGCTGACTGACTGTAGTTCGAGGTAGCTCATAACACCGGATAATATCACAGCTGTGATAAATAAGCTGGACCCTGGCACAGGTCAGAGCTCTGGCCACGGCAACCTCCCAATGTCAGGCTTCGAACGTATCTAAATTAGTTAACTTTCTCACCCGAGCCCAAACGCACACCAATCGTCGGGGGGGACCTAGCTCTCTATAAATCCCGCTTATGATGCTTAATTCCCAACAACAGTTACTCCAACAAGTGGCATGGAGGGGAATAAATCCTTCCTTAAAGAGGCTTTCCTTTTTTCAACGCTCGAATTTTGAATTGAACCCTACTAAGCGCATGGTTGTCGAAATGCCCCCAGACCCGATGACACTCGGGTCTGAACGGGGGAAAACGGTTTTTCTACCCAGCTAATGATAAGAGCCCTGCTACATAGGTATATCTATCGTTCTCAACCCATCGTATAGAGATGCATACACCTAGAACACTCAGTGGCCGGAGAGCTAATAACCCGAATCTGCCACCTCGTTCGCAAAAGGCTCGAGAAGAGTTCAGCGGAATTCGGGCAACTAGGTAGTAAACAAAACAGGTAACAAAAGCCGGACTTAGCGGCACAACGCTGTGCGATCATCCAATCACCGACTAGTCTTCTTTAACAAGTAGGTTGCTTCACGTGCCCCGCAGAGTCACCTGCAAGTGATAGATACTAACCTCATGAGGTGTGAAAGTATGGGGCGTAAGCCCACCAATAAGCACCGATGACTGCCATACCAACCGCCCTAGTCTTCGGCACTTGTCAACACACTAATGTGCCAGTATTGACGTCGTGCAAGCGTGGTGTACTAACCCCGGGGAATCTGGCTTTAGTAGACCTAGCAAGTAACCACTAATAATCAGGCGGAGCAACCCCTCGGTCGATCCACGGATCGATGTCCTATGGCGGGCCACCTTGGTACCCTCAAACCCCGTAATTGTTGCTAGCCGGTGCTAAAATTATCGGACGAAATAAGAAAGATGGTAGTTTGTGTCATTTGGCTAATTACTCCCGAAAAATTCTAAGCCACACGAATATATGCTGCCTGCCTCAACCTTCGATAGGTGACCGCCTGATTGGTTTTTAGTTTAAAGATGACAGGATTCAAAGAATTTTTCCCGAACTTTAAATGGATCCTAGTTGCCATTTCTTCTTTTTTGACTACGCTTCGATCACTTCGGGTTTTATTCTTTTGATTGTTTATTCTCGACGTATCACGTCCGATCGTCGAGGTCATTATATACCACTCTGACGCATGAGAATTCCTGGCTCTAAGTTCGTACAGAAGTAGAAGAACGGAGTGAGCTATGCCGCCTTCAATTTAGTAGAAAATTTTGACAGCAAATACTCGTACCCTATCATGGTTCCTTATTACTTTTATTTCCGAAAATCAGGATTCATCCTGGCCCAAATATGGCGACGAATAATACAGACATGAATGGCACAGTGCTCGCTTGGGATAGCGCTTTACGTTGACCTTCATCTATCGCGAGTAGGATTAGTCCTTGATTAACCAGAAATCCAACTGTCATCGCCAAAATCCATTTGGATAGAAAACTATCTCGGAACACAGTGCCGAAGAGAATGTGTTGTCCCGGCTAGTTTCTACTTTTTCTCCGAACCACCACCCGCGGGCCTTTTGATCACACCACCGAACAATGCTCGGACCGAGGGCTACACTAATGCCCAGGTAGATGCCAGCGAGCTGGTGGGCTAATGCCACAGGTTTCCCAGATCTTAGCTCAATGATAACGACCATAATCAACAAAAAGTCAACTACAGGGCCGCCAATAAGAAGCCACTTGCCAGTGACAGGTCTCTGGAGCCAGTAGCGAGCTACCATTCCCGCTACAATAAGGGCCCAAAATAGCGCTTCGGCTAAGATAATCAGCATTATATTTTTCCGTTACCCTCGGCCAAGATAGTTTTGCCCGATATTACAGACCAATCAGAAAATTACAGTTTTATGGACAACCTCTAGGCTTCTTTAGCCAGGAAGAATTTACACGCCACCACGTGCGCCGGACCGCTCTACCACGATGCGGACGTTAACGGCCCACATTATCTTTACTTTTTTAGCCTCCGACGAAAATAGGTAGATATAGACGTCTGATTAGAGATGTTGTCATAAAAGGTGATGCTTGGCGGGGCCTCAAACCGGGTAAAGCAAGAACAACCGAGTACTCTTCATCGTCTTCTCTGGCGGTTCCAGCAGACATCTTCTTTTTTGGACAAGGTAGAAACCAAGACCAACTACCGTATGCTTATGCGCAGCCCGCAGGTAGGGCTTACTCACCGGCATGCGTCAACCGCTCTGTTCGAGGGAGGTGTCATATTAAGTCTCCTCCCCTTCCATTTCCGTCTAAGCCATCGGTCATGTGATGCGATGACAACCGCACCCGGATAGTCAACGATACTTGCCTCGATTTCTGTGACAAGAGTGAGCGACAAGTGATTTGTCGGTTCATCAAGCAGAAGCAGATCAGGTGGATCTGCAAGGATCGTTGCCAAAGCCAGCCTCCTCTGCTGGCCAACACTCAACGCTTCGACTCGCCGTCCCTCATCTTTTGGGGCAAGAAGGCCGAACATACTCAGCGGCGCTTGCTTTGCTTGGCGTCTTCCTACGATGTCCCTATAAGCTTCCTGCACGGTTCTTTCCGAGCCCCGATTAACGGGATCAGGAATGAGCACCTCCTGCGTCAGGAGTACTGTACGTATTCCCCTGATACGTCGAATGCTACCTGAACTGGGGGTAAGCCGACCAGCCAGAATATTCAGTAGTGTGGACTTTCCCGAGCCATTACATCCAGTGATCAGCCATTTATCACGAGCACCGATTGTGAGTGAGACTGGCCCGAGCCGGGCGTCAAGGCCGATATCTGTGGCGATCACCAACGATTCATGATTGCGAGCGATTGGGCTATGAGATGGAGTGACTGCATCCAGTCCACTAAAAGTCAATCGGGACGGCGGCTTACGAATTTGCCGCTTCTCCAGTTCTTCGAGCCGAGATTGAAAGCTATTGACTCGTCGTGCTACTACTTTCGCGTTACGGTCGGAGTAAAACTTTTTCGCTGAACGTGCTTCTGAGCGCGGTTTTCGTCCTACATGTCCCACCACCGAGTTCTCGCGCATATACACACGAAGGCGCTTCAGTTCAGCTTGCTCGTCGCGGTACTGACGGTCCCAACGCATTCTGGTGTTTAGGCGATTAGCGAGATAGTCGGTATATGCTCCTGTATAGCGGGTCAGACCGGCCCCGGTGCCGGCTCCACCATCTGAAAGCTGAGCCTTTAACGCAGCTGGAATCGGAGTCGGATCCATATCAATCAGACTGGTCGCAGTTTCGTCGAGAAAGGCACGGTCGTGGCTCGACATTAGTACAGGGCCACGCCACTCAAGCAAGTACGTTTGCAAATACTCGGTAGCTGTGTCATCAAGGTGATTTGTCGGTTCATCCAACAGGAGCACATCGGGTTGAGACAAAAGGAGCCAGGCCAAGCTAAGACGGGCGCACTGTCCACCAGAGAGGTGTTTAGCAATCCGGTCGCGCGGAACAGATGCAAGCCCGAGCCCGTCTAGTATTCTCTCGATCCGCGCAGAAAGATCCCATACTTCGAGGTGCTCTGCTGTTTCAAGGGCTGATGTATACGCAGCAGCAGCGGCCTGACTTTCCGTGGCTTCGGACATTGCCTCGGCAGCGTGATCCAGTGCAACCGCGGCGCGACGGACCGGGGCCACCGCAGTCTCAATGACCTCTTTTACAGTTGCGGATAACGAGAAGGGTGGCTCCTGGTGAAGCAGACCAACACGAGGGAGGGAGACCCCCGGCATGTAAACATGGATGTTCCCGGCGTCAGGTTCAAGAAGCCCCGCAATAACCCGCAACAGCGTAGATTTTCCTGAGCCATTCTCCCCGATCAAGCCGACACGTTCTCCACCAGAAACTGTCAGAGAAACGTCCGTAAGTACGCGATGGTCAGCAAAGGAGAAAGAAACGCCGTCCACGCAAATCTGCGCGGAGGCAATCGAAGGAAGGTGAGTTGTAGCCAAGAAAAGTCCTAAATAATTGGGACGGGCATAACCTGCCGGGCACCAGCCACAGACACAGGCACGACACAACTCACTTGATCATGCCTCCGGATACTAACAGGCAACTATTCTAAGGTCTAGACCCACCCCCAACCGATGTCCCAAACCATGCTTTTTCAACACCGTACATTGAATTCAATCGTTAATGACGTTCATGTCAAAGCTGGTGGCATTGACATAGTTCCGCTAGTTGAATAAGTCGTTTCCGCGTGCTCCTCGGGCTTTACAGATCACTGAAGCTTGAACTATTTTCGGGGTACTCGGTTTTTACGCCATAGCTTGCTAGGGTATGTTTACTTCGTTGTATCCGAGACGTTTGCGCCCAGCTCGTTACCAATAAAAGTAACTTTCACGGCGAAACCATGACCGCAACTACGAGGTCGTCTACCATAGGTCCATGGCAGAGAACGTGGTTGAAAGGCATCTCGCGGTAATACTTTTCGACGGATTCGAGTTGCTTGACACGTTCGGCCCTATAGAGCTCTTCAGCGCAATCCCCGATGTAAAAATTGAACTGGTCGCTCAGCGGAGTGGCCCCGTCCGAAGCGCTCAAGGCGTTGAGGTAATTGCGAAATTAGAGTACGACGAGCTTAACGATCCCGATATCATTTTGGTCCCCGGAGGTATGGGAACACGGACGTTGGCTCACGACAAATCGTTCTTGTCTTGGCTAACGGATATTGGAAACCGATCGAAGGTAGTGGCATCAGTGTGTACGGGGTCGGCATTGTTCGCCGCGGCTGGTCTCCTCGAAAGCCATCGAGCGACGAGCAACAAACTAGCTTTTGAATGGGCATCCTCATTTGGCGACGATATTTCTTGGGAGTATCAAGCGCGGTGGGTACACGACGGCTGCCGATGGACATCCTCGGGTGTTGCAGCCGGCATAGATATGGCCGCCGCGCTGATTGGACACTTGTTTGGGCAAAAAGTTCAAGCGGAAGTAACCAAGCGGGTTGAATACCAACCACAGACCAATAGCACCGTCGATCCGTTCGCACGCTTCCAGGGCCCGCGCTAAGTAACCGCTACTCAATTCGACCAAAGCGATGACGCCCGAAAAGACCCCAGCGCAGCGTCGATAATGAAATTTCGGTCACAGCAACGCTGACATTTCAGCGTCACCCCGTACACTAGGGGGCATGTTCGGACGAAAATCAGCGGCTGACAAAGCTGCGGCCGCCACCTACGAAGCTGCGGAACGCACCACAGTCCCGCTGGATGTGCCCATGACGCGGATGATGGCTGAAGAGCTACCGATCTTGGATAGTTCGTCCCGGCAACGGGTCAATGACCTGCTCAGGGAATATGACGAGCCGCTCATTACCAGCGTGGACATGTTGCCCGAAGAGATACGCGACATTATGAACCTCTACTAAACCCGTTATCCCGGTGTCGGTTCCCATCAAATCGATACTCGCCTATCGCCGTGACAGGCGTAAAACTATGGCGTGGAACTATACGGGTGGTAGCGCGGGAGGCTTTGGCTTCGACGAAGGCTCTCACACTCGTATGGTCGCGCACAACCAATCTGACGTACCAAGGAGAAAGAGTTAGAAGTGAGCTCAACCACGACAGATCAACTACCGCTAGAACACCGTCGTCTCACAGGGTGGGGGCGCACTCAGCCGGCTTCTAGTGAAGTCCTGTCCACACCTGACCTGGACCTAATTGCCCGCGCAGTGCGGGAGGTTGCCGAGCAGAATGAAGACAAGCCCGACTACCTCAAGCGCGGCGTGATCGCTCGTGGTCTGGGCCGTTCCTACGGTGACCCGGCCCAAAACAGCGGTGGTCTTGTCGTCGACATGGCTGCGCTCAATGAAATCCACTCCATCGACCCGGACACTGCTATTGCCGATGTCGATGGTGGCATCACTCTCGATCAACTCATGAAAGCCGCCCTTCCCTACGGGTTATGGGTTCCGGTGCTCCCCGGTACCCGGCAAGTCACCATCGGCGGTGCGATCGGCCCAGATATTCACGGGAAAAACCACCACTCCGCCGGTTCCTTCGGTAACCACGTCGCCTCCATGGAACTGCTGGTTGCCGACGGCCGCATCCTCCACCTCGAGCCCGAGGGCAGCGCCGATGACCCAGATGGCGAGCTTTTCTGGGCAACCGTTGGCGGGATGGGCCTCACCGGTATCATCGTGCGCGCACGCATCGCGATGACCCGCACCGAAACCGCCTACTTCATCGCCGACGGCGACATGACCGCGTCGTTGGATGAAACTATCGAATTCCACTCCGACGGTTCCGAGAAGAACTACACCTACTCGTCGGCATGGTTCGACGCTATTTCTCCCGAACCGAAGCTGGGCCGTGCCGCTATTTCCCGCGGATCCCTGGCCACGCTGGATCAGTTGAAGGAATACGCCCCCAAACTGGCGAAGAAGCCGTTGAAGTTCAACGCACCCCAGCTGATGACGGTCCCGGACATCTTCCCGAACTTCACGATGAACAAGCTGACCATGATGTCCATCGGTAAGCTGTGGTGGCTGAAGTCCGGAACATACCGCAACAAGGTGCAGAACCTGACGCAGTTCTACCAGCCACTCGACCTCATCGGCGAGTGGAACCGCGGCTACGGCTCTAAGGGCTTCCTGCAGTACCAGTTTGTGGTCCCGCGCGAAGCCGTCGAACCCTTCAAAGAGATTGTCCGCGACATTCAGCGCTCCGGGCACTACTCCGCCCTCAACGTCTTCAAGCTGTTCGGTGAAGGCAACCGCGCACCCCTCTCCTACCCGATGCCCGGCTGGAACGTCTGCGTCGACTTCCCCATCAAGCCCGGCCTCGGCGACTTCCTGGATGACCTGGACAAACGAGTCATGGAATTCGGTGGGCGCCTCTACCTGGCGAAGGAATCGCGTACCTCGGCCGAAAACTTCCACAAGATGTACCCCAAGATGGACAGCTGGCTGAAGACCCGCAACACCATCGACCCGAGCGGCGTGTTCGCCTCGGACATGTCCCGCCGTCTGGAACTGCACTAATCCGATCTGGCTAATCCACACTCACTGCACGAATTGCATTACTCCGCCAGGCCCTGCGACGGGCTCGGCACACAGAAAGGGTCCTTTCTTTATGCTTAACGCCGTTGGGCACGCACAATCCATCCTTCTCCTCGGGGGAACGTCGGATATGGGCCTCGCCATTGTCGAGGAATTCCTCTCCCAAGGCTCCGCCACCGTCACCCTCGCAGCCAGGAAGAACAGCAAAGACCTCCCCGTCGCGATTGACCGGATGAAGAAAGCAGGGGCGTCCGAGGTCCGCACTATCGACTTCGATGCTCTCGACACCGAATCACACAAGGCCGTCATCGACGAGGCCTTCAGCCACGGCGATATCGACCTCGCCATCGTCGCATTCGGCATTTTGGGCGACCAAGAAGAGCTGTGGCAGGACCAAGAAAAAGCAGTTCAAACTGCAGAGATCAACTACACGGGCTCAGTGTCCGTCGGTGTTCTGCTCGGCCAGGCCATGAAGAAGCAGGGCCACGGGCAGATCGTGGCAATCTCCTCCGTCGCCGGTGAGGTCGTCCGACGCTCCAACTTCGTGTACGGCTCCACCAAGGCCGGGTTCGACGGCTTCTACCGCCAGCTGGGCGAAGCGCTGCGTGACAGTGGCGTCCGCGTCCTCGTCGTTCGCCCAGGCCAGGTGCGAACACAGATGACCGAAGGCCTTGACGACGCACCGCTAACCGTCAATAAGGAAGACGTGGCGGCCGCCGTCGCGAAAGCTGTCGACGACAACAAGTCCGTGATCTGGGTCCACCCGCTATTCCGCTACGTCATGATGGCCCTGGCTCACACGCCGGCCGCTATCCTGCGGAAACTGCCTATCTAAGAGGAGTTAGCGACGCAGGTTTAGCGGCGCAGGTCCCGGCGCGAATACCGGGGCCGGGCGTCAGAGCGTCTACTTCGAGTTGGCGTCGTTAATGGCCTTCCCGATTTTCTTCAGCAACTTCGGGTAGTCCTTCCGCGCGGTACAGACCTCGATAAGCACCAGACGATCCTGGTCGTCCTGCGCCTTTTCGAAGACTTCATTGAGCTCTGCGCGCGTGGTGGCCTTCAGTGTCACGACCTTATCGTTGGTGCCGCCGAGGGCCTGCGGAATCATCCGCCAATCCCACGCCGTGATGTCGTTGTACTCGGCGTCCTCGCCGTGAATCGAGCGCTCCACAGCGTAGCCGTCGTTGTTCACGACGATGACAACGCCGTTGACACCCTCCCGCATCCAGGTGCCCAGCTCCTGGACTGTCAGCTGCGCGGAGCCGTCGCCAATAACAAGAACCGGGCGGCGCCCAGGGCAGGCGAGGCCAGCGCCCATCGCGGCAGGAAGCGTGTATCCGATGGAGCCCCACAGCGGCTGGCCAATGAAGGTCGTGTCCGCTGGGAAACGCATCTTCGCCAGGCCAAAGAAACTGGTCCCCTGATCAGCAACAACGATGTTTCCTTCGGTCAGCACGCCAGCTAATGTCGGCCACACATCGTCCTGAACCAAGGGCTCATCGGCGCCCGCAACCCAGTGATGCGGCTCCGGTTCCGGAACCGCACCCGGCGCGCGATCCGCGAACGACGGAGCAAGCTCGGCAAGCGCGTCCAGCGCATCAGCGATATTCAGCGGGGCGAAGGTCTTATCGCCCACCTTCGCGTAATTGGTGGCGATATCCACACAACGTGCCGGGTCGATCTTCTGGCTGAAGCTGGCCGTCGTCGTATCGGTAAAGCGAACACCGGCCATGACCAGGCGGTCCGCACCCTCCACAGCTTTGCGAACGTCGGGCTCAGAGGCCGCGCCCGCATACACGCCCAAGAAGAACGGGTCTTCCTCGTTCACCAGCGTTTTGCCCCACATCAAGGTGGCATGGGGAATACCGCCACTGAGAAGCCGATTCAGGTTCTCTGTCGCTCCCATCCGGTGGACCAGGAGATCCGCCAACACCGTCACATCGCGGCCCTCCAAGAATTCAGAGGCGGCCGCGCGGAACTCCGCCAAAGCACGGTTGGAGGTGTAGGACCGGGCGCCACCCAGAGGAGACGAGGGCGGCTCAACCTCGACGCGGGCGACGTCGGTAGGCACCACAATGTATCCGGGCCGCCTGTGTGTCTGCACCGCCCGCAGCACACGGTCCACCTCGTCCACCGCATCCGCGGGAGTCAGATCAGCAACGGCGCAGGTCACTTCACTAGCCATGCGTCGGAAATGAGAAAAATCACCATCGCCGAGGCTGTGGTGCAGCAGACGTCGGGACGCCTGCGCATCCTTCGACGGGGCGCCGACAATGTGGACCACCGGCACGTTCTCCGAGAACGAGCCAGCGACCGCGTTGATAGCCGAGAGCTCCCCCACCCCGAAAGTCGTGACAACGGCACCGATGCCGTTCATTCGCGCGTACCCGTCAGCCGCGTAACCCGCGTTGAGCTCATTGGCGTTGCCGACCCAGTGCAGCGCATCATGCCCCGTAATGTGATCCAGGAACTCCAGGTTGAAATCACCCGGGACCCCAAAAACATCCTTAATGTGCAGTTCAGCTAGGCGATCTGCAATGTAATCAGCAACTGTGTACATAGTTCTCCTTCGCATGGCTCGGTGGAGCCTGCATCGTATGGCGAGGGGTTCATCACGTGTGCTCGGCATGGCGGGTTGGCCACGTGGACATGTGATGACATCGATGCCGCTGGGTTCGCGCCACTCCACCCATACTGTCAGGAAAACGTATTAAGTAGGTTGCGGGGAGGTAAAAATTGTCGGTGAATTACTTGTCCTCACCGGAATCGAGCTCACCCTGCGGCGCATCCCCCGCATCCAAGGAACGGTCGCCAGCCTGCCCACCGTGCATCTGTGCCCGAATCTCCTCCAACCGAGCCGACGCCTTGATATCACGACCAGCGGTTTCGATCTCCGCCATGCGGGTATCCACCGAACTCTCCGTGAGCTCCTGCTTACCGAGCGCATCCGCATAGCGACGCTCAATCTTGTCGCGCACCGAATCCAGGCTCGGAACGGAATCGTCCTTCGCGCTCAGCGCATTCATCGACTCCGCGGCCTTTGCCGACTCTTCCTGCATCTTCGTCTGGTTGACCTGCGCCCGAAGCTGATCAATCTGCCCCAACTGCTCCTTCAGGTGGGCCTCGGACTTCTTCACCTGCGCCTTGGCCTGCTCCGCGGCCTGAGCATTACTCTGATGAAGCTGCTTCGTCTCCTCAATCTGCTGTTCGACGCTGACCAGCTGCGACGCCACCACCTCAGCCGTGCTGTTCCACTCGCTCGCCTGCTGAGTGTCCTCCTCCTGCGACGCTTTGTCCGCAAGCTGCACTGCTTTCTGCGCCTGAGACTGAAGACTCTCTTGATCCTTAATCAGCCGGTTGAGTTTCATCTCAATCTGCCGCTGATTCCCCAGAACAGACGACGCCTGCTCCACAACAGCCTGGTGCTGTTTCTTCGCCGCCTCCGTGGCCTGCTGGATCTGCACCATCGGGTCTGCTTTCTCATCAATGGTGCTATCAAACTTAGCCATCGCGTATTTCCACCCTTTTGAAAAGGGGTTAGCCATCACAATCTCCTTAACATCTGTGGGCATCCGTCGGGCCTACTGTGCGGTTCACACACGCTCTGCAGTTCAGGCGTACAGTGCACTATGAACAACATTGATCGCAATCGTAAGCAATCCTGACGCACGTGTTCGTGTCAGACGGCGAGTCCACCACCCAATCCATACCGACATTACCCATCTAGCCTGAACATCAATAGGTTTCAGGCGATGCGACGTCGGTAGGACCGGTATCTCCCCACAACCGTGCCACAGAAAGAATGGAGAACTCATGGACGTTCTGAACAGCATCCTCGCACTTGCCGAGCATCTTCTTGCTATTTCCGGCAACCCCGGCCCCGTCATTCCCGACGGCACCACCATCGAGTAAGTAACGACGTTGCACGTGGCTCCTCCATTGTGATTCCGTCGTCGCGGGTACGTCTGCTGTCGTGCAAGCATGCGCTTTGTGTGGCAACTAACTCTCGCAGGAGCCCCGTGGCGTGCGACAACGCGCCCCACCGATACAACACCGGTTGGGGCGCGTCGTGTTATGTGCATGTTATGCGGCTAGTCGTACGTTTACGCCGCTACTCCCCCGATAGCGTCGATGAGGCTACTCCCCCGACTCTTTAGCTTCCTGCTCCGCGATCTGCTTCCGAACCTCATCCATGTCCAGGTTCTTCGTCTGCTCAATGACGTCTTTAACCTGACCAGCGGAGTGGACGCCTGCATGGCGGTAAACCAGAACGTTGTCTCTAAAAACCATGAGCGTCGGGATGGACTGGATGCCCAGCGAGCCCGCGATCTCCTGGTTGGATTCCGTGTCTACCTTGCCAAAAGTCACATCAGGGAACTGCTCGGAGACTTCCTCGAAGATCGGGCCGAACATGCGGCACGGACCACACCATTCAGCCCAAAAGTCCAGCGCAACAACGCCATTAGAGACGGTGTCGGTGAAATTGTCCTTCGTCACAGTAACTGTAGCCATAAATTCCTTTCACTTATTTTTAAAAAGACAGCACTCCTGGCCACTTTAACTGGGCCACTTTAAGGGGCCGGCGACCACGGTCATTACGCCGTCTACCTGCACAATATGAGACAGGGGCCTTTAGGGGGACCATCATAGACCAGACAGTCTAGAACTGCAGCGGGGATGTGTGACCTCACATGCGGATGTGGATATAGCGGATACAGAAATGACGAAACCGAGGACAGCTATTCATTCAGTTCTAAGTAGATGCTCTCCAATGACTTACTTTCCTTAGTGAGGCCTTCAATTTTGACCCCACTCCGGACCGCGACTTCCGCAATCGTCGCTGTATCGAGACCACTAATAGAAAGGGTCTGCCCGGAGACACCATCAATATGCCCACCATTGTTGAGCATGGCTCGCTGGGCGGACTCGATATCCCCTCGGACTGTTAACAGAACACTATTCGTCGTTCGTAGCTGGTCAAGCGGCTTTTGAACTATAGTGCGCCCATTTTTAATCATGACCACATAGTCAGAAAACTGCTGAACCTCATTCAGCAAGTGCGATGAAATCAAGGCCGTTCCGCCGGAACTAATATATTCCTTCAGCTTGTTCTGAAATGCGATCGAGCCATCTGCGTCCACCCCATTGTGCGGCTCGTCCAAAATCACGATCTCAGGATCGTTAAGAAATGCCACCGCAAGGCAGACACGTTGCCTCATACCCAGCGACACTTTCGCAAGCTTACGATTACAAGCATGAGCGAGACCGTATTCGTCGAGAATGTCGATGGCTTTGTTCTTAGTATCTGAAATACCCTTCAACAGCATTTGACTGCGAAGGAAGGTAAGTATCGACACCCGCGTATCTATCCATTCGGGATCAAGAAGATAGCCAATCGATGCCCGGCAATGATCGATCCCGACTGCACTCTTATAGGAGTCGGCACGTTCCAGGTCGATCGTGACCTCACCGGAATCGGCATGTGTGAGCCCCGCAATAATCTTCATTATCGTCGATTTACCCGACCCGTTTGGCCCCAACAACCCCGTGACCTTGCTCCTCGCCACGTCGAACGTCATATTCTCCAAAACCGGGACTTTTTTACCAAACGACTTATTAATCCGGTCAACAGAAATTGCCGACGAACTCATGCCTCATACCTCCACAAACGTGCTGCACCACATGCAACGGCCACGACACACCACAAACCAACTTCAAGCAGGCCTTCCAGCGACGTCGCATTAGCTTGCGTTAGTTTGTCCACAGCAAACGGGAAGCTGTGATGGAGCAGGAGATTACCCTGGTCATGACCCATCGCCATCAAGATGGCCCCCGCCATCGGGAGAATGAGCATGATCACAATGATCAACGTGAATGACAGGGTTACGTTTCGAGCTAGGTGAGAGATCCCGCCGGCGACCAGTCCAATAGCCACCATGCACGCTGCCCATGAGACGCCGAGAATCAATTCCCTCGCGACAGAATCAGTGGTGACACTAAAACTGGTTAGGGCAGATAAAACAAGTAAAAGGACAACAAAGATTAAGGCGAACACTAGCCAAAAGGCCAAAGAAATAACAACGCTGGTGATGAGGCTAGCGAGATAAGCGCTGAAACGGGAGGGAATGGAAAGAAGGGTGTAGTTCACCGATCCCTTTGTGTAGCTACCAGCAATATAGAGGGATAACGCGAACGCAATGAAGAAAAACGTTAACTCCGAGTTACTAGCTAAGCTACCTGAGAAACCGATTGCCCCATTATTGCGACGCGATATATCTACGGCTAATCCGACTGTGAGGATGGTCATCACAACCAGCGAGACCTTCAGCAAAGAGGTGTGTATGAACGTCGTCAGTTCGGACTTAATACCGTTGACTACAAAACCGGTTTTGTTATGTGGCTCACTCGGTTCCATGTTCCCCCTCTTTCTTTACGCGTTTTTTGTTTTCCACGCCCTGACCCCATATACACATTAACGCGAAAAAGCCAACGACCGGCATGATGAAGTCCCTAAAACCATGCAAGCCGACCGTAAACACTACGAAGACGACTGCAGCTACATAGGGAATGAGGATGAAAAGCCCAGTCCAGTCGGGAAGATACCTGGGTAATAGATACTGAAGTGCGATGCACGTTACCCCTATGACGGCGTATATAAGTCCGCCCACTTACTTCTCTCCTCTGCCCTCTGCATGTTTCGTCGAGGTGCGCTGTGTCGTGTATTTAGCATGACTCAATAGGTGACCTTTACCTTAACATTAGGGAACTCCGATGGTCGCGTCGGTTTTGCGAGTGGGAGCGATCATGGTGGACGTACCTTCCCCACCGAACCGTCGGATCAACTGAAAAGCTCCTCCAAGTCCGCCGCCGGGCCATATGTGACGGACAAGCACCCCCTGAAATACCCCTAAACATGTGCAATATAGAAATTGTCACTAGTGCAAATTAACAACAATAACTAAAGTCTCGTTCCACACGGGGCTATTGTGTGCCCCGCGCTATAGCCCATGGAGCACACACTCGCCTGTGAGGCACCAGCTAGCACCGGCCAACCGTCGTTGGCCATCGACACGACAGTATCCCACAAGGAGATACCCCCATGATGAAGAATTACACCATCACCGGCATGAGTTCCAACGAAGGAGCCGCCGCCATCAAAGACGCGGTATCTCAGGCACGCGGAGTACAAAACGTCACTATTTTCGACGACGGCCATATGACCGTCGAAGGTGAAGACTTCGGTGATGCCGATATCAACGAGGCCGTCGCGGAAGCGGGATACACGCTCGAACCCAAGTAGACCTCGACGTCTCCGTGCAACTTCCCCGGCGCGACTTACCCGCCGATGACCAACCCTAGCCATGCCGCGAAAACCGCCACCACCAGCGTCGATAATGCATATATAGTGCCACGGCGAGCGCTACCTTGAGTGACAGCCTCGACAGACGCCGTGGAGAACGTGGTGTATCCACCCATCATTCCGGTACCTAGGAGGCCCAACAGCGCTCCCCCGGATAGGCCCGCCACACACAGCCCGAGGACAAACGAGCCGGTCACGTTAATCACGAACGTGGCACACGGAAACTCTGCCGGCCACCGCGCACGGATCCACGCATCCACCGCGTACCGCAGACACGCACCAAGGCCACCGCCGAGCGCCACAAGCACCATCATCGTTGCGTCACCTCTCTACGGCCGACGCGTTCCCACCACGCCCCGGCAAACGCCGCGATCGCGCCACAAATCACGCTGAACAACGCGTAGTACACCGCGAAGCTCATGCCCATCAGGGACCCGGATCCCTGAACGCCGGCAGCTCCGACCCCCGGGAACCACCGGGCAATGTCCACGGCGAGCGTCGAATAGGTTGTTAGACCACCGCAGAAACCAGTCCCCAGCAGCAGATTTGCGTTCACACGGCCCAGTCGGGCGAAACGGGCGCCCAAAAAGCCGAGCAGAGCGGCACCCACCACGTTCACCGCGAACACCCACCACATCGTGGGCACTACGGCGCTCACCACGGGGCTAGACGTCAACACATCACGCACTAACGTCCCCACGGCACCGCCAACAAACACCAGCACGGCCGAACCGGCAAAGCGCTTCGGCGCCACAGGCTTTCTTCCACGAGACACGACTCGCCTACCTTTCCCGAAGCCCCAGGACAGAATTTTCGCCACTCGCCAGCGTCATGCGGTCCAGCTGCGCTAGCACCTCGTCAATGATGAACGGATCCGCACCCGGCTCGAACCGAGCCGACATGACCTCAACCTGGGCGGCCTCGATCGCCTCCAAACGGACCGCCGTCACTTTGCGACGCACCTTGCGCAGACGACGCACCGCATCCTCATAGTTCTCCGGCTCATCGTCCTTCGGAACGCCCGTCATGTCGCGGAAACGGCGTGCGATGGCCTGAATAGCCTCCGGCGGGAGATCCTCACCCTTCGACTGCAGCACATCCATCGCCGCATTATGCGCACGGCGCAACAGACGATCCATCGTTGCGTCGGCAATGGCATCATTGCCTTCATTGACATTCAGCTTCTGCATGATCCACGGCAACGTCAACCCGGGAACCACCATCGTGCAGAACAGCACCGTGATCGCGATCAGCGGCATTTCGTTATACACATTGATATAGCCCGCGGGCACAGACAACACCAGGGCCAGCGTGACCAAACCGCGCATCCCCGACCAGGTCAGCACCAACACTTCCTGCAGCCGCAGCGGGGACACGTTCTTCTTCTTGCTGTGCTTGTTCAGCAGATACTGGTCATACATCCACAAGAAGCGGACGGCGAAAAGGGCGCCGGAAATAACCAAACCCCAGACAATACCTTCGCCGATACGCGTCGAGGTCTGCTCCACCGCATTACGCACCGACAAACCGATCAGGCCGAACGCCATACCCGTCACCAGCAGCTCGGCGGTCTCCCAGAAAGCCGACCCTGTCAACCGGTCCTCCGCCGCCGTCGCCGACACACGCGATGTCATCTCCACGGCGGCCACCACCACCGCAATAACTCCCGACGCGTGAATCTCCTCCGCCGCGATATACACCGCGAACGGAACGACCCAGCTCAGCGCGTTGACCGTGTTCGATCCCGCGGTGTACTCCAACGCCCGCCCGGCTACATGGCCGATCAGCCAGCCCAGGGCAATCGACGCCACCGTGGTGTACACGAACCGCAACAACGCCGGGCCGACGTGGATTGAGTCGTCGTTATACAGCGAATTGAGCGCCAACTGGAAGGCCACCAGCGCGACGGCATCGTTAAAGAGGCCTTCGGTCTGCAGGGTGCCGATCACGCGTCGGGGAATTCCCGCCGGCTCCGCGACGGCCTCCACGGCCACCGGGTCCGACGGGGCTACCGCCGCGCCCAAAGCGATCGCGCCGGCAACGGACAAACCCGGGATCAAGACCATCGACGTCCCAGCCACCGCCAGGATCGTGACCACGACCAACAGCACGGATAACGACAACAGCGTCCGCCACTGGGATCGAATCAGTGGCCACGACAAGCGCCGGGCCATCGCCCAAATCAAGGGCGGGAGGAATAGCGGGAGAATCAGATCGGGTGGTAAGGAAATATCTGGAATCGCGGGGAACACCATCGTGGCCGTCGTTAACAGGGTTAACAACACGGGCCACGGGAGGTTGGTGCGCTCGCCGATGGACACGACGATGACCGTCGCAAACATTAGACCCACAATCACAATGAGGGTCTCCATGCTTGCCACCTTTCATTACTGCCTTACATGCTGCCCCAGCTGCTCCTGCGTGTACAGGTGCTTAACCGCTACGTGTACCGCGTACTTTTACGAGGTCCGGGGCCAGCTCACCAGTTGCCGAATGAGCACCATGGGCACGTCACACGCGGGTCCGTAACAGATGAGCACTCCGCGTGAGCGCATCACTCAGCGATCGGGAACTACTACTCGCTATCCAAAATAGAGGAAAACGTCGGCCCGGCGCGATTTCGCGACACCCCGGGTGCTGCGCTAGCCGATGCGCGGATGCCGAGAAGTCTGCCCCTACGAGAAGTTATCGGTAGCCAGGTTGGCGAACCTCGAGTACTTCAACTGCTCGGCAATCGGGATCGTACCCACCGGTCCCCCGCGGTGCTTAGCCAAAATAATGTCGGCTTCTCCCTCGCGGGCATTATCCAACGCTCCCGGCTGCGAATCCGGCCGATACAGCAACATCACCATGTCCGCGTCCTGCTCCAAAGAACCGGATTCACGCAGGTCCGCCAGCTGTGGCTTCTTGTCGGTACGGGACTCCGGCCCACGGTTGAGCTGCGAAATAGCGATCAACGGAACTTCCACTTCCTTCGCCAACAGCTTCAGCTGACGGGAGAACTCCGAGACTTCCTGTTGGCGCGACTCCACCTTGCGGCCCGACGTCATCAGCTGCAGATAGTCCACAACAATCAGCCCGAGGCCGTGCTTCTGCTTAATCTGACGGGCTTTCGTCCGGATTTCCATCATCGTTAGGTTGGGAGAATCGTCGATAAAAATGGGCGCTTTCTCAAGCTTTCCCATCGTTTGAGCTAACCGGGTCCACTCGGATTCGTCCATTTTGCCACTGCGCATATTAGTGAGTTTCACCTCGGCCTCGGCCGAGAGCAGCCTCAGCACGATCTCCATTTTGGACATTTCAAGGCTAAATAGTGCCGACGGGGTGTCATTCTCTACCGACGCCGACCGCATGAAATCCATCGCCAAGGTGGACTTCCCCACGCCCGGCCGAGCAGCGATGATAACCATTTGCCCGGGGTGAAGGCCGTTAATGGTTTTGTCGAGGTCAAGGAAGCCCGTCGGCACACCACTGGCCGCACCGCCGTGCATTTCGTACTCGTTAAGAAGATCATTGACCTCCTCGAACGTGTCAGCCAACTCGACATAATCCGTGCTAGCGTCACGACGTCCCACCCCGAACACCTGGGACTGGGCGTAATCGACCACCTTGTCCACGTCCTGGCCATCGATGCCGTTGTACCCCAGCTTGGCGATCTCCGTCCCCACTGAAACGAGCCCACGAAGCACCGCTTTCTCGGCAACGATCCGCGCATAGTAACTCGCGTTGGCCGCCGTCGGCACTTTAGTCATAAGGGTGTGGATGTATGGTGCCCCACCCACGCGCTCCAAGTCACCGTCGCGATTAAGCCGGTTGCTCACCAGCACCGGGTCGATCTGCAACTGGGCATCCGCAGACTCGCTATACAGATCGAGGATGGCGTTAAAAATGGTCTGATGGCGCGGGTCATAGAAATCATCCGCGCGGAGTATTTCTACGACATCCGTAATAGCGTCTTGGGACTGCAACATACCACCCAAAACAGCCTGCTCAGCCTCAATATCCTGGGGAGACTTCCGACCGAACTCCTCATAATCCCGCGGATCGGGACCTCCAGAGGGCCCAAACGACGCGTCCTCATAGTCCCCTCCCGGACCAAAACCAGACTCATACGAGTCGTACGAATTATCAAGAGAAGACGCTGATACCGCTGAACGTGATGCCATGGAAATACCCTATCGCCTGCCGCCGACATAAACACTGAGCACAATCATGAGAGGCACGCGGGAATGCGGGCGCACTGCTCTAACTCTTGCTAAACCCTACGAGATCCCACTAGACCTCACTGGATCTCGCTAGGTCTGCTGGAGCCCGCCGGATCTGACCGGATCTCACGGGAAGGGGTTACTCAGAGTAACCCTTTACTGCTTTTTCATAAAGCTCCGACGGCTAGGATACAAATCTCAGTACCTCTTTTCCCACGGAGTTATCCACAGGTTTCGCAGACTGCCTGTGGATAAAATGTGGAGAATTCATCGTTTCCCACGTCGGCCTGTGGAATTTACTGTGGACAAGTTTTTATCGCGACCTGCGAAAACGAGCGTTTGTGCAGGTCAGCCCTGTGACATTTTAATTTGACGAATCTCACAGTAACGGTGGAAAACCGCTTCTACGCTGGGCCTTTTTATCATGAACTGGGGAAATATCCGAGCAAATTGGGGTAAAAATCCGGTTGTCAAGCACCTAACCTGTGCGTGTTATCCCCAGCCCCATCCACGACATCCGACAACATCTCTATCACCATTAACAGAAGGTAAACTACGAAGTTCTTGCGTGAATGATGTTCTTCGCCCGGCCGGTCCCCTCATACGAAAAACGGGCCCGGCATATCTGCCAGACCCGTCGTTATTTCACGCAGGGCGTGGTGTCGAAGCACACCCAGCGTGGAGTGAAGAACACGGCGCGGTGTCGAGTCGCGCCTCGTATTACCGCGGAACGGCCACAAAAGCATGGCACATCCCTTATAAAGCCCCGACAACCACTGAGTTACCCGTCTTATACGGCAATAACCCGCAGCCAGGGCTTACACGCTGTTGTCGACCGGGGGTGTCGAGTCCCCGGAAAGAATTCAAAAAGTGTAAAACCAGAAACTACTGGGATACGACCTCGAAGTTAATGGTGCCGTGGATATCCTCGTGGAGCTTAACGTCCACCGAGTACTTACCCGTCGACTTCACAAAACCCTTGGTCATGTCAATGCTGTGCTTATCCAGCTCCGGACCACCAGTAGCTACGACGGCCTGAGCAACGTCGTTAGGCTTAACAGACCCGAACAGCTTGCCATTGTTGGCAGTGCGGACGGCGACAGAAACGCCTTCCAGGTTTGCCAACTGCTCTTTGACCTCGCGAGCGCGATCGGCGTCGCGAATAGCACGCGCTTCCTGCGCACGCTTCAAATCCTGAACCTGTTTCTCGGCGCCACGAGTAGCGGGGACCGCGTACCCGCGCGGGAGCAGGTAGTTTCTTCCATAGCCGGCCTTGACCTCGACAATGTCACCAGGAACACCGAGATTGTCAATGGCGGCGGTGAGGATCAGCTTCATGATCCCTAGCCTTTCTTACGTTGATTAGTTAGAAGGGTGGCTCATCATCTGCCCCACCAAACCCTTGGCTGGAGCCCTGGCTGGGAGCGGAATTCCACGGATCCTGATCCGCGCCCGAGTTCCCTCCGGAACCGCCGAAGCCCTGGTTGCCTTGAGACTGCTGGCCACGATTGGAGTTAAAGCCTCCGCCTCGGTTTCCACCGAAGCCACCGCCGCCTTGGTTGAAGCCGTTGCCTCCGCCACTCGTCTTTTCGACGTTTGCCGTGGCGTACTTCAACGACGGGCCGACCTCATCGACCTCGATTTCAAAAACGCGACGCTGTTCGCCGTCCCGAGTCTCAAAACTCCGTTGGCGCAAGCGGCCATTGACGATCACGCGCATGCCTTTTTTTAACGATTCGGCAGCGTTCTCGGCGGCCTGGCGCCACACATTGCAGGTGAGGAACATCGCATCCCCATCAACCCACTGGTTGGTTTGGGAATCGTATCGGCGTGGCGTCGATGCCACACGGAAATTAGCCACAGGAGCACCCGACGGGGTGTAACGGAGTTCTGGGTCAGCAACAAGATTGCCGACGACCGTGATAGGTGTCTCTCCTTGTGCCATGATGAATCCTCTCTCTCTGCAGGACAACCGGTTTGATGATCAGATAAAACCTGACACTGGTGTGTCTACCAGTGTGCCTTTTTAGGCGTCGGTCCGCAGAACTTTCGTACGCAACACCGAATCATTCAGGTTGAGCAGACGGTCGACTTCCAGCACAGTTGCGGACTCACAGGTGAAGTCCACGACAACGTAGATGCCTTCCTCTTTCTTCTGAATTGGGTAGGCCAAACGGCGCTTGCCCCAAATATCAACCTTGTCAACGTTGCCCTTCTCTTTGCGGACAACATCGAGATACTTATCCAGGGACGGGGCTACAGTGCGCTCATCCTGCGCGGGATCGAGAATGATCATGATTTCGTAGTGACGCACGGACCTCATCACCTCCTATGGTCTGGTCGTATTTCGGCCGCGCCATCGTTAGCGCGACAGGAGGGTTCGTTGCGTCAAGCAACCCCACGAGACTACCAAACCGCTGGCCAGAGGCAAAATCCGGAACCTCACGAAAACCTCACATGACAACACGCCAGTTGGCTCGGTGGTGAGCAACCCGGTTAATTGATGAGCGTCGCCCAAAAGACAGCGACGGTCACCGGCACAACAGTGATGAAGAAAACGGCGATGCCAAACAGCATCCACGTCACCTTGGCCGGCTTCTTATACATGAAACTGGCAAACGAGGCCGTGAATAAGAAGAACCCGATAAAAACGCTGATAATCGTTAACGTTACTTGCGGAGTCATGCTGTAATTCCTACGTTCGATCGCGTGCCGACGACACCCGCCCGGCTAGTTACTACGTCGCTAGTCACCGCCCGGCTACTCATTTCCGACGACGGACCGCGCCGCGACGCTACCGTCCCCGGATCCTTTTCCTGCTGCCCAGGGGCCTCTGCCTGGAGCATCGTGCGTGGAGCGTCAGGACGTGTCCCACGCATCTGCTGGATCACCAGCACAAGAATGGCCACAACCAGCGCATCCCGCGCGATCACGAAGGAGTTAAACAGCCAGTCTGGAGCGCCCTTGTTATCCGCCCCCGTGAACCACCACATCCGCACGAACCAGTAAATAGCTTCCACCCACATCCAGGCGAACACCAGGTGCCAGCGGGGGAGAGACAACGCGACGAGGGGCACCAGCCATAGCGAGTATTGCGGGCTCCACACCTTGCTGGTCAGAACGAATGCGGCGACGATCAACAACGAGAGTTCCCACACTGCAGGCTCACGTTTGACCTTCAGCCCGAGAATTAAGATTCCGACACAACACAGTCCGAACAGCACAAAGGAAATGATTGACTGCGCCTTCACCGGAACAGTGGTGGAGTAACTAAAGCCAGTCAGCCATGAAAGCACGCTGTAGATCGTCGAATCTTCAGCTGCTCGCTTCCCATTCCGGGTGAAGAATTCCGCCCATCCAGCAGGGGAGGCGATCATGATCGGAATATTCACCACGAGCCAGGTGACCACAGCCGAAACCACCGTGTTGATGAATTCCGTGCGCTCCCGCCAACGGTGGCGGATGACCAGCACGAGGAAAGCACCTAAGATATACGCGGGCCAGAGCTTTGCGGCCGCCCCCAAGCCGATGAGAACCCCAGCTCCCGCGTACTTCTTCCTGGTCCACAGGAGAATGGCCTCCATCGCGCACACTGTCGCTAGAGAGTCGAAATTGGTGAAGATGTGCACACCCACGATGGGGCTGGCCGCAACCAGAATGACGTCCCACACACGGTGACCGGCCAACTGATAGGTGAACCACAGTGTCCCGATCCATGCAATCGCGAGGAACACCGCGTTCACGCCGAAATAGAAACCGACGCGGGGCACCGACCATCCAATGAGGTCCGCAAACCAGTGCAAGGGGGCCGCTAACTGGGCGCATAACCACTGGTAGAGCCCTGTGAGAACCGGGTACTCCATATGGCGGATGCCACCATCGCCGGCCCAGGAGTAGACATACGGAAAGTGCCCGTCCTTCAGGCCTTCAATGCTGTACAGCGGGATGGAATCCGCGTAGCACCCCGAGATGTACTGACGGTTCGCGGTCCAATTCACCCCGTCACCGTCGCCACGAAGACAATTCGCCTTCGAGAGCCAACCCAGGGACATCATGCCCAGGGCCAGGCCCATCAGGACACGGAGGGGAGTGGCCCATACTGCTCGCCCGACGAGACCGTGGCTTGCAATGGGTCCCCCAAGGAAATGAGTCCACCGTTGCGCTGCGGGCTCCGTCAGGCTCGGCTGAACTCTCAACACGTCGGTGTCCTGCTGTTCTTTTCCTTTAACTGCACCCAACGCCACTATGTCCTTCTTCACTCAGTACGGCGGACTCGTCGATTAACTACGGAGCCGGCTCGTCGTTGTTACCCAAGTCCGGAACGGGAACTTCCACACCAGGGACAATTTCCTGGGTCCGCGTCGGAATGTTCAGGCCGCCATTGTCGGGCGCTTGTGGCATCGGGGCGGGAGTCTCCTGCGTCTCCGGCACATACTGCTGCTGTGGCTGCGGCGCCTGTGTCTGAGGTGCACGAGTACGCTGCGGCTGCTGCTGTTGAACCGTCGTCGTTTGGGTATAGGTCTTCTTCGACCCGCCCGAGTTAGTATTCGACTGCTTGGAACCCGACGAGTTCGAATCACCAAAGGCCATGTAACCATCGCCCTGCAAGGAGCTATCCATGGTTTGCTTCCAAATATCGGCTGGGAGTCCGGAACCATACATCGGGCGGCCAGAGTAGAAGATGGGCTGGCCGTCGTTCGTACCTACCCAGACCACCGTCGCTAATTGCGGGGTTGCACCAACAAACCAAGCGTCCTTGTTATTGCCGGTATCACCCAGCTGAGCCGTACCGGATTTCGCTGCCGAGGTCCTGCCACCAGCCAGGCCGTGGTTACGCGAATACGACGCAATCGGCTCCATCGCCGAGATGACATTATTGGCAACATCTTTATCAATGCGCTGGTCGCCCTCGACATTCGACCGATCCAGCAGCACCTTGCCTGACGACGTTTCCACCTTCTGAACAAAGTGCGTCTGGTGGTACATGCCGTTGTCTGCCAGCGTCGACAGGCCCGTCGCCATATCAATCGGGCGGGTTAAGTACTGGCCCAAGATGACGCCGTCGTACACCTGCCCATCCTTTTCCTGCAAGGTTTTTTCACCATTGACCTCGGTGGGGATACCCAGGCGGTGTGCCATATCGGCCGTGTCCTTCGCGCCATGCTTCAAATCATGCTGCATACGCACGAAGCTCGTGTTCAGCGACATCTTCAGCGCCGTGGCCAAGCTACAGGAACCACAGGATTCGCCTTCAGAGTTCTGAATAGTCAGGTTGTTGATGGTCACTGGGGCAGAGGAGTATACGCGGGAGAGCGACATTCCCTGTTCCAGGCCCGCGGCCAAACCGAAGATCTTGAATGTCGATCCGGTCTGGAGGCCGGTATTCGCGAAATCCCAACCATTCGGATCATCGCCACCGTAATAACCCTTCACCGCACCATTACGGGGATCAACCGAGACCACGGCGGTGCGATAATCATCCGGGTTGCCCTGCATACGGTTCTTCACCGTGTCCGTCACGGACTTCTGAACCTTGGGGTCGATCGTCGTCGTGATCTTGAGACCCTGAGTGTTGACGTCCTGCTCACTAATGCCGGATGCCTCAAGCTCAGACATGACCTGCGATTTAATCAGACCATTCGTGCCCTCAACTTCGGAACCCGTATCGATCGTGTTTGGGTCGATGACCTCGGGGTATGCGGCATGGGCGCGCTCCTCCCCGTTAATAGCACCCATGTCGGCCATACCGTCCATAACGTAGTTCCATCGCTCTTCAGCGGCCTGGCGGTTAGTCCAGGGATCCAACTCCGACGGACGCTGGATGGATGCAGCCAACACAGCGCCTTCCTCCGGCGTGAGGTCCTTGACGTCCTTGTTGAAATACGCCTTCGACGCCGCAGCAATGCCATACGCGTTACGTCCAAAATAAATAGTGTTCAGATACGCGCCGAGGATTTCATCCTTGGACCACTCGCGGGCCATCTTCGCGGAAATAACGAGCTCCTTAGCCTTACGTGTGTAGGAGTGCTCGTTACCTACCAGGGCGTTCTTCACATACTGCTGGGTGATGGTGGAACCACCACCAGAGGATTCCTTACCCGTCACAAGACCAAGCGCAGCGCGTCCGAAACCTTTAACAGAGAAGCCAGGGTTGGAATAGAAGGAGCGGTCCTCCGCAGCTAACACGGCTTGTCGGACAGGTTGAGGGATCTCCGAGAGATCAACGTCCGTGCGGTTACCGTCGGGCGGCACGATGCGCGCCAACTGGGTAGAAGAATCCGACGCGTAAATGGTCGCAATCTGATTAGTCTGAAGCTCTTGAGGCTCCGGGACCTTCGTCACCGCGTAGGCGGAAAAGAATGCCACAACAGGCGCAAGAATGAGAACAAGGAGGATTACACCTGTCCATAGCAGCACCTTTTTCCAGGTAGACATCTTGGCCTGCCTTTGTGGTTGTTTGTTACTCACTATTCCTATTTCTCCTCTACGCGAGGTTTGGACGTACCGCTTCCTACACGGACAAGCATCTCACGAAGCAATACGTTCCACCAGCAATGCACGCATACCTCCACGATGTGGGCGGTAATGTCGCCATAGGTTTCCGCCAGGGCCTCAACTTCTCGACGACTACGCGCGGTCCCTGCTATTTTCCCCAAGTTGTCGCCGAATATCCAGATGACATTTTTTAACGTCCTTTTTCCACACAGCGGACACGGACGATCTTGTGGTTCACCATGAAAATCAGCGGCATCAATCAGCCGACGTGACGACTGCCGCAACTCCTCCGCAGAGATGTCTCCCCGGCGGTATTCAGCCAGCAACCGTTGACGATCAAGCTGATGATTCCTCGTCTCTGTCCAGCTCACCCCGGTCACTATAGGCACAATAGCCTCAGGTGTATAGCCCAAGCACACCGTCGGCACGCATAACCTTTCGCTGCACTCAAACAGCTTTAGCGCGGGTGAGAATCACCATATAATAGGAGGAGTCCATTTCTGACTAACGCACCTGGTGACAATGACCTCAACTGACAAGTCCATCAATAAAAATTCAGGCGACGCCGCTCCGGTCGACGCCACTTCTGACCACGCCACCACACAACCCTCAAACCAATCCTCTCAGGGCATTTCCATCGAAGACATTGCGGCACGGCTCCGACCACTTCTCAATAGGCTCGTCTTAATTTATTACCGTCAGTCGGTTCACACCGCTCTTACCGCTAGCCAAATCTCCATACTTTCCGTGCTGGAACACCACGGTTCTATGCGGATTAGTGACATCGCCAAATTCGAATCCATCCGCATGCCCACCGCATCGAACGCGATCCACCGTCTCGAGTTCGACGGACTTGTTGTTCGAGAGCGCGATAAACACGACCGCCGCGGAGTAACCGTCGCACTGACGGACCACGGTAGGGAAGAGCTCGAACGAGTCAATGCACAACGAAACCTCGAGTTCGCGCGGTTCATCGCTCAATACACCAAAGACGGCAAAGAACTCGCCCTCGAACTCACCGACGTCCTCGAGCGCATCCTTAATGACCACGAGGGCGGCCCCGACGACGAACACCCAGCACACGACTAACACCCCGCCCTTCTCACGTCCCAACCCCACCCTTCCGACCAACGGAGCACCACCGTGACTAACGAATCCCCGGTTCGCATCCTCATCGCCCGACGTCCCCATCCCACCGAATCCAGTGCCGAAGAATTCGCCGCATGGTTCGCCCGTACCTCGCCGGCCGTCATTCGGACCGTCACTGTCCTGCCATCCATATGGCCATCCGACGCTCCCGACGAACTGGGGGAGGACTACCAACGCTGGATCCGCAAGGAAACAAAAAAGTGTGAACGCGCTGCTCTTGAGGCGCTGAAAGACGCCCATGTTCCCGACGATTCCTTGGACGCCCATCCCTTTGAGTTCGTCACCGCTACCTCCGAAACCGATGCTCTTAGCGCGGCTGCCACCGATTTCAACGCGACGATTGTTTTGCTCGGATCCCACGCCTCTGCACCCGAGGGCCGATTTGTTGCCGGATCCACAGCGGATGCTCTCCTTCATTGCGCACCTGTATCCCTGGGCCTCGCCCCGCGTGACCTACGCACATCCAAAAAGGGCGTCACGCGCGTCAACTGCGCCTACGTCGATACTGAACAATCACAGGAAGCATTGCGGAAAGCGTGCGACTATGCACACCGGTGGGATGTTCCTCTCCGCCTCGTCGCATTCACCCCCCACGGGCCGTCAATGTACCCCACCGAAACACCGTATAAACACGCAAAAGAGGCGACCCGGCAATGGCGAGACCAGGCTCAGAACATCCTTGAGCGTGGACAAGAACGCGCCCTTGCGCGCTTCGACGATCTCCACGTCGATCTCGCCATCGGGTCCGGCGCAGACTGGAAAAGTTCCATTACCGACCTAGATTGGAAGAAAGGGGACCTTCTGGTCGTGGGCAGTTCCACGCTAGGGGTCTTCGGGCATACCTTCCTTGGTTCCTCAACAAACCAGATTGTGCGGAATTCGCCCGTCCCCACTGTTATTGTTCCCGTCTAAACCAACATTTTCGCTGTAGAGGAGGTTCGAGTGGATAGGCACGGGAAATCCCATTCTCACCGCTCCGATGACCCCGACCAGCACGTCACCGTCGATAAAGCAGACTCCACACCATCCAAACCATCCCAGCTGGATTACGAACTCGACCCATTATTGCGCCTCGAACAACACACGCGGTCCACACACCAGGCCATTGTGTATGTCATCGTGGTGCCGCTGATTACGCTGCTCGCGGCCGGGATCATCCTGTTCATTTCGCACAACCAGGGTGGCCCCGATTGCGACGCGGGGGAGTCGGCATGGATATGTTCGCGTACCTACGAAATTCTATTCCCGGTGGTGCCGGGGGCGATCGCCCTCATCGGCGCGCTCGGGGGAGTGTGGACCACCTATATCAAGTGGGCACGGTATGACCGCTGGCGCCCATGGCTCGCCATTTGTTGGGTGCTTATTCCCTTCGCGCTCGGGTGGATCACCAGCACCGGGTGGATGGCTATCGCCGGGCTTGATTACCGGTAGGGGCGCCGGGGGGTGGTGCGACGGTGATATGCCGCCCGCACCACCGGCAACCCGCGCCGGGCGCAACGCGCCGGTTAGTCCTTCTGAATGTCCGGGTGGCTCACAGTACCGATCCGATTGAAGGGCAAAATACGGGCATCCACCCGGCCAATAATGTTCTTCTCAGGCACCGTGCCCTGGTACTGATCCTCCATGTGGTAACGGGAATCCGCAGAATTCGTGCGGTTATCGCCCATCAACCACACATTCCCATCGGGCACAGTGATCGGGCCAAAGTACCCGCCACCGCACGCTTCTGAGCCATGCTCAGTGTCGACCTCCCGCTGCGGGGGCTGCAGAGTGTACGACGAATCGATCGTCTTCCCATTCACCTTGATGCCGTCGTCCCCGGGTCTGCACTCAACGGTCTGCCCGCCCGTCGCGATAACTCGCTTCACGACGTCATTCTCCGGGGGAGTTGCCAGCCCGATATACGACGCACCAGTACGCAACACCTTGCTGAAGCCGCTGCTCTCATCCAATGTGCTCTCACCGAATTCCCCTTCGTCCCAAGACTCGGGGCCTCGAAACACGACGACGTCGCCCGGCTTGGGGGAACTGAAATCGTAGGCAAGCTTATTGACGAAAACGCGGTCGTTATTGCAGCCCGTGCACCCATTGAGCGTCGGCTCCATGGATTCCGAGGGAATAACGTAGACGCGCCCAATAAAGACCTGGAACAGAACAGCCACGAGGAGCGCGCAGAGGATAATGATCGGGATTTCGATATACCAGGGGCGTTCCTTCTTCACCGTGGCCGCAGCGGGGGTTGACCCCTTTGATTTTCCAAACATGCTGTTTTCCGTTCCGGGTCGAGCCTAGATCACCACGTTGACCATACGGCCAGGGACAACGATCACTTTCTTAATCTCATGATCGCCCACGTGCTCTTTCACCTTGGCGTCATCAAGCGCCACGGCTTCAATATCCTCGCGCGAGGTATCCGTCGCTACATTAATACGGCTACGGACTTTGCCCTGCACCTGAACAGGAATCTCGACGGTGTCGTCGACAAGCCACTTCTCCTCGAACGTCGGGAAGGGGCCGTGAGCCAGGGACTTCGTGTGGCCCAACCGTGACCACAGCTCTTCCGCGATGTGCGGGGCCAGCGGGGCAACGAGCAGCACAACCGGTTCGACGATCTCGCGGGGAGCGCCGCCCGCGTACGTTTTGGTCACGTAGTTGACGTACTCGATGAGTTTCGCCACCGCGGTGTTGTCCATCAGCTGGGCGTAGTCCTCGCGGACTGCGGCAATCGTGCGGTGCAGTGCGCGGCGATCGTCATCGGTGGGGGTCGCATCCGTGACGACGAGGTCACCGGTGGATTCGTCGACCACCAACCGCCACAGACGCTGCAAGAAGCGCTGCGAACCCACGACGTCCTTCGTCGCCCAAGGGCGCGATGTGTCCAGCGGGCCCATCGACATTTCGTAAATGCGCAGCGTATCCGCGCCGTAATTGTCGCAAATGTCCTCGGGGGAGACGGCATTCTTCAGGGACTTACCCATCTTGCCGTACTCCTGGTGGACCTGAATTTCGCCGTGCTCGTTGGTCTGGACACCGTCCATGTTCCGCCCGTCGCTGGGGACCCACCAGAAGGAGCCGTCGCGCTCGACGACCTCCGCGGCGGGGATGTACACACCGCGGTCGTCGGTGTACGCGAAGGCCTGGATATAGCCCTGGTTGAAGAGGCGATGGTACGGCTCGCAGGAGGACACGTAGCCGAGGTCAAACAGCACCTTGTGCCAGAACCGCGAGTACAGCAAGTGCAGCACCGCGTGTTCGACACCGCCGACATACAGGTCCACACCGCCGGATTTCTTCTGATCCGTGGGGCCCATCCAGTACTTTTCGTTCTCAGGATCGCAGAGCGCGTCCTGGTTGGTGGGATCCACATAGCGGAGCTCGTACCAGGAACTTCCCGCCCATTGCGGCATCACATTCGTATCGCGTCGGTACTTCTTGGGGCCATCGCCCAAATCCAGCTCGACATTGACCCAGTCCGTCGCCTTGGCCAGCGGCGGGTGCGGCTCGGACTCCGCGTCATCGGGATCGAAGGACACCGGCCGGTAGTCGTCAACATCCGGGAGCACAACGGGCAACATGGACTCCGGGAGCGGATGGGCCACGTCATTCTCGTCGTACACAATGGGGAAGGGTTCACCCCAGTACCGCTGCCGAGCGAAAAGCCAGTCACGCAGCTTGTACTGGATTTTTTCCTTGCCGACGCCACGCTGGGCAAGCCAATCAATGGTGCGGACTTTCGCGTCCTCCAAGTGGAGGCCATTGATGTCTAGGCCGTCGTCGTTGGCGGAGTTCACTGCGGTGCCGGCGCCCGTGAAAGCCTCAACGGTGACGTCGCCGCCGGAAATGACCTCGGTGATAGGCAATTCGAAGACGCGCGCGAAGTCGTAGTCGCGCTCATCGTGCGCGGGAACAGCCATGATCGCGCCTGTGCCGTAGCCGGACAGGACATAGTCGGCGATGAACACAGGGATACGGCGGCCATTCACGGGGTTCGTGGCGTACACGCCCAGGAACACACCGGTCTTTTCCTTATTCTCTTGGCGTTCCAAATCGGACTTCGCGACGATGGACGCGCGGTACTCCTTCACCGCCTCGGCGGGGGTGGCTGCTCCACCGGTCCAGCGGTCGATGGCGTCGTCGGACAGAGAGCGCTCAGCGCGGAGATCCGGCCACTGATCAGCGACGACCTCGTCGACAAGCTCGTGTTCTGGCGCCAAGACAAGGTATTCCGCGCCGAAGAGGGTGTCGGGGCGGGTGGTGAACACGGGGCACGTGGCGGCGCTGTGGTCGGGGCCGTTCGTCGGGATGGTGAAGGTTACTTCCGCACCCCTAGACCGGCCGATCCAGTTGCGCTGCATGGACTTCACCTTGTCGGGCCAATCCAACAGGTCGAGGTCGTCGAGCAGGCAATCCGAGTACTGAGTGATCCGCATCATCCACTGGGTCAGCTTCTTGCGGAAAACAGGGAAGTTGCCACGTTCCGAGCGGCCGTCGGCGGTGACTTCTTCATTGGCCAAGACCGTGCCGAGCCCGGGGGCCCAATTCACTGTTGACCTGGACCGATAGACCAAACGGAAGGTTTCAACGATATGCTCATGCTGGGCATCATCCAGCGCTTCCCATATTTGCGCGGAACTCTTACCGGCTTGTTCAGCGGCTTCGACTGCCGCGCCCGTGTCGGGATCAACACTCTGGTAGCCGGGGCCGGAGGTCACATCGACCGCGCCCGAGGCCAGCTTTTCCCGCAATTCCGAAACCGGCCGGGCTGCGTTGGCCTCGGGGTCAAACCACGAGTTGAAAATCTGGAGGAAAGTCCACTGGGTCCAGCGGTAGAAATCTTGGTCAGTCGTGGCAAATGACCGACGGGGGTCGTGCCCCAAGCCCAGGCGCCCCAGCTGGCGCTTCATGTTTGCGATATTCGCCTCGGTGGTGGTCCGTGGGTGCGTCCCTGTCTGGACCGCGTACTGTTCCGCAGGGAGACCGTAGGCATCGTATCCCAGGGTGTGCAGGACGTTCTTGCCCAACATGCGGTGGAAACGTGCGTAGACGTCCGTCGCAATGTAGCCCAGAGGGTGCCCAACGTGCAGGCCCACGCCCGATGGGTAGGGGAACATATCTTGGACAAAGATCCGATCGCCGGGAAGATCCGAACCACCATCGCGTGGCGCTAAATCCCCGGTGGGGTTGGGGGCGTTGAACGTTCCCTCGTGGGACCAACGCTCGTACCAGGCGTTTTCGATCTCCGCAGCCAGGCCGGCGGTGTAGCGGAAACGTGGTTCGTCGTGATGTTGTGCCGACGACGCACTCGACCGCGAAGAAAGAGAGCCTGACGAAGTATTGTGGGAGGAGGACACTGATGTAGTGGGATGACCAGTTGACTGGCCCCCATTCGGGCTCTTTTCTCTCGGATTTGTCATGGTCACATAGTCTAGTTGGGCCCATGATGAGGGCAACTACAACGGTCACCGCTGACATACCCGGTCATCAACCCGCTCGTCTCAAACACACGAATCCTGACGAAAACAAGGAGCATGTATGCCGAACACCACTGTTTTTTCTGACTTCGTCGATTTCTACCGCGAGATGTATTCGCCGAAGACACTGTCCGCATCCGACATTTTCGCTAAAAAGACCGAATCCTTTTCTATCGACGACGTTGTTCACCCTGCTGACCAAAAGTGGTTTTCCGAGCACCACAAAGAAGCAACGATTAAGAAAGGTTCCGTCGTTTACCTGGGGGATGAACCTTTTTACGGTCTTCTCTCTGAGGTCGACGACGGGATTATCAACCGCACGTTCCCGCACATCGTGGACCGCCCTGCCTCGAACCACATCAAACTCATGGTCCTCGGCGATAACGCAATCTTTAAAAACAAGGTTTCTGGATACTTAGCTGACGGGTTAATCCAAGTTAAAAATACGGAAGGCCATCAAGGCTCCGCCGAAGAACCTATTAAGTACTTCGATGCTCTTCTTCAAAAGATTGACCACTCCTTGCCGTTGGTTCGACGTCAACGCGGGGAGCAGCTTGGCCATTCACTGACCCGCACAGCGCAAGCGCTGGCAGAAATTCTGGACCTCAATGACCAGCAGAATGCGATGATGACCGGCCGCGAGGATCTCTCCGTGGGGGACAATGAGTTCCCCCTTATTCCAGCGTGGGAGCTTCGCCACGCCCTCATGGATAAGTGGCCAGGGAACCGGATGACCACGGACGGCGTACTGCATATTTCCGGGGATGATCTGCCTCAATCCAGCGAGATCGGCCGGCTCGAGCTTTACCCGTGGCGTAGCCTCCAGCGGGGTGTTATTCCGGAATGGATTAAAGAGGCGATCGCTTCGGGCGACGTACCACCGTCGGTAAGCAAAGCTGCCTCTGTGATCATTAACATTCTTGATCGCCTGGACGATGACGCGAATGATCTCCTTTTCGTCGTGGCTAATCCTGAAGAATGGACCGACGCTATTCGCGGGACCGCGACGGCCGCAGGCCACGACGATGTTGACCAGCTGATCGATCGCTTCACGAAGAAGCAATTGCTGTATTCCGACACCCGAGATCTCTCCATCGACAACCTCCTCGACGCCTGTATCGGCGACGGAGCTCAATCGCAGCAATCCGCCGACAAACGCCTCCACGGTTTGAGCGGCGTCGATATCACCACTACCTAAAGCCCAGATCAGCGGCCTATTTTGGCCGCGTACCCGGCCACGCACACCACTGAGGAGCCACCCCCATGACCACACCGCCCACCACATCCTCCGAACGTCCCATCGCCCTCATCACAGGAGGGACCCGCGGTATCGGGCTAGCCATCGCCCACGACCTCGCCACCACACACACCGTCTACATCGGCGGGACCAGCAAAGAGAGCGTCAAGAAGGCCCAAGAGACCGTCCCCGATGCGCGACCATTCGTCGCGGATCTCACAGACCCGTCATCCGTCGGCAAGGCTCTTAAAGCTTTTCCTGAGCCCGCGTTGGACGTGCTTGTTCTCAGCGCCGGGATATCGGTCGGCGGCGCGATTGCCGATGTCTCCCGCGAAGACTGGGTGCGGGTGCTTGACCTCAACGTTGTTGCGCAGGTGGACCTCATCCGGCAGCTCTTGCCGAAGTTACGCGCCACCCACGGCGACATTGTGGCTATCAATTCCGGCTCCGGGCACAGGTCCCGCCCCGGCAGTGCCCCGTACTGCGCCTCTAAGTTCGCTCTGCGCGCTATTACCGACGCACTCCGCGAAGAAGAGCGCGGTGTTGTGCGCGTGACCTCGGTCCACCCAGGTCGCGTCGATACTGATATGCAACGCGAAATCCAGGCAGAGAAGGGAATGGCGCCCGAGGACTACGACGGAGCCATTTATGTGCAGCCGGAATCCATCGCGGCCGCGGTGCGCACAGCCATCGATGCCAAACCCGAATGCACCGTGGAAGAGATCCGCGTCCGGCCTGTGATCGCGTAACGCGGCGGGCTTACACTAGAACCATGATTGTCGGCATCATTCTGGTTATTCTCGCTGTTGCACTGGGTGGCGTGGGCCTGGCCGCCTGGGGAGGAAAACTTCCCGGGAACAGCTGGGTGGGCATTCGTGTCCCCGAGGTTCGACGTGATCCCGCCATGTGGGAACTTGCGCACAAAGTGGCCGCGCCGAGCTGGACAGTCGGTGCGTTGGCTCTGCTGCTCGGGGGAGTTGTCGCTTTTGGTGCTTCCGGATGGGCATGGCTGTGGGTTGCCGTCGCTATCATCGCATCGGTGGCGCTCATCGGTGTGGGTTCCGCCATGGGCGCGCACACTGTCGCGGTGCTTGACGCTCAACAACAAGCCGAGGAGAGCAATACGTCCTGCTCCTGCGGTGGTGGCGACGCTTCACAACAACCCAGCAAGCCCGTGGCCGTCGATATCGATGCCGCTCGACGTGCCGCACAGGCTGCGGATTCCTAGGCCGATGGCTACACCGCCCTTCATCATTAATCTTCGCTCCAAAATTGGCCACGACCCGCTGTGGCTTCCTGGGGTGACTGTCGTCATTCTTCGCGACGGTTCCGCTCCCGGTGCGCGTGAAGTTCTGCTGGTCCGTCGCGTCGATAATGGGCAATGGACGCCCGTGACGGGCATCGTTGACCCAGGTGAGCACCCTCATGTTGCGGCTGTCCGGGAAGCCCAGGAAGAGACGCGGACGCTTATCACGATCGAATCTCTTTTGAATGTCCAGGCGGTCGGGCCGGTGACGTACCCCAATGGCGATGTGACCTCATATGTGGACACCGCGTTTCGTGCGTCGCTTCGGGACGATTCGCCCGAGGTCGGTATTGGCGACGACGAATCCCAAGCCGTTGCCTGGTGCGATGTGAACGAATTGCCCGATATGAAACCGCGGTTCCGGGCCATTATCGCTCGGGCCTGCGACGATGCAGATCACGGTGGGGCTGCGTCGTGGGGGCCGCTTCCCAGGGCGGAGTAAGTCCGACATGGTGCCCGTCGAGACCTAGTTAACCGGGCTTGACCATAGAAAAATCCTCCCAATCCGAGCAGGACTGGGAGGATTACAGCGCTGGAGCTGAGAGTTAGTCCCTCGCCCCGCCAGCCCCTTACACCACGGCTGGGTGCAGGGTAGACATCGTGTATACCCGCTTGCGGGATACTCCCCAGACCAGGAAGACCATGGTCAGCACCGCTACGAAAGCCAACACAAGTGCGGAATTCCAGAATTGAGCGTTCAATTCACCGACCCCGGCTTGTCTCATCCCTTCAATGAGCCAACTAAGTGGCATGAATGGGTGAAGTATCTGGAAGAACTTGGGCGATGTTTCGATGGGGTACAGCCCGCCCGCGGACGCGAGCTGCACCACCAAGGCAACGATGCCCAACAACTGCCCTTTTCCTTCACCGAACCAGATAATCAGCGCCTGCTGGAAGATCAAGAATCCGAATCCGCCCAGCAACATGAGGGCCGTCCAGGCGAGGAGGTTTCGGGGACGAATATCCAACGTAAACCAGCTGATGCCAACCAGCAGCGCAACCTGCAAAACGCTGATCAACAGCGCTGGAGTGGTGGTGCGGATAGCCAACCGCAGCGAGGACACCGACGCAGCAAGGTTCCGTCGGGGGAGTGGCCGAACCACCTGCCACACGAACAATCCGCCCAAGAAAATTCCGAAGCCAGCCAGGAACGGGGCTAGGCCTTCACCCATCGACGACACCTTGTGTACCCAGCTCTCATTCAGTTCCGACGGGCCAGCCATGGTGTCCGCGTTGTGAGCGACCATCTGCGTCGTAAAGGCTGGTACGCGATCCTGCGAGGATGCCAAACTATCGTGCAGCGTACCCGCACCCTCTGACAGCTTCCCGGTTCCTCCGGCTAGCTGCGTCGTTCCGTTCTTCAGGTCTTTTTGACCATTATTCAGCGTAGTTGCACCGTCCTGGAGCCGGCTCGCACCGCCCTGCAACTGGCTCAGACCGTTGCTGAGCTGCCCTGCACCTGCATGCGCTTCACCCAGCTTCGAGGCGATGGTTTGGCTACCATCCTGGAATTGCTGGAGCGCACCGCTAATCTGCGTGCTGCCGTCGGCCACTCGTCGGGAACCATCGGAGGCCTTCTGAGCACCGTCGGCGAGCTGGTGAGCTGCCGAATTTGCCTGATTAACGCC
Source organism: Corynebacterium sp. c7Ub_26 (assembly GCF_053760365.1). Taxonomy (NCBI): domain Bacteria; kingdom Bacillati; phylum Actinomycetota; class Actinomycetes; order Mycobacteriales; family Corynebacteriaceae; genus Corynebacterium; species Corynebacterium sp. c7Ub_26. The sequence goes on along the minus strand of NZ_JBSNBL010000005.1, from coordinate 85,492 downwards.
GTCGAGAAGTTGCCGGACCTGAGGCAGCTGGTTGATACCGGGGATTCCCTCAATCGCGGCCAGCTTACCTTTCATCTCATCGAGCCCAGCTGCGAGTTGAGCGTTGCCCTGTGCCAGCTTGGCGTTACCGTCGGCAACCTGCTGAGCACCGCTCACCAGTTCCGTCGATTTCTCGTGGGCAAGGCCTAACTTGTCAGTGAGCTGCTGCGCGCCGGCTTGGAGCTGCGCAGACCCATCATCGAGCTTCTTTGCACCCGCGTGGGCTTCACCCAGTTTCGACGTGAGCGTCCCGGCGCCGTCCTTCAACTGCGACGATCCATTGAGAAGCTTACTGGCGCCGTTATCCAGCTGGGTCGCACCGCTATTGGCGGTCTTTGCACCATTAGCCAACTGGCCGGAACCGTCGGCAGCCTTACCCATTCCTTCATGGATTTCGTTGAGCGACGAGAACACCTTGGCGCTGGCTGTGTTGGTGATCGACTCATTAATCGTCGAGTGCAGGCGCTCAGCTGCTGCTTTCAACAGGACCGACGCCGATTTACCGTTCGCGTCGTTATAGTCGAAGTTCAGCACAGCCCGGTGCGGATTCCCGGTACCGATGGACGCCACGGACGAGGAAAAATCTTGCGGAATCACAACGGTAGCGAAGTACTTACCGTCCTCCAGACCTTTCCTGGCTTCCGACTCTGAGGGGAATTGCCAATCGAAGGTGGGGTTGGCCTTAACATTCTGAATAATCTCCGGGCCAACATTGACCGGTTGTCCGTCTTTTTCTGCCGGACGGTCATTATTGACGACGGCGACCTTCATGTCGCTGAGGTTTTCCGTCGGATTTTGGTTGGCCCAGAGGAAGAACGCGCCGACGAGCAGCGGGATGGTTGCCAGAATGACGAGCGCGACGGGGAAGATGCGCAGGCGGTGGATTTCCGAGTTCCGCCCGATCAACATGCGGGGCATGATGCGTTCGCGATAGGCGGACGCGCCTTTCCCGCGCGCGGTGAGGCCTCGTCGTTTCGGCCGAGCAGGCGAGGAACCCGCGTCTTTACTGTGGTTGGGCTTGTTATTCGCCATGGTTGGCCTCCTCGGCGGCGAGAGCATGGGTGTGCTGATAAGCAGGTGTGCTGCCCGCTCGGTGGCGGGTCGTGTTGTCCAGTGAGGTGTCGAACGTGCCCCCGAGGCTGGCGTCGTTCTGAGAAGACGTCATGGGGGAGCGGGGGATATCGACGCGCGTTTCCTCATTTGCGAGCTCATCTGCGGATTGATCTGCGGATTCGTCGGTGATGCGGCTTTCATCCCGATTGTCGGGGCGCTCAGCGAAGATCTGTCGAACGCCCTCAGGGATGGCGCCGATGTTGGCGGTGTTCGCAACGATCGTGATTCCTAGCGCAGAGGCACGCTGCAGCGATTCCCATAGGGCAGCCTGGTCATTCGGATTGCGGAGGGAATCGACATCGTTATAGCTGATCACGGAGGGACGACACACGAGCGCGACGAAAAGCCGCGCCTGCGCCTGCCCCAACACGGAGAGGTCTTCGATGGGAACGTCGGGCCCCGGGGGCTCGGTTCCAAAAGCTGCGTGGAGGCATGACGTCATATGCTCGCCCTCCCACCCGGGCCGACGAGCAATGATCGGCGATTCGAGTGAGATCCGCTCGTAGGCTATTTCCGCGATGGTCAGTGCAGGATCCAGATCATCCAGATTCTCGAACCCAGCGAATGTCGCGATCTTTTGGACTTTCCGCATGTGTTGGGGAATGGTGATCCCACCCACAGTGACTGTTCCGCCCGAGGGCTTCATGCGCCCCACCAGGGTGAGCAGCAGGCTCGACAGTCCGTTGGACTGGCCGGCGACGAGCGCGACCGTTTCTCCCGGTTGAACAGTGAAACTTAGCGGCCCGTACACTGGACCCCTTTTTGTCGACAGCTCGACGTCCTGTGCCGAAATGTCCACAGGCATGAAGCTACTTCGCACCACACAGCTCCTTATCATCTCAAGATTTACTTTTGTACTGAAAAGCTTGTGAGCGAAATAATAACACAACGGTTTCCACCCACTAATTATTTTTCATTTAAAAGTATGATGAAGTTTCATCCGTGGCCCCCACGGACGTGTGGTGCAAAGCTAAGAGACCTCGGCGAATCGCCTTCTACGCCAGCGTCTACGCCGGTAGTAGCCCCTTGAGCGCCGGCGGCGTTTCCTCCAGCGTTTGCAGCGATTTTCCTACATCACCCCGCCCCAGCGCGAAGGTTTTTAGAATAGTGACGTGAATCTTCGCAAAATTGCCTCCTGGCGGCCCGATACGTTGATCGTCATGATCCTCTCAGCAGTGACGATCGCTATCCTTTTCCCTGCTCGCGGGTCTTTCGCCAGCGCGTGGGATACCGTCACCACCGGGGCGATTGCATTTCTGTTCTTCCTCTACGGCGCGCGCCTCTCACCCGCCGAGGCGTTCGAAGGCCTCAAGCACTGGCGCCTTCACACCCTCATTCTGGCTTTTACCTACGTCGTCTTCCCGATCATCGGTATCGCGCTCTTCCCACTTCAGCACATGGTGGGGCACAACCTGTATGCCGGCTTTTTGTTCCTCTGCCTCGTGCCGTCGACGGTCCAGTCGTCGGTGGCGTTCACGTCCGTTGCCAGGGGGAACGTGGCGGGCGCCATCGTCAGCGCGTCGACGTCGAATCTATTAGGTGTCGTAATCACGCCTGTTCTCGTGATGTTTTTCATGTCGGGGTCGGGTTTCCACGTATCCGGCAGCGTGTTTATCGACGTTGCGCTGCAGTTACTTGTGCCATTCATTCTTGGCCAGATTGCACGTTTGTGGCGTCCGATCGCGAAAATGTCGGCAAGCCCAGTGACGAAGAATGTGGACCGGCTGTCCATCGCTTTCGTGGTATACGGGGCGTTTTCGGAGGGGATCGTATTGGGCGTGTGGACGTCGATTGCGTGGTGGCAGCTGGTGATCGTCGTCCTGCTGTCCCTTATTTTGGTCGAGCTGATGCTGTGGTTGACGTGGACCGCCGCGAGCCGTTTCGGCTTCGATTACGGCGATCGCGTGGCCATTCAGTTCTGCGGGACTAAAAAATCCTTGGCGACGGGCCTCCCCATGGCGGCCGTCATTTTCCCCCAGAGCGCTGCGGTGATCATTTTGCCGCTGATGGTGTTCCACCAAATTCAGCTGATGGTGTGCTCGGTGCGCGCGAGCCGATACGCGCGCCAGTTGGACGAACACGCCGCCAGCTAGACGAACACGCCAGTTAACCGAATCGGCCGAGGCCGGCACCGCTACGCCACAACGTTGAGCAGCAAAACGTAGAGCGCGGTTCCACCGAAAATGGAGAGCGTCACGCTGTGCCGCCACGCATGAAGCAGGCAGGTTCCCGCGATAGCGACAAGGACGGGCCACCATCCGCCGCTGTCGTGCGAGGTTTCCACAGCGGTGTAGACAATGAGCACCATGGTTACGCCCACCGGCATGGTTCGGCTGAGGTGGGCGACGAAATCCGATCCCCGCAAGCGCGCAATAAACGGAAATGGAAACGCGCGCAGGGCAACGGTGACGACACCGATCACGCACAGCATCGCGAGCGTGTGGGACAGTGACACACCTTCGGGCAACCCGTAATCGCCATAAGCCAGCGTGTGATTCATCGTGGTGTTCCCCCTTCACCGTCGGTAGGGTCAGCGTGGCCACGGCCGAACCGCAGCGTAAGGGTTTCGTCGACAGTAGGGGACCAAAACCGCACGAGGAGCACAGCAAGGTAGAGGCCCAGCCCGATAACCATGAGAGATTGCTCCGACACGATCCATCCGACGGCCGCGCAGACCAGGGCAAGGCCGGGTAGCGACCAGTCCGGATTCGCGGAAAATGACTCCATGGTGAGCACAATGAACAGGGCGACGAGAGCGAAGGACATCCCGTCGATGGTGGGAATGTACTGCCCGACGAGAGCACCAACTATTCCCGACGCCAACCAGAGGGCTTGCACAACGACCTGGATTGTCAGGACGTGGACGCCGCTGATCGAGCTGTTCTTCGCCATGGACGTCGATGCGATGGCATAGGACTCATCGGTCAACGCGTAGGTGGAGTAGACGCGCCAGGCGCGGCTCTTAATCGCGTGCCGAGGGAAGGTCAGGCCGTAAAACGCGTGACGGAAGTTCACCATCAGCGCTGTTAGCCCAGCAGAAAACAGCCCAATCCCGCTGCTGATCAAGCTGATGGCGAGGAACTCCATGGATCCCGCGTAAATAATGGTGGACAAAATTGGTGCCCACCACCAGGAAAAACCTGATTGGACGACCAGAAGGCCGAAGGAAAGTCCAAGCGGAATCAGCCCCAGCCCAATTGCCCAGGTTTCAGCTAAACCTTGCCGGATGTCGGGGCCTAAAGAACCGCCGTGTGCGGGGTTGTTCTGCGGTGATCCGCGGTGTGGTGGTGTGTCCATAACGTGTTCTCTACGGGTGCAAGGTGACGGTTAATTCTCGTTCGGGTCAATGGGGTAGGTCGCGAAGAGGGGGAGTGGCTGCTCTTGGCGACGCATCACCTGCCCCCACACATCAACATTGGCTGGGGCGAGGACGTCTTCGGTTAATGCCGGCGCCACGTACCAGTTTCCGCGCTCAATTTCGGCGTCAAGTTGGCCTGGCCCCCATCCGGCGTATCCGCCGAACATGCGAAGACCGTGCAGTTTCCCTTTCACGTCGTCGGGGTCGGCATCTAAGTTAACTGTCACAAATCGGTGCGCCGTGGTGGAGAACAACGTGCTGTCGTCGATGGCGGTATCTGGTTTCGCTACCCCGACGGCAAGAACCGTGTTGTGGCCCACCGGTCCGCCGAGATAAATCACCTGAGGTGCAGTAATAAGCGGCGTCCACTGCGGCAGGACGTTGTGTGTTGCCATCTCGGTGCGTTCTGTCAGGTCAACGCCGACGGCACCGTCGGGGGGGCCAACGTCGAGAAGGAAAATGACGGAGCGGGTCAGCTCAGCAGACACCGTTCCGGGTGCAGAGACCAGCAACATTCCTGCCTCAGGGGGTGTTTTACTCAGCCCATTGAACAGGCGATCGCTGTAGATATCACTCATGAATGTTGCTCCTCTGAGTCCTGTTCCTCAGTCCACCATTTCTTCAGCTCTAGGATGGCGTCTTCGCGCTCTAAAGGCCCCTGATCCAGGCGAACATCTTTCATGTGCTTCCAGGCTTTTCCTACCATCGGTCCTGGTTCAATATCTAGGATCGTCATAATGTCGTTTCCGTCAAGATCTGGACGGATGCGAGCGAGATCCTCTTTATGCTGAATCTCCTCAATACGACGTTCGAGATCGTCGTACAAGCGTTGTAAACGCCGGGCTTTCGCCTTGTTCCTGGTTGTACAGTCCGCCCGTACGAGCCGGTGAAGCCGAGGCAAAAGGGGCCCCGCATCGGTCACATAGCGGCGAACAGCGGAATCATTCCACGCTTTTTCGGTATAGCCGTGGAAGCGCTGGTGCAGGTAGATCAAACCCGAGACATCTTTGATGAACTGCTTGCTATATTTCAATGCCCTGAACCGCTTGCGGGCCATTTTCGCCCCCACCACATCGTGGTGGTAAAACGTGACGCCTCCACCGGGTTTCGGGGCGCGAGTGCTCGGCTTTCCGCAGTCGTGGAGCAGCGCAGCCCACCGCAGGACTAAGTCCGGACCATCCGGTTCACGATCAATAGCTTGGCGCAGCACCTGCAGCGAATGGGCATACACATCTTTGTGCTGCATGTGCTCGTCACGGGTCATGCGCATGGCAGGAATTTCGGGAATGATGTAGTCCGCCAAACCGGTGTCCACCATGAGTTCAATCCCGTCGGTCGGGTGGTCCCCGAGGATTAATTTATCCAGCTCAGCGTGGATCCGTTCTGCTGTGATCCGCTGGATGTCCCCCGCCATCCTCTCCATGGCCTCACGCACACGTGGAGCCACACGAAGCCCCAGTTGGGACACAAAACGGCAGGCCCGGAGCATGCGGAGGGGGTCGTCGTGAAACGAAATCGCCGGATCGTCCGGTGTATCAAGATAACCGCGGACGAGGTCAGTTAATCCGTGGAGTGGATCGTGAAACACCTGAGAACCGTCGCCACGAACCTCAACAGCCATCGCGTTGACGGTGAAATCCCTGCGGGTTAGGTCTTTGTCTACGGAATCACCAAAGGTGACCTCGGGGTTTCGTGATTCGCCGTCATAGGTGTCGGCGCGAAATGTCGTCACCTCTATATCTTGGCCGCTGCGTTGGCCCGAAACTGTGCCGTAGTCGATGCCCGTATCCCACACGGCATCGCACGTGCTCTCCAACAGCCGGTGGATATCCTGCGGCCGGGCATTCGTCGTAAAGTCAAGATCACTACTCAAACGCCCTAAAAGAGCATCTCGGACGGAACCCCCGACCAAGTAGAGGTCGCAATCATCATCATTAAAAGCCCGGGCAAGGGGTGTCATCACGGGGACTAAGGAGGCCAAGTCTCTGTGCGCACGTGCCAAATACTCTGCCTCCATAACGGACGTGTCATGCGAGGAGCTCGAATCGGACGGACGCGAATGGGAGAGTGAGGACGAACCAGCCATGTCAGATATCGTACCGGTCGTCAAAGCGTGTCTAGTCCCCACCGATCGATACGACGCGAGTTATCCACAAGTGACCATTTATCCACAGGGAACGCGCAATGTGACTGGCCTATCTACCCACATGGGTTCGTCGGCCTCTATCCTGAAAAGAATGAGTAGGAGCACACGGCCACAGTCAGCGAGCCAAGACTCGTCCGACGCTGGCCACACGGGGGGCGGCGGGTCGTCACGGCGCACGCGACGCACAAACGGGGGTCGACGCCGACGCAGCACCTCTAGCTCGAAAAATAACCGCCAGGGTGGCGATAGGAAGAAGGGTAACCACAACCAGGGCAGCGGTTCGTCGAGGGATAAAAATAAGCCACATCAGAAGCGTTCGGCGACGTCGCGACGAAACAGCTCGCGTAATGCTGGTTCTCGCAACAACTCGCGCAATAATGGGAAGCGTTCGAGGCCTGGTAGACCACGTGACCAGCGCTCCGGTCGCGGGTCGTCACGAAACTCGCGACGCAATAAATCCCGCGCCCTCGCTTCCGTATACATGCCTACCTCGGAGGAAACGTCCGCCGGTGGACTCGTCGTCTCTGGATTAGCTGAAGCTGTGGACGATGCCGGGATCGTGAATATGGATCGCATTTATGTATGCCTGATCGGGCGGCTTGACCGGCGTGGGCGGCTACTGTGGTCCATCCCCAAAGGCCACGTTGAGCAGGGCGAAGACCATACCACGACCGCCGAGCGTGAAGTGTGGGAAGAAACCGGGCTCACCGGGCGCGTCTTCGAGGACTTGGGGACTATTGATTATTGGTTCGTGTCCGACGGAATCCGCATCCATAAGACGGTCCATCACCATCTGTTGGAATATGTTGACGGCATCTTTAATGATGATGATCCTGAAGTCACCGAGGTCACGTGGGCCCCTGCCTCTGAGCTCGTGGAGCGGCTAGCCTACGGGGATGAACGGAAATTGGCCCGGCGCGCGCACGAGATTCTGCCGGACCTGGCACGTCAAGCTCATGCGGAGGGGAGGATGACGCCATGGTGAAACCGTGGAGAACACGCATCCTCGGCATGTGCAGCGCTAGTGCTGTAGCTTGTGCCGTCGGACTACTCCCGGCGACGCTCACCGAAACGGGACATCAGGGCCCTACGGCTCGGGCTGCAGAATCGACGCAATGGACCAACCCCTCGGCGCGGGATGGGCACTCCAAAAACGATATTGATGTCTCGATTTCCCAGATCAACCCGACGATTGCCACGATCGATGGGCATGTTGCGTTCACGGTAAAGCTGACGAACTCAACATCAAGCACCCTCGACTCCATTACTTATTCTCTGTCGCGCTCCGACGCCGTCGTCGACACCGCCTCTGCTCGTCTGCGGTTAGCGGACAATAAGGACGTCTTTAACCACAACCTGATCAACGGGTCTGTCGACCACGATCAAGCCAATGATTCGCAATCCACGGGGTCGACGTCGGCACGCGAATCGGGCAAGAAAAGCACGTCGGCTAAGAACAGTAGAACCACCGCGTCCTCGGGTGATAACTCCGCTGTCACTCTCAAACCGGGTGAGTCCACCACTCTGACTTTTGATCTTCCGATCACGGAGGGGAATGGCAAAGCCACGCCGTTGGGCATCACTGATCCGGGGACCTACCCCATCGTGATCAGTGCTCAGTCGGGGTCATATGAGGGTTCATCCAGGTTCTTGCTCCCCGTCCGGGATAAGGCCAAATCGGACAGCGACAATAAACAGGCCAGTGAGAATCAGCCTGTACCACTTACTTTCCTGTGGCCGCTGGCAAGCCGTTCGGCCATCGTCCCAGGTGAAACTGGTGAAGCTCCTGACTCAGCTCCACTCCTGCTGAGCGACGAAACGCTCGCCCATGAGCTTGCTCGGGGAGGTCGGCTCGACGGCCTGTTGTCTGCCTACGCCAACGCAGCCAGCAAGAATAACGGCATTAAAGAGGCGAGCTGCCTGGCCATCGACCCCGACCTGCTCACCACTGTGGAGAGAATGACTCACGGGTACTCGGTGACCAATGAGCGGCCGAGCGCCGTGAGCGAAACAACTCGCTTGCGGGATAGTTGGGGATCGTCCAAGGGAACGAAAACGCGCGATGGCAAGGGCACGGGCGATGCCGAAAGGTGGCTGAAGAAACTCAAAGATACGGCATCCGGGGGATGTGTCGTGTCGCTGCCCACCTCGGGGGCCAATCTTAATGCTGTCGCAGCCACCAAGGATCCTTGGCTAGCTGCGCAAACGCTCTCAACCGGGGATACGAACATTCAAGCTATTCTTGGCACAAGCACGCTCAGCAACATCACCATTCCCGGCGTGGGGTACCTCAACCAAGACGCCATACCGTCGTTAGCCAACGCCTATACCAATGGGGAGCCCATCGATCTGAACTCGCAATTCGAGGGGGGCGTGGCCAATACCGATAAATCTGCCGGCACCCCCACTAGTGAGGAACCGCAGATCAATCCGATTACTCTCACGTCCGACGAGGCGTCGACGAATACAGTGCGGCCAGCCTCGTGGCCTCCTCGGGATCCGCATGTTACGACGCTTGTCGCGGATAATTCGCTGTCTACCAGCACTGAAACGGACAAGGGGGACAAGTCTGATACGACAGCGGGCGATGGTTCGTCCTCTGACAAGGATGATTCCGCTGGTGGGGACTCTGCGGCCCGTTCCCGCGACGATGACTCAGCCACACATGACCAATCCGCGTGGGAAAACAAACTTGTCGACGTTGGCCACGGTGTGACAGCCATTCCGTTTAATGCGGATGTGGGCGCCACCCTTGCGGCAACCGGGGGGACTCCGGAGACGGCGGCGTATTCCACACCGCTGACGCGCTATCACGAGACGCTTGATTCCTCGCACGCGCGCATGCAGGACGCCATTGCCGTCATGTGGCAGACGATTCAATCGCGCACGCCCGTCCTTGCCACGCCCCCCGCGCAGTGGACCGCCGGTAGCGAGGACGCCACCGCATTTTTAGACGCGGTTGGCACACTCCTCGGTGGGGAGGCCACACCCACCGCGCTCTCCGCCATCACATCCCAAACCCCACATTCCACGGGGAGCGTGAACCGCCCGTATGAGGATCCCGGCACGGTAAGCAGCGACGATGTACATCGGGTGGCGACGCAGGCGTCGTCGATCACACGGCTGACCACCATGATGAGCAATGATGACCGGATTGAGCTCACGCGCTTTAACTTCACGGCGCCATTACGTACAGATCTCCTTCGGGCACTCACTGACGAGGGCCGACGGAGTGAGAAGAAATACGACACTGTCACTCAGTATTCGGACACGCTGTTGGACAAGAGCCAGGCGATGCTTCACAACCTGTTGACCTCGGTGAAGCTCGTCCCGCCGGGCAATGTGTACACGCGGACGTCGGATTCATCGCCCATTCTGATCGTAGCGCGCAATGGTTTACCGCTCCCGGTCAAGGCGTCGCTCCAATGGCAAGGTCCATCAAACGTTCAGCTCGACGAGCTGAAACAAACATTGCCTGCCCGTGGTTCAGTGACTCTCCAGGTGCATGCTGATATTGCGGCACGGAGTAAACAAACGAAACTCAAACTGTGGCTAGCCGGCGACCATAACCAAGCGCTATCTGAACCCACCACGGTCGCCATTCAATCCGCCCCAGGTATCTCCTGGAAAGGTGTCCTAACTGTGGGGGGAATCCTGGTTACGATCGCCGGAATCGGCCTTATCCTGCGGGAACGACGAACACGCATGTAGGTTGTCGTCGTTACGATCTGCCCGATGAACTCCCTGTTTTCCCAGCACTAAGCGCCACCCCACCGCCTCAGTATTTCCAATTCACAGCGCTAACGGGCATGTCGATTCCACTTCGTTAAGCAAGTCGGCAACAATGGGCAAGGTGAGTTCAACCGACGAGAACCCAAGCTCCCCAGAGCAACCCGAGCACCAACCGCGTCACACCGCGGCGTCCCCTCGGGCACGTGCTGGACAACGTGGCCGGATCGTCACCCCCAGGCCCCCTGCTCCAGTACCGGAGCCGAGGAAGAAACCGACCCAGCAGTCTGGCCCCGACCTCTCTGCGCTCAGCGAGCGGCCACGCGCCGACCGGTCCGGTGAGCAAGGAGCACGGGGAAGCACAGAAGCATCCGCCGATCGCGCCTCGTCATCGACGGCGACAGCCACCGCGGTGAAGCCCAACCAGGGCCAGGGCGGAAGTGGGGACACGTCGTCCCAAGCAGGCACCAGTGACGGTGAAGACAAGCCACCCACAAGTACCGACACCGAGGTTGTCCGGGCCGGCGGGACGATGGCCGTCGCCACGTTGCTGTCCCGCATCACGGGGTTCTTCCGTAACCTCCTCATCGGCTCCACCATGGGCGCCGGCGTCGCGTCGGCCTACACCAGTGCGAACACTCTGCCGAACCTCATCACGGAAATCGTCCTGGGCGCAATTTTGACGTCGCTCGTCATTCCCGTTCTTGTGCGCGCAGAGAAAGAGGACGCGGACCACGGTGCCGCATTCATTCGACGCTTGCTAACGGTCGCGTCGGCACTGTTAGTGGGTGTGACCGTGCTCGCCGTCCTCGGGGCGCCGTGGCTGGTGCAGTTGTCCTTGGACGCGAACGGCAAAGTCAATGTCACGATGGCGACGGTCTTTGCTTATCTTCTGTTGCCACAGATCCTGTTCTACGGCCTTTTTGCGCTGCTCATGGCGGTGCTGAACACGAAGGGGATTTTCGGGCCCGGCGCGTGGGCTCCGGTGATCAACAACGTCATTGTGCTGGTCGTCCTTCTGGCGTACTGGTTCCTCCCGGGATCATTGGACCCAACCCAGCACGTGGCGATCACTGATCCTCACATCCTTTTGTTGGGCGCGGGCACGACGGTAGGTGTTGTAGTTCAGGCGCTCATGCTGTTCCCGTATCTCCGGATGGCCGGGGTTGACCTTCGCCCGCTGTGGGGCATCGATGATCGAGTCAAGCAGTTCGCCGGCATGGGTTTGGCGATCGTCGTTTATGTCGCTATTTCCCAGGCAGGGTATTTCTTCACGAACCGTATTGCGTCGGCAGCCGACCCCGGTGCCCTGTTCATCTACCAGCAGCATTGGTTGTTGCTACAGGTGCCTTATGGCGTGATCGGTGTGACATTGTTGACGGCGATCATGCCGCGTTTGTCGCGCAATGCCGCCGATGGCGACAACCAGGGCGTTGTCCGTGATTTAACGATGGCCACGAAGATCACGCTGATGGCGTTGATTCCGGTCATTGTCTATTTCACGGTATTCGGCACGACCATTTCGAGCGCTCTGTTCGCATGGGGCCGTTTCGACGCGACGTCGGCGGAAACGTTGGGGTGGACGCTGAGTTTCGGCGCGTTCACCCTGGTTCCGTACTCGATCGTTCTTCTGCACTTGCGCGTGTTCTATGCCCGCGAGCAGGCGTGGACTCCGACGTTCATCATCATCGCGATCACCCTGACCAAGGTCATTCTGTCCTACTTGGCGCCGTTCCTGGCCACGCGCTCTGATTTCGTCGTCGTGTTGTTGGCGGCTGCCAACGGGTTCGGCTTCATCACGGGTGCGATCGTCGGCGCGGTGTTGCTGCACCGGTCCTTGGGGTCCTTGCGCGGCCGTGAAGTTATGAGGTCGACGACGTGGGTGCTCGCCGCGTCCTTGGCCGGTGCTCTCGCCGGCTGGCTACTGGATCTGGTGCTGCGCGGGGATTGGCTGATGCAGTTCCCGAAGTTGGCCACCTTGATACGCACTGGTTTGGACGGCATCGTTTTGGTGGCTGTCGCGGGCTTGATCCTGGCGAAGTCTGGCCTGGAAGAGATCGCGATTTTCGGCCGGGCGTTGGCGCGCATTCCGGGGCTGCGTCGGTTCGTATCGGTGCGGCAGTCCGCGCCGGAAGACATGGTCGGTGTTCCCAACGCGGCCGATGCTGCGGATACGTACAACGTGACCGCCTTGTCGACGGCGTCACCTGGTTTGCCTCCGATGTCGGCCGGTTTTGTGCGCGGGCCTAAGCTCGTGCCGGGGGCTGCCGTCGCGAATGGCCGGTACCGCTTATTGGCCGACCATGGCGGCACGAATGCCATGCGCTTGTGGCATGCCCGCGAGCAGGCGTCGGGCAGGGAATTCGCGCTGACGATCATCGATACCATGCGTATTCCAGGTATCGACGATTACCGCACGGCGCGCGATACGACGGACCGTATTATTGACCGCACCTCTGCCCTTTACGAGGCGAAATGTGCTGGTCTGGCGCAGATCCGCCACATTATCCGCGACTCTGCGGGGGCGATTGTGGTGGCGGACTGGACCCCGGGTTCCGCGTTGGCTGCTGTGGGTCAAGGGCGTCCGGATCCGTATGCCGCGGCATTTGCGTGTGCCGGTCTGGCGGAGGCCACGGTGACCGCGCACCGGCTGGATACGGCGTTGGGGATTGACCACCGTGACCGCTTGCGGATTAGTTCATCGGGTGAGGCCGTGCTGGCTTTCCCTGGGGTTATGCCGCATAACTCGTACGGCCAGGACGTGCACGGCGTCGGCGTTGCCCTGAGCTTGCTGCTGGAGAATGTGAATCCAGTTCCGACGGAGATCGCGGAGCTGCAGGATGAGGCGTTGCACGCCCGGTCGGCGGATGCGGAGACCCTGGCGGATCGGCTGCGTCGTACCGGTTTAGGCGATGCGGAACTTCATGCTGCGGACGAGTCCACCCCGAACCCTGAGGCTCGCCCTGGTTTCGGTGAGGCATCGCGCCGGCCCACGGGCATTGCGGGCATCGGTGCGCTGGCCATTGTTGTGGTCCTGGCAGCCGCGTTGGTCGCGACGTATGTGGTGGGCAAGATCAACCGCAGCGATAACGGTCCTCTGAACTCGGGTTCGTTAGGGCGCGCTGGTTCGTCGATTACTCAGGGCGACGGGGCGAAAGCGATTACCCCGACGGCGGCCGCGTATTGGGCTCCGGAGAATGGGCGGGGTACTCCCGATAACCCCGACATGGTTCCTTTGGTTATCGACGGAAATGGGACGACGGAATGGCGTTCGGATGAGTACCAGGCGCAGTTGGGCTCCTCCGCCACGTCGGTGAAGTCCGGCATGGGAATCATGATGACGTTGCCGGAACCCGCAACCGTGACCTCGCTGCGTATCGATGGCGCAAAGAGCGGGACGCATGTGGAAATCCGTGCCGCTGGTTCGGCGACACCGGCGACCGTGGACGAGACGACGGAGCTGGCGTCGGCCGACCTTGAGGATGGTTCTACAACGATTGATATTCCCAAGGCTGCACGGCAGTCTGCCGCGCCGGGTGCGGAGGGCTCAGCGTCGACGGTTCCCGCCCACACGCAGTATGTATTGGTGTGGATTACGGCCTTGCCAGTCCCAGATGCTGCGGAGATTTCGGAGATCGGCGTGACTGGTGTGGTGGATAAGCCCCAATCCAGCACGGTGAAGCCGACGTCCGCGCGGTCGATGGCACGGGCGGCGGCACACGCTGTGGCGTGATCGGTAGGATGATCTGTTCGCTACCAGGGGTGACGACGTAGGCCTCGGGTGCTCTAGCGCCCGGGGTCTACATGAAGACATACATGTGGGGGATGGCGGGCCTCCATACCGGGCCGGGTGGTGACATCGGGCGTCGGATATGAGAATCTAGTGTGGTGCTCATCGGGGGGAGGGCGCGGATTTCGTCGGGAGACGGTCCGCTGCCAGATCAATCTCAGAATACTGTCGCGCTGTGGGATGCTGACGGCTCTCGTAGCGAAGATCGCCACGCAGCAGATACTCACGCGGCGAACACTCATGCCGATGACGGCCCTGGTCGCGGTTATGACTCACGACGCCCGCGATCCTGTGCGCTAGAAACGATGAGCGACCGGGAGCTTTTCGCCGCGGTCAGCGAAGGTCAGACGGATGCAATGGCGGTGCTGGCCCGTCGGCACGAAAAATCGATCCGCTTCGCCATTTCACGCTGGGTCGATTGTCCGGAGGACGTGGACGATCTGTGGCAGGACACACTGTTCAAAGCTCAGCGCGCAGCCACGATGTTTCGCGGGCGCTGTGCCCCGGGCACGTGGCTCCACCGGATCGCGGTGAATACGGCGAAGGACTACCTCCGTCGACGGGGGAATGCTCGGATGGTCGTCCTTGACGACGCCACAATTCCCGCGGAGTTCTTTCGCGCCAATGAAGGTGGGTTGCGAGCCGCATTGAAGACGGCGCTGGCTGGCCTGGACGAGCCGTTCCGGACGACGTTTTTGCTTGTTGATCTCTACGGGTTCTCGGTGAAGGAGACGGCGGCGAAGCTGGATATCTCGCCGGGAACGGTGAAGTCGCGGTGCTCACGGGCGCGCCAAGCTCTTCGGACTGCGTTGAGCGAGGAGGCGTGACCGATCCGGAGCGTGATCCGCAACGCCAGGAGCTGTTGTACTTAACGGTTGCCGTACCTAGCGTTTTAAGGTCCCAAAACGCGCTCTGACCAGCGGGGAACCTGCAGCCCGATTGCGCGTCTAATTCACTAACCGCCCACCTGTTGAAACCACGGGAGTGTGTCATGCCTACGTTTTCTCATGAGCCGGAGCCTTCGGCTTGGCCACCCCTTACACCTACCGTCTCCGACCTTTCCGACGATGACCTGGACTTTTTAGTCAACCATTTGTTGTCTTCCGACGACGAGCTGGGCGAGGATTCTCCCGAAGTCGACCCGGCGCCGAGTACATCGGCGGCGTCTATCACCGCACCAGCGTCTAGCACCGCGCCGGGCGAGGATCGTCGTGAAGCAAGAAACGAAACGGCACAAAACACTGCCACCGCTGACGGACCAGGCCAGGTAATTCCTTTCCCCACTCGTTACTCCTGGTGGCGAATGGCTGCAATAGTGGTGCTGATCGTGGGTGGTGTGGGATCGTCGTTCTTCATTCCAGGCCTGTTCGGAAAAACATCCACGCCTAACTCGAACTCAGCTCACTCGGATGCGAATCACCCGGACACCGCGGTTATTCCGCGCTCTCAACCACCCAGCACCAAACGGTCCAACGTGGACTTGATCGCCATGACAAGTGAGCAACACGCAGCGGCGAAGAAGGCTTTCACGGGGTCGACAGACCTCAGCAATCTCGATGTTCCCGTCGCGCAATGCTTGTCCACCATCAACATGGCTCATTCGCCGGTGCTCGGGGCCGCTCCCGTCGAAACTGCCCAGCCAGCTGAAACAACAGCCCAGCCGGTATCGCCCCGTACCAAATCTCAGCTGCTCATCCTCAGTGCACCACTGCGCATTGTCGTCGTAGAGCACACGTGTTCTCACGGGGAATCGAGCATCCTCTTCCGCTCAACCCTGAGTCACGGGGAGAGGACAGGTTAGGCTTTGACATGCCATGTAGCATTGCTCGCATGAGTGTTCACGATGTCATCATTGTCGGATCTGGCCCTGCCGGCTACACCGCAGCTATTTATGCTGCTCGGGCAAATCTCAAGCCCCTTGTGTTCGAAGGCATCGAATACGGTGGTCTACTCATACAGACCACTGAGGTAGAAAATTACCCAGGCTTCCACGATGGGATTATGGGCCCGTCACTCATGGAGGAGATGCGCCAGCAGGCCGAGCGCTTCGGTGCCGAACTCAAACAGGACATGGTCGAGAGCATGGACCTGACCGGCGACAACAAGATCGTCCGTTCGGAGGGGGAGGAATACCAAGCCCGAGCAGTCATTATCGCGACGGGTGCAGCCCCTCGCTACCTCGGCGTCAAGGGTGAACAAGAGCACCTGGGTCTCGGTGTGTCCGCCTGCGCCACCTGCGACGGCTTCTTCTTCAAAGACAAACCCATCGTTGTCGTCGGGGGAGGAGACTCCGCCATGGAGGAGGCAGACTTTCTCACCAAGTTTGGTTCCTCGGTCACGATCGTTCACCGACGTGGCGAATTCCGCGCCTCAAACATCATGGTTCAGCGCGCGAAGGATAATCCGAAAATTAATTTCGAGATGAACGCCGTCGTCACCGAAGTGTGCGGCGACGGTCCCGTCGATCACCTCATTCTCGAAGACACGCAAACGGGTGAGCAGCGCACGCTGACTGCGTCGGCACTGTTTGTCGCTATCGGACACGATCCCCGGTCTGAGATGGTTCGCGATGTCATCGACACGGACGATAGGGGATACATCCTGGTACAGGAGCCCTCCACTCGGACCTCGATTCCGGGCGTGTTCGCCGCCGGCGACGTCGTCGATAGCCACTACCAGCAGGCCATCACCGCTGCGGGATCGGGTTGTCGCGCTGCGCTCGACGTCGAACATTATCTCGTTGACCAGCGCGGATAAGATGGCTGCGGACCCTCACCCCACCCTTAGGACCACGACATATGCGGGATAGTGAATAGAAATCCTGCATCCCGCGTTCTACATACATAGAGCGTTCTACGTGGGTAGAGGGTCGTATAAAACCTTCGAACCAACGCTTGTGCCTACATCACTAATTCCAGTCGGAATTAACTCCAGCCGGAAAGGATTTCACACCCCCATGACTTCCCCAGTAAACGTCACCACGGACTCGTTCCGTTCCACCGTCGTGGACTCCGACAAGCCTGTTCTCGTCGATTTCTGGGCAACCTGGTGTGGTCCGTGTCGGAAAATGAACCCCGTTCTGGAAGAAATCGCCGACGAATACGACGGCAAGGCTGTGATCGCCAAGGTCAACGTCGACGAGAACGCACCCCTGGCATCCATGTTCCAGGTCATGTCCATCCCGACGATGTTGCTGTTCAAGGACGGCAAGAAAGTTGAAGAAATCCACGGGGCGCACCCCAAATCGCACATCACTACCGCACTTGAGAACCTTCTTTAACTCTATTCACTAACACAACACTGTTCACTGATAGACTGACTCACTGACATTGTTATAACGGCAGAAATTGGGTTAAAGGGGCTGAGACGATCGTGGAGGAAAACCTGCAAGTGGGGGATAAGAGCCCTCGCGTCGCGGAGGTTCGCACGATCCTCACGAAGGTTGGTCTTCTTAAGCACCCGGTGTCGGAGCACACCAGCACTGACCAGTGGGCTGATGGTGACGATGACTTCGACTATGAACTCCAATCGGCGTTGCGAGCTTTTCAGCAGCAGCGAGGAGTTCTTGCCGACGGCGTTATTAACGACCACACCCTTCGCCTCTTGCGCGAGGCCACCTATTCGCTGGGGGCTCGCGTTCTGCTGTATGACCCGTCATCACCGATGCAGGGTGACGATGTTGCTCAACTGCAGTCGCACCTGCAGGAACTTGGATTCTATTCCTCTCAGATCGATGGGCAGTTTTCCCGTGACACCTATAGTGCGCTGAAAAACTATCAGCGTGATTATGGACTTACCGTCGACGGTGTCTGTGGACCGGACACACTGAAAGCGTTGTCTTATCTGGGGCGGAGCATTACCGGTGGTTCACGCGCGGCTATCCAAGAGCGCGAGACCGTTCGCGCTGCAGGCCCGCAGTTGTCGGGTAAGCGCATTGTCATTGATCCGGGGCTGGGGCTTTCCACACCTGGTCATGTCGTGCGCGGCCCCTATGGTGAGCTGACCGAAGAAGAGATTTTATGGGACATCGCGACGCGACTCGAGGGTCGCATGGTCGCGACGGGTATCGAGACGATTATTTCGAGGCCCCGTCAGACTAATTCGACTGATTCGGAGCGGGCCGATATCGCTAATGCTTTCGGTGCGGATTTAGTCATCAGCCTGCGGTGTGATTGGTATCACAACGAACGGGCGGAGGGGTGCGCGTCGTTTTATTTCGGCTCCCCGCGTGGCCATTCGTCGATTACTGGCGAGTTATTGTCGGGCTATATTCAGCGTGAAATCGTAGCCCGGACTCCGCTGCAGAACTGCCGTAACCATGCGCGTACGTGGGATGTATTGCGCCTCACGTCCATGCCGACGGTTGAGATCGTTGTGGGTTATCTTTCTAATCCACACGATACTGCGGTGCTGGTGGACCCAAACTACCGCGATGTCATCACAGAGGCTATGTTGATCGCAGTGAAACGGTTGTACCTTGCTGATAATGATGATCAGCCGACGGGGACCTTTACCTTCTCGGAACTTCTCGAACTCGAGTCGCAAGGTTAACGACGCAGAGCTAACCGTTTTAGCCACGGTGACGTAAATGGGCGGGGGCCTATTGTTGCTGTGTTATGGGCGAGATGGCGCCGCGGAGGCTCGTTAGTTGTAATTCCTCTTATCCCACAGCAACATCTGGAGGAGCGTCTGTCATACGCCAAGTAATTTCCAGTGTGTCTTCAGGACCGTCAGGCGGGTCTTCAGCCAGCGAGATCGCCTCGCGGACATAAAAATTGAGTTGCCTGAAATTAGGAACCCACGTGGAGACCTCATCAAGATTGGTCACGGTGGCTAGCCAGTTCTTTCCCTCGCGGGTGATATCAGCGGTGTAGGTCATAGTAACCATCCTTTTCCGAGTGCTGGTTCCACCTGTTTTCAATACTTCGTAACGTTCCCACGGGTAGGTCGAATCTTGATGGCGCATTGGTAAGTGACTCGTTCCCCCGTCATCCGCGACAACCACGACGATTTCAAGGAAACGGGCGTGAGGATCGAACCCCCTGCCTAGTCGCCGAGAGGATATACCTCATGCCTCGGGTTGTGATGGGTGATGGCGTAACGGATGGCCGCAGAGCGGTTCATATGAAGTCGATCAGCGAGCTGATCGAGTGCGGCTAACTCCGCAGCCGTCAGATGCACCGTTACGACGTGAGTGGGTCGGATGCCTTGGCCAGGGTAGCCGCAACCACGAGTGATGAGTCTATCGACGTCGTAACCGTCTTCCGCCTCAGCGACGTAAGTGGCTAATTGGTCATCAGTGAGACGGACACGCATGCAAATATCATAATGCAAAAGGGGTGTCATTTAGTTTCGGTTTTTAGTACTTGCCTTCAATCGCGGTCCTTATCTTTTGGGTATGGGGAGGTACGTGAAGCCGAAGCCTCAATGGGCGTCCAACTCCATGTGCTCAACTCTGTGCCGTACTAGTGAGCTCCCATGCCGACTTTGATCCGGAATCCCATGGTGACAGTCGCTTCCCACAGACTCTCTTCGACGGCTGCGAAAAGGTTTCCCGTGTCAGGGAGCTCGATCCGGTATCGCGGGAAAGCCGGATCGTCGGCGGCGACCTCAAAACCGCGCTCTTCCAGCACATCGGAACACAGGATCGGAGCATGGCGGGGAATAAGCGGACTGGTCGCCTTATCGGCTGGTGACGCGGTAGGGCGAACCGCAAAACACTCCACAGCTCTCACCCCACGACGTGATAGTTCGTCGACGGTCGCGTCGATAAGTCGGTGTTCTAGAAAGAGTCCCTGATAAGGCGGTGGCACATGGACCGTAGAGATGAGCACTGCATCATCGCTGACTGGCCCTGTTGGGAAAGCTAGGCGTCCGGGAAGGCTGGCGGGTGGTGCAAAGACCACGGTGGCAGCAGGGACGGCTAAGTCCGCGTTTTCTCCAGACGTTACGTACGCGGTGAAGGCGCAGGGCCCCCACGTGGTGAGGGTGTTGTGCATCCATAATTCTTTATCCATCCGAGGGTCCCCAGAATCCGCGTTTCGCGGTTGACCAGCTGGTCCTGAGGGCTGCGACGCGGTGTCATCGTGACTTTGCGCGCCAGGCTGGGTTGTCCAAAATGTGTTGGTCGCAGCCGTCCCGGCAAGGTCCCCCAGGGTGTCAAGGTTGAGCGGATGTACAACTATTCGCATGGGTCTAGTGGCGTTCTTCCTCCGTACGTGAGGCGTCGTGATGCCCGCTCGGGGAGCGCAGGCCACTATCGGGGCGATTACCGGGTTCCTGGGCTTTTAGCATTGCGATAATGCGGTCGAAGTCCTCCATACCCGCGAACTCGACAACAATCTTGCCTTTCTTCGCACCCATCTGGACTTTCACGTTGGTATCCAAGTAATCGCCGAACGTGTCCGCCCAGTGAGTCATTTTTTCGGGCTGGGGGCGGGAAGCGCGCGGCTCCTTCTTCTTCGGCTTGTCCTCACCCCGGTTGATAAGGGTGACGGCTTCTTCTGTCGCGCGCACCGACAGGCCTTCCGCCACAATGCGTTCAGCGAGCTTGATTTGAGCGTCAGGGCCTTGGGTCACTCCCATGAGAGCGCGAGCATGGCCCGCAGACAACACTCCCGCAGCGACTCGACGTTGAACGGGCAGCGGAAGTTGGAGAAGACGAATGGTGTTTGATATAACTGGCCGGGAAAGACCGAGTCGAGTGGCTAACTCTGCCTGGGTGACGCCAAATTCTTCGAGTAGCTGCTGGTAGGCCGCACCTTCCTCCAAAGGGTTGAGCTGCACGCGGTGGATATTTTCCAGCAGCGCATCCCTCAGCATGGTGTCATCGTCGGCTTCGCGAACGATAGAGGGGATAGCTTCTAGATCTGCTAGTTGGGCGGCACGCAGGCGGCGCTCGCCCATGATGAGTTCAAATTTTCCAGGTTCCGACGCCTGACGCACGACGATGGGCTGGAGGAGACCAAATTCACGAATTGAATGGGCCAATTCACGCAGTGCTTCTTGGTCGAAGTCCTGGCGCGGGTTTTTCTCGTTCCTGATGATCACGTTGATCGGGAGCTCGCGATATGTTGCGGTCTCGTCGCTAATGATCGGTTCCTGAGCCGTATTTTCACTCTGCTGTTCAGCTTGGGCGGCTGCTGCAGAATCAGTGGCTTCCTGATTCTTTCCCTTTTTCGCGGTCGACGATGCGGTCCGTTTTTTATCACGTGCGGCTTCTTTTCTCTCTGCCGCTGCACGCTGCCCTAAACTCGACCGGTTTTTCGGCAACCCCGCTTTCGTTCGTCCGTTGTGGGTGTCCGCCGAAGCCGTGCCCTTATTATCGGCAGCCTTTGTGTTCTTCCCGCTACCACCTGTCTGAGCATCTGCATCCTCAGACGACGTGGCGTTATCTGATTTCGTGCCGTCGGCTGAAGGGTTCACGTTCTGACCGCGCCGCGGGCTCTTCGTCAGGGAGTACCAGGACGGTTCCGGAGCGCTGTTACTACCTCGGTTCGCTCCAAAGATAACGTCGGCGGCGTCATTGCCAATCTGTGGTTTTGCCGGTCCCGTGGGGATCAAGGAGGCGAGTCCTTTACCGAGGCCACTCTTGCGTTTGGCTTCTGCCATGACGTTCATCCTTATCGTTGTGGAGAATCTGCGCCGGGCCCCGGGGGAGCACCGAGTACAGGTTCGTCGATCGATCGTCGATTATGAGGAAATTATTAAATAGTGAGGGTTACAGGCGTCTAGCGGCCCAATTACATTGTGCCCCGTAGCCTAGTCAGTTTTTCATCGTCGTAGGGAAACTAGGCGATTCGTGTACCGTCCAATCGGGCCGCGATCCGAATGTTTCACGTGAAACATTGTGGAACCACGCTCATCGATTCTTCCCGACGTGACACCCGCGAACTTCGGGCACCGAGTTCCAAACTCCGAGTCTCGCGCTCCGCGGTTCCGACGCTGAGTCTCCGGCTTCGAGTGTTACGCCGTGTGACGACCACGACGGGGGTCAGCGTTCTGCAATGGCGACTCCGGCTCTCGACGGGCGAGCTCCTCAACAGCGGCCATGTACGCCGCCGACCCGGGGGAGCCCGCATCGTGCTCGATCACGGTCTGCCCGTAGCTCGGCGCTTCAGACACACGCACATTCCGGGGAATGACACGATCAAACACCAGCGAACCGAACGACTCGCGGACATCGTTCTCCACATCATGCGAGAGATTTGTGCGGCTGTCATACATGGTCAGCAATACACCGGTGATATCCAGATTCGGGTTGAGCGCCTCACGAATCAGGCGGACGTTTTCGGTCAGCTGCGTCACGCCCTCAAGAGCATAAAACTCACACTGAATCGGAATGATAATTTCGTTCGCACCAGTCAGCCCGTTAATCGTCAGAAGGCCCAATGACGGGGGACAGTCAATGAAAATGTAATCGAACCCCATATCGTCGATACCCTCGTCACCGAGCATTTGCGCTACGCGATACTCACGGTTGTACCCGTTAGCCAGTTCCATTTCCGCACCGGCGAGATCAATGGTGGCCGGAATCGTGAACATATTGGGGTTCGACGGGTGAGCTTGAACGGCATCCTTCGGCTCAATTTCACCAATAATGACTTCATAGGTGGACGGAGTACCTTCCGCCCGGTGCTCGGCGCTGAGAGCAGTGGACGCATTTCCCTGTGGATCAAGGTCTACCACGAGCACTTTTTGACCCCGTAGCGACAGTGCCCACGCTAAATTGACAGTCGACGTGGTCTTCCCGACGCCACCTTTCTGGTTCGCCAACGCAATTTTCCGCGTGTGGCGAGGTCGTGGAAGGGGCTTCATCGTCCCCGATTGAAACCGCGCGGCCCGTCGGGCTTGTTCTTCTATGCTGTTGTCGTCGTCATAGTCATACCCGTCCGACGAAACCCTGCCCATGTTCCCGTCCTTTGTGTCCGTGTTATACAACTTCCGTGTGGCTGTCCGCCGTTTTCGTAACCTGGCTTATCCTAGCCCGATTCGCGGGAACAAACTAGCGTTCCTGGTCGAGCAATCGGCGGCTCATGCCGAGTATCAGCGACGTTCGCAACGCACGACGATGCTTGCGTCGGGCAAGACACCGGCCCCCGCCTCGACGACTGAACATTCCCCGCCCCCGGCCGAGCTGATAGTCCTCTGGTCACGCTCGATTTCTTCGTGAGCACTCGCGCCCTTCATCGCCAACACCAAGCCATGCTGCCTGGTTAATGGCAGCGACCATCCCATGAGTTTTCCCAGTGGCGCGACTGCTCTGCTGGTCACGTAATCGGCCCCGCGATTCTGTCGCTTAGTCGTCTTCTCTTCGGCACGGCCACGAACCACTGACACGTTATCCAATCCAAGCTTGCCGACGATTTCCTTGAGGTAATTCACGCGTCGTAGCTGTGGCTCGATGAGCGTGATGTCTAGGTCTGGTCGCGCGATCGCGAGGGGAATGCCCGGAAGCCCGGCGCCGCTTCCGATATCGACGACGCGCGAGTCGCGGTCCATCAGTTCGCCAATAACGGCGCAATTGAGGATGTGGCGTTCCCACAGACGTGGTGCTTCGCGAGGCCCGATGAGTCCGCGGACTGTCGCGTCACTGCGTAACGACTCGTGGTAGGCAACGGCAAGGGGGAGGCGATCACCAAAGACTGTCGCCACCTCAGGGGGAGTGGCTAGGGCTTCATTGACGCCTGAAGTCTTGCTCGCGCCCGGAGCGCAATCGTGGTCACCGTGCTCGATGGATGTTTCACGTGAAACATTGTGTCGGTCAGTCATTACCTTGTTGTTATTACCTTGCTACTGGGTGCTTTGCTGTTCGGTACTCTGCTGCTGGATCGGATCTGATCGCTCACCGATGCTAGCGTACAGCGCCGTCAGATGTTTCACGTGAAACCACGACAGAGCGCATCGGAGGTAAGCCGGCACTCTCAGAGGTAAAGCCCTCCGCTTCCGCCACGCGGCTATGCACAGCAGCGCGCTCAAACGGATTCATCGGCCGGAGGACCACAGGTTCGCCCGTTTCGCGCAGTCGATCTAATGCTTCTTCTGCCTCGACAAAAAGACCCTGACGTTGCGCATCGCGATAACCGTCGATGTCGAGAACAACCCCCGGAACGTCCTTAAACCCTGAAGCGCGAACTGCCAATCGCGTCAGCATCTGCAAAGCATCGATGCCTTCGCCGTGCCGACCGATAAGTTGGGCGCAATCGCCACCCGGAAGTTCCACAAACGGTCGACCTTGAATGACTCCATAGTCAATATCGCCATCGAGATCGGCGGCGTCTAAAAGCTCTTCGATGTAATCAGCAGCTGACTCTGCAGCACGGTCGGTATTGTTCACAGGGTCTTCGTTCATGCCTCAATTATGCGCGCCGAAAGGGGAGTGCGGTAGGGGTAAGGGTGTTTTCAACCCCCATAATCACCTATCCGGAAGTTCACATGAAACGCCGACGACAGCGTCGGTAATTGAAGCACACCACTACGTGAAGCACGCTGCTAAGTGAACCGTGCCGCCGCATTAACCTCCCCACCGCATGAAAAAAGGAGGGCCGGCAAGCCCTCCTTCACGCGTCACGGCACATAGCGTCCCTTCGCGCGACGCTCGGTGCGGTTGTTATTTCTTCTTCTTGCCGCCCTTTTTCTTATTATTCTTCGGCTTCTGGCCAACCTTCGGTGCAGTGGCCCTCTGAGTTTCAGCCTTTGCCTTCTTTTCCTCTTCTTCTTCGCGATCCATCTTGTTGAAGAGGACAATCTGCTGGCCCAGGGTCCAAACGTTGTTGGCTAACATGTAGGTCAGAAGCCCGATCTGCCAGAACATACCGGTGATCAGAATCATCGCCGGGAACAGCCACAGCATCATGTTGTTCATCATGTTGGCCTGCATCTCCATCTGCGGGTTCTGAGCATTCTTCTTTGGATCAGCTGCCTGGCGTGCCTTATTCCTCCGGACCATATTCCGGGCATTGAAGTGTGTAGCCAACGCCGAAATAATCATCAGCGGGATGGCCACCACGAGAATGTTGGTCCGCGTGAAATCAACGCTTCCGCTCGCGGAGAACGCGTCGAACGCTTTTTCCGGCATCCGGATGTATGCCGACAGGGGAGCGCCGAACAGTCGAGCGTCGAGGAAGGACTGCACCTCGGTGGCGCCGAACCCGTAGTTAGGAGTGTTGCGGGTTTGTTCGACGGTCATTCCTAGTTCGCCGTGCCCGGTGCCCGTTCGATTGAAGGACCGGAGTACGTGGTACAGCGAAATAAAGATGGGCATCTGAACTAGAGCCGGCAGGCACGAAGCCAGGGGATTAACGCCCATCTCCTTTTGGAGTTTGCGCATCTCAATGGCTTGGGTCTGCTGGTCGTTCTTATATTTCGCCCGAATTTCCTGCATTTTCGGCTGCAGTTCCTGCATTTTCCGACCGGACCGCATCTGGTTCGCCATTGGCTTGAACAAGAAAATGCGGATGGTGAAGACCAGGAAGATAATGGACAACGCCCATGTCACGCCGGAGTCCGGATTAAGGAATAATCCGAAGAATTTGTACCAGGCCAGCATGACCCAGGACACGGGGTAGTAGATGAAGTTAAGCACGGGGGTGCGTCGCTCCTAATCGTTTACGTTTTGGGGACTGTGGGGCCGTGACTGTTCCGTGGACGTTGCCATGATTGCGCCATACCGAGTCACTGGCGGTTGTTTCGCCCGCCAGCAGTATCGGTTGTGCCCTCACGATGGTCTTTGTCATCGTGCACGTGCGCATCGTGAACACGTTCACGAGGTGTTCGTCGCGGGGGAACAGGATCCCACCCACCTGGATGCCATGGTCCACATTTCGACAATCGAATTGCGGCCATGAGCACACCTCGTACAACACCGTACCTGCGGATGGCTGTCAGAGCGTAATTGCTACACGTGGGCTCAAATCGGCACGAGGGCCCAGGTTTCAGCGGGCTTATTCCATATTGGTAAAAGAGTATCGCTTTTTCAGCCCACGATTGCCGACGACGACCCTCACGGCTGTCTTTATGCTGGTCTATCGAGCCATCGTCACGCTGATTTATGGGGTCACCGCTGGGCTCGTCGCGAAGTGGGGGAGTAGAAGCATGATCGCCGACGGTTGAATCACGACGGTGCGCTGAACTCGTGGAGGCATCACGAACGTCGCCACCATGAGGCGGCAATTCCGAATGTTTCACGTGAAACATCTGCATCCCGTGCCTGTCTACCGTGTGAGGTTAACGTCGGCGGCATTATCCATGATTGGCCATACTGTTATGCGCGATCCTTCTCAGTTCCCGGCACTGTCGACTTCCAGCGTTGTCAGCTTTCAGTCTTCTTAGCTTCCCGACGTCGCGCTTTCCCGTAAGCCTTATTACTACAGTATGTCACTGCTTCGGCTAGGGCAGAGTGCGAAGCGTCAGCAGCGGCAGGGCGGGCGCGAATAACTACATCAACACTCCGCGGAAGGTCATCCACTACCTCTTTAACGACGTGGCGCAGGTGCCGTGCCACTGTGTGCCGAACAACTGAATTCCCCACACTTTTCGAGCACACAACACCAACACGCGGACCATTGATGAGATCAGCCGTGGCTGGGTCGGTAGAACGTATGACGACGTGAACCACGACCAGCTTGCTACCCGACGTGGCGCCTCGAATGGCCGAACGGAAATCCGACCTGTGACGCAACCGTTGCGATGCCGGGAGCACGTGGTTCACATCCTCTACGTGATGAACTTGGGAAATGAGTCAAGAGTGGATTCTGTCGCTATGACATGGATAAGGGTCTCTGTACGGATCGTCCTATACAGATGGCCTCATACATAGACATGTATAGACAAAAGCGGAGCTTCCCCGGACGACATTTGCCAAGAACCGAGGAAACTCCACCACGTTCGCAAAACGACACCAGCTTTACAACCAGCTGGGGAAGTGCGTAGCTCTACGCACTTACGCCGTCAGCGACTTACGTCCTTTACGACGACGTGCCGACACAATGGCACGACCGGCCCGCGTGCTCATGCGGCTACGGAAGCCGTGAACACGGGAACGACGGCGGTTGTTCGGCTGAAAAGTCCGCTTGCCTTTGACCACGGTACTCAACTCCTCAATATACTCGGGCACGCTACACCCGGCGATGCCGTAGCAGGTTGCACCAACCTTGTACCGACATGCCGAGAGCTTGCCATGTAACAGATTATTTCAACGGCAATACAGAAATCCGCTAGGACATCTCGATTACTACGCGGTACTTCCAGACCCGCTAGTACTTCCCATGAAACACACACGGGGCGAGCAGCTTTTCGACGGCAACAGCATGGAGCCAAAGCCAGAATCGCTGTGTATTGCCATGCTCGTGAAAGATCGGACGCCACCGAAAGCGCAGGCATCACGGATCTATTACGAATGACCTTATAAGACTACGGGTTTTACCACACGAGTCACAAATCAGCGATCGGTGTGTTCACTTCACCCCTAAATTGCACGGTTGTAATTCATTTAAAAACTCCACAGTGGTTAAAGACACATCGATGAGCCTGTGGATAAAGCTGCCAGAATAGAAAGTCCAGGTCGCATCGCGTGTCCCTCCACATTCCACAGCGGGTGTGGATAAGTTGTCCACATCTGTGACCTCAACCTTTACTTGAGGTTAATTTTCCCAGGTCACGGCCAAATCTTCCCCAACACAATTAATCCACAGGTTCAAGGCGCCCTGGGGATAAACTCAAGCCCTGTTTATCCCCAGGTTGTGGACAACATTGTAGAAAACGCTTCTGACGTCTGTATTATGTTATTCACAGCTTATTCACAAGTAAGCGAATCTCTGGGGAGAACGTAAATTACAAATGTGGAATTATACTCTGCCCAATTTAGTAACAAAATCTGACCATCAACCCACACTAGAGACCGCCACAATGTCATTTTTCATGAGCGATACCCCGCATTACGGTGTAAAGCTCAAACACACATGACCACGAACGCCGGTGTTTTCCACGTTCGCTACGGGTACCCGTGCCCAACACAGCAGCAATACGACAACAGCAACACAAAGGATGACCGATGGACCTTGGGGGAAGCCCTCACCAATTTGGACAGGCGAGCGAGGACTTTTTCAACACGTGGAACAACGTTGTCGCACAGCTGATGGCAATGAATCCACGGGAGGATATCCCAGGTCAAGCGCCTGGAACGCGAATTACTCCTCAAGATAAGGCCTGGTTAAAGCAAGCTGCTCCCGTCGGTCTTATCGGCGGTGTCGCCGTTATCTCCACCCCTAACCGAACGGCCAAAAGCGTTTTCGAGCGCAAACTCGGCGATATCATCTCCGCCGAACTCACCGCAGCTATTGGGGAGCCAATAAAACTGGCTATCTCGATTAACTCTGCTGCTACGGAATCCGACGATTCCTCTGCAGAACCTCCCCGCACAGAGCCGCCTCGTGCGGAAACTCCTCCCGCACAGCCACGCACAACGCAGTCTCGCCCCACGGAAACTCGCCCTGCAGAGTCGTACCGCGATTTTTCACAACCCAACACGGGCCCCAAAACCGGCACACCCAGCGAAAACATCGCACAAGAGAAGACGCAACTGTCGCGTGAGATGCCCCGGCACACCTCATATGAGGACGATCCCTACGTTCTTCACTACCCCGATAGCTCCCCACAGGAGGAGCGTCCATCCACCTATCCCGACGCCACCCCCACCGAACCCGCTTACTCCAACACCGGAGACGCCCACGTCGGCAATTCTGATGACACACCTGCGGAAACAGCCCCGCAGCCATGGAACGAGGGGTACATCAACAATGCGCGGCCCCAGCGTCGGCAAGAACAAAAGCCTGACTCCGAACGATCATGGTTAAACGAGAACTACACCTTCGATAATCTCGTCGCCGGTGAGGGGAACCGGGTAGTGCGGGCTGCGGCCATCGCTGTCGCGGAAAACCCTGCTCAGGCCTATAATCCGCTCTTTATTTGGGGTGGATCGGGGCTGGGGAAGACCCACATTCTTCACGCCATCGGGCATCGAGCCCTTGAGCTGCGACCCAATCTGCGTGTCCGGTATGTTTCGATCGAGGAATACACGAATGAGTGGATCAACTCGATTCGCAACAACCGAGGTGAGGACTTCAAACGGAAGTACCGAAGCTTCGACATCCTGCTGGTGGACGATATCCAATTCCTGGCTGGTAAACCCGAGACTCAGATCGAGTTCTTCCACAACTTCAATGCTCTCCATGGGGCCCAAAAGCAGATCGTCCTGTGTTCGGACCGGTCGCCCAAGGAGCTAACGGAGCTAGAACCTCGGCTCCGGACCCGTTTTCAGTGGGGGTTCACGCAGGACATTCAAAAACCTGACCTGGAAACGCGCATTGCCATCCTGCGGCTGAAAGCGGAGCGGGAAAACGCGCAGGTCCCCAGCGAAGTGTTGTCATTTATTGCGGAGCAGAAGGCCGAATCGGTGCGTGAGCTCGAGGGCGCGCTGAATAAGGTGCTCATTGTTTCATCGATCCAGCACACACCCGTCACACTCGAGATGGCCCGCGATCAGCTTCAAGACCTGGTCGCCCCTGAGGTAGTGGAAATTACCGCGCCGACAATCATGTCCGTGACCGCGGAATACTTTAACTTAACGACGGCTGACCTGACCGGTCCTGGTAAAGCGCGGCCCATTGCTCACGCGCGGCAGGTCGCGATGTACCTATGCAGGGAGTTGACGGACCTCTCGCTGCCCAAGGTGGGCAACAAATTCGGCGGCCGTGACCACACCACTGCGATGTATGCCGAGCGCAAGATTCGGAAAGAAGTGAGAGAGAAGCGCTCGACGAATGAGGCCATCCAAGAAATCACCGCGCGCATCAAAGATCAGGCTCGGTAGCTTCCTGGTGTTTTAAACCTGTTGTGGATAACTTAGCGCACTGACCTGCGTGTTTTCAGAAATTTCGTTTTATCCACAATGTTATCCACACCTGTGTAATTACAACTTTGTTATTTCGTGATTTCAATCACAACTGACCACGAATTTTTGGCACAGGCTCCTGTGGATAACTGCCCCAAAACGGTGGATATAACAGGGGATAACTAACCCGCGATTGTGAATAAACTGATACCCACCTCGGTTCTCCACAGACCACCCCAATTTATCCACAGCATTATCCCCAGTTTATCCACAACCCAATATCGCCAATGACAAGCGACAATCCCGGTTATCCACTGTTTCCACAACCCCTACTGCTACTACCGCTTTTTCTTTCAAGGAGATGAGTTAAAGAAATAGGACCCGGCCTTGTGTGGGGATAACCCAGACCAAAGCACATTTGCAGCCCTATGTAGAGAGGGCTTAACAGCAAATGCGCTATTGACATTAAGAATCAATTGCCGGCTGAAATAACAAAAAGTGACTCGGGTTTGTCACCAGGAGTAGGTAACATCCAAACGTGCATCACTCCACGATGACGACAACGATCACAACCACGACTGACTCAATGAACACGGAGTAACAATGGAAGCCAATGGTGTTTCTTTTCGGGTGGCGAAAGATGACTTATCCGCAGCCCTCAGCTGGGTAGCGCGTAGCTTAGCGAGCAAACCAACTCAGCCGATTCTTCGCGGTGTCATGATGACCGCTGACGACGAGGACTTGCTCCTTGCCGGATTCGATTACGAAGTGTCCACTCGCGTGCGAATTTCGGCCGAGGTGCTTGAACCCGGGCAGGTCCTCGTCGCCGGTAAATTAGCGAATGACATTATTGGGTCACTTCCACACAAAGATGTCGCTATCTCGGTCGACGGCACCAAAGTTCATGTGACATGCGGGCAATCGAACTTCGAATTACCTGCCATGACCATCGAGGATTATCCGGAACTCCCGTCATTGCCGGAAGAGACCGGGCATATTGATCCGCATGTTTTCACTGCTGCCATTGGTCAAGTTGCGTCGGCAGCGGGCAAAGATGACTCCATGCCTATGCTCACGGGCATAAAAATGGAGGTCAAAGGGGATAATGTCGTTCTCGCCGCGACCGACCGATTCCGTTTAGCCGTTCGTGAGTTCACCTGGGAACCGTCGTCACCCGACGTCGACGCGGAGATCCTTATCCCGGCACGTACCTTGGCCGATTCTGCCCGTACCCTCGATACTCGCCTGAACGATCCCATCCAGCTGGCGATGGGCGCTGCCCAGGACGTCGGCAAAGATGGGCTTTTGGGCATTGTCTCGGAGAATCGGCAAACAACAACACGGCTGATCGACGCCGACTTCCCCAAGTTCAGGCCGCTACTGCCGAAGAGCCACTCATCCATGGCGATCGTGGAAATCGCGCCATTATTGGACGCTATCCGACGTGTCAGCCTGGTGGCTGAACGAAACGCTCAGGTCAAACTGGAGTTTTCGGAGGACCAGCTTGTTCTATCAGCCGGGGGTTCTGAGGCTGGAACCGCGGAGGAGACCCTGCCCGCTCAATTTGCCGGCGAGCCACTTCTCATCGCGTTCAACGCGAATTACCTGAAAGAAGGCTTGGCTTCGATTGATACCAAGAATGTGGTGTTTGGGTTTACTCAGCCTTCCCGCCCGGCGATCTTAATCCCAGAGCCAGAAACC
Organism: Corynebacterium sp. c7Ub_26; assembly: GCF_053760365.1. Classification (NCBI taxonomy): domain Bacteria; kingdom Bacillati; phylum Actinomycetota; class Actinomycetes; order Mycobacteriales; family Corynebacteriaceae; genus Corynebacterium; species Corynebacterium sp. c7Ub_26. The sequence goes on along the minus strand of NZ_JBSNBL010000005.1, from coordinate 53,727 downwards.
ATGCCTGAGCAGGACAGTGATGGCCAATTCCCGACGCCATCGACATACTTCACCTATCTCCTGATGCCAGTTCGGCTACCAGGCTAAAGGCACATTTTCTGTTCGACGTTGTTCCCATCCCACGAGGCATCCCACCTGTGTATATCCGTGCGCTGCAATTACGTAATTTCCGGTCGTGGCCAGAGCTGGATCTTCACCTCGGCCCGGGAATTACTGTGTTTTCAGGGCCGAATGGTCATGGAAAGACCAACGTGGTGGAAGCCCTTGACTATGTTGCTCATCTGGGTTCGCATCGCGTGTCAACGGATGCGCCGCTGGTCCGCGAGGGGCACGAGTACACGACGGTCTCGGCAACGGCCGTCAATAGTGGCCGGGAGCTCACCGCCCATATGCTGATCAAGGCGCGCGGGTCGAACAAAGCACAAATTAACCGTGCCCCGTGTAAAAGCCCACGTCAGCTGCTTGGAATTGTCAAAACGGTCCTTTTTTCGCCAGAAGATTTGACCCTAGTACGTGGTGAACCTGAACATCGGCGGCGTTTTCTTGACGATCTCCTCATCGGGCGATTTCCCCGCTGGGCAGGCACTCGCTCCGACTACGATAAGATCCTTCGTCAACGCAATACGCTGCTTAAACGGTCATCGAGAACCCTCCGACAGGGATATAGAGGAGGTAATGACTCTGACTCCGCCCTCGACACGTTGGATACATGGGATTCGCACCTCGCAGCGGCCGGCGCACAGGTCATGGTGCAGCGGATTGTCTTGGCACACGTGCTCTCGTCGTACGTAAAAAACGCGTACCAGCGTCTGGCACCAGAGTCTCGACCTGCACAGATCACCTACCGGTCCACCGTCGATAAGGCCCTCGGTGAGGTGGGGATCACGCCGGCAACCGTCGCCAATGATGTTGCAGGAGCGACACCTGTCATTGAGGCGGTGTTGTTATCGGAGCTGGCACGCCGGCGGGATACTGATATTCAGCGGGGGACAAGCACGTGTGGTCCTCACCGCGACGATGTCGAATTGTTGTTAGGAACCCAGCCAGCGCGAGGTTATGCCAGTCACGGCGAGTCCTGGTCATTTGCGCTGGCGCTGCGCTTGGCTTCCTTTGAATGGCAGCGTGAGCAGGGTACGGACCCCATTCTTATTCTCGACGATGTCTTCGCGGAGTTAGATGCTGCCCGACGACGCGCGCTGGCCACCGTTGCGAAGGATGCTGAGCAAACGTTGGTGACTGCGGCCGTGGGGGACGACTTACCGCAGGACCTGGTGAATAGTGATATTCGTGTTCTGACAGTGGAAGCGTCGACGGTTGAGGATTCAGATATCCGATCGTCCCGGATCACTCATGATTCCGCTGACGGTGGAGCGACGGAGACCGATGACGAAGGAGGCGACGCTCATGAATGATCCCGTCGCCGAAGCGCTCGCCCGCATCTACTCGCACGGTCGCGTGCCCATGCCTCCCAACATGCGGAAAGTCCTTCAGTCCACTACATCGATAAGTTGTAGCGCTGACCAACACAGCGTGACCCGCAAAAACGGCGTTTCTCGTACAAACGGTGCTGCCGATAAAGACGGCGTAAACAACAAAGCCGTCGATAAGTCCGACGAAGGAAGCGTCGGCAAGAAAGTCGATAAGGACAAGAATTCTAGAAATTCTAGGGACTTATCACGAGCGAAAACTACCAGCGCGACGTCGGTTTTTCGTGAGTTTTCGCGTACATCCCGGGTGTATCCCACGGGGCCGGATGGTCACCGTCGGAAAAATACTCGTCGGTATGAGTCCCTGGGCAGTATCGTCAACAGGGAAGTCGTGCGGCGCGGGTGGACGGAAAAAATTTCCCACGGGTGGATTACTGCGAACTGGTCGACGGTTGCGGGTGACTACTTAGGGGCGCACTCCAGAATAAGGATGATCAAAGACACGACACTGTTTCTTGAGTGTGATTCCACCGCTAAGGCCTCTGAACTGCGATATTTACAGACAGAATTGCTGAGCAGAATTGCACAACACGTGGGGCCCGACGTCATAACTGCGGTGAAAATCTTTGGTCCGCGGCCACCGTCGTGGCGGCATGGACCGCTACATGTCAAGGGTCGGGGACCACGCGATACCTATGGATAGTGGGACACACGCGGGGAAATTCCACTGGTAAGCGATTTCCGGAATAGTCCCCGCGACATATGAGCCCGAAAATCGCGTCATACGGGCCCTACACGCCCGGTAGGCGTTCAACTGAGGGGGGATATACCGGGTATGATGGTGGGCAACTGTGAAAAGTAAAGGAGCGCTGCTACATCGTGGCCGAAAATGCTGCCGAAAATAACACAAGGCACGACTACGACGCCTCATCGATCACCATTCTCGAGGGGCTCGAAGCCGTCCGCAAGCGACCCGGAATGTACATTGGCTCGACCGGAGAAAGAGGCCTACACCACCTTGTGTGGGAGGTCGTCGATAACTCCGTCGATGAAGCCATGGCCGGGTACGCCACGCATGTCGATGTCACCATTATGAAAGATGGGGGCATCGAAGTTGTCGACGACGGACGTGGCATCCCCGTTTCGATGCACCCCTCGGGAGCACCCACCGTCCAAGTGGTCATGACGCAACTACACGCCGGCGGTAAGTTCGACAACGACTCGTACGCTGTGTCCGGTGGTCTGCACGGCGTCGGTATTTCCGTCGTCAATGCCCTGTCCACCCGAGTTGAAGCGGAAATCAAACGTGATGGCTACCGCTGGTACCAGAACTTCACCGACGCGATTCCCGACGAACTAGTCCAAGGTAAAAAAGCCCGCGGAACAGGGACAACCATCCGATTCTGGCCGGACCCGGATGTTTTCGAGACAACAGAGTTTAAGTTCGAGACGATTGCTCGGCGCTTGCAGGAGATGGCGTTCCTTAATAAGGGCCTCTACATCACGCTGACCGACAAGCGTAGCCAGGCTACCGAGACGTCCGAGGATACCGACGACACTGTCGAGGAAGCAGCTGCGGCGAAATCCGCTGAGGAAGCGGCCGCTGACGCGGAGCAAAAAGCCAAGAAGCCCAAAGAGCGGACGGAGACGTTCCATTACCCCGACGGGTTAAAGGACTACGTTGCCTCCATCAACAAGACCAAGACCGCGATCCACCCGACGATCATCACGTTCGACGCCAAGGGCGACGAGCACGAGGTCGAGGTCGCGTTGCAGTGGAACTCTGGCTACGCCCAGAGCGTCCACACCTTCGCCAACACGATTAACACCATTGAAGGCGGAACCCACGAGGAAGGTTTCCGCGCCGCGCTGACGTCGTTAATGAACAGGTACGCGCGCGAGCACAAGCTACTCAAGGATAAAGAACCCAACTTGAGTGGCGACGATTGCCGCGAAGGTCTTGCTGCCGTCATTTCTGTTCGAGTGGCCGATCCGCAGTTCGAGGGCCAGACGAAGACGAAACTAGGAAACACCGAGGTCAAGAGCTTCGTCCAGAAACAGGTTTTTGAGAACGTCAGCCACTGGTTTGAATCAAACCCGGCCGAAGCGAAGATTATTGTCAACAAAGCGGTGTCGTCTTCGCAGGCGCGCGTGGCGGCCCGCAAGGCCCGCGACTTGGTTCGTCGTAAGTCCGCAACGGATTTGGGCGGCTTGCCAGGTAAGTTAGCTGATTGCCGATCCAAAGACCCGACGCTCTCTGAGCTCTACATCGTGGAGGGTGATTCTGCTGGTGGCTCGGCTAAATCTGGCCGTGATTCGATGTACCAGGCCATCCTTCCTCTTCGAGGAAAGATTCTGAACGTCGAGAAGGCTCGGCTGGACCGCGTGCTAAAGAACAACGAGGTTCAGGCGATCATCACCGCGTTGGGTACCGGAATTCACGACGAGTTCGACATCAAGAAACTGCGCTATCACAAGATCATCCTGATGGCCGATGCTGATGTTGACGGTTCGCACATCGCGACTCTCCTGTTGACCTTGCTTTTCCGGTTTATGCGTCCGCTGGTCGAAGAAGGCCACGTCTATCTGGCGCAGCCACCGCTGTACAAGTTGAAGTGGGGCAAGGGTGCTCCCGGCTTCGCTTATTCCGATGCCGAACGTGATGAATTGTTGGCGGAAGGCCTGGAGCAAGGCCGGAAGATCAACAAAGACGACGGCATCCAGCGGTACAAGGGCTTGGGCGAGATGAACCCCAAAGAGCTGTGGGAAACAACGATGGATCCCTCGATCCGTATTCTTCGTCAGGTGCAGTTGGAGGATGCGGCTAAGGCGGACGAGATTTTCTCGGTCCTTATGGGTGACGACGTCATCGCCCGCCGCAGCTTCATTACGCGTAACGCGAAGGATGTTCGTTTCTTGGATATTTAGTCCGTGGGTCGGACTCGGCTCCGGAGACGAAAATATCGAACCAAAGCGGCTGATTGTAGTGATCAGGTTTGGTCTATTTAAGTCAGTGTGACGAAATAATTTACGGGGTAGTTTCGTGAGGTTCGGTGGGTCGGAGTGGCGTCGAATGTTTCACGTGAAACATGGACAGGGGGAGGGTGCGGGGAAGCGTCTCTGTTCAAGAACTCAATATGAGACCTCTAGTCAGCTCAGCATCGTCGAGGTGGTTAACTTATGGGGAGCGAGAAACTATTGGTTCTCACCACGTGATTCTTGTGTGGAAGCGAAATAATGTTTCACGTGAAACATCGTCCATTCGCTGGATGAAATTCAAGAAAGTCTACTGCGTAACGGTAAAGGATTTTTATGTATGGGCAGTAACGAAAAAGCAGAAACGTCATCATCCGGTGATAAAGGATTAAAAAGGGGACTGAGCGCTCGGCACGTTCACTTCATCGCCCTAGGTTCGGCCATTGGAACAGGTCTGTTTTATGGCTCGGCTGATGCCATTCAGTCCGCGGGACCTGCCGTGCTTTTGGTTTATCTCCTGGGTGGCGCGGTGGTGTACTTCATGTTGCGCGCCCTAGGTGAAATGGCAGTGCGAATGCCTGTGTCAGGATCTTTCGCCGAATATTGCCGCATCTTCCTCGGTCCGTGGTCGGGGTACATCACAGGGTGGATGTACGCGTTCGAAATGGTGATCGTGTGTCTTGCGGACCTGACCGCTATTGGAACGTATATGAGATTCTGGTTCCCCGACTCGCCCCAATGGGTATGGGTGGCGGTGACCTTACTCATTGTGGGTGCCGTAAATATCACAAGTTCACGGCTCTTCGGGGAGTTAGAATTCGGCCTCACCATCATCAAGGTATCCGCAGTCGTAGCCATGATCGCCGGTGGCGCAATCATCCTAATCTTCGGTTTAGGCAACCATGCTGATTCCGGCGTTCACAACTTGTGGTCGCATGGCGGGTTTTTCCCTCATGGGCCGTGGGGAATGGCTATGGCCCTCGTGGTCGTCATGTTCGCCTTCGGTGGTTCAGAGATCATCGGGGTAACTGCTGGCGACGCAGAGGATCCGGCAAAAACAATTCCGAAGGCCATTCACTCAGTGCCGATACGTATTTTGCTGTTTTACGTGTTGGCCATCGCGGTGATTGTCACCATTAACCCGTGGTCCTCTATCAATGGTGAATCGTCACCGTTCGTACAGATTTTCAATGATCTTGGTGTGAATTGGGCCGCGGCGCTGCTCAACGTTGTGGTTATTACGGCCGCCCTCTCTGCCATTAACTCAGATCTCTTCGGCGCAGGCCGTGTTGTTCACGGAATGGCAGCCGAGGGCTTGGCCCCACGTTCCTTTGCCCGGACGTCAGCAAAGGGTGTGCCCATCTTTACAACGACGGTAATGCTCGGAGTTCTAGTCATAGGTGTGGTTATCAACTTCTTGATCCCGGAGCGCGTGTTCCTCGTGATCGCTGCTCTGGCCACCTTCGCGACGGTCTTTGTGTGGTTGATGATTTTATTGGCCCACCTCGCCAGCCGGACGGGGGACCAGGCGCCATCCAACAAAGATCTGACCTATCCGGTTCCGCTGTGGCCATGGGGTCAATACTTTGCCCTCGCCATGGTCGTTATCACGATTATCATGATGATGTTTTCCGACGATACGCGGTTGGCTCTGGTCGTAGGTGTCGCCTGGACGGCATTAATGAGTGTCGTGTGGGTAGTCCGAGGTCGGCAAACGTATGAGGATTACCTCGCCACAAGGGAAGCGGAGAAATCTCACGCTTAACACGTTGGGGGCGTCGGGTCCTCATTGATGTCCCATCATTCCCGCCGTCCCGGCCGGCCGACCCGAACAATGTCGGCGCTCATGGTTGTCACATCCTCCCACCGAGCCGAGTAGAAGCAAATGTTTCACGTGAAACTTCGCCGAGTCCGGAGAGTCTGCCGACTCCATCCCGATCCACCGGAATAACTACATAAAAATAACCCAGCCGATCCAGAACGGAGCCGGTTGGGTTTTAATTGTCTGACGCTCATAAACACTGTGACGCCTATAGAGACCCTAGCCCCCACACAGTGCCCATTTTATCAACGCCAGCTTTAGCAACGTCGGTTGTGAACCGAAGCGGAAAAACACTATTAAGAAGCGTGCTTCTCAATAACGTCGCCGAGGTCGGGGAGTCCCTTCTCGACGATCCCCTCAAGCTTCCCGCGGAACGTTTTGTAGATTTTCTGAGCACCTGAGTTATTAATGCTCTCCATACGCTCATCGCTTAGGTCGGCTAAATCCTTGGTGACCTCATCCGACCGCGTCTCGAGGTACTTACCAAAGCCACCTTCCGGCTTACCATTTTGGTAGGCCTGCCAGTAGGGGTTCAGACGATCAGCGAGGTGGGGCAAAAGACGATCGGTCATGTCTTTGACCAGATTGGGCCGGGCTTTGACGGCGCCGCTGAAAGCCGTCTTAATCGCTTTACCGGACAGCCCGGAAAGGTTGTTGATGGAGTTCTCGGTGGATTCCGCCAGGTCAGAGACCACGGGTTCCCGAGTGCCATCCTTCGTCAAAATATCGGAAAGTTCAGACATAGGCTCTAAGACTAGCCAAAAAACCGTCAAGTTGTGGCATCGCACTAAAAGGGGAGGTCAACCTCGGCTGCACAGATGAACCTACGCGTTTAGCGCGCGTCGTTACCCCCGGGCTTATGATCGTTATATGTCTTCATCCCACTCAGACCAGTACATCAACGCCTACATGAATTTCATAGATCAATCGCCGACGAGCTACCACGCGGTTGCGGTAATGGCCGACGAACTCCGTCAGGCGGGATTCCACCCTCAGAAGGAACCCGACCCGTGGGATGTTAGACCTGGGGGACATTACGTCGTTCGTGACGGTGCGATGATCGCTTATGTCATTCCACCGCAGACTACGTCGGCTAGCACTGCGGAACGCGAAAGCGTCGGAAAGAATAACGCGAAAAACAAAAACGACGGCGGTCGTCACCCCGCGTACCGCATTATCGGTGCCCACACGGATTCCCCGGCACTCACACTCAAACCGACGCCACAGTCCACAACGTCCGACGGCTGGGGGCAGTTAGCCGTTGAGGTCTACGGTGGAGCCTTATTAAATTCGTGGCTCGACCGCGAGCTGTGTGTAGCCGGGCGAGTCGTCGACGAACATGGCGCTGTCCATCTGGTTCGGACGAAACCGATCGCGCGTGTCCCGCAGTTGGCCATCCACTTAGACCGCAAGGTCAATGAAGGTCTAGAGCTCAACCCCCAGAAGCATATTCACCCCATATGGACGGTCGACGACGATAGCGCCGACATTATGGACGTCATTGCGGAGTCCGCTGGTCTATCGAGCAAACGCGAGATCTTCGGGTGGGATCTCAAGCTGGTTCCGACGCAGAAGGCGGCAACGTTTGGTGCCCAGTCGCAGTTTATTGCGTCGGGCCGTCAGGATAATTTGTCATCGGTATTCGCGGGGTTTCACGTTTTACAGCAGTTGGGTACCGACTCGATTCCTGGCGACGGCATTCTGGTCTTCGTCGCCAATGACCATGAAGAGGTTGGGTCGGGAACGCGATCGGGCGCGGCAGGCCCCTTCCTTGAGGACGTGTTGCATCGGACAGCCGTCGCTTTGGGGAATGACGCCGACGATGAGGCGCGAATGATGGCTCGTTCCGTGTGTATATCGTCGGATGCCGGGCATTCTGTGCACCCGAATTACGCGGAACGTCATGACCCGGACACTCGCCCGATGATGGGGCACGGGCCGATGGTCAAGATTAATGCTAACCAGCGTTACGTTTCCGACGCCGTGGGCGAGGCCATTTGGCAGCGCGCCTGTGAGGTCGCGGGTATCCAGCATCAAGCGTTTGTTTCACATAACGCTATGCCATGTGGATCGACAATCGGGCCGATCACGGCGACAAGGCTGGGAATGGTCACGGTCGACGTCGGCATCCCGCTGCTCTCGATGCACTCTACGCGAGAAATGAGCCACGAATATGACTGTTGGGCGCTCTCGGAGGCAATACGTGCTTTTTGGACGATGGAATCACTGGAATATGGACAGTGATTTGAGGGTCGTATGAAGACGTTCTTCGTCAAACGGTAAGTACTCGGCGATGGTGAGCCCATCTATTGACCCTGCGGAGTCGATGGATGTCAGGATGGTCTGGAGCTGATCCATGGTCATCGAACCGCCCCCGGACCCGTCACCCGTGAGGTTGGGGTTCGCGAAGTAGGTGGAATGGAAGTTCTGTGGGTTAAGAACGTCGATGTCGAAGTGAACAGCAAGGTGGTCAAACTGGCGGGCAAAGTCGGAAATAGTTTTTGTGGGCAAGAATTGGCCACTCTGAACCGTATAAGGCACCTTGTAGTTCTCTAGCACTGTGCGTTGGTAATCAAAGATATCTTGCAAACCGACGTACAGGATATGATCACCGGGAAACGGTTCATTCCGAAGTTCGGTGCTCAGTGGAACGGAATCGTCACCGAGGAGAGTCGATAATGCCATCGCGTGGGCATAGGGATAGTCATCAGCCGGCGAGGATACGTCAGGATGAGCATCGATCCAGATGATTCCGATGTCTTCGTACAGGCCATGAAGATAATCGAAGGGAGCGACAGAAACTAGGCAGCTCCCGCCAACGGTGATGACCCGGTCCGGGTGATCTTCTTCCAGGATTGATTGGGCTGAGTGAATTCCTTGTGTCAGGGTCTCCAGCCCGTAAATGCCGTCCTTTGTGGGTAATTGCTGGCCGTGAGAGGGAGGGTCGATGGGGACTTTCTTCCAAGGCTGATTGTCATTCTTTGGAAGTACATGCTTCAGTAGCTCGGCACCAAAGTAATAAGTGTCTAGTCCACCGCTAACAAAATCTGGGTATAGGAGCCGAAGTGCGTTCATGACGTCCTCCATATTTATTGCTTAGTGGCTAGCGTAAATCAAAAACTAGGGCGAAGTAGTGTCTAGGTTAGGTTGAGTTAATTACTAATCCTTGGTAACTTCAGCCCATGCTACCTAAAACAATGAAAGCTGCGGTCGCGGCTGCTGGAATCTCGTGTGCTGGAGTGTGTGGTGTGCTTGTTGCGCCAGCCGCTTATGCGGGGGATGCGGCGGACGTTCTTTCCGCGCCGAACGACGTGCATGGTGAGGGTTCTCGCCCGGTTGTCCTTATTCTTCCCGGGCAGTCGGTGGGCACGTTGCCGTACGGGAAAATGAAGTCGAACCTGGAGGCCGGCGGGTATGACGCTCGCGTTCTTGACCTCAAAGGGACCGACGTTATCGCTGATGCTCATCTCATTGGCGACGAGGTTAATCGCGTCCGTGAGGAGAATCCCGATGCAGAAATTTCGTTGGTCGGGCACAGTGCGGGGGGAATTAGTGCCCGTGAGTATCTGAAGCATCAGGAAGGGACCGAGGACATCGCTCGGTATATCGCCATTGGGTCGCCCCAGTATGGGAGTCCGGGCGCGTGTGTGCAGGGTGGCACTGCTAAGGATTTGTGTCCAGGCTCGGACTACATGAACCGGTTGAATGCTGGAGACGATACTCCTGGTCCGACAGAGTATTACGCGATTCGCGGTGAACATGAGTGGGCGGATGGCCGCTTGGATGGCGGTCAATGCAGGATGAAGCCGGTGGCGTCTCCGTCGCCACTAATTAATGGTGGTTTCCACCACTCGATAGAACCGTTGCAGTCTGAGGTTTCAGCCACGGTACTTGCCGCGTTGAATGGCACGTGCACTGGTGAGTTTGTCGACGAGCCGATTGATTCCATCCAGGCGAAGGACACGATTTTCCAGGATGGGCTGTAACCTAGTCGGTCGTTTCACGTGAAACCGGTGCAGATGGGGTGGTGGTGCATGGGTGCACCTAGCACGTGTGTTTACCGCAGTTCTGAATCGACCACGTTCCACGGGATGTAGGCACCGTATTTCCCGGTGTAGTTCTCCAGGTAGCCGACGTTAATTCCGATGACGCGGTTGTAGCGATCGACCATCGCTCCACCCGACGTACCGGGCCTGGAGTTTAGAGGCGAAACGAGGGCTACGGTGTTCGGGCGACCGTTCCAACCCATGAGCGGACGATCGGTCACGCGAGACTCGTTGAAACGCTGCCCGAGTCCGAGGACGTGGACAGGTTCTCCCACGTTGAGTGAGTTGTAGTCACGCTTTTCCCAGCGGCCGTCGACGCGGACAGAGGGGTCAAGGTCGATTTTTACAGCATCGAGACCACGGCTCATTGCCGCGACTCGCCCGATGCGGTGGTTTGATTGGTCGAAAATCTCGGTGCCACGAGTCCAGCGACCGTGCGAGCAGTGTTCTGCGGTGTATCCGATGCGGTCTCCGATCAACGTGATACTGCAGGTTCCGCCGCTACCGGAGCGAATAGTAGCTCCTTGGTGAACGGTGATGGTGCGGTTGTTCGGAGTAGTGAAGACGCCTTTGGTTTTGAAGTCCTTTGAGGCGTCGGGCCACGGGTGATGCGAGTACGTTGGGTGCTCAACGGCGTGAGCTTCATTGGCTGCCATGGGCATACCAACGGCAGCAAGTGTGATTGATAATGCGGCAATAGATGCGCGAAGTAGACGGCGCACTTTCCCCTCAAAAATATGATGTGCAGATTATGTAAATCTGGCGATGTCGGAAGCTGGAGTTTTTCTCGCAGCTAATGAATGAGGATACGCCATAAACGGCGTTTCTGTGAAATGAATGTGAGTGTGATATTTGTCTGTGGGAAAATCGTAGTTTAAAACATCTGCTGCTTTTAATTGGGTAAGAATTTGCCGACGACGCGGTCTAAAGCGCGTACGAGAAGTGCTTCAGATGCGCTGTGAACAGCATGTTTAGAGTTATTGAAAACGTATTATCGAATCTTCTGAATTCAACCGATATTGTTGATTTGGGTAAAACGATTAGGGGATAGGGAGTACTCCATAAACTTAGAGCATTTGATGCATTATCAATGAGTTCACTTTTAACTTCACGCAGAGAATGTAAAACGACATTAAAAAGAAAATATGCGATCTACTAATGCATAATCGGTGAAGCACGTAGCATCTGGACAGTAGCAAGGAGTTTATTCTCAAAGGTTTCACCCCTATTTCACTACTGGAGTCACGCGACATTTTTGAAGTCTAGGGTCATACCCCCGTATGCGGGTAGATATCGCAACTTTTTCTCATTAGCATTTATGATAAGCTCGCCTTAACCAACCTACGTACGCGAGGCGAGCTTCATGGCTGACCAGAATGTCGTCCGTAATAAGCAGCGTGGGCACAAATCGCGCCCTACACCACGAGATCTTCTGATGGCCGTCGCTATCGGTATTGCGGGTAGCGTCGTGACCGTTTCTGTTTCCTATCTCCAGCTTGCCGCCAGCGCAGTTCACGTCTATCTTGTCGCCGCCACCCTAGGATTATGGGCACTCATATGTGTCTTACCCCTTCTCATCGTGAGAGTGCCCGGTGCGAGTGTCGTCGCGTGTCTCGCCATGGGCATCGTCTGTGCCGTCACAACACCCTTCGGTCCCGCTGCCATTGGAACACTGTTGCTAGAGGGCATCATCGTTGAATTGCCATTCTTGGTAACTCGATATCGGCAGTGGTCCGCCGGGCTTTTCACCTTGTCCAGTGTCATTGTCGCGGCATTCCTTGGTTGGTTAGCACCACAAGCCGTCGGGATACAGGGTCCCAGCGCGGGAATGTGCTTGATATGCGCAGTGATCGCAGCGGTCGGTTCAGTGGTGTTTCTGGCCGGTGGCTTCTGGTTGGATCGCAGGCTTGTTGCAGCCGGCGTTGTGGAACGGAGCGCGTAGCGTGTCGGGCAAACGGGTCGCCGTCGATTCTCTAGGTGTTCGGCGGGAAGGGAGAACATCCTGGCGTCCCGAATCTGTCAATCTCACGGTCGATTCCGGTGACCTACGCGTTTTAGCTGGTCCGTGTGGAAGTGGCAAAAGCACAACGGCGAGGGTTTTAACGGGTCTTGCCGCTGCCGATGCTGGGCTTTCATTTCGAGGATCGGCAGTTATTGCTGGTCATGATGCGGTCTCTGAAGGAGAACGAGTATCGTGGCCCGATTTTGTGAGTGCTGTAGGACAAGATCCGGATGCTCAGGTTACGTGCCGAACTGTTGCGGAAGAAGTGGCATCTGGTCTCGAGTTCCGCAGGATCGCATCCCAAGAGATTGAGAAGCGGACTCATGAAGCCCTTGCGAAAGTGGGCCTCTCTTCATTAGCGGCCGAAGAGCCATTTCGACTATCCGGTGGACAAAGACAACGGCTCGCTGTGGCTTGTGCCTTGGCAGCTGCCACGCCTGTCACCGTATTAGACGAACCCGTTGCCAACCTTGATCCCGACGGAGCACAAGACGTTGCTGCGGCAGCAGCAGAATTGCGATCTAATCATGCAGCGGTCTTAGTCATTGATCACGGTTCGGCGGCATTCCAGGATGGAAAATACCCAGTCACAGTGCTGGCTCGCGATGGTAACACCGCTGGAGAGGGACCTTGGAGCCCTCACATTCCCGTCACCCATACGAATCGCACGCCAGGGGCGGTAGTGGCACGCGTGCAGGGAGCGCATCTGCGAACTGCAGGTAAAACTCGGTTACACGATGCGAGCATTACCCTGAGGGCTGGAGAAATCCATGCGCTCGTCGGCGACAATGGTGCCGGGAAGTCCAGCCTTTTCGGAGTAATTGCGGGCTCCTTCCGTCACAAACCGGTGCCCGACGGCTTAGTGGACTGGGCTTTCCAAAACCCCGAACACCAATTCTCAGCGCTTACTGTCGACGAGGAATTACGACGAGCTAGGCTGCGTGGCGTTGATCAAACCGGTGACGGTAGTTCAAGGTCATTAGATGCTGAAACTCTGGATAATCTCGTATCCGGTTTGATAGCAGAACTCCCGACGGACCAACCCCCACACCAGCTTTCCGGCGGTCAGAAGCGCTTGCTTGGTGTTGCCTGTGCCATGCTGAGCAACCGTCCACTTCTCTTGCTAGACGAGCCCACCGCGCACCTTGATGAGCGGGGACTAGCTGCTCTAGCACGTGCACTCGGAGGGTGGGCCCAAGCCGGTGGCGCAGTTCTATTTACCTGCCACGATGAACGAGTAGTGCGGGCATGGGCAGACCGAGTAACGGTGTTACGCCGCGGAACGTCAGTGTGGGCAGGCGACATAGCTCAATGGCCTGGGATGCAAGACGATGAGTCTGGGAAAGGCTCTATTTCCTCAACTGCGTTATTACCATCATCGACATCTACGTCCTGGTCGGCACACGATGTGCAGGCCGTTCGTGCGATGCCATTCGCGGGGCTTAACCCGCTCACCTGTTTTCCTATTATGGGCGCCCTAATTGCCTTAGCGTTCGTTTTACCTGGTGCGACAGGCCGTCTGTACGCATTGATGGTGTCGATTGGAATTCTCACGATTATCACCCCGCTACGAACAGGCCCGGGGTTACCGCGCCGGGTGGCCGGGGTTGCTCTGCGATGGGCGATTGTCGCGATCGTCACCGTGGTGTTTGGGTTACTGGCACTACGTGGCACCGCCTATTCATCGGGTGGTGGAGAGAGTCCCTGGGAACATGCGGCAAGCCATGGTCTGTTGTTAGGTACGGTGTGTGCCGCGACGTTGGTGGCCGGATGTATCGCGGACGCTACTGACATTGTTAATGCCGCAGCGCAGCGCCTCCGTTTGCCAGCAATGTGGGCTGCGGTTGCCAATTCCGGACTAGCAATTGCTCGTTACCTTAGGCACACAGGTCCGATCGCACGAGACGCGGCTAAGTTGCGCGCAGTTCGTCCAGGCCGTCGATTCCACAATGGATTAGTTCGTTTAATTTCTCCCTTTACAGCGCTATTTCCAATTTTTGTGGATGCTATCCACTTCTCCCGACGTTTGGCCGACACCCTTACGCTGCGTGGACTGGGCCTGTCGCGGCCTCGGACCTATCTTCGGGCTTTTCCTTGGAAAATACGGGACACCATTGTCACCGCTGTATGCATCATCCTTCCCTTAGTCATTGCGGGGCTTCTGCTATGACCGCATATTCAAGCACTAATCACGCTAGCAATTTCAAAAACTTCAGGAGTGGAGGCGAAATGAGTGAGCGCTTCATAGACACACTCATCAAGAGGGCACATGAAGAAACAGAAGGGATAACTTTCCTTGATCCGGCAGGGGAGACGACCTTGACCTATGGTGCACTGTGTCGCACTGCCCAGGAATGGGCGGGGTCGTTGATGAACCGCGGTGTGCGCCAAGGTAGCCATGTCGTTCTTCAAATCGTCGACAATAAAGCCCTTGTACCAGCTTTTTGGGCGGCCTTGTGGATCGGGGCAATTCCCGTTCCGATGCCTCCTGCCCTAAGTCCTGAAGATAATGCAAAGCTAGTTCGGGTTATCGGTCTGCTTGATAACTCCGTTGTACTGAGCGACCATGCCGGCGCGTTTACGCCGGAAATTCAGCAAATCACTATCGACCCCGCATCGTTGTCGCAGGCGGGTAGTGGAGAGGCTTTTCTACCCGACCCGGCTGACGTCTCTGCTGAGGACACGAGGATTATCCAGTTCTCGTCCGGGTCTACAGGGTCGCCCAAGGGAATTATCGTTACAGAATCTGTGATCGTCCGCGGGCTTGAAGCAATTGTTCCTCGTCGTCCTGCCAAGGTGAAAAACTCTATGCTCACCTGGCTTCCGCTCACTCATAATTTGTCCCTCTTAGGCTTCCACGTCTACGCAATCCTCCAGAACTATTCACAGGTACTGATGCCTACGGCTAGCTTTGTTGCTAATCCCCTTTCCTGGTTGCGTGCGATAAATAACTACCGGCCGACTGTTACAGCGTGCGTAAACTTTGCGTTCCGACACTTGCTCCGATACATCACGACGCATCAGAGTGAATTAGAGGGAATTGACTTATCGAGCGTGCACAAGATTCTTTGCGGATCAGAACCCATTGATCCAGAACTAGCCACTAAAGTTCAATCCGAGTTGCACAAATATGGATTACGGCCTAACGCAATTAATGCTGGTTATGGTCTTTCAGAAGCGTGCCTTCTTGTATCCGTATCGGATATTTACGAGCCACTTCACGTGATCTACCTCAATAGATCTGAGCTTCTTCCGGGGAATAAGTTAGCCGAAGTTGGACCGACTGATGGTTCTCCATTCGTTTCCGTGGGACATGAAGCTCCGGGTATTACTGTGTCCATTCGTGACGATGAAGGACAAGACCTCGGCAACGAGGTTATTGGTGAGATCTATATCTCGGGACCTTCAGTAACTAGCAAAGTCCTAACGGACAATGGGGTGCAGGATCAACCTTTCACCAATGATGGCGCACTCGCTACAGGTGATATCGGAGTTCTCCATAAGGATGAGCTTTATGTCGTTGGTCGACGGAAAGACATCATCTTTATAGGTGGTAAAAACTATTATTCGAATGACTTGGAATCTTTGCTTGAAAAGAATACCGGTATTCAATGCGCGGTCTTAGGTGCAATGGATCCTAAAACCAAGACCGAGGCAGTTTATGTCTTTGGTGTGCGTCAGGAAGGACTTGCTGAGAAGGCTGGCACAGCACGTCTGAAACAGACTGCTATGCAACAGTTGGCAATACCCATTCATCATGTCGCCTGGGTGGACAAACTTCCTACCACCCCAAATGGGAAGATCTGCCGACACAGGTTGGAGGCGACAATCTAGATGTCTTCGCCCCAAAGTACTCTTTCCCCGGAACAGATCCGTGCCAATGTCGTGGCAGTGATTGAGAATTACTGTGGTTTTGCTCCGCTGAACTCGTCGGCCCCACTCCGGGAAACCATTGTACATTCGCTGACGTTTCTTCAAGTCATCATGGATATAGAAGAACGTTGTAAGCGGTCCTTGGATTACTCGTCATTCGACGTGAATACGAGCTTGGATGAACTTATTGACATAGTCGTATCTGCTAAGGCGCTCAATTCACCGGAATCTCAAAGTCCACCCGAAACTCAACAAACTCTTGAGGAAGGGATCCCCCTCAACCCTATGCAGATTGCATACCTCATGGGGGATGACCCTGATTTAGAACTTGGTGGACAAGCAACCTTAATCTATCTCGAGACTCATCATTCGCAGCCGTCTTCTGAAGTGTACAAAGCAGTGTCCGATGTTCTGAGTCGACATGACATTTTTCGATACCGGCCCGACATTATGACCGGCACACTTCAGCCTGATCCGTCATTTGGACCAAAGATGACCACGGACCAGGACGCTCCGGATCTTGACCGCGAATCAATGATCGCTGAAGGAGCGAAAGCGCACCATAGTAATCACCTTGTGCATGTCCACGTCGTTGCTGAACCTGATGGTGGAACCAAGGTCCAGTGGGTATTAGCAATGGTTGTTGTTGATGCGGGCTCGCTCTACGTCATCCTTGATGAGCTTGCTGAGCGCCTCGCTGGTCACACCCTACCGACCCCACCACGGGCGAAGGATGCTGCGTCCCGACTTGCCACGCGATGGTCATCCGAGGACCGCGCCGTGGCACGCACCTACTGGAGGGATGTTGCTCATCATTTACCCCAGCGTCCTGAGTTTCCGGTATGCGTTACTGGAGATCATCCGTGGCGCACCAAACGGTTATCCACGCTTTTTAGCCCGGATGTTGTGACTACGGCTGAACAACGTGCTAGGCAGTACGGCATCACACTGAATGCTCTCTTACTTGCCCTCCACACAGGAGTTCTTTGTCGGTGGTTATCGGTGCCGGATGTGACTTTTAACGTCACCGTAACAGATCGGCCTTTTGCCGGGGGCCCACAGGGCGCCGGCGTGGGCGATTACACGTCTTCAATTCTCGTTGGTGCCTTTCCGTCCCGAAATCAGTCATTGGAAGAATGCGCACGACAGATTGACCACGCTATGACTGAGGGACTCCGCTACCGGGCGATGAGTGGGGTTGAAGTTCTACAAGAATTTTTCAAAGAAGGTAAAAGTGACGGAAAAGCAACAGCTCCTTTCGTATTCACGAGTTACCTAGGCGCCAACGGCGGTGCTGGTCAGTCGGTTTCTAATCCATTCGATATTGACAATATTTATACCCATACATCTCAGGTATGCCTCGATATTCAGCTGATGCCCAGCGACAAAGGGCTTCTCCTCTCGTGGGATTACGTTCCGGAATACTGGCCATCCATCAATGCCATGTTTTCCTGTGTGACGGATGCTTTTCACGCCGTCATCAATGGTGATGAAACCTGGCCTATAGTAGATGAACAAACGACTAAGAAAATTCAGGACTTTAACAATACAGGTCCTTCGCCATGGGAAAGAAGGACCTTGATTGATCTCGTTCGAGAGAATAGTGAAGCGCATCCAGATGCTGTTGCAATTCGAGATATCGACGAGACAATGTCCTACCAGCAGCTATGGGATAATGCCGGCAAAGTGGCTAATTACCTCCAACGAGAAGGGTGCTCAAAGGGAAACCTTGTAGCAGTCGAATACTCCCGTCGTCCTGCAGATATCGTAGCGATGGTAGGAGCACTGCGTGCTGGGGCCGCGTGGGTACCTATCGATAGCCAGTTACCTGATCGTCGCAAGGAATCTATTCTTCGTCGGAGTAATGCGGTAACAGTTTTATGTTCGTCGGTTGAAGAAACCTGGCGATCTTTGCCTGCAAATCCGAAAGAGGTAGTCCTCGATCCAGATGACCTCGCCTATGTCATATTCACTTCAGGGACAACAGGAGAGCCCAAGGGAGTAGAAATTACCCACCGTGGTGTTGTGGGAACTATTGGAGATATTTCCGAACGCTTTGAGGTTAACCAGACAGATCGATTAATCGCGTTATCATCCTATGGTTTCGACTTGTCGGTGTACGACATATTCGGAGCTTTTGCCACAGGTGCTTCGGTGTCTTTGGTACGCGATGAAAGGGATGCTGACGAAATCATCGAAGTCCTCCGCAACGATAAAACAACCATGTGGAACACGGCACCAGCCTTATTGGAACTTCTCTTCTTGAGAATTGCGGCAAACAACGTTTTTCCCGATATGAGAGTAGTGATGCTCAGTGGTGATCGGATTCCCGCTACTTTAGTGGCTCGGGCACGGGGTGTATTCCCAAACGCTCGAATCATCAGCCTAGGTGGCGCCACAGAAGCAAGCATTTGGTCCATTTGCATAGAAGTCGATGAGAATAGCTTCGACGAAACAATTCCTTACGGATACCCTCTCAGAGGACAACGTGTTCACGTCCTTGGTCCTGATCGGCGCCCTTGTCCTTTAGGAGTTCCGGGAGATATATGGATTTCCGGAAATGGACTAGCCCGAGGATACATCGGCGATCTTAAGCGGACTGCCGCGGCATTTGTAGAGTTACCGAATATCGGTCGTAGTTACGATACAGGTGACCGGGGTGTGATGGGGGATAGCGGTTATGTTGAGTTTCTTGGCCGGAGGGACCGCCAAGTTAAGGTAGCCGGTCACCGAATCGAATTGGGAGAAATCGAGGCCACAGTGACGCAGGTCGCTGGCGTTACTCGGGCTGTGGCTGGTGTATTTTCCACTCGCCAAGACACTCGGGCGCTTTATTGTGTGGTAGTTCAAAGCACGACCGGAAATGGCGAGATGCTTGCGGATGCTGTACGTACTCGTCTCCGTCAGAGTTTGCCAACATACATGGTGCCGACAGTTATTGAAGTACGTACAGAGCTCCCCGTAACGAGCAACGGCAAAGTAGATTACCGACGGCTTGAACAGCAAGTTAAAGAAGGCCAAGTCAGTAGCGGAGACGCTTTGCTGGGCGCGAAATCCAACCGTGATGAACCGATTCCTGAGATTCTTCGTGAAATTTGGGCTGACTCACTCGGAGGCGGATCAGAATCTGAATCTTTGGGCTTTTTTGAAGCTGGCGGCGATTCCCTAGGCTTCCAACGAATGCTGAGGAAAGTAGAGGAAGGAACTGGAATTCGTCCTCGTTTCCGAGACATTATCGTCGAACCTACTCTGCCTACCCTTGCAAAAGTAGTGGCCAAAGGGACCAAAGTACCCAGCCAGCGCATTGACGAACACCGTGAGGATTTGGATGAAATAGGTCCGAATGATCCGTTCCCTCTCACAGAAATGCAGCAGGCCTACCTCATCGGACGCCGTGCTGGATTCCAATACAGTGGAATGGGCGAGCACTACTATCTAGAAAGCGTCACCGACGTTGACCTTGCGTGTCTCGAAGCTGCCCTTAACAAGGTAATACGAGCTCATCCTATGCTCCGCGCAGTAATGGTGGGAGATGACCGGCAGCGTGTTCTCGCAGATGTTGATTACTACAACATCCCGGTGACAGATCTTCGGCACGCGACAGAAGACCAAATTGAGGAACAAATTAGCCGACATCGCGCGCGGTTAAGCCACGAAGTGTTCGATCCTCAACAATGGCCACTTTTCCGACTCGAAGCGTTGCTGTTACCGGACGACCACGCGCGTCTCTTTTTCTCCATTGATTTAATGATCGGTGACGGCGCAAGTCAACAAATCTTTATCGAAGATCTCGGTCGTGCATACCGAGGAGAACCTCTTGTTGAACAAAACGGAACGTTCCAGGAATATGCAATAGAGTTACAAAAGAGAAATCTGACGACTACTCCACAGCGGTTATTAGGGTCTGAAGAATATAACAAGGTGATATCGACATTCCCTGCGGGATCTACCCTTGTGCTCTCCGAGCCGGTTGACGAGGACCCGTCGATGGAGCGGTTAAGTCGCCGTTTTAATGCTTCTGAAGTACATCGATTGCAGGTTACTGCAGCACAGCTGGGATGTTCTCTGTCGGCGCTCTTTCTAGCCGCTTACGCTGCAGCATTGACGAGTTTTAGCCGAGGGAACAGAGTCGGGCTAAACATCACCACATACAATCGTGATCCTGAGATCGGGGCTCACCACAATGTTATCGGGGATTTCACCGGTGTTGTGTTACTTCCGTTCGAGAATGCTGATATCGCTGACTTGGCTGATACCGCACGGGAAGCGCAAAACGCTCTCCTGACCCATCTTACGGCGCGTTACCCGGGTACACAGGTGCTCGCAGAAATAGCCCGTCAGAAGAAGTCCTTCGGGAGTGCGGTCGCTCCGTTCGTGTTTACATCGCTGCTGTTTGACTCAGATGTCAGTTCAGCTTTACCCCACAGCTCAGAAAGCATTGTAAAGAGTACTTCTAGCGGTGGATTTAGTGCAGATCGACGGATCGAGTCGGATCGTAACGTGTTGGGAACTGTGGAATGGGCCGTATCCCAAACACCGCAAGTACTTATCGATAACCAAGTCATTGCAGTAGGCAACGAGATCTCCTTGGCGTGGGACTACCGTTCCGGAGCTCTCGATAAACAGCTCGTAGAGGACGTTTTTGACGTCTACTGCCGCACTATTGATAGCTGTATTACGGGTCAGCCCGACGTAGCGAGACTTGAAAAAACGCAGGCAAGTCGACTGCGGTGCCTTCTTTCTGGTTCGGCATCAAACACGTCGGGTGCTTCGAATAAGGACCCAGTCGCCGGGCAGCCTTCTGCCACTGCTCTTCGACGGGTCAGTGAGGCACTACAAAGCTTTGGTATAAGTTGCGACAGTATCGACGACAACCTGTTTGAGCACGGGATAGATTCCTTGAGTTTTGTCTCCCTCGTGCAGCGTATTGAAGAAATCGCTGGGCACGATATTGCACTTGCCGATGCCCTAGACACCCCGACGCAGCGTGGTTTAGCTGCTCTAGTTCATGAAACCGATCTTCTGCAGCCCCACCGACGGTGCCTCAGTCTCCTACGGAAGGGCGACCCGACCAAAGTACTTTTGTTTGTTCACGGTGGCTTTGGAACCGTGGATATTTACCAACAGCTAGCCCGGTCGATACCCGGAAATTACGAAATATGGGGACTAAGTTTTGCCGAGCATTTCGCGGTATATCCCCAACACCTGTCCATTGAAGAATTAGCGGCGGACTATGTGGCAGCTATTCGCGACAGAATCAGTCCACATTCGAGTGTTGCCGTGGCGGGCTGGAGCGTTGGCGGAACCCTTGCCGTTGAACTTTCCCATCAGCTGGGTGATCGGTGCCAGGCACTTGTTTTACTCGACAGCCTGGCCCCGGGCCCCATAGTTGATGTCGGTGATTTCACCGAGCACTCTGAGCGAAAGCTTCTCGAAAGCATACCGGAATTCGGGATCCCGGCAGAGAAACCTATCTCTGATGGTGTTGAAGGACTATGGATCGAAGCTCAGTGCGCCATTGAGAATGTCCACAATTCGGAAGCCATACGGGAATTAGCCCGCTCACTCTCTCCGACACTTCTTGAAGATCTCGGTATGAGTGGAGATCGGGTGACCTTAACAGACCTGAACACCCTACGAACCTTGGTAGCTGCGCGTAACGCTTATCAGCCTCGTAGTTACCGATATGACGAGGCCTTGCTCGTCCTCCCCGATGATGGAGAGGCAGAAAACAGCAGGAATTGGTCCAAATATGGCGTCAAAAGCGTGCGCAGTGCCGAGGTTATTGGAAACCACTATTCATTCGTGATGGAGCAGCAAGCGTCGGCAACGGGTCAAATAATTGCTTCTTATATTGAAGGGAGGGGGATGTAAATGTCTTCCCCTAACAAACCAAACTCCCAGGGGCGGCTACCAGTTATTGTTATTGGTGGCACCGGAGTCACAGGCCGTATGGTGAGAAGAATTCTTAAGCGATACGGCATCGAATCGCATTACACCTCGCGTAAAGGTGGACCGGAAGCTGAGCACCATGTGCTCGAATTGAACGATAGTGATTCAGATTTTTCGGAAGCTGTTCGATTACTAAGTGGTTTCACGTGGGCTGTTATCTGTGTAGGGCCCTTTGAAGCTGTTGAAGATACTTTCCATCAGGCATGTCTTTCGGCTGGCACGAACATCGTCGACGTTAATGACTACCGCGAACTGGCAATTCAGCTGCGTCAGGAACAAAGTCAGGCTGAAGATAGAGAAGTCCGTGTACTTACCGGCTGGGGACTGAGTCCAGGAATGAGTACAGCGGTGGTGCTCCGCCTTGCAAAGCAGTGGCCCGTATCCATCGCTGATACAGACGTGACTACCGAACTATCCATAGGTCGTGGGCAAGAAAGTGGTGCCGCGGCCGTGAGGTCGATGTTCCGAACGTTGCGTTCGCCGCATATTGCAGTACGCGAAGGAAAATTGATTGAAAGGTCGCGTCCTCATCCCTCCGACGATGGCTACATTGCTTATGAGACGCCGGACGTTCATTACATTCCTTTGGTACTTAAGACGATCCGGAGTTATGAATATCGCGTTCGGTTTGCTGCACTGACAGCCAGCGATGTTCGCATGTTAAGTAAGCGCCGAATATTCACCTCCCAGCGATGGGAAGAGCGTCTGGCTTCCTTCTTCGCCCGGATGGCTTCGAAGAAAGCTCGTAAAGCTGAAGCTGGCGCCCAGGAGGATAGATCGGCCGTATTAACCACCACTTTTTATGGGGAGGACCAGAAATTGGTGGCGCGATTGGTGGGCCTAGGGCCGTACGCCTTAACCGCAGCATTCGCTGCAACTGCAGTTGCAGAAGCGATGTCTCGAGATCTTTCCCCTGGAGTGATCGATCCGGTAACTGATCCCGAATTTACCGATCGCGTATTAGCGCGAGTCCTCGCCGGTGAAGAGGTGAGGAGCTTCAATGTCGATCGAGAAAGATAACAACATGGCTAGTGAAAAAATAGGCTCCCAGACGGCGATCGACGTGGCGGACCTTCATAAATCTTTCGCTAAGGGCAAAAAAGCGGAAGACGAGGTTCGGGTTCTTGATGGCGTGAGCTTTACAGTGCCGTCCGGATCAATCGTGGCTTTCCTTGGGCACAATGGCGCCGGCAAAACTACGTTGGTTCGAATCTTATCGACGCTTATTACGAAGGATTCCGGCATAGTTACGGTCTTCGGTAATGATGTTGAAAAAAGTATTGATGCCGTTCGGCAATGTATTGCGACGACCGGCCAGTATGCCGCGGTAGATGAGCATCTGACCGGAAAAGAGAACCTCGTTTTCTTCGGACGATTACGTGGTTTGAATAAGAAGTCTGCCACCCAGCGGGCCGCTGAGCTGCTGGATCAATTTGATCTGACTGATGCAGGTGGGCGAACGGTGTCCACTTATTCGGGTGGCATGCGCCGTCGCCTGGACATTGCTATATCCCTGGTCGTGGTTCCGCAGCTCCTCTTCCTTGATGAGCCCACTACGGGACTGGACCCGGTAAGTCGCAAGCAATTATGGCAATTGATTCATACGTTGCGTGACAACGGAATGACAGTTGTTCTGACAACGCAGTATCTGGAAGAAGCCGAAGAACTTGCCGACACCATATATTTGCTTCATCAACACCAGATCGTCGCTAGTGGATCTCCTTCTGAGATGCGACGGAGCATAGGTGGCGAAACGGCAGTCGTTGAGTTTAGTAGCGAGGATGAAGCGTCTCGTTTCGCCTCGACCTTATCTGACAAAGCAAATGTGTCGGGGCGGACGGTACAGCTGCTCGTTGAAGACACCTCCCAGGTACTCGTCCGTATTAGTGAGGCTTTGGAAGATGCTGGTTTAACCGCCACGTCGATCTCTGTTGCTCCGCCGACGCTTGACGACGTGTTCTTCCGGTTGGGTACAACCCACCCTGGGGAGGGAGAACAATGAGTCGATTATCGGGAACCGTTGCTTCATTCGTTGGCCGAGATTTGACCCTCCTCCGCCGCAATACGGCGTCGCTTATCTCAATGTTTGTTGTCCCGCCCTTGTTCTTGGTTTGCTTGTGGGCCGTATTCGGTTATGCGGCAGAGCATAGTTCGATGGATTTCGATTACGTCACCTTTGCTCTAGCTGGATGTTTGTTCCAAGCCGCGATGTTTACCGCTGCAGCCTCGTCGATGGTGGTGGCACATGATGCGTCAGAGGGTTTCATTGATCGCATCCGGATTCTTCCTGGATCGACGCTGGGATTCATCGTTGGGCGCGCGGTGACGGACGTCGTGCGTATGGCTGGATCAACCGTCACGCTTTTGCTTGTGGCCGCTCTGTTGGGTTCGGATCCGTGGGCTTTGCCCTTGGGTTGGCTGAGTCTTTGGCTCCTCGTCACGACTATCGCTTTGACTCTCTTTGCCAATGGGCTCGTTCTCGCGAGTAATAACCCCATTGAAGCAGCGGGGAGTATTCAGTCTTTAGAAATGCTGTTGTTGATGTTTTCGACCGCATTTATTCCTCAATGGGCTTTAACTTCTCATTTGAAGAATGTCGTCGCCCATATGCCTTTTTCTCCCATTATCGAAGTATTTCGTGATCCCAATCTTTCGGATATATCGGCCACTGGGGTATGGGAGGCGGCCTTGTGGATCGTCGTCGCAGCAGCCCTGGGCAGCGTCGTTATTGCGATACGACTTGTCGGAAGGAGAAAGGCATGATCGCCATTACTAATCCTGCAGTAAGCTCTGGCCCTTCGTTATTTGTTCGCTCTCTCGGAGTCCACGTCACTCGCCTTATGCGAATCTGGTCTCGAGAGCCCTCGAGCTTGACCATGGTGATTATTGCCCCGCTGGCTTACCTATTCATCATGGTGAAATTGTTCGGTGCCTTAGCGGAATCGTTAACTGGCCACTTCGACGCCAATGCCGGGGTAATTCTTGTGGTTTTTTCGTGGGCGTTCATTTTGGCTGTCACTGGCACAGGTCAGGTTTATGAAGAGCGGCTTCATGGTTTTCACGACCGCCTTCAGACAATGCCGTCTCGATATGTAGTTGTGTTGCTGGCTCGTGCCATAGCCGAATTTCTCCGGATCTTCGTTATGTGCATTGTGGTGACTGCCGTTGCCGATTTGTTTACTTCATCGTCGGTCTTCGCCGATGCACCGCTACGAGCGGTCCTTGTCTTCGTACTGGTGTCGTTGGCTGGGGGAACGTTTGGAACCCACGTCGGTTTTTCCATCACTTCTCCGCAAGGGTCTGTGGTCTTCATGCCCTTAATTATGGTAATGATGTTCAGTAACACGGCTTTGTTACCAGCCTCGATGTATCGATCCGGTTTGGCCGCTATTGCCCGCAACGCACCAATCACGGCCGCATCCCAGGCTTTAGCGGGCGACGCGATACTCCCCATCGTGCTGTGGTGCGGAGGAATTATCGTCGTCTGTTTAGCCGGGTTAGTAGTTCTGTCTCGACGACGTCAACAAGGGGTGATGGGGGCATGAGTTCTGTTGCTCAGCGTATTGGTGGCCTGAAGGTGTACTTAGCCGCCTATGAGAACCTGATCTACCCTCGCTTTCTCCGCAAATATGGTGGCCGGAAACTTAGTCAAGACGACGTTTGGGGTGTGCTGAGTAGTTCTACACAGTTGCCTACTGATGCTGGCCCCATTCTCGACCTCGGATGTGGCACAGGTTGGTTCTCCCGACGGATTGTCGATCATCACGGGTCGACTGGCCCCGCCGTTGTAGGAGTTGACCAGTCGAAACGCGCAATTGACCGTGCGAAGGAATTGCAGAAGCAAGCCGGTATTCCCCCGGAGCGCTTGCACTTCGTTGTGGAGGATATTGAAAAATCCAACCTCGCTGTACCGGATTTAGGGTTCCCGGGCCATGAGCTCGCCAGCGAGGTGTGGTTATGCGGTTGCTTGCATCAACTCTACCGGCCCGAGGATATGCTTCGCCGGATTCGTGGGTTGCTCGTCCCCGGCGGAAGGCTGTGTATCCAAACGTTGGAGGAACCTCCAGATCACAACCAGCGCGTCGACGTTGCGGTGATGCGGAAGATGGGCCAGAAGATATTTCGTCCCGATGAGGTCTCAAAAATTCTTTCTCTCACCGGTTATGACGTGGTCCGGATGGAAACAATTGGTTTTATCAAGCTAGTGGTGGCCACTAATGGGGCTTCCCAATCAGAAAGGAAAGATAATGAGTGAAAACTACGATGGAAATGGTTCCCAGAACGTTGATTTTTCGGCGTTACATGAGGATTCGCGGACTGAAGAAATCCGCCGGCCAGTTCCGCAAGATCAACAGGATTCTCCTGAGAACACGCCCGAGGACATCCCAGAGCCTGCATCTGAGGAAAGACCTCTGCTCTCTCGAGGCCTCGGTAGAGCGATAGGTGCTGGTGCCGTGATGGTGGGCATTTCTGCCCTGGTTATGGCGGGTGCGTCGGTGCATTACGTGACACACCGATCGGATAATGCGGACGTCGTGGCTGTCTCAGATGAGGGCGATGGAAATGGGACTTCGGTGAAAGCAGTAAAGCGAGTTCCGGCTAGTTCTGTTAAAGCTGGGAAGAAATCCACGCATTCGACGTCTGGTAAAGGCGCGGTTGCTGGTGGCAGTGGTGGAAGCGTTGCTGCCGGTGGAGAAAAGAATGATGGAAAATCGGGGTCGTCGTCTGGATCTGGAGGATCATCCTCAGGTGGAGGCCAAGCTCAAGAAGAAGGAGATTCTTCCCAGCCTGGCGATAGTGGTGATCAGGGCGGGTCAGATGATTCTGCGGACGCTTCCGGTCCAGAGTGGGTTGATGGTGTTTTGGTTCTCCGCATGGCGGAACCCACCGTGGATGACTTTGCCGCTCAGTTCACCTACCTCATAGACCCAAATACTTCTGACGCAGGGATTAAAGCGAATATGGACGCCGGTGTGGCCACAGTTCCTGCTGGCCGGCTGCTACAAAAGTCGGTTCAGATGAATCGTACTAACAACTGGCAGTGGTCCTTCCGCGGTCCAGTGACTATTGACGGCGATATAGCGACGGTTCACTTTGTGAACTCTGCTAATGGGTGGCCCGAAACTGACAAGGAATTGGTGTTCAAGAAGGTTGACGGCAACTGGAAGTACTCGCGTGAGACAATCTGCTCCTACTTGGCTGCCAGTGGTGGAGCCGCCCGGTGCAAGGGTTAGCCATGATTGACGTTCAGCGAATATCGAAAAGTTACGGTTCGAAATCGGTTGTCCGAGGCATGAGCGTGCGCCTCCGCGACGGCGAAGTGACCTGCTTGTTGGGCCCCAATGGTGCCGGAAAGTCGACACTATTATCTGCGATGGCTGGGTTAATCCCGGTGGATTCGGGCAGAATCTTGGTCGATGGTGCCCCGCTTCGAGCATCACATAATCCACTGCGGTCAGTATCGTCGGTTCTTGATCGGGATGCCGTACACCCCGCACGTACCGCCCGTGCTCATCTTCGCTGGGTAGCGCGATGCTGCGGGATGCCCGTAGAGCGTGCCGATGCGCTTTTGTCCCTTGTGGGGTTGCAGGATGTGGCGGGGAAACGAGCAGATTCGTTTTCTTTGGGTATGCGTCAGCGTCTGGCTGTAGCAGCTGCCCTCATGCCAGATGCGCAGAATCTTCTTCTTGATGAGCCGATTAATGGGCTGGATGTGGACGGCATTATGTGGATGCGTGAGCTTTTTGCCCATCTGGCCTCTATGGGCCGCTGTGTAGTTGTGTCCAGTCACTTGTTAAGTGAGGTGGAGAAGGTAGCTGATCGGGTACTCATCATCGGTGGGGGACAGGTATTAGCTGATGGCGGAGTTCAGGACTTGAACAGTGAATATGGGGATCTGGAGAAGGCTTATGTGGCGCTCACTCGGAGTGCTGTGAAGTACGGTAAGGTGGCGAGCTCATGTTTCTGATGGCCAAGAGACAGTGTCAAGCAGAGTGGTCGAAGTTGGCTTCCTTGCGTTCTACGTGGGTTATTCTTCCGCTGGCCGTTGTGGTGGGTATTGCGGCGTCATTGGTGATGTGTGCAGAGGCCGTTATTGCCCGGGAGATTTTGGGTGGCGGTGTTCGTCAATGGGAGCCGATTCAGATAGCCCATTGGATTCGCATGATGATCTGTACGTTGTTTTCCTTATGGGCTGTCGGTTCCGTGACGGGCGAATATCGGGTTAGTACAATGCCTCTGAGCTATCGTGCATGCCAGCGTCCAGGCCTGTTGTTGGGCGCGAAATGGCTGTTCACTGGCGTTATCGCTGCTGTGCTTACTGGTGTGACAGTGGTGATATCTATAGCTGCCGATAAAGTGGCTTTTCCCTCTGTGACAGAGAGCTGGAGCTTCAGCAGTTCCGACGTTGTACATCTTATGTGGAGCCTACCGGCATACAGCTTCCTTGTTTGTGGCTTGGGAGTGGGTGTAGGTGCGCTATTTCGTACTGCGTCCGCGTCGGTGGGACTGTTGTTATTGTGGCAGTTCGTTTTAGAGCCCTTCAGTGTGGTTTTGCCCAATGGTGGCAAGGTTTTCGCGTTCTTGCCCTTCAGCAATGGGTCCGTCTTCATTGGTGAGGAGACGCAGTTCCCGTTGCCGATAGAAGGCTGGCAAATGGCAGGAGTCCTCTTTGCTGTGTGGGTGGTCGCTGCGTGCGCCGGGGGCTGGTATCGAGTTGTAAAGCGATACGCATAACCGCTGGTCTATTAGGCTGTAGGTGGTGCATGCAGGTCGTCGATAGCCGTGCGGAGGTCATATGGTCACCACTCCGGATGGCGGTGCCGATTTTGCGTCGGTTAGCAATGCTCCACACACCCACGTGTCGCTCGTTACCAAAAGTGCGGTTGTTCTTTTAGGAATGACCGCACTTCTCAATCTCTATTCGACGCAGCCGATCCTGGGTGAGATCGCCGCGTGGGCGCATATTCCGACCACCAATGCAGCGTGGACGATTAGTACGACGACGGCAGGCGTCGCCATAACAGCTCCTTTTGCGGGAATGTTGTCCGATCGGATTGGCCGTCGGCGGGTAATCCTGGCCGCAGTGACCGCGATGGTGGTCCTGACCGTGGCGGCGTTGACGTCGTGGTCCTATCCGGCCCTTTTGGCGTTCCGTTGTGCCCAGGGAATGTGTTGCCCGTTCGTCTTCGCCGTCGTCGTGGCGTATATCGGGGAGGAATTTGAACCCCCGACGGCCTCCACCCTGAACGCTCTGTATGTCGCTGGTACCGCATTGGGTGGTTTTTCGGGTCGGATGGTCGCTGCCGTGCTCTCCGATTGGGCTGGCGGTTGGCGTTTATCGTTCCTGGGCAATGCGGTTATCTTGGCCCTGACACTGGCTGTGACATACTGGGGTCTCTCGCCGGAGCGGCACTTCATCCGAACTGCGGACCGTGGCGTCGGCGGGTTCTTTGCTAACGCTGGCCGGCTCTTACGCAAACCACGCATTGTCATGACAGTTTTGGTGGGCTTCGCCTTGCTGTTCCAACAGGTTGCGTCATTCACGTTTGCATCCCTGGCATTGGCGCACCCACCGTTCAGCCTCTCTACCAGCGCCATTGGCCTGATTTTTGTCGTATTCCTCATCCCGACGGTGACGACGCCGCGTTTCGGCGCGCTGATGGACAAGTGGGGTCCGCGCCGGGCGTTTCTTGCGTCCCAAAGCGTGAGCGTCGTCGGTCTCGTCCTCACCCTCTTTCCGACGATTCCTACGGTGATCTTTGGTCTCGCGTTGTCCTGCGTCGGTGTATTCGCTGGTCAGGAGGTTGGAACGCTGATGGTAGGGAGGTTAGCCGCGGGTGCGCGGTCGACCGGCGTCGGCTTGTATCTGACGGGCTATTACGTCGGCGGTGCGATCGGCGGGGTAGCACCAATTTCGTTTTATTCGACGGCAGGGTGGAGTGCCGTCGTCGCGGTTGTCCTCGGTGTTGTGCTGTGTGCGACAGCGATGGGTTGGCGGGCATGGCGTCCACTTGAATCGCACACCACCTAATCCCCAAGCACCCGCGCCCCACGACCCCACGACCCCAAATAAGCAGGCTTGTTAAGTAATTGTGGCAACGCTTGGTTCGTCACACACAATTAATGCAGTTAGCCTACCCCCGCATGGTTACACCTACTGTTAATGCATTCACCAATTGTTTAGGCTCGATGTAGTTAGCGCAATCTCGTGTGCTTCACCCGCCTGCCGTGGGATTTTGTTGTGACGACATCGGTGGCAGGTTAGCGAGCCTTGCGCGTGTCTATATTTACGTCCTGCGAATAGGAGTCCCCGTGGTTCAGCGTCAGTTCCCGAATCCTAAAGAAATTAGGGAATATCTGCACTTTAAAAAACCCGAGCTGAATTTGAAGAAGCGTCGTTTGGAAAACGCTTTGACGATTTATGACTTGCGGAAGATTGCGAAGCGCCGCACTCCAGCATCGGCGTTCGATTACACTGATGGTGCTGCAGAAGGGGAGATTTCTATAGCCCGTGCCCGCAAGGCATTCGAGGACGTGGAATTCCACCCGTCCATCCTCAAAGATGCTTCCGAAATCGATATGAGCACCTCGATTCTCGGCGGTCCATCCTCCCTGCCATTCGGTATCGCTCCAACGGGGTTCACCCGCCTCATGCAGACCGAAGGGGAGGTCGCGGGCGCAGGTGCAGCTGGTGCAGCGGGCATTCCATTCTGCTTGTCGACGCTGGGCACCACCTCGATTGAAGACGTGAAGGCCACGAACCCCACGGGGCGCAACTGGTTCCAGTTGTACGTGATGCGTAAGCGCGAAATCTCCTATGGTTTGGTTGAACGCGCAGCACAAGCCGGGTTCGATACCTTGTTCTTTACCGTCGATACACCGGTGGCTGGCAACCGTATGCGCGATGTTCGTCACGGTTTTTCTATTCCGCCTCAGTTGACGGTGAAGACCGTTGTCGACGCCATCCCGCGCCCCTGGTGGTGGATTGACTTCTTAACGACGGCTCCGCTGGAGTTCGCGTCCTTGAGTTCGACCGGGGGCACAGTGGGCGAACTGCTCAATAATGCCATGGACCCCACGATTAGCTTCGATGACCTGAAGACGATTCGTGAGATGTGGCCCGGAAAGCTCGCCGTGAAGGGTGTCCAGAACCTTGAGGACTCCAAAAAGCTTGCCGACCTTGGTGTCGACGCCATTGTGTTGTCGAACCACGGTGGACGCCAGCTCGACCGCGCTCCGGTGCCATTCTTGCTTCTCCCCGAGGTGGCCCGCGAAGTCGGCAAGGACGTGGAGATCATGGTGGACACCGGCATCATGAACGGTGCCGATATCGTCTCCGCGTTGGCCTTGGGCGCGGACTTCACCTTGATCGGACGTGCTTATCTGTACGGGTTGATGGCCGGCGGTCGCGCCGGTGTGGACCGGACCATCGAAATTTTACGGTCGCAGATCGAACGGACCATGAAGCTGCTGCAGGTCACGAGCATTGAGGAGCTAGGTCCACAGCACGTCACGCAGCTCACTCGTTTCAATCGGGTGGATTCGTCACGCGACGATGCAACTGTGTAACTCGCAGCGGGAGGGCTAGGTCTCACACACTTCCTCTAAAAATGTGAGAACTAGCCTCCAGCGTCGCCACGGGTGCGGTTGGTCGCGCCGGGCGCCTGGCTGCCAGTGAATATGATTGACGCCACGGTGAACCCTTTGCGTCTTTAGGTTCCCATTTGGGGGTAAAAATAGGGACCTGTCTGACGTCTACATGCGGTTTCCCGTGTTTTTAGTTGTCGCATCATCACGAATTTTGTCCCGTTTAGGGTGATCGTAGAAGATGTGACTAATACGTCGGTTTCACCACGTATGTGTTGTACATCACTATTTTCTGCTGGTGTGTGAGAAGCAGTCTGGGTGATGCGTAGTTTGTCCCTCGGCATCCCCCAGTGATGCCCCTGAAAAGTGAGAATAACCGGTGTCATGAGTTCCACCTATCAGCCTGATTTGGCTCCGCTGGCAGATAATTTATTTATCTCCGCGTTGGTAGCTTTCCTCCCCTTGGCCACAATCTTTGTCACACTCGGAGTACTGCGGTGGAAGGCCCATTGGGCTGGCCTCACCGCCCTGGCCGTCTCCTTCGTCATTGCAATTACAGCCTATGGAATGCCAGCCCACCTTGCGGGCCTGGCGGCCACCCAGGGTGCGGTCTTCGGCATCTTCCCGATCATGTGGATCGTCATCGCCGCGATCTGGTTCTATGAGATCACTGTTCGCTCGGGCCGCTTCCAGGACTTACGAGCCCTCATCGATCGACTTTCCGACGATCCCCGCGTGCAGGCAATTCTTATCGCGTTCTGCTTCGGTGGCATGTTGGAAGCGCTGGCCGGATTCGGTGCGCCGCTGGCCATCACCGGCGTCATGCTCCTGACCATCGGTTTTTCCCGCATGCGCGCTGCGGTGTCGGTCATGGTGGCCAATACCGCTTGGTGCTGTGGCAACGCCGATCATCACCGCTGGTGCGCTGTCGGGTATTGATTACCAGCACATTGGTGCCATCGTCGGCCGACAGACCCCTATTTTGTCGGTCTTTATCCCACTCTTCTTGTGCATTTTGGTGGACGGAAAGCGTGGTTTGAAAGAGTGCTGGCCGATCGCTTTCGTCATTGGCCTCGTGTTCTCCCTCACCAAGTTCGTGTTCTCTAACTACATCTCGGTGGAACTAACTGACATTGCGGCAGCTCTGATGGGTGTCGCTGCCACCGTGATCATGTTGCGTGTGTGGAAGCCGAAGGGAACAGAAGAAGCCCGCGAGCGATTGTTTGTAGAACGACTAAAGGAGGACCAGGAAGCTGGTACTCAAGACATCGCAGGTGCAGAGACGGTTGCGCAGGAAACAGAAGAGCGTGAGCTCACCGCCGGCCGGACGTTCATGGCGCTCTTCCCGTACCTCCTCGTTCTCGTCGTCTTCTCTTTGGCCGAGTTATGCGACCCGGTGAAACACTTCCTGAAGAGCACAGACGTCACGATTCACTGGCCAGGTTCGGACGGCCACATTCTGACCGCAGACGGCAAGGTATCGGGGGCAACCATCTTTGAATTTACTTGGCTATCGTCACCAGGAACACTGCTGATTATCTCAGGGTTCATTGTTGCCGCTGTGTATCGGGTCTCTTTAAAGGTATTAGGGCAGGCCTATTGGGAGAATTTGGTAAAGATGAAATTCTCCATTTTGACTGTTGCGTCCGTGGTCGCTTTGGCATACGTCATGAACCAGTCGGGTCAGACAATCACGATGGGTACATGGATCGCTGGCGTAGGTGCGGCATTTGCGTTCTTTGCCCCGATTCTCGGTTGGTTGGGTACCGCGGTGACTGGTTCCGACACTAGTGCGAACGCATTGTTCTCGACGCTACAGCAAACAGCTGCTGTGAAAGCGAATGTCGATCCTGCTCTCATGGTTGCGTCGAATACGTCCGGTGGTGTCGTCGGTAAGCTGGTCAGCCCCCAGAACCTCACCATTGTGGCGACGGCGGTCGGCTTGGTTGGACGTGAGTCCGAGATTCTCCGGAAGGTGGTTCTCTGGAGCGTCGGACTTCTGATCGCCCTATGTATCATTAATGGTTTGCAGGCAACCGTATTGAGCTGGATGATTCCGTAATCTCAGATTTTGGCGGTGTAAGACTCGACTATCTCAGATTCGGCGGTTGGGAAATCCATAAGGGAGTGGGGCCCGCCCAGCCGTCGAAATCATTTAAACGCAATAGTCGGGGTCATCACTGTCAATCAGTTCTCCGGCATGCGCGCCGATCATTAACGTATAGATTTGCTGAACATGGATTAAAACACCCGCCTTGGGTGGGGCGTAACCGTGAGCCTCTGCATAAGCAAGGCACGCGTCCCACACTGGCCCGGTGCGGTGGATTTCCGCAGGCCCGATAAACCTGTACCCATCGAGTTCGGCCCAGTCCACCACTGCGACGGCGGCCAGTGAGCCCTCGCGCAAATTTTCATAATGCTGACGCCCGGTGTTCTCGTTATACACCAAGGTATGGTCGTCCCACACGCGTAACGAGCGTTTCGGCCCGAGATTAGGTCGAAGGGTCTCAGCGTCAGTCACCGTCGCCAAAAACGGAAGTTGCTGGCTGATCATTTCTTTCATTGGATCTGTCAGTGTTGCCATCATGCGCCCTTTCTTTAGAAAACTCTCACACCCTTGGTAGGGGCTTGCTGACGAAACCCCCACGCTGAAGGGCTGCAAGTGCTGAAGTTGCTCCTTATGCGCTAGTCCGCGCGGGAGGAGTTACTGAGGCTGTTATTTCATCATGATGAATGATATAGTTCAACCTATTGAATAATGAAGGGATGAACGAGCCCTCATGAGATCTATCCGCCTCCACGTGGGAGAACTATGCCGAGTCCATCTAGTGTCTCTGGGACGCACCTTGTCTACTTTTCGTCTGCCTCGGGAAACACCGCACGTTTCGTGGACAAACTCCACCTACCTGCGGCCCGAATCCCGATGAAATTGAAAGCTCCCGAGCTCCATGTGTCGGAACCATATGTGCTTATCACCCCAACTTATGGGGGAGGGGACATCGCTCGGGCGGTTCCACGTCAGGTCATTCGCTTTCTCAACGATGAAGAGAACCGACGCCTATTACGCGGAGTAATAACCAGTGGGAACACCAACTTTGGGGCGGCTTTTTGTTGTGCCGGCCCCGTGATTGCCTCGAAATGCCAGGTCCCAGAGCTCTACAGATTCGAGTTATTAGGGACGAGCCGTGACGTTGAAAAAGTTCGGAGTGGATTGATGAATTTTTGGAAACACGTGGAAGAAAAAGAAACCCTTTAGAGAGGAAAATGGTTTGTCCTATATCAATGATTCGATAACCCCGGCTGAATGGCCCAAATATGCTGAAAAACCATTGAGGCCTGTGAATTGGAATCGCTTACAAGATCCGAAGGACTTGGAAGTGTGGCAGCGGTTGACGGGGAATTTCTGGCTTCCTGAAAAAGTGCCTCTGTCCAATGATATTTCCAGTTGGAATTCGCTACCTGAAGATCTGCGCCAACTTACCGTGAGGATATTCACTGGGTTGACGTTGCTTGACACTGTTCAGGCGACGGTGGGTGAAGTGAGTCAGATACCGGATGGCAGAACCGAGCATGAGCAGGCGGTATATACCAATATCTCGTTCATGCAGTCCGTACATGCTAGGAGCTATAGCAGTGTTTTTAGTACGTTGTGTAGTACTCCGGAGATCACGGAAGCCTATGGGTGGGCAATGCGCAACACTGTCCTCCAACAGCGTGCAACTAAGGTGATGAAGCACTACTATGGCGGGGATCCTTTGAAGCGGAAGGTAGCGGCCACACTGTTGAGTTCACTGCTCTTATACGCCGGGTTTTATTTGCCATTGTGGTTGAGTTGTCGAGCTAAACTGATGAATACCGCTGACATGATTCGTCTTATCCTTCGTGACAAAGCTGTACACGGTTATTATTCGGGCTATAAATTTCAGCGGGGACTCGATGCTCACCCAGAGAGGAAAAATGAGCTCCAAGAGTTTACGTATTCTCTGGTGGATCAACTTTTGAGTTTGGAGAAAACCTACTCCGGTGAGTTGTATGGCGATATCGCTGTGCCCGATGATTCTCGCAAGAGTGCAGAATCCTCTTTCACCTCGCGTCCGAACTTTACGGGCGTTATGGCTTTTGTCTATTACAACGCGGACAAAGCTCTCATGAATCTCGGCTATCCAGCCCTGTACGAGGATGAAGCTGAGCGGACGGAACCGGATATCTTGGCGGCTCTCGCGCCTGAGGCATCAGAAACGCACGATTTCTTCAGCGGTTCCGGGGCCTCCTATGTGATCGGGAAAACCGAAGCGACAGAGGAATCTGACTGGGATTTTTAGCAGATGCGTAGGGCGGTATTGGGCAGCTGCCCAGCCTGTAGGGCTTTAAACCAGGATGCGAATCTGTGCGTCAAGCGAGCTAGTGGTCGTTTCGAGATTTGATCAACGGATGTATAGCGCACATGATCACTAGACCCAGAGCTGGATACATCAGTAGCGCTGGAGCAAAGATCTCTGGCGAGTCTTGTTGCTGATTCATGACTGACTGACAAAAGAGCGCTACAAATAGACCCACAATACCTAGCACTGATTTAACGTGTGCCGAAGTCTTCTTAAAGATGCCGGCAAAGATAGCGCCGAAAATAGCGCCCAGACCCCCGACAAAGAGCATGTCTAAGAAGGCAGAAGATGCAGTCGTAGCGTTATCTGTGCCGATGATTTCACCCACTACAAAAGCCACAATAATCATGAGACTTCCGACCACGCCTACGCCCAGAATTCGTTTTGTCGCTGAACTCACGAATTAAACTCCTGTCCTTTGGTTGGGGAAAATAGCTTCCCTTGCCGCCACACCTGTGTGAGTGCATTAGCCTGGTAGGCGCCCATTACTCAAGCCGTAAATATGCCACGACGGAACCTGGGCTCCTCCTACATAGGGAAACGAATATCGAAAGTGTTAAGAACACTGAACATAGTTCATCATGTTCAATTGCAGATGTCTATAGACTCAGAAAAGTTACCCTTATAGGGGTAGATAGTAGGACGACGTGTGCGTGAGTAGTAGGAGATGCTTTTCGGAAGTTTCGGCTGTGTTCTTTAGGCCGAGCCACTTAGCGTCGGCTTTTAATCATCGTTGATGACATCAGTGTCTTTAGCTGCATACACCAACTGCCTGAGGATCCCCGTGAGACTGCTAGGTAGTGCAATTTCAGCAACGACCTACATATCGTCCGCCGCGCATATATGTCGGTAAGAAAAGGAATCCCCGCCGTGGTGGCGGGGATTGGCGGGGCGCGTGGTTACCAGACGGGTCGCCAAAAGTTGATCATTTTTCTCCACAGGGGAGGCTGCTGGTATTCGTTCGTGGCTTTCGTGGGTACGGGCAGGTTGGCGCGTTTATAGGCCGTCCGTGATGGGATTATTCCCATCTTTTCGCAACCTCTGATTGCTTTTTTGAGGTTGCGTATATTGCGGGCTTGCGGTGTTTCGTCAGTCCACGTTGTTGTCATCATTCCCACCATCCTTTTCCCCAATAATATTGGGTTCATTATCATCCATCTCGTAGAACTGTGCAATCAAACTCTGTTCTGATGACCTGGCTAGCGGGCTTTCTGATAAGCAGTCTAATTGAATTTCCGCCGCTCTTCGGCACTGTTCGGTAGCTTTATCGTTGTCTACGGTCTCTACCGCCCAGGTGAATCGTCTCCACCATTCGCTGCGGTTGTCACTGTTTGTCTTTTGTTGCAGCGTCAAGATAACAGCAATCAGGCCGCCACCGGCAATGATCAGTTGCACCAGTCGAAGCCACGCTTCTGTATCCATGCCGTTTACCCCCTGTCTACTCCGTGAGTGTTGTTCGACATGGAGTACTGACGCGTTTGTAGAGCGGTGGTTCCCGGAGTGGCCACACCAAGCCCGCGGTGAACGTCTACACCTTGGTGTACTGCGGCAAGTCGTCGAGATCCGTCGTCCCCAACTTTCCGCTGTTCTCATCCGGGTGCTTGGTTAAGTGAATTGCAGCAATGATCAACAATCCCCACACCAGGGCCAAGTAGAGGATCATGACGATGATAGTGACAGTATCCATGGCTAGGCCTCCTTCAGACCAGAGACTTCGAGCCGACGCTCACGGTCGCGAATAGATTCATAGGGATTATCTAGATGCTGGCCGAAGGGTGCTCCCTTCCCGGTCAGCGGCACTCCATAATCACTGACCGGTGGGCCGTCGAGAATCGTTCCGCGTGGCCACGGAACCCGCGACATCAGGAGGGCGCCACCGTAGAAGAGCACAGCCAACCCCCAGCCGAAGATGGCTACCTTGACCGTCGGATAGCCTTCGTATCCATCGCGAACCAGCGTGATGATCTCCAACACAAACGTCGTCCCCAGTACCAGCGGGGTGAGCACCAAGAGACAGAAATCCCACCAGCGGCCAAGCTGCAGGCTACTGATCTGGTTGACGTGCTCCCGTAGCTCAGGCAGACGGCGAAGCACCCAGCCGATGACAATGATCGCCACTACGGCGATGACAACAATACCGATGACATTCACGAACTTATCGACAATGTCCAGGGTGGCAAGCCCCGTGGAGACGGGGAAAAATATGAGCGATGGTACGGCGCAGGCCATACAGACATAGATGGCAGCGCGACGTCGGGAAAGTCCGAATTTTTCCTGCACTGAGGACAAAACGACTTCCACGATGGTGACCAGTGACGTAAAGCCCGCGATAAAGAGAGAACCGAAGAAGAGGACGCCGAAGATCGGACCGCCGGTCATGTTATTGATGATCGTCGGGAAGGCGATAAATGCCAGGCCGATGCCGTTAGTGGCAACGTCGGCGACGGCCACATGCTGGGTGACAGCCATAAAACCCAAAGTTGCGAACACGCCGATGCCGGCGAGCACCTCGAAGGCGCTATTGGATAGGCCGACGACGGCTCCCAGGCCCGAAAGGTTTGCTCGTTTCTGCAGGTAGGAAGCCTGGGTCATCATGATGCCAAAGGCGATCGCCAGGGAATAGAAGATCTGACCATAGGCGGCAATCCAGACTTGGGGATCAAGCAGAGCGCCCCACTGCGGGGTAAAGAAGGCCTCGAGCCCCTCAGCAGCACCCGGCAAAAACAGTGCACGAATGACCAGAATGATGAACATGATGATGAGCAGCGGGACGAAGATCGAGGAGAGCAACCCGGTGCCTTTACGAACCCCCAGTACCATGACCGCGGTGATCGCTGCCCATACCAGGGCTAGCACGATCGCGATCGGCCACACCACATTCGTACTGGTCAGGCTTGTGGTGTCAGCGTGCAGGAAGTCCCCGGTAAAGAACTTCTCCGGGTCCTGTTCCCATGCCAGTTTCAACGAAAACCAGGTGTACATGGCCGCCCAAGCGAGGATCACGCAATAGTAGAAGGCGATGATGTAGGTGATGCCGGTTTGCACCCACCCGATGGCCTCGGTTTTCCGGGAAATACGACGCCACACGAGCGGTGCGGAACCACGAAAGCGGTGGCCGAGGACGTAATCGAGAATCAGGACCGGCACCCCTGCGGTCAGCAGGGCGATGACGTAGGGGAAGAGGAAGGCTCCTCCGCCGTTGTCGTAGGAAATGTAGGGGAATCGCCAGATGTTGCCGAGCCCGATGGCGGAACCGATGGCGGCGAAGATAAACATGGACCGGCCGCCGAAGGTAGCTCGTTTCGCTGGCTTGTTTGCTGGGGAGTTAGCAGCAGAGGCGGGTTCGTCCCCGCTGGATACGGATGTCTTCTGGGGCATGGGTTGCTCCGTGATGTTCGTGCCTGGCCCTCGGGGTTTCCAGTGGTCGCAGGCGAGGGTTTTCGATTTTTCTTTCCGACGCCAACTGGGCCGGTGAAACCTGGGTGTAGGCCGCGGCCCTTTGTTAGCGGGTCTGAATAGCAAAAATCCCCGGTGCGGTTGTTTTCCGCAGGCCGGGGGAGCGTCTGGTAAAGGGTAGCCAGACGCTCAGTTAATAATTCGGTTGAAGGTTACTTGTGCGCTCACGGGTACAGAGCATACCGCATGGTCTAGAAGAGGGTCAGGTGAGGTGCCTACCTCACCTCACAAGGCTAAATGGTCACCAAGTCGCAGTACCATTCATTTTCTGCGACGAAACCCACGCCGACGAGCAGACACACTTGTGTCGTTTAACCCGAATCCGCCCTGACCTGTGATACGACAAAATCCCTGGCCACCGAAGCGTAACCAGGGATTTCCTGTGGAGCGTACGAGAATCGAACTCGTGACCTCTTGCTTGCAAAGCAAGTGCTCTACCAATTGAGCTAACGCCCCCTGTGGTTTTCACCACCCGAACCCCACCGAAGTGGTTTTCGTGGTGGGCCTAGGAGGACTTGAACCTCCGACCCCTTCGTTATCAGCGAAGTGCTCTAACCGCCTGAGCTATAGGCCCATGAACCGTGCAGAACTTTACCCAGGAAAATGGGGTTTACCAAATCTGCAGGTCACAGTGGAAATAGATCGAATAAAAGTCTGCCCGCCCGATTGATGTAATGGCCCGAGTGACCGCATACGGGCCCCGAATCACACGGCCCCGCGATCGCACGGACCGCGGATCGTTAGTCCCGTACCACCATTCTCACTCCACCAACAGCGCCCATCCGAGCCAATCCGTTGTAAATAGCTGCGGCAACAACGCCCAACAGCGTGCCGATGATGGCTTCAAAAACAGCGAGCGCAATGATCGCAATAATCACCATGCTTGTTGGAACTGAGGTGTCTGCGACGTCGTTAAGGGCGTCGTTCATGTTTCCCCAAGCTCCCATTCCCGCTAGGAGACCGAATATGAGGAGGGCAGCGAGTATCCACACAAGCCCAATGATCGCGCTGACCGCCCCCGAGATCCGGGCAGCTCGGTGGAGATCAATATGGCTCACCTCCACGACGCGCTCACCCTGAGGCGCGCCGTGCGCGCTGGGGGAGCTAGGGGAACTGGACGCCGGACCAGCCGCGTCGTCGGCAAGGTTGCCCGTCGAGCGCCGCGTGCCCAGATCCTGATCAGACTGGTTGGCCTGGTTTCCCTCGGGCGTCAGCCCGTGTGGTCCCGGCCCTGTCATTACTTCCCATCCTTAGCGTCGGAGGAGCCGTCACCGTCGGAACCGTCAGCATTGGGGTCGTTCGGGTCCGGTTCGGCCGGATCGGTGGGGGCGTTCCCCTTCTCCGCAGTCTTCGCCGCGTGCTCCTCGCCTTCGTCCTCGACGTTGCGGTCGATGGCGAGCAGCTCAGAACCCTTGTCCAGGTGGACCAACCGCACGCCCATCGTCTGCCGCGAGCTGGGCCGGATGTCCTTCACGTTGGACCGGACGACGGAACCATCGGTAGTAATGCAGAAGATTTCGTCATCTTGGTCGACGACGAGTGCGCCGATCAGCTTGCCGCGCTTCTTGTTGTACTTGAACGTGGCGACGCCGAGTCCGCCGCGGCCCTTCGTCGGGTATTCTTCCATCTTCGTGCGCTTGGCGTAGCCGCCGGAGGTGGCAACCATGAGGTAGGAGTCCTCACGGACGACGGTCAGCGCCAGCAGCGCGTCCTCGCCGCGGAAACGCATGCCCTTGACGCCAGCGGTGGCGCGACCCATCGGGCGCAGCGTGTCGTCGTCGGCAGTAAAGCGCATAGCCTGGCCTTCTTCGGAAACCAGCAGGAGGTCGTCGTCGGCGGAGCAGAGTTGTGCGCCGATCAGCGAGTCGCCCTCGTTGAGGTTGATGGCGATCAATCCACCGGACCGCGCCGAGTCATAATCGGTGAGCTTCGACTTCTTCACGCGGCCTTGCTTAGTGGCCAGGA
Organism: Corynebacterium sp. c7Ub_26; assembly: GCF_053760365.1. Taxonomy (NCBI): domain Bacteria; kingdom Bacillati; phylum Actinomycetota; class Actinomycetes; order Mycobacteriales; family Corynebacteriaceae; genus Corynebacterium; species Corynebacterium sp. c7Ub_26. The sequence continues at coordinate 12,238 of NZ_JBSNBL010000005.1, read as the reverse complement.
CCAGGTAGGGCGCATCTTCGTAGGTCTGCAGCTGGATGACCTGGGCAATGTGCTCGCCAGGCTGGAACTCCAGCAGGTTGGCGACGTGTTGCCCGCGTGCGGTTCGGGATGCCTCGGGCAACTCATAGGCCTTGAGGCGATACACGCGCCCGAAGTTGGTAAAGAACAAAATCCAATCGTGCGTCGAGGTGACGAAGAAGTGCCGGACGACGTCGTCCTGCTTGAGCTCAGCCCCGCGGACACCCTTCCCGCCGCGCTTCTGGTTGCGGTAGAGATCCACCTTGGTGCGCTTGGCATACCCTGTCGACGTAATGGTGGCGACGACATTCTCCCGCGCGATGAGGTCCTCTTCGGTGACATCCCCGGTAGCCGCGATGATCTGCGTGCGGCGGTCGTCACCGTAGTTGTTGACGATCTCCTCGAGCTCGTCCCGCACAATCTGCCGCTGGCGCTCCGGCCGGGCCAGGATGTCCTTGAGGTCGGCGATGGTGAGTTCGAGTTCCTTCAGCTCGTCGATAATCTTCTGCCGCTCCAGGGCCGCGAGTTGGCGCAGCCGCATCCGCAGAATGGCGTCGGCCTGGAGCTCGTCGATATCCAGGAGGTCCATCAATCCGGTTCGTGCGATCTCCGGGGTCTGGGATGAGCGAATCAGCGCGATGACCTCGTCGAGCATATCCAGCGCTTTGACCAATCCGCGCAGGATGTGGGCACGCTTCTCGGCCTCATCCAGGCGGTGCTGGGTGCGTCGGACGATGACGTCGATTTGGTGATCGACATACAGCCGCAGCAGCTGGTCCAGGCGCAGGGTGCGGGGGACGCCGTCGACAATAGACAGCATGTTGGCGCCGAAGCTGGTCTGCAGTTGGGAATGCTTGTAGAGGTTATTGAGCACAACGCGCGGCACGGCGTCGCGTTTCAGTGTGACGACGATGCGCATGCCGACGCGGTCGGAGGATTCGTCGTCGATCTTGGAGATGCCGGCGATCTTGCCGTCGCGCACTTGCTCAGCAATGCTGGAGACCAGGTTATCGGGGTTGACCTGGTACGGAAGCTCGGTGATGACGATGATGGTGCGCCCGCGCTCTTCCTCAATGGAGGTCACGCCGCGCATTTTGATGGAGCCGCGGCCGGTGGTGTAGGCGTCCTTAATACCTTTATCGCCGACGATGAGCCCGGCCGTGGGGAAGTCGGGGCCCTTCACGCGCTCCATGACGGCTTCGAGCGTGGTGGCCTCGTCCGCGTCGTAATGGTCGAGGCACCAGAAAATCGCCTGGGCCAGCTCGGTGAGGTTGTGCGGCGGAATATTCGTCGCCATACCGACGGCAATACCGCCGGAACCGTTCATCAGCAGGTTGGGAACACGCGACGGGAGAATCGTCGGCTCTAGTGTTTTGCCGTCATAGTTGGGTTCAAAGTCGACGGTGTTTTCGCGGATATCGCGAACCATCTCCATGGCCAACGGTGTGAGGCGGCACTCTGTATAACGCATGGCGGCGGGGCCGTCGTTGCCGCGTGAGCCGAAGTTACCCTGGCCATCGACCAGCGGATAGCGCATGGACCACGGCTGAGCCATGCGGACCAAGGTGTCATAAATGGCGCTATCGCCGTGGGGGTGGAAGTGGCCCATCGTGTCCGCGACGGGTCGTGCGGACTTGACGTAGCTGCGCTCTGGGCGATAGCCGTTGTCGTACATCGCGTAGATGATGCGGCGGTGGACGGGTTTCATGCCGTCGCGAACCTCGGGGAGAGCACGTCCAACGATGACGCTCATGGCGTAATCGATGTAGCTCGATTGCATTTCTTCTTGGATGTCGATCGGGCTGACGCGATCGAAAAGGTCATTGCCCCCGGTATTTCCGCTGTCATCACTCATGCGCTCTACCTTACCTCACAAGGCGGACATGGGAGCTGTGCCTCGGCGGGTTGTTCGGGGCTGATCTTTTCGACGGAGTGCTTCTGTGGGTTTACTGAGGCGCTTTATCGGGGACGTCGTCTAGTTGGTGGTATCGCGGTGGTATCACTTGACGGTGGATCAATGGTTGAATAGTGATTATGGCAATGACCCTACGGCTCACGGACGACCAAGACCGCGCCCTGACGCTGCTGGCAGAGATGACGGGCACTTCGAAGCACGAAGCTGCTGTGCGCGCAATCGTGTCAACGGCGGCACGAACGGTGGACAACGAAGAAGTGCGGGAGCTGGCCAGGTCACGAGTTCCCGAATATGCGGAACTAGTTAAGAAAGTTCGGGCTAAGAAGGTTCGACGATGACCGCGCCGGGAGTAGGCGGATCCCGTGGGGTGGATCATGAACTAAATGCTCGGGCCGGTTTTGGCTCCCGGCCACTGACTGCAGAACAACTCCTTATTATTATCGACGAATTTCGCGCGGCGGCTGGGCCCGGTGTGTACCTTGTGCGTCCGTGGGCGTGTGCGGCGATTGCCGCGGCCGGACAAGGGCGTATCGGTGGAATACCTACGCACCGAAGTGAAGCGGAGATGCTCGACGCCGTGGAAGAGGCGATTACGCGGCTGAAACCGTTGAACAAGGCCAACGGAAAACTAGCTGAGCTAGTGATCGACATTATGACTATGCGACGCTGATCGGATGGTGTCCTGGCTGCTGGCTGTGCGAGCCGCGGCTTTGTGACTCTCGTCCGTCATTTCCACGAGCGAACGAAGTAAGCCACGTAGCAGGCGATTGCGATAGCCGAGAATAGTGCTGCAGCGCCATTGCCTAAATGCGACTTACTGGTTAGATCAAATATCGCGATGATGACGGGAATCATGACTAGTAGCCCGTCCAAGGTGCCTACCTTAGCTCTACCTTTTGCGTTGGCGTGGAAGGTTATCCACGCTGTTAGCAGGACAATAGAGAGCACCACAAAACCGACTGAAGATATCTGCCCTTTGAGTGAGAGAAATGACACTACCGCTAGCAATAATGTGGGGAACACCCCGGCGAGAATTTCAACAGATGCGGGGGAAGTTGGTTTAGAGGAATTGCTGATTTCATTAGGTGCCATTCGTAGACCTTAGTTGTCGTAGTTATTTACGGGAGTTGCGAAGGTGCGCGCTCAGCGGAGGTACTCGGACCGCCATGACGGCACAATTACGCGTGGACGCTGCGACTATGCGACGCTGATGCGCTGGCTTCCCGCATCGCGGCCAATTTTCAGCCACACGGCGTACAACGCGCACGCAATGAAGAGCCCAATTCCGGCGGGCAGAATATATACGTCTAAAAATCCCATCGGACCCACAATGAAGTCGATAATGCCAACAACAGTCACGACGCCAGCTAATGCGATCCACACAGCTAAGTGCTGGACTTTAAAGAGCATGAGCACGAAGTGGTAAATCATCGCCGGTGCGAATGCTGCGAAAACGAATGCAGCTGCTCCGGGAGAGCGCGCTAAGAAAACAAAAGAGATAACAGTAATAATTGCTTCGATTAAGGGGAACTTGAAGAGAGGTTTGGACATGGTCGCGACCTTCCAGATTTATTCTCCGTCGCCGGATGTTCCTCGCCAAGTGTTCCGCCCTTGAAAACACTGAAAAACACTTCGGTTAGGTTTAAAATATACACGACAAACCCGTTACTCCGGGCTCGATTAGCCCCTGAATCCACCAAGAAAAGCCCTGGGCCAGCTGGAGCGTCGTCGTCGATAAGAAACGAGGACTACCCTGAGTCGTGGTAGAGTAGCAGCGTCTGCCGTTGGCCACACTCGGCCGAGCCACGCCCAATGGGGTCCATGCCCAATGGGATTTGCCCGACGGGATCTGAGGAGGTTTGTCGGGTGCTGTAGTTAAGGTGGAGCAACGGCAGGGTTTGATTCATTCCGTATAGGAGCACTGGTGCAGCCACTGAGACATTCCGACGCAGACGTTATTACTTCCTCGCGTCGCAGCGAGGCTCCCGATTATGCACGTGTGAATGAGAGTCAACGGTATAAACAACCTGCGGAAGGGCCTCATTACTCCGCCTTAGCGGACGAGGCCAGGGGGTTCGGCCGCGCTCACGCCAAGATCATTCTGTTTGGCGAGCACGCCGTTGTCTTCGGGGAGCCGGCCATCGCGTTCCCCATGCAGTGCCTGACTCTGCGCGCTACGGCCGAGCCGTGTGATGGGGAATTGTGGCTGACCGCCAACAATTACGACGGTCCTCTTGCCGACGCTCCCACGTTCCTGTCCCCAGTCGGCGCCACGATTAAAGCCTGCCTGGACCTGCTTGAATACCCGCAGTCGGGGATGCACATTTCGTGCCGAGGGAATGTCCCGCCGGCGCGCGGGCTCGGCTCCAGTGCAACGGCGTCGGCAGCGATGGTGGATTCCATCATCGATTTCAGTGGCAAAGACGTTGACTACCACAGCCGATATGAACTTGTGCAGATTGGGGAGCGGGTCGCTCACGGCAGCGCGAGCGGCCTCGACGCCCACACTGTGCTGAACACCCACCCTGTGCTGTTCCAGGGCGGACGCAGCGAACCCATCACCGTCAGCCTCGGGTCGCCGCTCGTTGTCGCCGATACCGGACAACCAGGCGATACGCTCTCGGCCGTCCGGGGTGTCGACGAATTACGGCGCACCCACAAGAAGCGTTTTACCCGGAATGTCGACGCCATCCGTCACCACACCGTCGAAGCGCGGATTGACCTCGCTCTCGACGACCGGGCCTCCCTGGGTGAGCGGATGAACGCCGTCCATGAACACCTCGCTGACCTGGGCGTTTCCAGTCCTGAGCTCGAAAACCTTATCTCGGCTGCGCGGAATGCGGGGGCGCTCGGTGCGAAGCTCACCGGTGGCGGCCGGGGTGGTTGCATCATCGCGCTATCTAAAGACGAAAACCACGCGATCGCGTTGTCCGACGTACTCCGCGCTGCGGGGGCACGTCGCACATGGGTCATGCACCCCTCGGAGTTTCAACGGTGACCGCCACACACCCCAGCATGGGCGATATCGGGCCGATCACGCCTCACACCGCGCGAGCCACCGCTCACCCCAACATCGCGCTGGTCAAGTACTGGGGTAAGCGCAACGCCGACTTAGTTCTACCCGCAACCGGTAGTTTGTCACTGACGCTTGATATCTATCCCACGGATACCGTCGTCAACCCAGATCCGAGTTTGACCAGCGATATTTTCACGCTCAATGGTGAGCCAGTGCCGGGGACGCCGACGAAGAGGGTTAGTGCGTTTCTTGATTTGGTGCGGAAGCGCAGCGTAGAACAGGGGTCTGGCCAGGAGAAACCTGAACTTCCGCACATGTACGCGCGGGTCAATTCCATTAACTCCGTGCCCACCGGGGCAGGGCTAGCATCGTCGGCATCGGGATTCGCCGCCCTCGCCACAGCTGCATCGAAAGCCTACGGACTCCCCGGCGACCCACGATCACTCTCGCGGCTAGCCCGCCGAGGCTCCGGGTCCGCTACACGATCCATCCTGGGCAACCTCGTCATCTGGCACCCAGGCGACGGTGACGACGAACACGCTGACCTCACCTCGTACGCGGAAAGCGTCCCCGGCCCCGACCTTGCCATGGTCATCTGCGTCGTCTCGGGCGCACAAAAAGTCGTGTCCTCCCGCGTCGCCATGGCCGATACCATTCGGACATCGCCCTTCTTCGGCGGGTGGGTGACCAGTACGCAGCGCGACCTCGTCTACATGCAACAAGCGCTGGCAGCGGGCGACTACACGCGCGTCGGAGAAATAACAGAATCCAACGCACTCCGCATGCACGCGGCGATCAACGGCAACCGGCCACCCGTCCGCTACCTAGCGCCAACGTCCGTCGCCATTTTCGACGCCATCGCGCAGCTGCGGAACGACGGGTTAGAGGTGTACGGTACCGCGGATGCCGGGCCGAATGTCGTTGCGCTCTGTCAGGCTAAGGACCTCGACGCCACCCACGCAGCCCTCCACGAACGGTTCCCCGACCTCGAGCTCATTCCTGCTCGCGCCGGGTCAGGCGCTCACCTGACGCCCGTCGGCGAGACCAGCGAAAATGAACAGAACAGCGCACACGAAGGGCAACCGGCACAGGCTCACGACGCAGCGAACCGTCAGGAGTAATAGCCGTGACACAGACCTCAGTCCACGCCTCGGCACCCGGAAAGCTGTACATCGCCGGAGAATACGCCGTCGTCCACCCCGGGCACGCCGCGCTACTCATCGCCGTCGACAGGTATGTGCACGTCACGCTCACGCCCACCGGCACCGAAGTCGGAACACTACGATCCGACGCGAGCGACCCCACGAAACCCGACGAAGCACCGGTCCGATGGGAAGCTAGCGCTGACCCGACGGCGGCCGCGCGGTTCCACACCGACGAGACCGGATTCCACAAATACGTTGCGGCCGCAGTCCTCACCGTCGAACGCTGGCGAGCAGAAAAACACCTTCCCACCAGCGGATACGATATCGACATCTCGAGCCACCTTGACGATGCCACCAGCGGCGCGAAATTCGGGCTCGGATCGTCGGCCGCGGTCACCGTCGCGACCGTCGCTGCCGCTGCCCGCCACCACGGGCTACAGCCCACGCGCGAGCAGATCTACCGACTCGCGGCCATCGCAACAGTGCGGGTTACGACAAAAACATCGGGAGGCGACGTCGCCGCCAGCGCACTCGGCGGATGGGTCGAATACCACTCACCGGACCGAACATGGTTGGAAGACCGCGCCTGGGGGGCGAGCTCCCGCACGACAACGATCAGCGACCTGCTGACAGGGGAGTGGCCAGGTTTATCACTCCGCCGGATCAGCCCCGCCGCGCCGGGAATCCAACTCAGCGTCGGTTGGACAGGGACCCCCGCCGACACCACCGAACTCGTCGGGCACGTCGTCAAGAAAACCGCACTACCCGACGACCTTCTTCAGCGAAGCGACGCAGCCGTCGATAATCTTGTTGAAGCGCTGACCAGCGACAACGGTGGGCGTGAAGCTGGTCCGGACGGCAGGGCAACGTCGGCAACTGGGAACGCCGTCGTACAAGCCCGTCAGGTGTTAGGCGAGATCGCAACGCAACGAGGGGTGGCCATCGAAACCCCGGCGCTGCGCACCTTGATCACCACTGCGCTCGACGAGGGGTGGTGGGCGAAATCGTCAGGAGCAGGAGGGGGCGACTGCGGAATCGCGCTCACCACGCCGGGCGTCGACGCACACGCACTCCACGAGCAATGGATGGCGGCAGGAATCCGCCCTCTGAACTTGCATGTTTCGCCCACGGGAGCGGACACCGCCCCAGATGACACACCAACGGAAGGAGATGGGAAATGAGTGGCAGCCGGAAGGACGACCACCTGGCCCTAGCCGCCAGGCAACAACGCGAGGCTCACGGCGAACCTCCACAGCCCACCGACGCCACAACCCCAGCTCCCGACAACGCTTCCTCCACATCCTCACCCCGCTCCGTCGGTAATGGCTCGACATATTGCGCGTGGGACGACGTCCGCATCCTCCATTACTCGCTGGCCGGAATAGACCCAGGTCAAGCCGATATTTCCACCACCGTCCAGACGGATCGCAGCGTTGGGGGAAATACGAACGCTGTTACAAACGCGGGCACCGGCGCGCACACAGTACAGGCGCTGCATTGGGGGCTACCGTTCTACATCAACGGCATGACCGGAGGATCCGAACTCACTGCAGGAGTCAACCGCGTCCTCGCCGAAACCGCGGCACGCACCGGAATTGTCGTCGCCACCGGCTCCATGTCCATCTTCCTGCGCGAACCCGACACCCTCCCCACATTCCGCATCCTCCGCGACCGCAACCCCCACGGCACCGTGTGGGCAAACCTCAGCGCCGACGCCACACCCGACGACGCCGCCCGAGTCGTCGACGCCCTCCAGGCCGACGCCCTCCAAATCCACGTCAACGCCGTGCAAGAAACCGTCATGCCGGAAGGCTCGCGCGGGTACGCCTCCTGGCCACGCAACATCGAAGCCATCGTTAACGCGCTCGAGGCCACCCACACGCCGGTCATCGTTAAAGAAGTCGGCTTTGGCATGACCCGGAACACACTCCAGCAGCTCCACGACCTGGGCGTATCCATCGCCGACGTCTCCGGCCGCGGAGGAACCAACTTCGCGCGAATCGAAAACGACCGCCGATCCGACCGCGATTTCTCCTACCTCACCGGGTTCGGACAATCCGCTGCATTCTCCCTGCTCGACGCGACCACTGCTGACCCCAACACGTTGCCCACGCTCTTCGCCTCAGGCGGAGTTCGACAACCCTACGACGTCCTACGAGGCCTCGCGCTCGGCGCCGACGCCGTGGGCGTCGCCGGAACATTCCTCCACACCGCGTTGAGCACCGGCGTGGGAGACGCCACCCGCTCGCCACAGGAGCGCGCCCAAGGAATCGACGCCGCCGTCGACGCCCTGACCAGCCAAATCAACCGGTGGGCCGAGCACCTCCAGGCGCTCTACGAAATGGTCGGCGCAACCAGCACGAGCGACCTGCACAACACCGATGCCCTCATCACCGGGCCCCTGGCGGAGTCGGCTCGCGCGCGAGGGATTGATCTCACCACCGTCGCCAACCGTCGTCGATAAAAAATAGTGATCGGCACGCATGTGTTAGCCAGGCTCCTCGCGGACAACAATTTAAAAACAATTCACGAATAAGGCCCCAAATAAGCACCTGACAACACATTTACGAATAAGAAAAGGAAACGTAATGAGCGACAATTTATATGCTCCTATCCCCATGTCATGGATCGGCCCCGTCCACATCTCAGGCAACGTTGTGTCGGGAGAGACAGCGGGATGGAACGCCGAGGACGACACGCAAACCCCGGAATCTGGCGCCAGCTACGAAGCCGTCTCCATTCCCATGGCGACCTACGAAACGCCACTCTGGCCATCCGTCGGCCGCGGGGCAAAAATATCGCGCTACGTCGAAGGCGGAATCCGCGCCACACTCGTCGATGAACGAATGACACGATCCGTGTACTTCGAAGCTCCCAACGCCGGAGTCGCCCTCCGCGTAGCCACCGAACTTGACCGACGCCGCGACGACATGCAGGCCGTCGTCGCCCAGGCCTCCCGGTATGCCAAGCTCATCGACCTGCACGTCCAATACGCCGGCAATCTCCTCTTCGTGCGATTCGAATTCACCACTGGCGACGCTTCCGGCCACAACATGGTCACTCTCGCCTCCGACAACCTCATGCCATGGATCCTCCAGCAGTACCCAGAACTACGCTACGGCTCCATCTCCGGAAACTACTGCTCTGACAAGAAAGCCACCGCAGTCAACGGCATCCTGGGCCGCGGGAAGAACGTTGTCACTGAAATGCTCATCCCGCGCAACGTCGTCAAGGAACGACTCAAAACCACGCCGGAACAGATCGCGGACCTCAATGTTCGGAAAAACCTGGTAGGCACCACCTTGGCCGGCGGGCTGCGCACCGCAAACGCACATTATGCCAATATGCTCCTGGCGTTTTACCTGGCAACCGGGCAAGACGCGGCCAACATCGTCGAGGGATCCCAAGGCATCACCCATGCCGAAGTGCGTGACGGAGACCTCTACTTCTCATGCAACCTCCCCAACCTCATTGTGGGTACAGTAGGGAACGGCAAAGGCCAGGGCTTGGAGGTTGTCGAAAATAACTTGCGACGCCTCGGATGCCGTGAAGACCGCCCAGCGGGTGATAACGCACGCCGACTTGCAGTACTGTGTGCGGCATCTGTTTTCTGCGGCGAACTATCACTGCTGGCCGCACAAACGAATCCGGGCGAACTGATGGCCGCCCACGTGAAAATTGAAAGGAAAGGCGAGTGAACGCACCCGTGAACACAGCTGTGAACCCCATTGGCATCCATGACATCACTTTCGCCACGGGACACCACAGCTTCGCCCTCGAAACCCTAGCCGACAAACACGGGATCGACGTGGGCAAGTTCCACAAAGGCATCGGCCAAGAAGTCATGAGCCAGCCCGCTGCCGACGAAGACATCGTCACCATGGCAGCCACCGCCGCCAAGCGGATCATCGACCGCAACGGAACCGACGGAATCCGCACCCTTCTCTTCGCCACCGAATCCGGCGTTGACCAGTCCAAATCCGCTGGCGTGTACGTTCACGGGCTTCTCGGCCTCCCCGCCCAGGTGCGAACCATCGAAATGAAACAGGCGTGCTACTCCGGTGTCGGCGCGCTGCAAGTCGCGCTGGGTATCGTCGCCCGCAACCCACAGGAAAAAGTGCTGGTTGTTGCCTCCGACGTTGCGCGCTACGACCTCAACTCGGGTGGTGAGCCGACTCAAGGCGCGGCAGCGGCTGCGTTCCTGGTCCAGGTCAACCCCGGCATCCTGGCCGTCGAGCCAGCATCCGGCGTCTACACCTACGATGTGCAGGACTTTTGGCGGCCCAACGACCGGCACACCGCCCTGGTGGACGGAAAGCTCTCCATCGACGCCTACCTCAACGCCGTTCGCGGAGCTTACGACGACTTCATCGATCACGGTGGGGCTGACTTCGCCGCGATCGACCGCTTCTGCTACCACCAGCCGTTTACGAAAATGGCGGTGAAAGCGCACATGGCGTTGCGCGAGCATGTGGGTCTATCAGCGGATAAAGCCGAAACCGCCGCCGAGCTCGAGACCACCATGCATTACAACCGCATGATCGGTAACTCCTACACGGCATCCGTGTTCCTGGCATTAATGTCGCTGCTCGAGACCGAATCTGGCGACCTCGCCGGAAAACGCGTCGGCGTCCTGTCCTACGGGTCCGGTGCGGTTGCAGAATTCTTCACCGGCACCATTGTCGACGGATACCAAAAGTTGCTCCATGCCGATGAGCACAAGAAGGCGCTGGATTCACGCGAGCCGCTCACCTACGACGCTTACCGCGATCTTCATCCCGGGACACGCGTCGCCGACATTACGGATTACGACACACCGGAGGTCACCGATGCGCCATTCCGTTTCGCCGGCGTGAAAGACCACTCGCGGATTTACCAGCGTCGCTAGGAAGTGCGAACCGGCGTACCAGCGTCGTTAGTAATGGTGGTGGAATTCAAACGGCTGGCGACCCACGTCGTCAACCACAATCCGATCAAAATGAGACCGTAGGTCAGGATGAAACTGGCGACCGTGTCAGTCGCCCAGTGGGCACCGATGATCACGCGGCTGGCAGCCATGAGAATTCCCCACACCGTTCCGACCCACAGCGCAATCCGCCAGGCTTTGCCACCGAGCGGGCGCAACACGATAGCCAGGGCTGCAAGGGTGGTGCCCTCTTGAGTGTGGCCCGACGGGAACGAGCGGTGCCCATTAGGCAAATTGATGTGATACCACGGCTGATAGGGGCCTTTTCCAGCATCAACCTCATAGGGGCGGAACCGACCCCACAGGCTCTTCATCCCGTCGTTCACCCCGTGCCCAGCCCACACAATCGCGAGCATAATGACAGCCGAGATCGCGATCAGGCGCAAAGTCTCAGCCGACAAATTCCGAACCAGCAGCCACGCCACCATCGAAATGATGATCAGAAGGACAATATCCATAAACATGGCGGGGGCAAACTGGGACCAGGTCATCGTGTCCGAATCATCATTATTGGCGACGCCGATCGGGGTGCCGGCCGCAAGGTTCGCGCTCCACGACCGACGATACGACTCAGCCTGCTCTGACCAGCCAAGGACCGACAGGAAACTCGCCCATGTGAGCAAAATGCTGCCCAGCCCCCGCGCGATCCCCGGAAGAGAGGAACGGAGGAGGCATCCCGCGAGGACCTGCATAGCCAGCGCACTCAGCACCGCCGGAGGGAACTCGCCATAAGACTGGAACACCGTGCCGAACACGCTGTCATGGTTGATGACGGCATCGCTGACCTGCTTGTCAGTGAACGTAAAGATAATCAGTAAGACAGTAGCCACTCCGAGTAACGCGGTGACCGCCGTGGTATTGACGCCACCCCCGTCGTGTTGACGACGTGGGGTCGTGCCCGGGTTGTGGCCTGGCGCGGGAGTAGCGCGAGCCGGATCCGGCTGCGATTCCGATGTCCAGGCCTGGCTGTCGTCGGCCTGGTGAGTGGGGAGACTAGGTGCTTGTGCCATACGTATGGTGTACCAAGCTTCTTTAACGTCCCACTGACGTAAACATGAACACTAAGTGAAGCTCAGGGGAAACAATGGGGGGCGGTGGTGTGCCGCACCGCCTTTTGTCGCATAACCCCAGGAAGAACTCAATTCCTGGGGTGTGACGCACCGACGCACGGAAGAAGG
>NZ_JBSNBL010000004.1:0-321378 GCF_053760365.1 Corynebacterium sp. c7Ub_26 | reverse complement strand
TCGTCGCTGACGTCGTGGCTATCACCCGCCGAGCATCCCCGCCGAGCGTCCGGGCGTCGGTGTGGCTACCTAACTACCGAGCGCGACGTGCCAGGCGTTCGCTGTCGCAAATAACGACGGTCTTGCCCTCGAGCCGAATCCAGCCACGGTGCGCAAATTCGGCGAGCGCTTTGTTGACAGTCTCGCGTGATGCACCGACAAGCTGCGCGATTTCCTCTTGAGTGAGGTCGTGGTGAACACGCCAGTTCCCGTTGTCCTGAACACCGAAGCGGTTGGCAAGCTGGAGCAGCGCCTTCGCCACGCGCCCGGGAACGTCGGTAAAAATAAGGTCTGCCAGGGAATTATTGGTGCGACGCAGGCGACGCGCGAGCACCCGAAGCAGCTGTTCAGAAATGGCCGGGTGGTCATTGATCCACTGGTGGAGTTTCTTTGAGTTCATCGTGGCGGCGGACACTTCAGTGACGCAAATGGCCGACGATGTGCGCGGGTTCGGGTCGAAGATGGACAGCTCGCCGAACATGTCCGAGGGGCCCATGATGGTCAGGAGGTTTTCACGACCGTCGGCTGCGTGGCGGGCCAGCTTCACTTTGCCCTCGGTGATGATATAGAGGCGGTCGCCGGGCTCACCCTCGTCGAAAATGGTGGTGCCGCGCGGGAATCGCACCGTCTCAAGATCATGGATGAGGTTCCGGACGGCAACTGGGTCAACGCCTTGGAAAATGCCGGCACGGGAGAGGATCTCGGTGACGTCGCTCAACGTAGTCTCCACTTCTCGCAGTAGGGTCGAGTGCCACGGTGCGCGGCCGTCTGTGTTAGATACTAAATACCGCACCCGTCGCTGTATCGCACCTCACATTACTACGTGGCAGGCCAAAAGTGAGAGCTTTGTCCGATTTAGGAATAGCCTCACGCGGGAGTTTTATAGAGAGGAATAATCAATAAAAAGGCGGAAAGTTCGTAAAAAATGCCCAATTTCGGGGATGAATTGACAAAACCGCTGCTTGTGCGGTTGGTCACGTTTTCAGAAGTAAACTCCCGTTGATAACGTATGCTACGTTATCGTAGCTTTCATAGTGGCGAAGAACACACTATTTTTTGTCGACGGAACCAGCGAATTGCGGTAAAAACTCGTCGCTTGACGACGTCACACGGGGGCTGCCGCGGCGGGGGTTGCCGAGGCCTAGTGCGCTTCTCTAGTGCGCCTCGACGCCGGGACTAGACGCCTTCTTCCTCCCGGCGTTCTTCGCGAAGAGTTCGTAGCGTTCCATGCCAATGGCGAATCCCATAAGAATAAATGGTGCGAGGAGGGCAAATAAACCGGCCATGCGGTCTACCATACCGACGTTATGTCCGGGGCGCCCGCTATGGTGTTGGCATGGCCACTACCGAGACTCCGCTTGCCAAGGTCCGTCGTGCTCGGAGAATCTCCCGCGCGTTGCACCGCGCGTATCCGGACGCTAAAGCGGAACTCAACTTTGAGAATCCGTATCAGATGGTCGTCGCCACGATTTTGTCTGCTCAGTGTACGGATCGTCGGGTGAATATGGTGACACCGGCGTTGTTTAAGCGGTTCCCCGGCCCGGAGGATTTGGACAACGCGAGTGTCGAGGAAGTCGAAGAATATATCCGCTCGACAGGGTTCTATCACAACAAAGCGAGGAACTTGGTTTCGCTGGGGCATGAACTCGTCACTCGTTTCGACGGTGCCGTCCCGGACACGATGGCGGACTTGGTTTCGCTGCCTGGGGTGGGGCGCAAGACGGCGAACACCGTCCTGGGTAATGCGTTCGGCAAGCCGGGGATCACGGTGGACACACATATGGGCCGCCTGATGCGTCGGTTCGGTTTGACGGACGCGAAGGACCCGAAAAAAGTCGAGCAGGACGTCGCCCAGTTAATTGAGAAGAGGTGGTGGACGCCGTTTTCCCACGAAGTCATTATTCATGGTCGACGTGTGTGTCATTCGCGGAAGGCGGCGTGCGGTGCGTGCTTCTTGGCGAAGGATTGCCGAGGTTTTGGTGTGTGGGGGCCGACGAATCCCGACGAGGCTGAGAAGCTGGTCAAAGGCCCAGAACGTGACCGTATTCTCGATCTCGCGCTAGGGGGCCACTGATGGGACGACAACAACGCTGGACCATCCTGATCATCGCCGTGCTGACGGGCTTGGTGATCTGCGCGGTTCCCCTCATGCTGCGGTCCACATCAAGCCACAATGATGCGCATTCGGGAGCGGCGATATCTGATAATCCCGCTGGTCAGGGATCTGGTAGCCAGGGCGATCCGTCGGACGGTTCGGGAGACGCAGATTCCCCGGCCTCCAACCCCACGACTGGCCGGCCAGCGTGCCCCACTGCGGGCGCCGAAAATGCGTCGACCAGCTCGGAAGGCTCGGGGAGTTCGGAAGACGCTAATTCCCTCCTGGGTTCGGTGACACTGCCCTGCTTGGGTAACTCCGCAAGCAAGGCCGACGCCCAACCACTCAGCCGCAACCTCGCGGGCAAACCTACCGTGATCAACCTGTGGGCCTTTTGGTGCCAGCCATGCAAGAAGGAACTTCCGGTCGTTGACAAAGTGGCCCAGTCCCACCCGGAGTGGAACGTCGTCGGCGTGCACGCCGATAAAAATGGTGATGCAGGCGTCGGCGTGCTCTCCGATTTACATGTGGATCACTTGGCCAGCTTCCAGGATTCGGATGGCGACGTTGCCCGGGCGTTGAAGTTGCCGTCGGTTATCCCCATCACGGTGGTTCTCAAACCTAACGGGGAGGTGGCCAAGGTGTACCCACAAACGTTCACCAGCACCAGCGAACTAGAGTCGGCGGTCACCGCAGCGCTCAACTAGCGGGCTCGCGGCCGAACGGATAGCGCGGATCGGATAGCTCGGAAACTCCCGACGAGCGCGACCGCCAGGCCGTATCCTGATCAGAGGCGTTGCGAAGTGTAGGAGGTCACACGTGAAAACAGGGTTCCCGACGTCGTTTTCAGAGCCCACCCAGCCGCCGCTGCCCGACGCGGTTCCACCGTGGCTTCGCTCGATCACACAGCGGGCACGTGACGGCGGTATTCGTCGTCAACTCTCTGACTTATCCCGGCGGAGGCCACAGCTTGACGACGCAACCCGCCCGTCGGCAGTACTCATGCTCCTAGCCGGCGACCCGACGTACGAGCCCACGCCCAGCACGCCCTACCCCGAGGACGCCCGGCTGCTCCTGACCCACCGCGCGCCCACGTTGCGGTCGCACTCGGGCCAAATGGCGTTCCCTGGCGGGCGAAAGGACCCCGAGGACGCCACGCCCATCGACACCGCCGTACGAGAAGCGCAGGAGGAAACAGCCGTTCGCCCGGACACGATGTCGCCGCTGGCGGTCCTCCACCCGATCCTCATCCCCCGCACCGGAAATGTCGTCTCGCCCGTGTTGGCGTACTGGAACAACCCCACCCACGTCTACCCCGCCAGCCCCGCCGAGGTGGCCGACGCCGTCGCCATACCTCTGGAACACCTGGCGGACCCGTCGATACGAATAACCGTCGGCAGGCAGGGGTGGACCGGGCCCGCCTTTTGGATAGGAGACCTTCTACTTTGGGGTTTTACCGGCGGGTTAGTGGATGGCCTCCTCCGCGAAGCGGGTTGGGAGAAACCATGGAACGCTTCACCTGTGTACGATCTTGCAGAGACGCTTGCTCGGTCGGCGAACAATGAACCGGTGACTCGGTGGCGGAGAACCCCCCAGAAACCATCAACGCCGACAACCCCCAACCACAAGAACTGAGAGACACTGAATGAGCGGATCCACCATTGTGGACATCGTCATTGTGCTCATCGCACTATCGGCGATGCATTCCGGATGGAGACAAGGCGGCGTATCCTCCATCGCCGCGGTCATAGGCGTTCTCATCGGCGGCATGGTCGGCATGTGGGCCGCCCCGTACGCGATGGCCCAGACCGACGACAACAACACGCGGTTCCTCTTCGCCCTCGGCATCGCGGTTCTCGCCGTCATCATTGGGTACGCCATAGGGTCCTCCATCGGCATTGCCTTGCGCAACATGATCCGCACCCGGGCTGTGTACAAGGCCGACGCGGCCGTCGGGGCTGTCGTGCAGGTTTTCACCGCGATTGTCGTTGTGTGGATGATCGCTGTGCCCGTGGTGTCCGTGTCCACCGGGGATTTTTCCAAAGCCCTCCGCAACTCGAAGGTTTTGGGTGCAGTGGACTCCCTGGCCCCGCAGCAGGTGAACAACTGGGGCAGCAGGGTCGGCATGTTCCTCAACCAAAACGGCATGCCGACGCTGACCGATCCGTTCGGTGAACTGCCGAACAAGGATGTTCCCGCGCCGGCGGACTCTGTTTTGTCTACCCAACGCTTGAACGAGATTCGGCCCTCCGTTGTTCAGGTCTTATCGACGGCGCAACAGTGCCGAAAGATGCTGGAAGGCAGCGGTTTTGTGATAGCCCCCGACACCGTGGTGACCAACGCCCACGTGGTCGCCGGATCGAATGAGGTCAAGCTGCGGACAGTCAACGGTGAGGACGTTGCCACCGTCACGTATTTCAACCCCGACAAGGACATCGCGGTGCTGCACGCTGTGGACCTGGGCTTGAGCCCGCTGCAGTTGGATGATGTGCCCGCGACGACGGGGTCCGATGCGGCCGTGCTTGGGTATCCCTTGGGCGGGCCGTTCGATGTGGAAAACGCGCGCGTCCGTGACCGCTTGACCATCGACGGGCCGAATATTTACTCCACCGACCGCGTTCAGCGTGAAGCCTATACGCTGCGCGGATTGGTCCGCGAGGGGAACTCCGGCGGGCCTGTTGTCGATGGTGACGGTGAAGTCCTCGGGCTTATCTTCGGCGCCGGGGTGGACGACCAAGACACGGGATACGCGCTGACCAACCACGAGATCATGGAATCGCTGGGATCGGTGGAGAACGTCCAGAATTTGCGGTCCGCGGTGGACACGAAGTCGTGCGTGGCTAAGTAGGTTACGCTTCCTCCACGGCCAGCACAGCATCGCGCACCGCCTGGGGCGCCTCCATGTGTACATAATGCCCCGCGCCGGGAACCACAGTGACGTGGTCGGCGTCGGCAATAGTTTCGCGAGCCGTCTTGGACGCCGTTATCAAAGGGTCCTCGGCACCGTGGAGAACGCGCACGGCCGGGGGCGTCGAGCACTCAATTTCATTCCAGCCGGACCAATCGGCCAGCACGGTTTGCGCTGTTCCGCGAGGCATTGTCGCTACCGCGGCCTTTCGGTGGCGCAGGCACGCGTAATAGGCGACGCGCTCAACGCCCATGGCGAAGCGTCGAATCGCAAGATATTCGTCGAAACTGTCGGAGTACTGGAACGCGGAGCCGGCTAGATGGGCGACGATCTGCTCAAGGAACAAGCTGTGATCGGCTTTCAGCCAGCGCTCCCCGAGCCGCGGGAAACGAGTGGCCACGCCGAGCGTGATGCGGTCGCGGTGCCGAATCGGGTGGCGGGTGACGACGTCCACGTTCTGGCGCGGATGCGAAGGGTTGAGCGCCACCACACGCTTAATGCGCTGTGGCTCGGTCAGACCAGCGATCACCGCTGCGGGCACGCTCTCTCCGTGGGCGACCACAGTTGCCGATGTATGACCCAGCGCAAGGACCAGGCCGGCGATGTCTAGTGCCGTTGTGCCCAGGTCGTAGCCGTGAGGGGGTTTGTCAGAGAGGCCGTAGCCGCGGAGATCCATGGCGACAGCGTGGTGATCCTCCGCGAGCAAGGGGAGGACGGATTGCCAGTCGAACCATCCGCCGGCGAAACCGTGTACTAGCAGCACTAAGGGGGCGTCGGGGCTTCGGCTGTCGGCGCAGTGAATGCGAACTCCCCGGCTGTGGTACAGGTGATGGGTCCACGGGCCATCGAGTTCAATGGCGGAGGGGTTCGTCGGGCGTTGAGGCACACACCAGGTTTACCAAATCATGAGGTTCGACGGTAGACGGAACCAAAAACCGACGATGCAGCGGGGCATCGCCGGAGGGGTGGTGTCGACGTGGCTGAACCCACGTCGGTGCTGAGTTTTGGTGCTTAGCTGTAGAGACCTTCAGCAGTTTCGACGTTCTTCGAGCTCGCGGTCTTGGAGGAACCCGAGTTGGACGAACCGCTAGGGACGACCTCGGGGAGCTTGCCGAAGGAATCGATGGTCGCTTCTGGCTTCTTCACCTGCTTGACCTGCTTGAGCCCGATGAACGCGAAAATGCCTGCAAGCAGGAGCATTCCGGCGAAGACGATGGCGAATGCTGCCCAGCGGTAGAGCCAGATGTCAAGCACTTCTGCCAGGGTGAAGAAGAGGAAGAACGCGCTGAAGAAAGCGATAATGCCGGCCACGGCGAACATTGCTCCACCGATGGCGCCCTTCTTCACCGACTGTGTGAGCTCTGCTTTGGCGAGCTCAATTTCGGTGCGGACGAGGGTCGTGATCTGGCCGGACGCGTCCTTGACCAGGCGATTAATGCTGCCTTGACCTGCTGCGTGAGTATCGGCATCGCGGAGAGGGATGCTACCTACCTCGGGGAAAACCGAGTTTGAGCTATCGGTGTACAAGCCATTTTTGTTCGTGGAGCTCACGGGCATCCTCCTGCGCATTAAAACATGGGGAAATCAAAACTTTCTCACCTAATTGTGCCATGCGCTAGGGAAAATAGCGATTGAGGCCGTATTAAGAAATCCTGAACAGAAAAGTTTGTACATTGTTGGGCTTGTTAAAGGATTTAATAGCTCTAACGGGGGTGGGTCACGGCGATAACGACTGATGAAACGGGCATTGTTTGATTCGACGGCTGTGGGGACGATTTTCCAGACAGGGGTGGCGATTGTTTTCTTCATGTCCGGGTGGAGGGTAAACGGGGGCATTGTCAGTGGTGAGCGCGATTTTCCGCATCAGAGCGGGGGTATTTAGAAAAGGTGTTGCATTCTGCGCCTTTGATGTGCCAAAATTGTTGGCGCAGGCCCCCCTCCCTTGAAGGGTGAGGAGCGTGGCCCGCCCCGGCCATCCCCCCGAGCCGGGTAAGACGGCCCGCATCGATCCCCCCCTGATGCGGGCCGTCGCTCTATATCTGAAGGCCGTGGGCATGGGATTCCCGTAGGCGGCTGCTTCTCGTTGAACCGGTGCTCTGTAGTGTGCGCGCTAAATCTGTGGATAACTTTATTTTATCCACAACGAGGCCGATTTCCGCCCTCTTCTTCGGTACGATCTGCCACCGTTTCTGCCACGATTGCCCCATGTCCTCGAAAGAAATTGTGTGCTTAGTGGCGGACCCCCACTTGCTAGCAGAAGTCGAACAATGTGCGGCTGTTCTGGGATTTTCACTTATCGATGGTCTGATGGATGCAGCGTTGGCGTCCCGGTGGCGCAGTGCCGACGCCGTGGTGGCCGATTGCGAGGGCCTGGACGAGGTGTCGTCATTAGCGCTCCCTCCCCGGCGTGGTGTGTTTGTGGTGTGCGTGGGCACTCCGCCTTGGGAGCGGGGTGTGCAGGTGGGTGCCGAGGACGTCATGGTGTTGCCTGCGCGGTCGGGCGACTTGGTGGAGGCATTGTCGACGCGATGCTCCCGAGGTGCCGTGTCAGGCGGTTGGGTAGCGGTGGTCTCTGCCGTCGGCGGCGCGGGTGGAAGTACTCTTTCGGCTGGTCTGGCGTTGTCATGGGTTCGATCAGGGCGTGGGTCTGTGGTGGTGGACGCGAATTGTGTGTCCGGCGCGGACGATGTCCTCCTCGGCGTGGAAAGTGAGCCGGGCATGAGGTGGGGTGATGTGAGCGTGCGAGGGTGGCAAGACGGAGGGGTTGATGGGCGCGCGGTGGCGACAAATATCCCCGCGACCCCAGAAGGCGTGGGTGTGTTGTCGGTGGGACGCGGTGCTCCGGCTGCCGTGGAGTGGAATCAGCGTGGCGCATTGGTGCAGCGTGTGGCGGGTGCGCTCGCCCGTGAGGGATTATCAGTGGTGGTCGACGTGTCGGGGGCGACCTGGTGGGAGGCGTCGGACTTCACTGGCTGCGATTGTGTTTTTGTGGTCGTCCCTGCGACATTGCGTGGTTTAGGCGGGGCAGTGCGCTGGTCGAGGGTGACGCGCCAGGGCGGTGCGGACCCGGTGGCTGTGGTGAAGCATGAGGCGGTCTCGCCGGTGGGGGTCAAAGACGTTGAATCTGTGACGTCGATGCCGGTGGTGGCCGAGTTCACGTCTGAGAAAAAGATCGCGAAGGAAATCGAGGAGACGGGGCTTCGGCTGTGTGGGCGGTCGAGCTTCGCGCGCATGGTGTCTGGGTTGCGTGAGATCGCAGATGGCTACATAAAGAACAGCATGCCATCGTTGCCGCTCGATGAGTGCGCCATCAATAGTGCTCAGAGCCGTGCCGCGCGCATGGGGGAGTTGGCAGCATGAGCAGGGTTCGGAGTTTTGTGCAGTCATGTCATTCGAGTGCGGATAATTCGGCTGCTCACAGCGACGACGTCCTGGCACACGCAGGGGCGTCGGCACAGGCAGGAGCAGCGAGCGACCGAATCCGCATGAGGCTTGCGCAGGGCAATGGAGATATGTCAACGTCGGCAATTGCCTCAGCGGTACGGGCGGAATATCCGGGCATCGGGATGTCGGGCGTCGTGCAAGAGGTTCGTCGGATTCGTGGGGAGATCCACGGTGCCGGGCCGGTGGAGTCGCTGCTGGATCTGCCGGATGTGACTGACGTGCTGGTCAATGGGGCTTCGGAAGTGTGGGTTGATGGCCCGGCCGGTTTGTGTCGTGTGGATTCTCTCTTCCGCGACGACGACCACGTGCGGGCGACAGCCGTTCGTTTAGCAGCCGCGTGTGGGCGTCGCTTGGATGATGCGTCGCCCTATGCGGACGGTTTTTATCAACGCGACGCTGCCGGCGGGAGCGTTCGTGTTCACGCCGTGTTGCCGCCCGTCGTTGAGCACCCGTGTTTGTCTCTGCGCGTGTTGGGGACGGCGTCGACCAGCCTGAATGACCTTGTTCGCAGTGGCAGCGTGCCGCCCGATATGGCCGACGAGTTGCGCTCGTTGGTGCGGAGCCGTCAGGCATTTGTGGTCTCTGGTGGGACGGGCGCGGGAAAGACGACGCTGCTGTCCGCCCTGCTTGCGGAGGTGTCGCCGGACGAGCGGATCGTGTGCGTGGAGGACACTCGTGAGCTGCATCCCCGGCATCCGCATGTTGTCGCGTTGACGACGACATCGCCCAATGTGGAAGGACAGGGGGAGATCACGTTGCGTGATGTGGTCAAGCAGACGTTGCGGATGAGGCCGGATCGGATCGTGGTGGGTGAGATCCGTGGCGCCGAGATTCAGGAACTTTTCGCGGCCTTAAACACTGGTCACGACGGGGGTTGCGGAACTATTCACGCGAATGGGCCGGAGGAAATTCCGGCGCGGTGCGAGGCCCTGGGCGCTATGGCGGGGATGTCTCCGGAGTCGGTGAGGACTCAATTCCGCGCTGCGATTCGGGTTGTTGTCCACGTCGAGCGGACCTCATCGCGTCGCCTCGCGAGCGTGGGAGTAGTGCCACCGGTAGGGAAGAATTCCTCCTTCTTCGACGGGAATCGGAACGACGAACAACCACTGTATCCAGGCGTTTCATCGTCTCCCGGAGTCGTGATGGTGTGGACGGCCGACGGTGGCCGCACCGATGCATGGCCATTGTGGGAACGTATCGTGCGAGGTGGTGCGCGATGATCCCGGTCGGTGTGCCGCTGTCGTGTGTGATCGCGGTGGTGGAGGCTCAACGAGCCCGCAGCGATAAGCAGGTTCGCATTAATCAACGCCAAGTAATAGCTCAGTGGGCGCAGGCCAGCAGCATGATCGCGAGTGAACTACTGGCCGGTGCAAGCCCCTTGGTGGCGGTTCGTCACGTTGCCGACGAAATGGACGGGGCTGACGACATGGAAGGCCAGGTCGCGCGCGAGCTTCGAACGATGGTGAACCATTGTGCCTGGTTGGGCGCTCCTTGCGCTCCTCTGAACACGTGGTCCAGCGAGCCCGAGCAAGTCGGGCGGCAGGCGATCGCCCGAGCATGGTTGGTGTCGCACCGCACTGGCGTGCCTTTAGCGGAGGTCATGCAGGCCACGGCGGCAGATCTCCAGGCGAAGCTCCATCACCAGGAGCGCACCGAGGCATCGCTGGCGGGCCCACGAGCGTCGACCCGCGTGCTGATGTTTCTGCCCCTCGTCGGAGTGGCAATGGGCCAGTCCATGGGTGCGGGCTCCATTCAGTTTTTATTGACGACGCAGCTCGGTGGGCTGTTGCTCCTGGTCGGGGTTGTTCTAGAGGTCGTGGGGCTGGAGTGGTCCCGCGCGCTGATGGCGAAGGCGGTGGCGGTGTGACTACGGCGAAGAAGAACGTCGGGAGCGTGGGGCGTGCGGGGGCCATGTTGAATGCGGCCGCCGATTTGGATCTGGTGAAAGCGTGTTTGTCGTGTGGCCTTCCGGTAGGCGCAGCGGTGGGAGCGGTTGCCGATAGTGGTGGGTCCCAATTTGTTGACGTCTGGAAGGGCACGGCGAACCGGTTGGCGATGGGGGTGGATTCCGACATCGCGTGGGCATTGTGCGCCGAGAACGAGGTGTTAGGAGATTTTGCTCGACGTGCGCGTCGGAGTGCACGCTCGGGTGCCCGGTTAGCGGCCGATATCGGGGCGTTGTCGATGCATATGCGGCATCGGGCGACGGACCAGGCGGTAGCGGAGGCCGAGAAAGCCAGCGTGTATGTGGCGCTGCCGTTGAGCTTCTGTTTCCTTCCGGCCTTTATAGCGGTGGGGTTAGTTCCTATTGCTATCGGACTGTTATCGGGGTTGTCATGACGACGGTAACCATCACGATCCAGAGGCCGATGGGTGGCCGCGGTCCACCGCAGCATTCCATTCGGTCTATGTGCCTCTTTTTTATTTTTCGAGGTTATTTCTCAATCAAGTTTTATTTCTCCATATCCATTGACCTGGCGTTTTAGGCCTCACTGTTGGTGTGTGGCCTGTCATCCGCCATCTTTTCGAAAGGACTCATCATGACTTGTGCAGTACCTACCCACGCAGTATCCACCAACCAGATTGCTGAGCAGCACACATCAGAGGCCACTGACGTTCAGCTCTCCTCACGATCCGTCGATTCTCCTTCGGATGACATTTCTATCTCGGATAACAAGAACACGTCCGAGCCCTCGCCCATGAGGTGGTGGGATCGAGCCCGCGCGGCGCTGTTTAACGAGCGTGGCATGGCCACCTTGGAATACGCCTTGGTGTGCGTGGCTGCGGCCGCCTTTGCCGGGCTGCTCTACGTCGTCGTCTCAGGTGGCGAGGTAGAAAATGCACTCAAGGGAATTATCGAAGATGCTCTGAACAGCAAAAAGAAGTGAACCGGGCATCGATAAGTTCACGGTTAACCGACGACACCATGCCGGTCTCTCCTGGCCCGTGCCCCGTGGAGAACAACGACGCTGATTCCGACGCTCCTCAACCCGACGCCACGGCGTCGTGGTGGGCGAGGGGAAGCGTCACTATCGAAGCTGCGTTCGCGATCTCCATGGTGCTCGTCGTCGTGGGAATGGTCATCGTGGGGGTCATGGCCGTGGCGAATCAGGTGGCGGCAACGGAGGCGTCGGCAAATGCGGCGCGAGCCATCGCACGAGGAGAAAACCGCTCTGAAGTCGAACAACACCTGGCTAGCGCAGTGAAAAACTCGACCATAACGGTGGCGACGACACCAGGCGCGGGAGGTCAGCCCGGCTTCGTGAAAGTAACGGTCACAGTGAAGAACCCACTGAAAGATGCGGAGTCGACGTCGGTGGCCGTGAACGAAGAGAACATCGGAAGCTCTGGTGACGCCGGCTAATCCGGTTAAGTCCGACTGATCACGATCAGTGGGCGCACGGGATACGTGGGTGCGAATAGCTAGCGCCTTAACGACAGGCACAAAATGGAGGGGGAACGTAACGTGGGCGGAAGTGAATTCTGGTGCCGGGGGTCGATGACCGTGGTGGGAGCGGTGGTGTGCACAGTGGTCATCGGTGTTTTCGGAACGCTGGTCGCCGTTGGGGCTAAAGTAATCGACTCCAAAAAAGCGGATAGAGCAGCGGATTTGTCCGCACTCGCGGCGGCCTACGCGCTACAAGCAACTATTACCGACGGCGACCATGCCATCGCCGCCACGGCGCCTATAAACGCGGATCCGGGAAACGCGGTGCCGGATCCTGGCCTGGAAAATGCCGCACCAATGTCGTCCACGGTGAACGCGTCGCCAGAGTTCTCATCGGCGAGTACAACACGGGAGTTCTCAACTGTGACGAGCACACCGCCAGAGTCGTCCACGGCGTGTGCGTTGGCCCAGCAGGTTGCCACGGAAAATAGCGCCTCGCTGCGCTCATGCACGTTTGAGGACGAAGACGTTATCGTGTCCGTCGAGGTATCGGGACCACACTCACCATTCACGGCCACCGCGAGCGCACGCGCCGGGCCTACATAAATAGGACGCTCGCAGGCTGGCGCTCGCACGCTCATGGCTACAGGGGCTCAGGCCTCCAGCGCCTCACGCCCCAGCGATTCCAATCCTCGGAGCACCCGCACAGCGCCGGCCTTATCCAAAGGCTCATTCCCATTCCCACATTTGGGCGACTGAACGCAGGAAGGACACCCATTTTCACACTCGCAATGGGCGACAGCCTCTGCTGTTGCTGTAATCCACTCGTGGAAGCGTCGGTATCCGCACTCGGCGAAACCCGCTCCGCCCGGGTACCCGTCGTACACGAACACCGTCGGCAAGCCAATGTCTTGGTGCAGCGCAGTGGACACGCCGCCGATATCCCAACGGTCGCACGTCGCGATCAAAGGCAACATTCCGATCGCGGCGTGCTCAGCCGCATGCAACGAGCCCGGCCAGTCTCGTTCCTCCACACCCCACCGGCGAAGGGTGGAGGGCTCCACCGTGTACGCAACGGCCGTCGTCGTCAATGTTTGTTCCGGCAGATCAAGGGAGACGACATCGAGGACCTCACCATTAGGCATCCGCCGCATGTAGTCAACAACCTGGTGAGTGACCTCAACTTCCACAAAAGCCAACCACACGCCATCGCCCAACTCGTGGGAAGAAAGAGTAGAAAGGACGCGAATGTCGGTGTTCTCTCGAGCCCAGGTAGTCCACGCGGGAGCCTCGCGATGAACCAGAGCCAGGCCATCGTCCACACTGAGATCATCGACGACGTAACTGTCGCCCTGGTGCAGATACACAGCACCGGTGTGCGTCTGGCTCATGGCTCGGCCCTGGTCGATCACGCCCACCAGCCGGCAGGTGTCGCCCTCCACGATGGCGACGTCACCGCCATCGTCGCCGCGAATACTGACCACCGAATGCGCGTTCACCGGGGAAATATCGGGAGGGAGGAGAGCACCCAACCCAGCTGCCTCAGCCCCACGGGTCTCAGCGTCATCCGGCGCGCTCCACGCCTCAATTGGCCTCTCCACCGCAAACCAGCCACGTCGCCGCCTCCGCAACAGGCCAGCGTCGCGCAAATACTCGGCACTCGACCACGCACCCCACTGGTCAATTTCCTCATCGGTCAGCGGGCGTTCCACCGCAGCGCAATACAAATGAGGCACCATCACATACGGGTTGTGCGGGTTAAACACCGTTTGCTCCACCGGCGACCCCAACAACACCTCGGGGTGATGAACAAGATACGTATCCATCGGCTCATCGCGGGCGATCAGCGTGACCAACGACCCCTGCCCCCGCCGCCCAGCACGGCCCGCCTGCTGCCAAAACGACGCAATCGTCCCCGGATAACCGCAGGCCACAACGGAATCCAAGCCACCAATGTCCACCCCGAGCTCCAACGCATTGGTGGTCGCTACCCCCAGCAGCTTTCCATTGTCCAAATCGTGCTCCAGCTTCCGTCGGTCCTCCGCAAGGTAACCAGCACGATAAGCCGCAATCCTCGCAGCATCCTCGGGGCGCCCCAACCGCCCCAGGGCCTCCGACGCACGGGCAGCTACTGTCTCAGCCGACCGACGCGACCGCACAAACGTCAAGGTCCGAGCACCCTGTGCAACCAGATTCGCCATCACATCCGCAGCCTCTTGGGTCGCGGGTTTGCACACAGGCGCTCCATGTTCGCCCTCTATGTCGGGAAGGAAACTCGGCTCCCACAACACCACCGTCCGCTCGCCGGCAGGAGAAGCGTCGTCAGTAACCTCGACGAAACCATCAGCATCGTGACCACACAGCCGAGACGCATGAACCGCAGGACGCGACGCCGTCGCACTCGCCATCACAAACACCGGAGAAGCGCCATACGCCCTGGCCAGGCGGTCAAGACGTCGCAAGACAAGGGAAACATGGGCGCCAAACATCCCGCGATACGCGTGACACTCATCCACAACGATGTATCGCAGGTTGCGCAACAATCGCCCCCACCGCGCATGCGCACCCAGCACCGACAGCTGCACCATGTCCGGGTTGGTGAAAACCCACTGCACACTATCCCGAATAGCGCGCCGGGCCTCTGGTGGAGTATCGCCGTCATACCCACCGATACTGACACCCCGGAGCGAACCAACTTCGTGCGTCATCCCCGCCACATGAGCCAGTTGATCATTCGCGAGCGCCTTCGTCGGTGTCAAATACAGGGCAGTCGCATTCTTTTCTTCAGCAAGAGTGGTCAGAATCGGCATTTGGTAACCGAGAGACTTTCCCGACGAGGTGCCGGTGGCCACCACCGTGTCACGCCCCTCCCGCAGAGCATTCGCGACGCGCACCTGATGGGCCCACGGCCGTGCGATGCCCTGGTCAATAAGGTGGGCGCAAAAATCCCGGGGTAGCCACGACGGCCAATCCTCATGCCGCCCCTGCCGCGCCGGAAGTGTCTCGGTGTGGAGGATTTCGGAGCGGGAAAACGTTGCGCGGATGCTCTCCAGGAGTTCCTCGCCGAAACTTTTAGGGTATGCCACTACTTCTGCGCTTCTACGCTTCGTGCTGCTTGATAAAACCGATGGCCGGAAGAAGATTGCGCGGTAAATAGTAGTTGTAGCTATGGACCGATCCGCCTTCTCCGCGGCTGGGTTCCTGGGCCATGATGTTAAAAATTGTCGGGGGATCAAGGTGAGAAATAATCGCGGGGATATCTATTTGTCCTCTGAGTAGTGCGACGTCCGCCGCTTGGTCACCAAGAACGTGGTGCAGTAATTCAGGTGCCGACGCTGAGGTATCACACGCGAAATCCCTGGCATCACAGATTTCCATAACTTTGTTTGATTGGTCGCCATAGTCTAGAGGTTGAAAGAGAGGTTTGTCGTCGACGGGGGCAGTGCCAATGTTAGTAACCCCATTGGTTTGCCGAACCGGGTTACCTTGCATGACTGAGGATCCAAGCTGGTCTTTGCTAATGGGGCCGTTCCCTTGCGCAATGGAATTAACGAGGTGAGCAGCAACATCGGCCCCCTCGGAGTATCCATAGAAATGGAAACGCGTGTGGGGGCATTGGGAGTCGATTTGTTGAATAATTTTCGTCGCCTGAGATATGCCGCTATCTCGCGTTTCCCGGTAAGTCTTCAGATTGGTGGTTAAGACGGAGTCATAGGGCAGCGTGTACAGCTTGTTATTGGCATTCGATAATCCAAAATATTGCGGAATATCTGTGTAATGGGGGAGCTCCGCCGGGTACAGGCTGGAATTTGTCCCCATGGGCGCCATGTAAATAGTTGCATTCCCGGACATGAACTCGATAGCGAAGTCGGCAGGGTGGGCTATGCGGCCGCCGTGGCTGAAGATGCGGAAATGACAGCTAAACCTGTGATGGCTACTGATGCGGCCGATGCTGCAATTCTTTTGAGCAAGGGGAGCAAGGGAATCCCTTTCACTAGCAGGACAATCGTCGTTGAACTGCGACAAAGATGGTGAACTGCGACAAAGATAATGTGCGCTACACCGATGCGCGAGCTACATCATAGTGCTACGAAGTAGCTACATTGTTCCTTGGGTCGCGGCGTAGCAGTCCCGATGGGGAAACCGTGCCACCTCGAGCCGTTCGCCCGTTAGTCCTTGAAATATTCGGATACGATGTCCGCCGCGTCGGCCGCGTTCCCGGCAAGAACACCGTGGCTGTAGCCCTTGAAGGTGTGCACAGTGCCGCCCATGGCGTCATGCATCTCGGGTGTGCCATGTGGTGTCACCGCCGTGTCTTTGTCATAGCCCAAGTTGAGCGGCTTGACTGCCAATTTATCCCCATTGACCTTCATGATCGGTTTGTTATGGGGCCACCCATCGCATTGTTGACCGCTGGCGATCATTTGGTCCACGGCAACGAATTGATCCCCACCCGTGTACTGGTTAATCAGTGAAGGAATATATTGGCTCCGGTCTGGCGAGTTGGCATTTTCATTACACATAATGGTCTGGTTCACCAACCCCATTTGGATTGACTGCTTAACGAGGTTCTTTAGCGTCTCATCCTCCGCACTGCTTTCGCTCGCATCCGGGTTATCTGCTTCCTCTGTCTCCTTCTTGGCCATGTCCTCTAACTTGGCAAGCTCAGGTGTTCGCTCCTTTTCTTTCTCCACCAGGATTTCATCGAGTGGCCTGATGGGGTCTGAGGAGGCGCTTTCTGCAATTGCGGCCGCGGTATCTGGCCACGCTTGCTGGGAATACAGAGCTTCGCCCAGCGGAGAGAGCGCTTGCTGGGCGCCGAATCGCTTCAGAAGGTCAAAAGACTCGGTGAATGTGTGTGACCTCCAGTAGGCATAGTCGACGGCGCTCAGCAGCCTGACAGCACTGTCGGCGTAGTCGTCGGGAATGGCGTTTACGTCGTTGCGGTTGGCCGGCGGGGGTGTTAGCGGTGGGGTCACGTTATATGTCGCTTTAATCACCCGAGTGAAAGATTGGTACACCTCGCGAGGTGTCTTTCCTAAGTGATACTTATCGTCATTCTGAGCAATCCAATCGAAGAAAGCGTTCATCGCTTCTTTCCGGATTTTGATGCGGCTCCCACCAAGCCCGAACCACGCATCATTGGGCGACATGCTGGAATCGAGCACCATTTTGTTGGTGTGCTCGGGGAACAGCGTGGCGTAGGTCGCCATGAGAAGGCCCCCGTATGACACCCCGTAGAGATTGAGCTTGTCCTCGCCTAGCGCTTTCCGTGCTTCCTCCACGTCGCGGGCCGTGCTTTCGGTGTTGATGGTATCGACGTACCCGGGCTGCGTACGCTCGCACGCCCGGTACAGGTTGCCTCCACCAGGAGTGAGCGATTCGAGTAAGCCTTCATCACATTCGAGTGGTGTACCAAAGGTCAGCCCTCGGGGTTCAACGGCGACCAAATCATAGTGCTCGAGGACATCGGTGGGCATCTGAACATGGCCGGTGCTTGTGTTCTGCGGTGTCTCGTCGGTGAACATCGCGAGTGCGTCAAGTCCGGGTCCACCGATGTTTCCTGCGATAGTGCCCTTTTTGCTTCCCTTGGCCGGGATCTTGCTCATCGTCAGCTTAATGGTCCCGACGTCGGGGTTGGCGTAGTCCTTGGGAACGGTGATGGTGGCGCACTGTGCTCGCTCAACTGTCATGCTGCCGGGCGGGCATGGCCCCCACGTCAGCTTTTGCACGGCGACATTGTCCTGGCGTTTCGCCGTATTCGACGCCGTATCCGATAACTTATCCGACGCCGTAGTTGGCGTTGTTGCGGAATCCTGTGGCGTGGGGTGCGGGTGAGGGCCAGCGTGCGCGAGTCCAGGCGCGGAAAGGGTGAGTGTCGCGGCCATGACGGTGGCGGCGATTGTTCTAGACGGAACGTTGCCGGAAAAACCGGATAAGTCAGGTTTCCGGTGCGTGGACCGATGCTGGTTGAAGCGTGAGGACGGGCTGCGGTGGGTTTTCATAGGGGAGCTTTCGGGTGGGGAGAGGACTAGGCCATTTACTCAGCAGGGCTACATTTAGTTCCTTTGGGCATAGTAAAAATAATGATCAATGGGGACGGTTTATGAGTGGTCGCGTCATCAATGAACTGCGCGTCCCCGCCTTGACCTGGCCATTCTATGCAGGAGGCTGACCACTGCTAGCCACACGTGGCTGCATTGAAATAGATCGAGTACGCTTGGTCTTCGACGATAATCGTTGAGTTTGGTTGTCGTTTTGCTGCACGATAGAAATTGGGTACAAGGTATGGCACAGGGAACTGTGAAGTGGTTCAACGCGGAGAAGGGCTTCGGCTTCATTGCTCCGGAAGACGGCTCGCAGGACGTCTTCGTCCACTACACGGAGATCCAGGGAAGCGGCTTCCGCACCTTGGAGGAGAATCAGAAGGTTGAGTTCGAGATTGGTGAAGGTGCTAAGGGGCCCCAGGCTCAGCAGGTTCGTGCTCTCTAAGAACTCACGAGTAAGTCCTCACCGAATCACTGCCATCACTGATGGTGTGCGGTGTCGACTATAAAAATGAGCCCTTCCACCGGTTGTCATCGGCGGAAGGGCTTTTTCACCCCCTTTACGTGGTTTGCATATGTAATTTTGCGTTTGTCTATGGTGCATGGTCTAAGGTGACACGGAAACGCCCAGTTGCGATTGTGGTCAGCTCATAATGAGTTATGTGGCCTAGCTTTGGTTCGGAACATTGTGATGGGCTTGTGTGAAGGGAAGGCGAGAACCCAACGTGGCAGCATCTGGTAGCGCCGAAGGAGACGGTGTGAAACGGCTGGTCATTGTGGAGTCGGCGACGAAGGCTCTAAAGATACAGCCGTACCTCGGTTCGGATTACATCGTGGAAGCCTCCGTGGGCCATATCCGCGACTTGCCGAGAGGTGCAGCCGATGTGCCCGCGAAGTACAAGAAGAAACCGTGGGCTCGTTTGGGTGTCGACGTCGAGAACGATTTCGCTCCTCTTTATGTGGTTAACCAGGACAAAAAGAAGAAGGTTGCGGACCTCAAGGCGAAGCTGAAGCAGGTTGATGAGTTGTACCTGGCCACAGACCCCGACCGTGAGGGTGAGGCCATCGCGTGGCACCTTTTGCAGGTTTTGAAGCCTAAGGTTCCGGTGCGTCGCATGGTGTTCCATGAGATCACGAAGCCGGCGATCCTGGAAGCGGCGAAACATACCCGTGAGCTGAATCAGAACCTGGTCAATGCCCAGGAGACCCGTCGTGTGCTGGACCGGCTGTACGGGTACGAGATTTCGCCGGTGTTGTGGAAGAAAGTGATGCCGCGCCTGTCCGCTGGTCGCGTGCAGTCGGTGGCTACTCGTGTGATCGTTGAGCGTGAGCGGGATCGTATCGCCTTTACTTCCGCCGATTATTGGGATTTGACGGGCACGTTTGCTCTTCGTTCGGGTGCCGACGCTGGTACGCCGGGTGAACCGCGCTCCTTCCCCGCTCGGTTGGCGGAGATCGATGGTCAGCGCGTCGTGCAGGGCCGAGACTTTGATGACAATGGCCAGCTGAAGTCCAAGGCAGTGGCTCTCGACGAAAAAGCTGCTAAGGATCTGGCCGGCCAGCTGTCCGGTGCGTCGATGTCGGTGCGGTCCGTCGAGGAGAAACCGTATACGCGGCGCCCATATCCTCCGTTTATGACGTCGACGCTCCAGCAGGAGGCCGGCCGGAAGCTGCATTATACCTCTGAGCGGACGATGCGCATCGCGCAGCGGTTGTATGAGAACGGCCACATTACGTATATGCGTACGGATTCGACGACATTGTCGGAGTCGGGTATTAACGCTGCTCGAGCGCAGGCCAGGGAGCTCTATGGGGCGAAGTATGCGGCAAGCGCTCCGCGTCAGTATTCCCGCAAGGTAAAGAACTCGCAGGAGGCTCACGAGGCTATTCGCCCTGCAGGTGAGTCGTTTGCCACGCCGGGACAGTTGGGTGGCCAGCTGGACGCGGAGGAGTTCAAGCTTTACGAGCTGATTTGGCAGCGCACGGTCGCGTCGCAAATGGCCGACGCGAAGGGCACGTCGATGAAGGTGTTCGTGGCAGGCGAGTCCACGGACGGCCGCGATTGCGTCTTCACCGCGACGGGCCGCACCATCACCTTCCCCGGCTTCTTGAAGGCCTACGTGGAGGTATCTCGTACTGCCGACGGTCGCAATGTTGCCGACGACGCGGAGAAGCGCTTGCCCGTCCTGACCGAGGGCCAGGGCCTGACCGCTACCGACGTCGAGGCCGATGGCCACTCGACGACTCCGCCGGCTCGCTACACTGAGGCGAGCTTGGTGAAGAAGATGGAAGACCTGGGGATTGGCCGCCCGTCGACGTATGCGTCGATTATTAAGACGATTCAGGACCGCGGCTATGTGTATTCGCGTGGCAATGCACTGGTGCCGTCGTGGGTGGCGTTCGCCGTTGTTGGTCTCCTTGAACAGAACTTCGGCTCGCTGATTGATTACGATTTCACGTCGTCGATGGAGGATGTGCTGGACTCTATCGCGAATGGTTCCGAGGATCGTTCGCGATGGTTAGAGGGCTTTTATTACGGCGACGACGGCGCGTCGAGCGCGAAAGCGGAGACGATTGCCCGCCTGGGTGGCCTGAAACACCTTGTCGGCGCCAACCTGGAGACCATCGATGCCCGCGCGGTGAACTCGCTTCACATGTTCGACGACGAGGATGGCAACCCGATTGTTGTGCGCGTGGGCCGCTATGGGCCGTACCTGGAGCGCACGCCTGCGGGTAGTGACGAGCCCCAGCGGGCTAATCTGCCTGACACAGTGACTCCGGATGAGCTAGACCTCGCTTTGGCTGAAAAACTCTTGGCGACGCCGCCGACGGGCCGTGAGTTGGGGGAGAACCCCGCCAACGGCCGGATGGTTGTGGCGAAAGAGGGCCGGTATGGCCCGTACGTCACGGAGCTTGTCCACGACGACGAGCGCGAGAAGGCCGAGGCGAAAGCCTCGGAGACCGTCGACGCCGAGTGGGATGCCGATGATGAGGGCCGCAAGGCGGAGGGCAAGAAGCCGTTGAACCGTGAG
This sequence comes from Corynebacterium sp. c7Ub_26, assembly GCF_053760365.1. Taxonomy (NCBI): domain Bacteria; kingdom Bacillati; phylum Actinomycetota; class Actinomycetes; order Mycobacteriales; family Corynebacteriaceae; genus Corynebacterium; species Corynebacterium sp. c7Ub_26. Next base: position 300,425 of record NZ_JBSNBL010000004.1, on the reverse strand, counting down.
ACGAAAACGGCGGCGAAAAAGCGCGAGAAGCGCGTTAACGAGCTGGTCACGGAGATGCTAAAGCCGAAGACGGCGTCGCTGTTTAGCAGTATGGAACCCGCGACGGTGACGTTGGATGAGGCTTTGAAGCTGATGAGTTTACCTCGCGAAGTCGGTGTGGATCCGTCGGATGGTGAGGTTATTACCGCCCAGAATGGGCGGTATGGCCCGTACCTGAAGAAGGGGACGGATTCACGTTCTCTGGCTGATGAGGAACAGATTTTCACTGTTACTCTCGATGAGGCCCGCCGAATTTATGCTGAGCCGAAGCGCCGTGGGCGTGCTGCGGCGAAGCCTCCGCTGAAGCAGCTGGGCGACAATGACGTGTCGGGCAAGCCTATGACCGTCAAGGAGGGGCGTTTTGGCCCCTTTGTGACGGATGGTGAGACCAATGCGAGCTTGCGGCGTGGTGATACTCCGGAGGCCATGACGGACGCTCGGGCGTGTGAGTTGTTGTCGGAGCGGCGGGCCAAGGAAGCCGCTAATGGTGGAGTGAAAAAGAAGTCCTCGAAGAAAGGCACGAGGAAGTCGACGAAGAAGTCCGGCCGGAAGTCCACTGCTAAGGCGTCCAAGAAGACGTCGAAGAAGTCAACTGCGAAGAAAACGGTGAAGTCGTAGATTCGTCGTCTGCACGTGCCCATCTTTCCGGTGACGCTATCTTTTCCAGCAATTGATAGCTAATTTGGGTGTGACACCCATGTTCAGTGTGATGTTGCACCTGTGCTGCCGGCCAGAGAGGGTAAGTCCATGAAGCACCGCCTGTTGAAGTTTATCTTCGTGATAAATTTTCTCTTCCTCGCTTGCGTAACGTTGGCGGATACCGATAGCTGGACGTCCGGCAGAGCATGGTTGGTGTACTTTAGCCTCGCCTGTCTCTTTGGTTGCGTCTTAAGGGGGTGTGGGGTTCCCGTCGGGGCACCGACCCAGACTTCAAGCCTGATTTCACCGCCGACATATTGCGCATATCACCAAAGTGCGGGATGAGAAAGACCATGTCGCCGCGGTGAAGGCTTTGCGGGAGCGTTACCCGCGGCTGACGCTACTCAACGCTAACGACATGGTGAAGTCTTTATGACGTGCACTGCACAGCACGCCCGGAAAGCGCGTTGTCGACAAGTTCGTGGCTTGGGGCTTTGTCTCGCATGTCGTCGTGGCTGTAGTAGAGGCCGACTGGGCACACATCTTGGATCATGACATTGCGGACTGTCGCTCCGGGACCGGCGGTGAGGTAGCTGGCGCGGGGTGGCGTGGAGGCAATGTCGGTTTCGGTGGCGAGGACTGTGTAGTCGACCCCAGGCTCGGTGTCCGGGATGCTATTGAGATGCGCAACGACGTCAGAGTCAGTGACTTGCTGCATGGGGGCGGTACCCAGAATGTTGTTGCCTGCGGTACGTAGCAGCGGGTCGCGGTTCGGTTGGAGGGCGGAGACGCCAAGTTCCGTCGTTCCGTGGTTGGTGCCGGACAGGGTGACCACGTGGGAAACCTCCTTGGCCCCGTATTTGTTGAGCATCATGCGGGTTATGGCCCCACCTTGTGAATGGGCAACAATATCAACATTCCCGGAGGCTGCTCCGGCGTCGGTGTTGGTGGCGACGTTGTGCACGAAGTCGTGTAGCTGGTCGGCGGAGGCATGCATATCTCCTAGGCCACCTGCCGGGTGCGAAGTGATGGTTCCCTTGATGTCCATGGCTTTTCCGCTGATTGAGCGGTTATCTATGCCATAGGTGAGGGAATACACGCAGTAACCGTGGCCCTGCAGATAGGTCCCCAGTGGGGCCATGTCATGCGCTCCGGCCCACGTTCCGGGGACGAGGACAACGGGGTTGGGGTGCTCGGGTGTGGGTACACATGTGGGGTCGTTCCCCCAGTCGAACTTTTCGACGGTGGGCGCGTTGCCCAGGTAGTGGGACGGTTCTGGCGTTGTGGTTTGCGCGTCACCAGCGAGCGCTGGTGCCGGGGATACAGAGATTAATGCCGCAGCTAGTGCGCCTGCGAAACTGGTCGCGAGGGCATGCGTGAGTGACATGGGGTTTGTCGCTTTCAGGAAACAGGGCGGATGGGAAGCCCAGCCGGTGCGGTCAGGCTGCGCGGCACAAGCCGACGCAGCGATGGCCGACACCTGGATGGCTGTTATTTAGCTAGTAGCGGTTTGCGCGGGCCGTTCGGGTCGGCGGGTTTGGTACATGACGAGGGGAGCGCGTCGAAGGAGCATACGGAAGGACCGTGGTTGAGTTTCGCGTCGGGCCGAACTCCGTCGTTGGCGATGATGTCTCGGTAGGTGTCGACAGCCGGCGTCGGCGTGCGCTTCAGTGTGGGGTCGTCCTTGATGTTGACGGTCCAGAGCCCAAAGCGTGAGCTGTAGTCACCCCATTCGTAGTTGTCGACGAGTGCCCAGTGGTTGTACCCGATGAGCGGGATGCCGTCGGCTTTTGCGCGTTGGAGCCAATAGACGATGTCGTGCAGGTAGTCTCCGCGCTCGTATCCGTCGGGTCTGGGGGCGCCGTTATCGGTGGGCATACCGTTTTCCACGATGTACAGCGATTTTGTTGGGAAGAGCTCGTGGTATTGGCGGAGGGCGTAGTAGATGCCTTCGGGCTCCGGCGTGACTTTGGCGAAGTCGCCGAATGCCGCGTTGATGGCGCTTAGGTTGGAGGCGGAAACACTGTAGTAGAAGTCGATGCCGACGAAGTCGACGTCGGGCTCTACGCGTTTTTGTAGGATTTCGCGTTGGGCGGGCGCGACGGTGGGCAGGAACGCGTAGTTGGTGCCGGTTTGGGCGTTAGGGTCAGCTTTGTGTGCAGCGTCGTGCCCGATTTTGTTGAGCCGGACGATAGCGTCCATGTACTTTGGCAGGTCGGTGGCGTGGGCAATGCCGATCTCGACATCGTGTCCGAAGAACACGAAGGGCTCGTTAAGCGTGATCCAGATGGTGTCATTGCCGCTCCACCGATCCGTGATGAAGTTGGCGTATTCCTGGAAGTGCTGGGCGGCGTAGTCGCTGGTGATGCCGCCGTTATCCTCGACCCATCCGGGATAAACGTAGTGCATCATGGTGATCATGGGCACCATGCCGTGGGAGCGGATTTCTTTGACGACGTCGTCGTAGTAGGCGATTTCTTTCTGGTCGAATTGCCCGGGTTGTGGTTCGATGCGTGACCATTCGACGCCGAACCGGAACGTGTTGACGCCGAGCGACGCAGCGTTGGCGATGTCTTCCTTGTAGCGGTGGCGGAAGTCTGCTGCATTGCCGACGGGGTCTACGTCGGGGTCTTTCGGGTCCGTGGCGTAGCGGCTCCAGTTGCTGTCGCGGTTGTCGCCTTCGACTTGGAAACCAGAGGTGGCTACGCCCCAGTGGAACAGACCTTGTTCACCGGGCTGCCCGGTACGGAGGAATGTTTTGGGATGTGGTGCGTCTCCGGCGGCTGCGGTGCCACTTCCGGTGACGAGTGTGGTGCCGGCTAACGTTCCTGCTGCAAGGATCGCGGCAGCTGTTGTGGTGAGGAATCGCCGACGTGTGATGAGGGAGCTATGGAGACCAGAAAACATACGCTCAGATTATCTGTTTTGGTTCTCAATTGGGGGTACGCATGGCGTGTTTGTGTTGTGGGAATAATCACGTAGCGATGTCGCTAACAGTTCTCGTAGATACGCCGGTGGCATCAAACGCAAACAGCCCCTCCAAGAATTTGAAAGCATCCCGCCCTAGCGCACTCCATTTTGGGGTAACACTACACATACATACAACATGAACACTACACATGATGAGTGTTATGTGTAGTGTTAGTGTGCAGTGTTCATACTTTTGGCCTGGTGTTGACTTTATGGACAGTCCGTGGTGTTTCTCTTTCTGTTAACTTCCTCCCCACTGAACCAAGGAGGGCATCAGGTGCCCACCAAACAGGGGGCAGAGCAGAAAAGAGCCATATCCGGGATCCAGCGACTAATCGCTTTCCCATCGGGATGGGAGCTAGACTCATTCGATTTCCACAACCCGGGTAAGAGGATCACCTAAAACGGTAATGGGCACGGGGCGGGGGTGTGTTTATGCCGTGGGGGATAGTCACGTGGCGCCGGCTCTCCCACATCGCGCTCGCCGCTTCTGTGTCTATGGTGGAGGAATGGACGATTCTGTTAATAGTTCGAAGATTTCCGACTCTAATACCCCCGCCACCGATATTCCCAAATCCGACATCATGCACGACGTCTGGGTGGCCACTGGTTATAACAAGCAGCTGACGCAGAAAGATATGCCTGTTCCGCAGCCGGATCCGCATGACGTGGTGATTAGCGTTCGGGCAGCGTCGCTCAACCCGGTTGATCAGAAGATCTTGGACGGGGAGATGCGGGCGTTGATGTCCTTTGTTTTTCCGTTGATCTCAGGGAGTGATGGCGCTGGCGTGGTCAGTCAGGTTGGTTCCGAGGTAACGCGCTTTAAGCCGGGGGATCGGGTTTTTTCCGCTCTCAAGCGGACCGGCTGGGTGCGTTGGCACCGTTCTTCGCCACCCATGAGGACACCGTGGCGTTGGCGCCCGAGGGGATGTCATTCACCGACGCCGCGAGTGTGCCTTTGGTCGGCTTGACTGCCTGGCAGGCGCTGACGGAGAAAGCTGACGTCAAACCGGGGGATCGCGTTTTAATTCACGCTGGTTCCGGCGGTGTGGGCAGCTTGGCTGTCCAGATGGCGCACCATGTGGGCGCCTATGTGATTGCGACGGCGTCGGGCAAAAACGCGGATTTCGTTCGCTCTTTGGGTGCGGATGAGGTCATTGATTACCGGACGCAGCGTTTCGAGGAACACGTGAGTGACCTCGATGTGGTGTTTGATCCGATTGGCGGGCCCCAGCTCAAGCGGTCGATCTCGGTGGTAAAACCGGGCGGCATCGTTGTGGGGATCTCAACGGACCCGACGCCGCAGCTGGCTAAGGAGCAGGGCTTGAACCCTGTGCTCCGTCTTCTCTTCGGGGCTATTAGCTTATCGACGCGACGCATGGCGGAAAAGGCCGGCGTGAGGTACGAGTTCCTGCTGATGCATCCCTCCGGCGACCAGTTGGCGCACCTCGCGAAGCTCTGTGAGGACGGCGTGCTGAAACCAGTGGTGGGCCGCACAATTAATTACGTCGATATTCCGCATGAGCTGGAAAATCTGTCGGGCAACGGTGTTCGCGGCAAGGTTGTAGTGGATATTAAGGGTAAGTGATTGTAACTCGGGTAGCCCACACGAGATCAGTGATAGACCCCGTGCAGATCTGATCGGGCTTGAGTTTGTTTCTGTCCCAACAGGCCCTGCAGTGGTCCGGTTGTATCCATGTTTGCAGCTTTCAGCTACGCCGACGCCACAGCGGGCATAAACAAAGAAGATCTTCCAGAAAAGGAATCTATTATTTAACCAGACGTAGTTGCGCCATTTAGCCGATGTACAGTCTTATAAAAAAGTGAGATCCCCGCTTAGAAGGAGAGGATCTCATCATTGAATTAAATGCGGTTTTAAGAAAGCTAGAGAATCTCTTTTATTCTGTCAGCATAATACTGGTTTTCTGCCGTAGTGAGATGACCCCACAAGTTATGTATTTGTTCATCTATATCTGCAGCTGCCAGTCGCTCACCAGTACCACAGGTGTTGTTATTGCTTTGGGCATTGATACTGGCTGATATGTCCAAGAATATAGCTCCATTGTCCTCAGCTATTTTTCTCTGAGACTCTCTTACAGTTTCTTGGGTTTGATCGAGCCCATCGACATGGACACGAGAAACATTGGCCGCGAAATTAATGGGACAGAGGTTACTTTGTCCGTCTGTCAGATCCGGATAACCGACGACGATGACCTTCGCATTTGGTGCTAATGAATGCACTCTAGCGACCTGAGTCGACATTCCCTGCAAAAATGTAGCTTCCCGCTGTTCAGGTGTTTTCGTCACGTCAGGCTCTTGATAGGTATCATTCATCCCGAAGATGATGGTCACAAGCTGTGTATCACTGGTTAGTGAGTGATCTCTTTCAGCATGATCTACTTGTGACTGAAAATTGAATGGGTGTGGCAGAACTCCTGGGGCGCCGGAACAAGCATAATTGTGTACCGAAGAACCGGTGTCATGTGCTACGCGATTCGCAAAGTTATCCTCCCCAGTCGCGCAATAGCCTTCAGGAATCGGTGGGGTCTTGAACACTCCTGCTAGTGCCGGATTATGCCCGGCAATGATTTGGACCATGTTCGGATTGGCAGCCAACGAATCGCCGAAACTGACATAGTTTCCCGGATCATCAGCCCGAGCACTTGTGACGCTCATTGCGATTGTCACTCCAATACCCGTGACGAGGCTGAGTCCAGCTATCTACGGTGAGATCGACTTTGCAAGGGAACTAGTTTTCATCCGAGAATGCCTTCCGAAACTGGTCAATACATCAAGAACATTAAGTCATGTGCATCAAGTAGTTTATTTTTTGGGGGAGTAAGTGTTTATAAGTAAGCACGTCGAAACTCAGTCCGGGTAGTGTTACTCGGACTGAGTTTCGAATTGAGTGAACTAGTGGCTAGAGCCCTTCGGAATGATGTTCTCGTAGTAGGTGTTCTTCAAGAACTTCCTCAGAAGCTTTTCTCCTGGTAATTTTCCGTCGTTCATAGCGGAAGCTGAATGGAGCAGGGCGCGGATATCGTATTGCACGGGATAGATCGGCGGAATATCGCGCTTGAGGTTCAGCAATCCGTAGACTGCCATTTGGCCTGTGCGCGCGGATCCCTCGGTCGTGAACACGCAGTCATCCGGTGTCTCAACAAACTGGCCAGTGAAGCCTAGGTTGGTGGAGCCTGCAGGTACGGGATCGGGCCGGTCTCCTGCGCCACGCGGAACAAATTCAGATGTGATGTACGGCATCACGGCGAGGCGAACCTTGGTGTGCTTTATGGTATTCTCCACATCGTCAACACCGAAGTGGTAACAGAACTCTCGGAGAACCTCCTCGCCGGTGCATTCCAACATCGGTTTTCCGGTTACGGCGCCTTTCTCCCACCAGTGAAGGCCGTATGCCCATGCCACACATAGTCCGTCTTGTTGTCCTGGGAACTGAGGCTGACGGTGGACAGTGAGAGAGCACAGCCAGGGGGAATCTTGCGCTGTGATGATCCCCGCCGTCACTGCTCGACCGTTGAAGACGTCGCGCTGGGTAAGTTCCCGAAGCTTCTGAGTAAACGGGTTATCATAGCCGTCATAGAAGTTGAAGCTGATCGATTCCCACACAGTAGACTCTGGGTCTAAATAGAACCGCTCCGGGCGCCCACAATTTGGCGCCTTCTCAGCGATGTTCTTCCACAGACTCCACGCAGGCCCCGGAGTTTTCTTAAACTCAGGTACCGTGTCCATATTCCCGTAGCCTGTGGACTCCGTCAGCGAACCATTGGTGACAATAACGATGTCTTGGGGCCGCGTCGGGATTGTTTCCTTATTCGTGACAATGCCAGTGACAGTGAAGCTGCTTCCTTTGACGTCAATATCGAGGTCGTTGACGCAGGTTCCGTATTGGAACTTCACGCCTTTATCCTTCAGGAAGTTGCGAAGGGGCTCAATGAAGCTAGTGAACTGGTTGTACTTCGAGAACCGAAGACAGCTGAAGTCGCTGAAGCCTGGAAGGTACTGCAAGAAGCGGTGGAAGTACCGCTTCATTTCTGTGAGCGACTGATGGTCTTGGAAGGCGAACATGGATTGCCACAAGGTGTAGAAGTTGGATTCCAGGAAATCCTTCCCGAACCAGTCTTCGATCGTCTTGTAATAGGTGTCTTCTTCTTTAGCTAGCAGCAGTTTGACGATCTGCAACTGAGCTTTCTTATTTAATCCGAGCTTCGGGTTTTCTAGACGCGTTGTTGCTTGGTTGCTGATGATCCGACAGTTGGAGATGTTCGGGTCGTCTTCGTTGACCTTATTAAACTCATCCAACACCGTGTGAGGTGCTGGCATCTCAATTGCCGGCACATCTTTCATGATGTCCCAGAAGCACTCGAAGTGTTGCCCCATCTCGCGGCCGCCACGAGCGATGAAGCCATCCTGGTTGTTGCCTGCCCCGTCGAAGGATCCGCCAGCAACGTCGAGTTGTTCCAGGAAAGTGATATTTTCACCCGGCATTTGTCCATCGCGAAGCAAGTAGCCGGCGGCGATGAGGTTACCAATGCCACTACCAACAAAAAAGGCCTTGCGGTCTTTAATGTCACTCGGTACCTCGGGCCGCGTTTCGATGTACTTGCCCATGTCATTTTGGACATAACGATTGCCGAACTGATCAGTGGGGTACGTGGACTGATAAATGCTCATTTGCATCCTTCCAGTGGAGTCTGTGTCGAGATGTAGTCGCACAGTCTTGGGAAAGCTATGCGTATTCGAAATCCAACCAGAAGATTAATAGGTAGTAAAGCGAAAACTGTTACATACTAGGTGACAAGTGCGTGCGATTGTCTACTAAATCCTCTCTGGCGCAATGTCCTCCTCGGAGTACCTCAAGACTAGATGCGTGACTCCCAAGTTCCGGTGACTCCGTGGGAGGGGGTTTGACCAGTTATGACGGAGCTGAAGAGAGAATCATAACTTTACGAATTAGCTATACTCTCCGTATGAGCGGATTTGATCCGTCGGAACGTGGGCGATCCATGTGATAAAAATCACTCATCCATTTGCTAGTAAAGACTACTAAGCCAAAGGGTGGATGTGCAGTTTGTCTGCAGTCCCCGCGAATTTGCTGGTTCATATCCTGTGGTGATGGTCAATACTTGTGCGGGGCTCCCGTGGGAAACCACTGTGTTATCGCGGGGTAGCGTTGGCTTTGTTCTTGTTGCTGTGTAACAATCATTCAAAACGAAACGAATTCACAGGCGATCGTCAGGGTTGGTCACCGGCAAAAACCCGCCTAGGAAGTTAGTAACGAGGACGGTACAGATGAGCAAAAAAGCTCGTATTCTCGCTAAGATTACTGCGCCTGTTGTAGGGTGTGCAGTTTTGGTTGGTGCAGGGAGTTTAGTTTCGGCAGGTCCTTTTAGCAGCGATGGCCGCGAGTTGCCGACGGTTGATATTCAAGCAGCTTTGAACGTCGACCAGGCAATTCCAGGCAAAGCTCCTGAAAACGTCCAGCCTGGGAATATGGTTGCGATTGGTGACTCCATCTTTGCTAACTCTAAGGTAGGGGACGCGGCCTTAAATTCGGTAGCGTCATCAAATCCAGACAACCAGTTCTTGCAGCGGTTAGTAAGTGCAGATCCGAACATCAATCCGCGGGGATGCGCGCAGGGAACACCAAGTCTGCCGAAAGAGATGGCTGCCCAACTCGGAGTACCTCTTAACGATTACTCGTGTGCGGCGGCTACAGCCTATACCCTTCGGCCTGGAAATCAGTTGATGGATCAAGTTGATCACGCCATTGCTGATGGCGCTCTCAATCCAGGTACAAACTACGTAGCCATCCAGGGGGGCTACAACGATGTCTACAACAATTATCAGAAATTGAGTGGTGAGAATCTCCCGGACCAGGCAATTGCTGAACGCCTTGGAACCACCACGCAGAAAACTGATTTTGAGCGTGCTATCGATCCGATTGTAGCGAAGGCTAAAGAGCATGCGCCGAATGCGAATATCAAGTTCGTCGGATATCACGAAATAACCGAAGATCGCTCTGGCGGCTGGCAGTGCCTCTATCATATTGGTGATGGGCGAGGCCAAGATAACAAGTGGCATATCAGTTACGCCTTCCCGGTCTACTGGGACACTCAAGGAGAAATTAACTCCAATAAGTGGATGCAAGAAGCCGCCCAACGTCATGGTGTTGGCTACATCGATACTCGTACCTTCTCGAAGGGACATGGGGAATGTGCATCGCCTCAGGACCGCTGGGTTGGAGGGGTGTTGCTTGATAACACAACCGGTGACTTCAACTTGTCGTTGCACTTAACAGACCAGGGTGTCAATGCCATTGGTGGTTTCGCTGCTAATGAGTTCAGGAAATAGAAAGAGGACATAGTGCTGTTTTTCACTCACCTGCCTGCAGGCTATGAAGCTACCTTCCAACCAGTGAATGATTTCTTCAATTCGGCTTCTGCTAATTTCGATAGCTTCGTTACGTGGGTTGTAGATACCTATAACGCAACTGCCCCCTCGATTTTGGAAGGCATTTCATAGCGGTAACAGCGCCCAATAATGTCGAGCGCGTCTGTTCTTAAACGGCGCCGCCACCTACCAGGTGGTGGTACTTCTTTTGTGGCGAAAAATTAGTTTTTTGAACAATTCTAATCTTCTCGATTCCTAAGAGGACCTCCAATGCCTAAATATACCTTTGAAACAAGAGTCGACCGCGTACTTTCTCGTCGAGAGATTTTCAAGCAGCTTATGTTATTGCTCAAAAGATCAAGGGAAAAGAAATTCGCGGTAACGCAAGGGTTTGGAGATATCAAAGAGGATATAAAAAATCTGAAGCGGTGGGGTGGACTCGAAGGCTTCATCATCGCGCGTGGAGCGAGGCAGGTACCGAACAGGCTGGCCTTGATTGACGATGACGGTCAATTAACCTACGAAGAGCTATATGACCAGATTCAACGTCTTGCCAAAGCTCTTCGGGCACGCGGGATAGGTGACAACGCTAATGTCGCCGTATTAGCTTTAAATGGGAGAGGAGCAATTCTTCCGTTAAGTGCTCGCCAAATGGCTGGGTACAACATTTTCATGATTAACGCAAACGCCTCAGCTCGACAAATTGAAGAATATCTCGCTTTCCACGATATCGACATTTTGGTAGTCGATGAAGAATTCTTAGGTGTCATCACCGACGAAGCGAGGAAACGGCAGATAATTCTCGCGCACCTCGAATCTGAAGGGGAAAAGGAATTTCCAACTCTGCAGGGAATAATCGACTCTGCCCCTGTAGGTGATAACCTCCCGGAAAGACCACATAAGGGTATGCACGTCGTGATGACATCGGGTACGACCGGAACTCCGAAGGGTGTTGTCCGTCGGCCTCTCAACTCTCCTCAAGGGTTTGCGTCGGTTGCTGACGCTATGCCACTTGAACGTGGAATGACGGTACTCCTCACAGCTGTTCTCTTCCATGCTTATGGGTGGGCGTACATGGGGTTCGCCTTTTTCACCCAATCTACAGTCGTAGCCCGCCGGCATTTTTCTGGGGAACAAGTCATTAATGATCTCCAAAAATATCGGATCACTATGTGGGTATCTGCGGCAACCCGAATCCGAGAAGTCATCGCTTACATGGATGAAAACGGAATAGACCACTATGAAGGTCTTAAGATTATTACTAATTCAGGTAGTCCACTCATTCCATACGAGATAGCGAAATCGGCCGAAAAATTCGGACCAGTCCTGTATTCGATGTACGGCAGTAGCGAGACCTCAGCTGTTGCCGTCGCGTCTGCTTCTGACCTGGTTAAAGATCCTGAACTGACTGGTAAGATTTATCCAGGTTGCGTTGTTAAAATCTTCGACGAGGACGGTATTGAGCTCCCCGAAGGACGGGAAGGGCGTGTTGCGATATCCTGTTTTGATCTATTTGCTGGATACACCGATCCGTCTATTGATATCCCGGAGCTAAATGGTTACTGGCCGATGAACGACCGGGGGATGGTAAAAGACGGCCGACTTTATGTATATGGGCGTGCAGATGACCTCGTAATTACTCAGTATGGAGAAAAAATATATCCGATTGAGATTGAGGAATCTCTCATCAAGATGGACGGTGTAACGGATGTTCACGTTCACGCCGGTGAAGATAAGAAGACCGGACAAGCTTTACGAGCATTCGTAATTAAAGATGAAAACGCTGACTCTGACATCACTGCTGAAAAGATCCGCAACTGGGTTGAAAACGATTTAACGAAAGCTCATGTTCCTCGTGACGTCATCTTTGTTAATAACTTCACATATTCGCCAACTGGAAAGGTGATTAAGCGCGAACTGCCTCACTATGGTGAGTTGTATACTGATTAACCTAAGGCGCTTATAAGTGATTAAAGCTTAGAAGCTGAATCTTGCCCCCACGAGTAACCAAAACCGTGGGGGTTTAAGCGCCTTCCGGTCATCAAATGCATTGGGGTCTAGTAAATTCAGGTAATGGAGAGGATTGCGCGATTAAGTCCCACCGTTGGATACTGACTTATTTGTTTAGCTGTAGTCGTAGAAGCCTTTTCCGTTTTCAACCCCGAGGCGGCCTTTCTCTAGGTAATTTTTAAAAATGAAGTCTGCCAGTTCCTTGGAACCGGGGAGGTCATGTTTCGCTTCTGCCGACAGCACAGAATAAACGGTTCGGAGTCCAATTATGTCGATAGTATGGAACGGTCCCTCCGAGCCCATAACCGTCTCCCATACCGTATCAACGGACTCTGGTTTGGCTACTCCGTTCGCGGCTAAGCTCAGTCCTGAGCGGATGAAAGGAACTAGGACCGAGTTTAAGAGGTAACCGGGGTGTTCACGGTTCAACCTAACGGGTTTTAAGTCTACTTCTTTAGCGAAAGTTTCCATCTTTGCAAGTACAGCGTCAGATGTATCGGCGTGAGGCATTATCTCTGCGACATTACGAGCCCATATCTCATTTGCCAGATGAACCGCAACGAAGATAGAGGAATCGCTGAAGCAATCTGTAAAATAACTCGGGAGGAAAGTAGATGAATTTGTTGCCACGATTGTGGCTGGATTTAGGTCTTTCGATATTTTCGTAAAGAATCTCTGCTTTAGTTCCTTATCCTCGGGTAGACATTCAAATACTAGATCCACGCCTGAGACTGCGGTTTCGATATTGTCTACGCATTCGATGTTCTCTAACGTCTTACTTATAGCGGGTGCCGCGTAATCAGTTTGGGCCTTATATACTTCAGTAAAGCGGGCGAGGCGTGTTTTAGTTCGGTCAATTGCTTCTGCACCGTGGGTGTAGATAGTAACTATTTTCCGTTTAACGCGAACTGTAGAGCAGACTGGGTTCCGAGCGTGCCGCCACCGGCGATAAGGATGCGATTTATCGACATGATTTCCTTTTGAACAGAATCTATGAACTATAAAAATATTTTTAAAATTAGAGGTGGTTCTGTTTATCGATGGCGCCCTCTTCCTCACAACATGTTGTAGTGGATATTCTACGACGAGGGCACGCTGATGGGTGTTTAATTAACGCCGTAGAAAAGTGTACTCAGTACCTGTTGAACTATATAATATCCCAATCGACCTTGTTTATGTTGAAAAACCGTTTTGGGGATCAGTCCATGTCAAATTTCACGCTCACTCCGCGGATTAACCACGGAGCACCTGCGACAATTAAACTTCAGCAGTTTGGCTACTTTTTGCGTATCCTCAAGGACCTTGAAGTTCTTGAGCCCATGGGGGCGGGCGACATCGCTGCTGCAGCGAAGAGCTTCTATCGCTGGGGAGCGCTAGAAACAACGATGTTATTCATGGCCGCCCGGATGAATCCGGACCGCCTAGGGCTCGTAGACGATGACGGCGAACTCACCTACGGCGAGTTTTGGGAGCTCACCAACCGCCTAGCTCGGGCGCTCCAAGCCCGAGGAGTGAAGGCTGGCACCAACGTCGCCGTTTTAGCCCGCAATGGCAGAGCGGCCATACTTCCTCTCACATGCCGTCACATGCTGGGCTTCAACATCTTTATGGTCAACGCGAACACGTCGGCAAAACAGCTCGAGCACGTGCTGGCATTCAACCATATTGACGTCTTCATCCTCGACGACGAATTCCTCCCCATGCTCGCAGATGATGCCACAGAAAAATATGACATCATCCTAGGCCACGTCGACGATCCTGATAATTCCGAGCACTACGAGACCATGGAGGGCATCATCGGCCAGGCTCGAGTAACAGACTCGCTACCCACGAGGCCGAAACGAGGCTTCCACGTGGTCATGACGTCGGGAACCACGGGAATGCCCAAGGGCGTCATCCGCGGCGCATTTAAGTCACCCCAAGGGGCCGCCCCGTTAGTCTCAGGAATCCCCTGGAAGCGCGGTCTTACCGTCATCCTCACCAGTGTTCTTTTCCATGACTACGGATGGGCCAACCTCGTCCTATCCTTATTCACGCAACTCACCATCATTGCTCGACGGGGCTTTTCTCCGGAAGAAACACTGCGTGATATCCAGCACTACCACGCCACGGCGATGTGCTCGGCTGCATCGCGCCTTCGTTCCATCGTCTCCTATATGGATAACGAAGGAATTGACCACGTCGACGGGCTTCAGTTCATTGTCTCGGCAGGTAGCCCCTTAGCTGCTCACGAAATCGAAAAGACTAACGAAAAATTCGGTGGCCCCGACGCGCAACCCGTTCTTTGTAACCTCTATGGGAGTTCGGAATCTGGCCCGATCGCCGTCGCCCGACCCAAAGAGCTCGCCGCAGATACCGCACTCAGTGGGCGCATCTACCCCGGTGAAATCGTCGACATCCGTGACGAGGACGGCAACCTGGTCCCCGAGGGCGAGATCGGCATCATCTGGGTCGCCGTGTATGACCTCTTCGCTGGATACACCGACCAAGACATAGACATCCCCACCATCAACGGAGCGATATGCATGCACGATCGTGGCTACATCACCGACGGCAACATGCTCCATGTACTCGGCCGCGGCGATGACCTCATCATCACCCAGTTTGCCGAAAAAATCTTCCCCATCGAGATCGAAAATGTCCTGGTTTCACACCCGCGGATCCATGACTCTTACGTTCACGGAGTTGCTGACGACCAATACGGCCAAGCAATCCGCGCCTATGTCATCAGAGGAGAAGGCACCGACCCGATCACCGCCGACGAAGTCCGCGAGCACGTTGTCAATGAATTGTCTGAGGGGCACCGCCCACGCGACGTTTTCTTCGTTGATGAATTCCCCCGCAATCCCATGGGCAAAGTTATCCGTAAGAAGCTCCCAGGCCACTCCACCGTCGAGTAGGGAAAGAAGTTAGGAGCGTCGTCGGCCGCCGAGTGGGGGCGGGCGCTACCTCTTCGAGGCTACCTTTCCGAACGGTCAGCAAGCGTGGGGCGAATAGGCCGCGCCAACTGGGTCATCTCTTTTCGCCCGCGCAACTCCACGGACTTCAACACGGTCCACCGTGCTTGCTCCGCCTCATTCGCACGGCGCAACGTCGCAGCAGACGTCAAAACACGGCCGGGGGTGTCCTTAGCCAAATCCGTCAACCGCGCCGCCTGGTTCACCGCATCCCCAATCACTGTGTACTCAAAGCGGTCATGGGCACCGATGTGGCCAGCCACAACGTGCCCGGCAGCCACACCAATGCCCGATTGCAGACGCAAACCGCGCAACTCCGCCCGAAGCTCGCGCGCTGCCGCCAACGCGTGACCAGCGATGTCGTCAAGTGGCAGCGGAGCCCCAAAAACAGCCAGCGCAGCGTCCCCCTCGAACTTATTGATAATCCCACGATGCTTGTGCACAATCTCTACAACTCGATCAAAGTACTGATTAAGCGTTTCCACAACGTCTTCCGGCGGATGATTCACCGCAAACGTCGTCGAACCAATCACGTCGACGAATAGCACCGCAACCAGGCGATCCTCGCCCCCCAACACCGGATTCTCCTCTATCGCCTGGCGCGCCACCTCAATGCCCACATACTGGCCAAAAACGTCACGCACACGTTGGCGGTCCCGCAAACCGCGCATCATCTCGTTGAAACCAGCCTGCAGAACTCCAATCTCTGAACCGTCGTAGATGGGAACATCAGTATCCGTTTCACCACGACGGACACGGAGAATAGCATCGTGGAGTTCGTCAATCGGGTCCGCAATGCTCATCGATAACAATGCAGCACCGGCCCAGCCGGTCACCAACGACGTCACTGCCAGCGCCACCACCGCGGGCATCAGACTCGCCGCGTCGCTGGAGAAAAAACCCTGGCGAGCACCCACCGCCAACAGCACGATTCCCACCACGGGGATGGCCGTCGTCGTTACCCATACTTGGCGGATGCGCCCGCTAATCGACGGCTCCAGGAAGGTACGATCTGCGTTCACCGTCAGAGCGGCGATCGCGATGGGGCGCACGCGACGCTCCGCGATGAAGTACGTGAGCATCGTGACCAGCGCACCGCCCAGAAGAGCCGTCACGCACACCGACACGGCGAGGCTCGCGGAACGAGTAGCGGCCACCGCCGTGAAGATCACCACACCAATGAGCCAGAGAGCCGCGCCCAGGAACGCCTGGAAAGCGGGGATGCGCAGCACCAAATGGCGGATCATGATCGGATCGAAGCGGTCAGGGTGGCGCTGCCACCTCAGCACCGACTGAAAGAGGAAAACGGTACAGCCGATGCCTGCCACCACGGCTGCCACGAAGTACACCGCGTAGAGCACGCCCACTGAACTGGAAAAATCCGTGAGATCGTCGCGCTCTTCCAGCGGCAACAGGAACCGGAGGAAAGCGCCCACAGCCAGCGCGCCGACCATATTAGCCAGAAGCACCAATGCCGCATACAAAGGCCACGACGTCCCCCGAAGCCACCGCAGATACTCCTGAATAGTCATAATCAATAGGATAACTGGTCAATCGGTGCGACGGGCGGTGTCTCGGCCGCGCATATCGGGCGGTGGCTTGGCCCCACATATCGCCGGCATGGCATGTCCTGGGCGCAACGTACACTATTCCCATGAATTCTCGCGCCACCGACCGCCCTGAACCCCCGCTGCTCCGGCAGATGGTGGGATCCCCTACTGTGCGCGAAACACTCACGAACGCGGTGTATGCTGCCCGGGAGATTGCTGGTGGCGGGAGTGGGTTGGGTGAAAATGGCGTGGATAGCGGGAGTGGGGCGGATAGGGAAAGCGCCACAACCGACGACGCCGCTCCCGCCGGCCAGCCTGCGTCGGCGCACCAATCCGCCCACATGACCCACGCCTGGCTCTTCACGGGGCCCCCCGGCGCGGGCCGCTCCGTCGCCGCAAAAGCCTTCGCCGCGTCGTTAATGTGCAAGGAAAAAACACCTGGTTGCGGGCAATGCGAAGCCTGCCGCACCGCCCTGGCCGGAACGCACACGGACATCGTCACGATCGTGCCCGAAGGCGTCGTCATCCCGGTGAAACAGGTGCGCGACATGATCGAGGCGGCCTCGCGCATGCCCACCACCGCACAGTGGCGAGTCGTGATCGTCGAAGACGCGGACCGGCTCAACGATGCCGGCGCCAACGCTCTGCTGAAATCCATCGAGGAGCCCCCGCCGCGGACGGTGTTTATCCTCTGCGCGCCGTCCACCGACCCCGATGACGTCCATGTCACGATCCGTTCGCGGTGCCGACACGTGTACATCCCTACGCCCTCAATAGACGAGGTCAAACACATTCTTGCCGACGACGCAGCCGTCGGGCTTACCGACAAGCAGATTGATTGGGCGGCGTCTGTGTCGGGCGGGCATGTTGGACGGGCCAAGCGGTTGGCGTCGGACGAACAAGCGCGCACTCAGCGGCAACGGGCGCTACGTGTCCCGGAAAAGGTGTACCAGGACGGCGACGCGTACCTGTACACCGGGGAGCTCGTGGCGTCGGCAAAGAAGGAAGCCGAGGCGGCCACCGCTGAACGCGACGAGGCTGAGCTGGCGAAGTTGCGGGAGGCCCTTGGCGTTGGTGCGAAAGGGCGTGGTGCGGCGAAAGCGCAGCGGGGGAGTGCGGGCGCGATGAAAGAACTGGAAACGAAGCAGAAAAACCGCCGAACGCGCATGGTCATTGACCTGTTGGATCTCTCGCTGATGGATATTGCGGGGCTTTACCGCGATGCGCTCATGGTGAGTGTGAATGCTGGTGGCGGAGGTGTGCCCGCCATCCACCCCGACCACGCGAATACAGCGGCCGAACTAGCCCGACGAAACACACCTGAGCAGCTGCTTCAGTGTGTTGATGCTGTTCGGATGGGACGCGAGTTACTCGCTTCAGGGGTCCGGCAAGAAGGAGCGCTCGACGCGATGGTGGGCAGGTTGCGGCAAATATGCGTAACCGGGCCTGTTGAGTAGGGCGAGGGAAGTCGTGGCGGGGCCGGGAATTTATCGCACGAATCGCGAGGTGAGGGCTACGTTTTGGTCCCACGACTGGTTCAGGTAATATGCGTCGAGGTACTTCATGCCGCCTTAGCTCAGTCGGTAGAGCATCTCACTCGTAATGAGAAGGTCGTCAGTTCGATTCTGACAGGCGGCTCCACGTAGCCCCAGGCACAATTCTGGTTGTGCCTGGGGCTTCACGCATTTTTGCGGACTGGGGGAACACGAGGCATCATGCCTGGTTGTGTGTCGGCGTTCGGGATCTTTCCGTAATAATTCCCGAACACATCACGGGTGGGATAAGGGGGTATACACGTGATGCAGATTGCTAATGGGGACGACCTGGTCTTGCCAGAGCCAAAGGTCCTCACATGGCTGGGTACACGAGGGACATTCCTCTCCGAGATACTCTCCTTCGGAGGCACCACGGCCGCTGGTGCGGCGTTCGCCTTCGAGGGTGCTACAAGGGGATGGGTGCTGGCGGTCGGGATTGTTGTCGCGGTGACTGCAATCGGGTTTCGAGCCTTCAGAGAGCGACACCGGAAGGAACTCACGGAGCACAAACAAGGCGAACAGCGCGACACGGTCCAAGAGCTGCTCTCGGAGATCAACATGCTCGATGCCTTGATATTGAGAGCTTCGGACCCTGAGCTCGGGGCCAGGGATCGAAAGGAACAACTGTCAGGCGCACGGCACATAGTGCTGAGGGTCGTTAGCGACAGGTTGGGGCCCGACGTTGGGGTGTCGGTGAACTATTTCGAAGTCACCTCGCCAGAACGCGCGACCCTTACTGCAGCATCATGGGGAAGGATCGGTGAAATGGGGCGTGTGTCTAGCAGAGTGTTTACTCCCGAATCGCCGACACTCATGCTCGCCCTGACAGGTAGAGGACGACTTGTGCATGATACCCGTCAGCTCACGGGGCCGGAAGCGGATGAGGAGCTCGAGTACGGATCGTTCGCAGTGGCCCCTGTTTTCGCAGTTAATAGCCTTTTTGGCTTGCTCACCGTTGATGCTAAGCCGGTTGATGGGCTCACGAGTTTTGACCAGAAGCTTCTGATGAAGTACGGCTCGTCGTTGGCCACGACGTTTGTGGCGCAGGGAGGAGTGCCGAAAATTAACATGGATTCTTTCGACCGCGCGGGTAGAATTGTTTCTGACCTACGCCATGGAGGTGAGCCTCAGTGACCAGCCCAAAGAACATCACATTCGATGCAACCTATTCGGAGCGCATCAAGCTCCTTGAGACGAACCCGGAGGAGTACTTCGCCAAGTACCCTCGGACGCGATTCGACTTCTTGAAGGACGAGAAAGATAATTCTCGCAAGCGTAAGAAGCGTTGGTAGGCGCACTGCGTCGGCAAACACCCGTCATGAGAATATCGCCAGTTCAATTCTGACAGGCGACTCCACATCCCGCCTATCCGAGCTTGTAGCTTTTCCGGATAAAGAAATCCACAGCTCGGTCGGGGAGTAGGCGGCGCGACAGCACCGTGAGTTTCGCCAATGGCCCCACCGCGTACCTCGTGCGAGGCCGCTCAGTCGTCGCGGCCTTCACAACAACACGCGCCACAGTCCCAGGCCGGGACACCATTCCCGGACGGTGCTTAAACTCAACAGACTCCGCCACCGCGTGCGCCATCTCCGCATACGCCCCACCCTCACTGGTTTCCTCCATCGATTCCTGAGCAATATGCGGCCACTCTGTCTTCACCGGGCCCGGCTCCACCACGGACACATCGATTCCCCACGGCTCCAGCTCCAAGCGCAGACAATCGCTCAGCCCCTCCAGGGCAAACTTCGACCCGTGATACCAACCGCCGAGCAGGGCAGGAACCTTCCCCGCGATCGACGACACATTCACAATCCGGCCCTCACCCTGCTCGCGCATATGCGGAGCAACCAAACGCACCAACGCCATCGGACCGAACACGTTAACCTCAAACTGTCGTCGGGCATCCTCCGGATCGACATCCTCAATAGCGCCCACAACTCCATATCCAGCACAATTGATCAGAACATCAATGTGACCAGCGTCGTCGATAATGGTGTTGATCCCGTCGCTCATGGAGTCTTCATCAGTCACATCCATCCGGAGCGTGCGCACCCCGTCGCGCGCCAGCTCGCGCAAACGATCCTCGCGCCGGGCTGCTCCGTAAACCACAAAACCCTTCTTGAGCAGCTTGAGCGCGGCCGATCGACCGATACCCGACGTCGCGCCCGTCACCAAAGCAACCTTCTTGCCGTCCAGTGAGCTAGAGCGATTGGGATGGGATGTGTCGGGATTCGTGCGAGCCATCGTTGTTCTTCCCTTCCGGCGATTCAGGCGATACGTCAAAAACATGATCCATACCACATATTGGTCGTTTGTGTGAGAGTTGCGTAATTTCGGGCTAAAATCGCGATTTTATTTCGTTGGAAAACTGGGCACTCCTACGATAAGGCCATGTCCTCCCCGAAATCGTCTGAGAGCGACAGCTCAGACGCACATCTTGACCCTGCCCCACATACCGCTGACAGCAGCGCCGCTTCCGCAACGACGAGTGCGCGAAGTAGCACGCAACAGGACCAGCTTGCCGACGTCACACCTCACGAACTCCGGGCCGCCACGCCGACCACCGCGAACGCTTCGGATCGCTACGCTTGGGTTTTCGTCGTACTGGCGATGTTTGTGATCGCCTGGGGTGGCAACGAATTCACACCGCTCCTCATTTTTTACCGTGGTGAAAGCGTGTTCTCGCCGGTCTTTGTCGACTCCCTGTTGGGAGCGTACGCGATCGGGATTATGGCCGGTTTGGTTTTCTTAGGGCCTCTCTCGGACCGCTACGGACGTAAGACGGTGATGCTATGGGGGCCGGTCGCGGCCATCATCGGCTCGATTTTGATTGCCGTCGGTGAAAAGTCTGAGATCCCCATGTTTATTGGCCGACTTCTCGCCGGCCTGGCCGTGGGGATTGCCATGACTGTTGGCGGCTCGTGGGTGAAAGAGCTTTCTCAGGCGCCGTTTGACCCGCACGCGAAAAAGTCTGCTGGTGCGGCCCGAGCAGCGATGGCCCTCACGGGTGGATTCGGAGTTGGTGCCGGCGTTGCTGGTCTTCTTGCACAATGGGGGCCGATCCCAGGGCAGCTTTCCTATATTTTGCAGATCATTCTGTCTATCCCCACCCTGGTTTTTCTGGTGAGAATACCGGAAACTCGCCAGTCTGCACACTTGAAAGTTCACGGCAGCTTTTGGTCTGACCTGGCCGTTCCCACCGCTAAGCACCCACGGTTCTTGACGGTCGCCGTGCCGATCGCACCCTGGGTCTTCGGGGCAGCCGGCGTTGCCTACGCGGTGACACCCGCACTCATGTCCTCCCACGTCAAAGCCCCCGTCGCCTACTCCGCGCTCCTCACGGTGGTGTGCTTGGCATTCGGGTTCGGCATCCAGCAAGTTGGTGACCGCATCAACACTGACTACAGCGCGCGCGGCCCCATCTTGGGCATCATCTTCGTTGCCATTGGGATGGCATTAGCGGCTTTCGTATCGACGCGACTCTCCATCGTCGGGTCCATTTCCGTGGCTGCTTTGTTGGGTCTCGGGTACGGACTTGTTCTGATCTCTGGACTGACGGAGGTCCAGCGGCTTGCTGGCCCGGATGATCTTGCCGGTTTGACCTCGGCGTTTTACGTGCTGACGTACGTCGGATTCTTCTTCCCCATGATTTTGACCAAGCTGTCCGGGGATTTCGACTACGTGGACATGCTCGCTTTCGGTGCCATCGAGGCGACGCTGACCCTGATTCTTTTGTTCATGGTGTCGCGCAAGAACCTGGATGACGTGACGGCTGAGGAGTAGTCGGCGGGTTGGCGCTTGGGTGCCAGCCTCGATTACCGGCCCTTGACCTCTAACCCTTGACCGTGACGTTTAGGGAAGCATACTGTTGGCGTGGTGATTCACTCACCACGCCGCCGCGCAATAGCCACCGCTGTCATAATCAGCCTCGTTATTGCAGCCCTCTTCGCCGTCATCGTGACCCGGCGACGATCGTCGTCGCCCAGCGAAGATGAAGAACTCAACGGGCCATCTAGCTCCGCCATCACCATCAAGTCGGGTGGTCTCACCCGCTCATACCGACTATCCGTACCCCTTACCGACGCAACCGCCGCGCCGCTTCCGGTGATCTTCGCCTTCCACGGGCACAGCCAAAATGCTGCGCTCATGGAGAAATACACCGATCTCGACCGACTCCCGGCCCTCGTCGTCTACCCCCAAGGCGAAAAAGACACAAGTGGCACCCAGCGCGCATGGGAATCCGCGCCCTACGCCACCACCAACGACGGGGACAAGGATTCGCAGCTCGTTCGCGATATCCTCGCCCAGCTCGACCGGAAATACCGGATCGACCACACCCGGATCTACGCGACCGGGAAATCCAACGGCGGGGGATTCGCTGCCAAACTCGCCTGCACAATGCCGGAGACTTTCGCCGCCGTGGCGCCCGTCGCCGGTGCCTACTATCCCGCGACGCACACATCATGCACCACCGGGTCAACGCCAAACAACGACGTGTCCGTCTTGGAAATACACGGTGTCAAAGACGGAACCATGCACTACGACGGAGGCACAAGCCACGGCGAACGCTACGTGGCAGCACCCGAACTGGCGGGCACATTCGCGCAGCTACAGGGATGCGCATCGGAACCCGCTACATCGCCGACGTCGTCGGCCGGCGTCACCCGCATGACATGGGGAGGGTGCCGCCCGGGAGTCGACGTCGAACACCTCGCCATCGCTGATGGAGGACACAATTGGCCGGGATCGCCCTACCAAAAGGAAAGCGGGGAAGGCCCGTATAACCACACGCTTCAGACCACCGACGTGGTGTGGGATTTTCTGAGCCGGCACCATAAATAAGGCGCGCGGGGTCGACGCTTCCGTGTTTACGCTTCCACTTCCGCCTTGCTAGAGAGCTGCACGCACGCCCCCAGCACCGCCACGAAGCCGACCCCCGCCAACCACATCAACCCCGGCCGGACTTCGTCGCCCAGCCAGATCAGCCCGATCGCCGACGGAACAATGGTCTCGCACGCGAAAGACAGCGCCGCCACCGTCGTCGTCGGCAATCGATCTAACGCATAGCCATAAGCAACCACAGCAAGGCCTCCCATCAGCACCATCGCCCAGACGAACGCGTCGCTGAGCCAGCCGAGTATCGACGAATGCACCGTCACCAAGCGGGCAGCAACGCCGACAAAACCGAAGCCCAGCCCCGAGATGACCGACAGAACAATCCCGGTCGTCATTGTCCATCGGGGTTGAGAGGCGACGACGCACACCGCCGCGACTGCGGCAAGGGGAATCGCGAGGGCGCACAAGCCCCAACCAACCCACCAAGCTACAGCTCGCGCCGGGCCTTCCTCGGCCGTCACACCCAGGACAATCAGGCCCGCGACCAGCACAGCAACGGCTATAACCTCGTGCGCGGTGAGGCGCTGGTGCAGCACGACCACCGCCAGCACAGCGGTCACCGCGACCGACGACGCCACCGTCGACTCCACAAGAAAAAGAGGCAGGGAGTGCAATGCCAATGCCGACATGAGGAAGCCGAGGAAGTCGCACACCAAGCCGAGGCCGTACAGCCATCCGGCGCGAATACGGCGACCCCACGACGAGCCGGCCGGAAGCGCGGCCAGCCTCCCCACCGCGATAGCCTGCAAAATAGTGGCCCCGCCGTAGGCAATCGCGGCGCACACGGCACCGATGTAGGCGATCATAGTGAATGTCACACGCTGATACGCTACCCTTTGCGCAATTGCCGACGCATTCGCCGGACGTATTTACCGACGGAGTAGTCCTGCGGCAATGGGCGCTCCACAGAGCGCAAGAACGTCAGGTACCCCCACGGCTATTGCCCCCATTACCTGAAATCTCGATGGCAGCGTCGTATCCTAAAACCGTGGCTGAACATTATGACGTAGTTATCCTTGGTGCAGGTCCCGGCGGATATGTGGCGGCTATTCGCGCCGCTCAGTTGGGCAAAAAAGTTGCGATTGTGGAGAAGAAGTATTGGGGCGGTGTGTGCCTGAATGTGGGCTGCATCCCATCCAAGGCACTCCTTCGCAACGCTGAATTAGCGCACACGTTCACGCACGATGCCAAGACATTTGGCATCTCAGGCGATGTGTCGTTCGACTTCGGTGCGGCTCACAAGCGCTCCAGGAAGGTGTCGTCCAACATTGTGAAGGGCGTTCACTTCCTGATGAAGAAGAACAAAATCACCGAAGTCCACGGCCTGGGCACCTTCACCGACGCGCACACCATCGAGGTGTCCGACGGTGACGATGCCGGTAAAACCCTCACGTTCGATAACTGCATCATTGCGACGGGTTCCGTCGTGAAGACGCTCCCAGGTATCGAGCTCAGCAGCAACGTCGTCTCTTATGAGGAACAGATCCTTAACGACGAACTCCCTGAGTCGATGGTTATCGTCGGTGCGGGCGCGATCGGCATGGAATTCGCTTACGTGCTGGCAAACTACGGCGTGGACGTAACCATCGTCGAGTTCATGGATTCCGTCCTGCCCAACGAGGACAAGGACGTTTCCAAGGAGATCGCCAAGCAGTACAAGAAGTTGGGCGTCACCGTCCTGACCGGGCACAAGACCACAGCGGTGCGCGACAAGGGCGATTCTGTCGAGGTTGACATTGAGAAGAAGGACGGGTCGAAGCAGCAGACGCTGACCGTAGACCGCGTTCTCGTCTCGGTCGGGTTCGCCCCGCGGGTCGAGGGCTACGGCCTGGACAAGACCGGCGTCGAGCTCACCGACCGCGGCGCTATCGCCATCGATGACTTCATGCGCACCAATGTCGACGGCATCT
Organism: Corynebacterium sp. c7Ub_26; assembly: GCF_053760365.1. Classification (NCBI taxonomy): domain Bacteria; kingdom Bacillati; phylum Actinomycetota; class Actinomycetes; order Mycobacteriales; family Corynebacteriaceae; genus Corynebacterium; species Corynebacterium sp. c7Ub_26. Next base: position 275,511 of record NZ_JBSNBL010000004.1, on the reverse strand, counting down.
ACGCCATTGGCGACGTTACCGCGAAGCTGCAGCTAGCCCACGTGGCTGAAGCTCAAGGCGTCGTGGCTGCCGAAACCATCGCCGGCACAGAAACCGAAACCCTGGGCGACTACATGATGATGCCCCGCGCAACGTTCTGTAACCCGCAGGTGGCGTCGATGGGCTACACGGAAGCTGCCGCGAAAGAGAAATTCTCCGACCGCGACATCAAGGTCGCCAGCTTCCCCTTCACCGCGAACGGCAAGGCGCAAGGCCTCGGCGAGCCCGCTGGTTTCGTCAAGATCGTGACCGACGGCGAATATGGGGAAATCCTCGGCGCACACATGGTCGGATCTAACGTCTCCGAGATGCTGCCGGAACTGACCCTCGCGGCCCGTTACGACCTGACCGCTGAGGAAATCGGGCGCAACGTTCACACCCACCCGACGCTGTCTGAGGCAATTAAGGAAGCGGCAGAGGGCACATTGGGCCACATGATCAACCTCTGAGGCGGGCCTGCCGCGTCCCGGCAGGACACTCAGGAAGATGCCCCTCCGCAGAAACGCACTCGCGCCTACGCAGAACCCCGCTCAGCGATGCTGAGTAGGGGAGGTGTGCGCGATGACCAGGGGAAACGTCCCCGTCGTCCGCGTAACTCGCGTCGGCGAAAAAAGAGCCACCCCGACGCGCGCTGCCCAATCCGGTTCGGCGAACCCTGCACCGCGTGCCAACCTGGAACCAGCGGGCCGGCCGACTGCCAACTTGTGCAAATGGTGCGGATGGACCCCGAACTCATGGAACGCATGCGCCAGATGAACCTGGCGCACCGGCACACGTCTTAAGCCACCCCGCCCAGGCCGCGGGTGCCGGTGCCCGCCTGCGTGCGGTTTACTCCGCCAGCGTGCGGTTACTTCTCCACGAAATATTCCCGGCCGGCCAAAGAATCCGGCAGTTGAACGTCGGTGTGAATATCGCTCTTCGGCATCAACCCAAACTTCTCATACGCTTTCCGCATGTACTCGGCCGCGTCGATATTGAGTGGCCCGGACGTCCACATGGCGTACGGAAGGTTGACGTACCGCTTCTGCTTCACTGCCTCCAAGTTCTTCGTCGCCGGGTTGGACTCCAGGATCTTCACTTTCTCCTCGAAAGTTTGTGAAGGATAGTCCACGAAGGCGATTACATCCGGCTGGGCAGAGGCGATTTTCTCCCACCCCACCGTGGTCCACGTGTCATCGACGTCATCGGTGGCGTTCTTCCCGCCAGCCGCTTCGATAATCGCCTGCGGTCCGCCGAACTTGCCGGAGGTGAAAATGGTGTCCTTCGCGCAGTCGAACACGAACGTTACCGGCGGCTTACCGGAGCCCTCAGCGTTATCAGAACCCCCAGCCGCGGGAGCTTGCTTCAACGCGTCCAGACGCTTATCCACATCTTTGACCACGTCATTCGCCTTATCGTCGTGGCCAGTCAGCTTCCCAATATTGGTGAGATCCGTCTTCGCAGCATCCCACGGATCCATCGTCCCGCGCTTGTCGGACCCGCCCTGCCGGCATGACTCGGAAAGAATGTAGGACTCAATCCCGTGATCCTTCAGCGCATCAGGCGTCAAATTCTTGGATTCCGAAAACCCGTAGTTCCACCCCGCGAACACAAGGTCCGGCTTGGTCGCGATAATTCGCTCCAGCGACGGAGAGTCCGGCGCATCCACCTTCAACTTGTCGACGACATCCTTGCCATATTTGGCCTCAAGGATTGCCTTGTCATCCTGCAGGCTGCTGACATTCGCGATATTGTCCGCCGCGCCCACCGCCAGCGTGGTGGCAATCATCTTCCCGTCATTGACGTACATGTGCTTCGCCGTCGAGGGATACGTGGCGTCCTTCCCACAATTCTTGACGGTGACCGGGCCCGAGTTGCCGCCCTCATTTCCGCCGCTAGCGCTGGTGGAATTGTCCGAGCTGGAGCACGCTGCCAGCGGAGCCATAATCAGACTGGCCATGAGCGCCGAGGTCGCAATGGTCCTCCCGGGGTGGCGACGTCGGCCTCCGTCGCTGAGTTTTAACTTCTTGGTGTCGTTCACAGTGTTCTGTTTCACGGTGCAGTATCCTTTCGTAAGCTTTCCACCACGAGATGGAGAGAATTGTTCGCGGTAGAAATATGGGTGGAATTCACGGAAAAGCCGTGCGCAACGGTGCTTTCCGTTAACGTTTCTTCGGGCGGCCCGGCCGCAAGAACACCACCGTCGCCAAGAACGATGACGTGGTCAAAGTGCGTAAACGCCAAATCCAGGTCGTGAATGGTGGCGCAGATCGTGCGCCCCGACGCCCGCATCACGTCGAGAAGCAGCAGCTGATACCGGACATCCAGGTGGTTAGTGGGCTCGTCCAGAAGAACAAGGTCCGTATCCTGGGCCAATCCGCGGGTCAACATGGCTCGACGACGCTCTCCGCCGGAAAGCTGGTCACACCGGTGATCGATCTTGTCCGCGAGGCCGACGACCTCCAGCGACGCGGTCACAACGTCGCGTTCCTTCTTCCCACCGGTTTGCCACGGCTTCAGATGCGGAATCCGCCCCAAGGCCACCATTTCGCCGAGGAGGAGATCATCCGGCGGCGCTTCCTCTTGGCCGATGAAAGCAATGCGTTGCGCCCGGTCGCGCGGGCGAAGAGAGTGGACGTCGGTACCGTCGTCGATAAGAACACGACCAGAATGAGGGCGGTGAATACCAGCGAGGACCCGAAGGAGGGTGGTTTTACCGACGCCATTAATGCCGACGATGGCCGTCATGCCGCCAGATGGAACGGTGAATGACACGTCCCGGAGGATGACTCGGTCCGAATGTGCAATGGAGCACGAGACATTGCGCGCTTTGAGTGTGGTCATTGGTTGCCCCCAAACATCACTCTTGACCCCCGAACCTGTAGTGCGAGCGCCCCATAAGCATCAGGAACACCGGGGCGCCGATGATGCCGGTCACGACACCCAGCGGGATCTCTTGCGGGATGGCGGCGACGCGCGCCAGAACATCCACCCACACCAGGAAAATCGCGCCGCAGAGCATGGCTGCGGGAACAAGCCGACGGTGACGAGGGCCAACGAGGAGCCGCGCAATGTGGGGGATCACCAGGCCGACAAAACCAATTCCGCCCGACACCGCCACCAGCGCACCCACCAGGATCGCTTGAAGGAAGAACAGGCACTGGCGGAGCACAGCAACATTGATTCCCAGTGCAGCGGCCGTGTCCGGGCCGGCGGCTAACGCATCGAGCTGCGACGATACCGCCATGAGGAGCGCAAAAGTCACAGCCACAATAGCCGACGGGATCCACAGCTTGGACCACGTAGCGCCCGCGACCGAACCCAGCATCCAAAACATCACGCCCTGTGCGGCCTGCCCATAGGGCGACTTAAAGATCATGAAGTTGGCGATCGCGCTGAACGCGGCGCTGATGACCACACCGGACAGGACGAGCCGCAGCGGTGTCAGCCCGCCTTGCCCCATAGCGACGAAGTACACCGTGAGGGTGGCGGCTATCGCCCCGGCCAACGCCCCGCCGGTGAGCGCGAAAACCACCCGAGGGTGATGACCGACGTTGCCCCCACGCTGGCACCCGACGAAATCCCCAACAAATACGGGTCGGCCAGCGGATTCCTGACCAGAGTTTGGATGGCGACGCCAGCCAGCGCTAGGCCGGCTCCGACGATTGCGGCTAACACACCCCGCGGAGCACGCAAATCCCACACCACGGAATCCAACGACGCGTCTGGTGTTCCTGCGCCCCCGAGATGCGCGCGGATGACAGACCATACTTGGCCGACGTCGTACTGGGCCGAACCAAACGTTGTCGATGCAATAAGGCTGATGATCAGTGCAGCCGCTCCTATCAGCAGGAATAGCCAGAGCGGAGCGCGCCGGGGCGTGTGCTCGGACGGATCCCGGCGGGAGCGACGCCCGAACGAAACCCCGCGGATCCGTCGTCGCGACGACGTGCAGGGTGGTGACGATGTACAACCGTTATTCACGTGATTCCTTGGCGAAATCTATAGCAGGGAACGGTTCGATGAACCTCCAGAAAACACTCACCGAAAGTAAAACACATTTTCTATAAAAGCTGAAACGGGTGGATGAACAGCGAAAATGCGTCTCGGATGCCCACCACGATGTGCCGCCTGCGCGTGTTATTGATATGCGCGCGCTTTATCTATTGATATACATGGACGGTAACTCAGAAAGGTGAATTATGAAGAAACACGGCGCAGCTTTTCTAGCCAGCACACTGTTAATCTTTTCCGCCGCGGTTCCAGCACATGCCGGGGATGCGCAACAACCGTTATCGCCACTGAAGTGGGGGCCATGCCCAGAGGGGTCGGGAGTGGCCGACCGTGCGACGTGCGCAACATTCACCGTTCCGAAAGACTACGACGATCCGTCGTCGGGGACCATCGAACTCACCATGAGCAAAATCCCCGCTAGTGGGCAGAAGAAGGGTGTTATTGCGGGTAACCCGGGTGGGCCTGGTGGCGACGCGCTGGGCATGTTTAGCGACCCCAGCGATAAAGGCGAAGGGACGCAGGCGGTTCATCTGCCTGAGAGCGTCGGCAAGAATTATGACCTCATTGCGGTGGAGCCGCGTGGGTTGACGTGGGGTACTCCGCTGAATTGTGAGCCGGCCATCGCCACGCCCTATATGACGGCGGGAATGCTTTATGCGGCGTGCGAATCGCATAATCCGGGGTACACAAAAACAGTAAATACAGAAAATACGGCACGTGATTTAGAAGAAGCGCGGAAACTTTTGGGCGAAAAGCAGCTCAATCTTTATGGGCTTTCCTATGGAGGGCCGCTGATGAGTACGTATGCCACTTTATTTCCGGAACATACTAATAAAGCGATTTTCGATTCGAGTGCGTCCCCCAATGACGTTGTTTTCCGTCTCGCAGAAAAGCGACAAGCTATCCGGCATGAAGCGATACATGAATTCTTCTCGTGGGTCGCTGAGCGGGACAGCGAGTATCACTTGGGGACCACACCGCGCGAGGTGTATCAATCCTTCGCCGCCGTGATTCATGACGAGTACGGGGTGTCGGCTCCTGTTCGTCCGCAGTCGGCGGACCGTCACGATGTCGAGGCAATTCCCGACGATTATGCACAGGCTGCCGTGGCTCTGGTGAACGCGGCTGACCTCGTCGCGTGGCGGACCGGCAGGGTGATCGATGCGGTGAAGCTCTATACCGACGCGATTTCGCCGGATCAATTCGCCGACCCGAACTCGATGGTGATGGGGACGCTGTATAGCCAAAAATCGTGGCCCAAGCTGGCGGAATACCTGAGCACGAAGAAGACGCAGGCGGGGGATACGAACGCCAGCGCGGGAGAATCGTCGGACGCGGATGAGAACGATAATGGCCGCGAACCAACGCCGGAGGAGCAGAAGCAGCTGGAAATTCAGCAACAACTTGTTCAGGCGATGACCATTCAGGGCAACGTCGTCTCCTGTAATGAGAACGCGACGGCCCTCGACCGATCCAGGCTGATCCCCTATTACACGTCCCTTATTGTGCCGGGGGACATCATTGATTTGAACGAAAACATGCTGGCCAGCGGCGCGTACTGCGATGGTTGGCCGACGAACACACCGTTCAAGAAGGTGTCCGGGGACAAGCTGAAGGTTAAGCCGCTTCACCTCGGTTACGACAAGGACACCGCGGTCACCGGAACGGGAGCCCCCGAGATGCGCGACGCGATGGGTGGCGACCTTCACATGTATCCGGGTTACAGCCACGGTGTGTTGGTGAATGACTTTGATCAGGCCGCCGACGTGGTCGCTGAGTATATGAATGGGGAATAGACAGCCCTGTCTTTTCTCGCTGAGGGCCGGGCGCTACCGTGGCACTATGCGAACGATAGCGATTGTTGGCGGCGGACCACGTGCGATCTCGGTCGTGGAGCGCCTCGGAAGTTTCTTGCGGGACTCGGCAGATCAGGCGTCAGCCGATGACAAGTCCGCGCACTCCGCTGGCAACGTCGCTATTCACCTTATTGACGACGTCGAACCCGGCGCGGGCCGTGTGTGGCGGACCGACCAATCATCCACGTTATGCATGAACACGCTGGCAGATGCGGTGACGCTCTTCACTGAACCGGGATCGAGTGTGCGTGGTCCCGTTCTGGAAGGCCCGACGCTCTACGAGTGGTTTCAATTGCTCCGCGGCGATGCTGTACAGCCACGGCCGACGGATTCTGATTCCTCCCGCGCACGCAAGAAAACGGAGCTGTTCCGCGAATTCCCGCCCACCATGCCCGCGGACTACGAGGAAGAAGTCCGTCAATCCCGTCCTGAATCGCATCCTTCGCGCGCGTTATATGGGCATTATCTGCGGTGGGTATTCGATATCACCGTGGACCGACTTCGGGCAATTCCGGGCGTGACCGTGCATATTCACAACGCCCGTGCCGTCGATATTCGGCCTAGCGATGCTGGCGCGGATGGGCATGGAGACACCGATGGTCCCGTCGGCAAGCAAGAAGCACACGCTGGGCAGCAGAGTTCTCAGGACACCATCACACTTTCCGACGGAACATCCATCGACGCCGACGCCACCATTTTGGCGCTCGGGTGGACGGACACCACCGCGAACACCGCCGAATCGGTGCTGGCCGCGAGTGTTGACGCGCACCCGAACCTGACCTGGATCCACCCCGGGCACCCCGCTGACCAGGACCTTGACCGTGTTGCTGGTGGGCACCCTGCCCGTGAGTCGGCACAGCAAGATCTACACGAGCACCGGCCCGACGTCATCGTTCGGGGACTGGGCATGGGGTTCTTTGACCTCATGGCCAGGTTGACCATCGACCGCGGCGGGGATTTCCAGCGCGCCTCGTCCTCGCCGTTGGACCTGACCTATAAGCCCTCCGGTCGGGAACCGCGGCTCATCGTGACGTCCCACCACGGGTACCCTTACCAGCCGAAACCCGTGTTTGGTTCGCTTCCGCCGGCGGCACCGATGCCTCGGCTGAAGGCTGCCGTTCAAGCTTTGCCCAGTGATCCACCAGCGGGCAGCATCGATTTCTCTACAACCCTGTGGCTAGCAATCCTGCGCGACGCGCAAGCTGCCTACTATCGCGTCCTTCTTCGCGACTCCGACGAGGCACTCCGCATTATCGACGACCCGGCAACAGACCCCTGGTCGCTTCACGATAATCCCCGGCTCGACGGTTTGGTCGCCCCCGTGGACCGCTTTGACCTGCCCTATTATGCCGATCCGATGTCCAGGATCGCGGCCGAGCTGCCGGAGGCGATGAATCCGGACACGGCAGACGCTGAATCTGCCATCCGCGCCCTTACCGAGGCGGTCAAAGAGGCGTTGAAGAATGACCTGGCCGAAGCGCGCCGGGGCCGCGAATCCGCGGTCAAAGCGGGTTTGCAGGTCATCGGAGCCGCGCGCAAAACCGTCGCCATCGCTGACGAACCGGGAAAATTCACGTCCGAGTCGCGCAGAGGGGACTACGCCGAGTTCGTGCGGATCGGTGCCAACGTCGGCTCCGGGCCGCCCGCGTTCCGTACCGCGGAGCTGATCGCCCTTATCGACGCTGGCCTGGTCGTTTTCGCGGGCGCAGATCCGATCATCGGCGTCACCACCGACCACGACGACGAACCGCAGTTCGTGCTGACTTCGCCGACCACCGGTGCGCGCCCGATGTACTCAACGACGCTAATCGACGCGTGGCAGCACAAACCGAACGTCAATAGGAGTACCGATCCGGTGACGCGGGCGCTGGTGGCGTCGGGAAGAATGAGACCATTTGCCCTGCATACGCCGCATGAGGACGATGCGAAACGTGGCGACGGCAGTGCGAACCGTGACGGTAGCGCCAAACCTCATCCCACCGCGACTCGCGCGCCCGAAGTCGACATGGCGACATGCCGGATTATCCACCCCGACGGCACGATCGATCCGCGCGTCCACATGTTGGGCATTCCGCTGCAAGAGATGCGTGCGGATACCACCATTTCGCCGATGCCGGGGACCGATCCGCTGATGCTGCAGGAAACAGATGCGGCAGCGGCAAGTGCGCTCGGGGTCGCCCGTGGGTAGCGTCGTCGGCAAGCAGTCTCGACATCATTGGCCACACTTCCTCTACACTGGCCCACACCATGACCGGAGCCATGAACGCTGACACACACGCTTGCACCCAGTCGCGACGCAACCACAGCTTCCGCGACGCCTGGATTGTTGAGACCACGACCGGCCCGATCAAAGGGCATGCCGAGACAGGCGTCGTTGCTTTCCGCGGAATTCCGTACGCGCAACCGCCGCGCGGTGACTTGCGATTTCGGCGTGCTCAACCGGTGGAACCGTGGACGGAACCGCTGATCGCGGACCATCCCGGCGACTATTGCGCTCAATACCGCAACAAGTCCGTGGGGTGGGTGGGCTCTGAGGACTGCCTGTGGCTCAACGTTGTTGTTCCGAATACGGCTGCTCGGTCGAGCGAAGGGCGCTCGGGCAAAGGCCAGTCTCACATGATTAATCGGGATGCCCGACGTCCGATCGTCGTCTACTTCCACGGTGGGTCCAACGTTCACGGCTCTGCCAACGAACCGTTGCTGACCGGGCAGTATTTCGCGCAAGCCATGGACGCGGTGGTCGTCGCGGTCAATTATCGTGTGGGAATCTTGGGGCAGCTGTCGCTCAATTACACGGCCGACGAGGCAAGTGTCGTCGGCACGAAGTCCACGACCAGGGCAGATTCCAACCCTGGCTTATCAGACCTCGTCACGGCCGTGCGGTGGGTCCACGACAATGCCGAGGCATTCGGCGGCGACCCCGCGCGCATCACGATCATGGGCGAGTCCTCGGGCGGCGCCATGGTGACCGCGCTGACCGCGGTGCCGGAACTCCGCGGGATCATCGCCGGAGCCATCGCGCAATCCCCGCCCGTCGCCATGGTCCATTCACCCGCAGCCGCCGCCCGGTGGGCAGATCGCGCGCGGGCCGAAAACCCCGACCTCAACGGCATCTCGGCCATGGAACTCGCGCACCTGACCGAACGGCTGAACGTCATTAACGACGAGTACCTCGAGTTTTCCGGCCCCTTCGCGCCCACTGTCGACGGGGACCTGATGGCTCGGCATCCTCTGGCTGTTCCCCAACCAACTGCCCCCGACGAACGAAGCGACGAACGTCGAGAAGAACCTCTTGACGACGGCACCCCGGCGGCGAACATCCCGCTTCTGATCGGGACGAACGCCGATGAATACCTGGTCATGCGGTGGGAGCGCATGTCCACCCGCGCCCAACGCGCGCGCATTCGTCGGCTGGCCCAGTCCATCGGCGGGAGCGCCCCGGAGATTTTGGCAGAGTTCTACCGCGGTGGCCGGACCCGCGCGGAGTGCGGGAGATTCGCCGGCGACGCCTTGTTCTTGGCATCGTCACTGCAATTAGCGTCCCGGTGGCCACAAGGGAAAGTCTGGATGTATCGGCTCGATATGTTGACGCCGTCGCTCCGGTTGTCAGGGCTGGGTGCGACGCACGCCCTCGACCTCCCCCTCTTATTTGAGCGCTACGATTCCGGCAAAGGCCCTGATGCGCTGTATTTGGGTGGTCACGATCAGATGCGGGCCACCAGTGCCGTCATGCAAAGTCGATGGAAGAATTTTATTCATTCCGGTAATCCAGAATTTCCACCATTTAGTGATGGCTTTGCTACTCAGATTTTTAATGCGGGCGAGCACACAGCGGAAGATCCGTCGGGTGAGCTGCGCCGGGCCTGGTCAGACGTTGATCTAACGAATTAATTTCGCCAAATAAGGAATCGTTAGTTCGCTGCATTTACTATATTTGTCAATGTGTCTATTCCTGTTAACGATTCTTCTCATTTAACTTCAACACCTAAAAGGTCATTTCGCGATAACTGGACCGTGAATACCACCACCGGGCCGGTGGTAGGTCACGCAGAAACGGGCGTGGCCGCTTTCCGCGGCATTCCGTACGCCGAACCACCCACCGGCGAGCTTCGCTTTCGCCGCGCCCGGCCCAAAGAGCCCTGGTCAACACCCCTTTTAGCAACACAGTCCGGCAGCCCCTGCATCCAAATCCGCAACGCCGACCAAGGCGTCATCGGATCAGAAAACTGCCTGTGGCTCGACGTCGTCGTCCCGCGCGACCCGTCGTCACGATCAGCGGTCGATGCGTCAGCCCGCCGCCCCGTCGTGGTCTTCTTCCACGGCGGTTCCAACGCATTCGGATCCGCCGCCAACAGGCTTTATTCCGCTCAGTACTTGGCGATGGCACTCGACGCCGTCGTCGTCGCTGTGAATTATCGGCTCGGGGTGGCAGGCGGAATGTCGCTGAGTTACGGAACATCGCAGTCCGACGTCCCCGCGGACCGCTTCGACACCAACACGCAGCTCTCCGACGGGATAACGGCCCTGACCTGGGTCCGTGACAACGCGGAGGCGTTCGGCGGGGATCCGCATCGAATTATCGCGATGGGGCAATCGTCGGGCGGGGCACTGGTGTCGTCCCTCACCGCTGTGCCCCAGCTGGAGAATGTCATCGCGGGCGTCATCATGCTCTCGCCGCCGCTGGCGATGGTCCACCACCCGGACTTAGCCGCGCTGTGGGCCAACCGCCTGTTCGATAAATGCCAGAATCCGGTGGCAGTGGATTCGCACACAATCGGGAAACTCAGCGGGGGCATACTCCAAGAAAATGTGGAAAACCTGGAGTTCGGAGGGCCTTTTGCCCCCGTTATCGACGGCGACCTCCTCCCGCGCCATCCGCTCGAAATCACGCCCGACGCCCCCGGGGTCGGCGGAAAAGTTCCGCTACTGATCGGAACAGTGAGCCACGAATACTATTTCATGCGGCTCAGGAAAGTTTCGACGACGACGCAACGCCGCCACGCCCAGACCTTTGCGGAATCCATCGGCCCGAACGCCGCCGAGGTGTTCCGGGACATGTACCGCAACGGTCGCTCACGCACCGAGTGCGCAGAGCTCTTCGGCGACGCCCTGTTCTGGGGCCCGTCCATCGCCCTGGCAGAGCAGTGGTCGCCCAGCAACGTGTGGATGTACCGCCTCGACGCCTCCACACCATTCTTCAAAGCCCTCGGACTCGGCGCGACGCACACCTGGGACCTTCCGCTGCTCTTCGGCCGGTACGACGCCGGAATGGCATCGAAAGCCTTCACTTTCGGCGGGTTGGACCGCATCAAGGAAACGACGGCTGCGATGCAACGTCGGTGGCGGGACTTTATTCACGACGGAAACCCCGGTTTCACTCCCTACGCCGACGACCGATCAACGCACATTTTTGGCGACGACGGCGAAACGACCGTGAACGATCCGCGCCACGACATGCGTGAGGCCTGGTCGAGCGTGGACTTCGGGTGAACGTAGGGCGGGGCGGCCTGCCTTTACCGTGAAAGTGCCGCCTGAGCAGCGTAAAGGCCGCATAATCCGTGTGCCCCCGCGCCCGGAGGCGTCGCCGCCGAACATAGGTACACCTGTGGCCCGTCGCCACGGCCGGTGACCGCATACGGGTTCGTCGACAATCGCGGCCTACCCACCAACCCGCCGAGCGTGTTCGCCCCGGTCGTGATGTTGCCACCCACAAAATTGGCATTGTCACGTTCAACATCCGCCGGAGTTCTGATTTCCTTAGCGACGATTCTCTCGCGGAACCCCGGCGCGTACTGCTCGATAACTCTCTCGATGGAGGCACACAGCGCGGACGCGTCGCGCTGCTCGGGGTGATTCCCTCCGTATCCGGCCGGTACGTGCGCATAGGCGTCGATGGGGTGGAGGTTTCCCCTGCTTCGCGACGGATCGGCAACGTACTGTTGGGTGACCAACACGAAAGGGCGCTCCGGCAGACGGCCGCGGTTGATCTCCCGTTCAGCGGTGTGAATATCGCGCACCGAGCCACCCAGATGCACGGTTCCAGCGCACCGAGCTGGCTCATAGGTCCACGGAATATCTCCCTCGATGGCGAAATTCACGACAGCGACGCCCGGGCCGTACTTGTACCGCGAGAGAGCAGCGCGAACATGCGGGGACACGCGCGGAGGACGTCGGCTCGCGTCGATGATCCCAAGAGCAGCTTGAGGTGTTGTGTCCAGCATGACGATGTCGTCGGCGCTGGCAGGGAGGTCGTCCAAGGATCGGACAGGGTTACCGGTCGTAATCTGCCCACCGGATTGTTCCAGCGCATGAACAAGGGCGTTGGTGATGGCCTGAGAACCGCCCTTGGCAACGGGCCAGCCGCGGGCATGTGCGGCGGTGGTGAGCATCATCCCGATGGCGGACGAGCCGGGGCCCGTCAACGGCCGAAACCCGTGTGCAGCGACGCCGGCGAAGAGTGCGCGAGCTTCCGCGGACAGCAATAATCGGGAAGTAGCCACGGCCGGTAGGCCTGCGGGAATACCGAATTGAAGGAGTTTTCCCCATTTACGTCCGTTTGTCCGAGCCTGGGCTAGCCGCAAAGGTGGCTGAAGAATATCGGACGCGAGCTCTGTGAAATTCCTGGCCAGAGGGCGGAAAATTCGCTCCCACCAGAATCGGTCGTGTGCAGTGGGAAATTGCTGGGCGGTGGCGTGGACATCGCGATACAGCGCGGCCCCACCAGATTTAGCCCCAGCAAAACCAGTGGCAACCCCACCCCGTGCAGTTCGAAGAAGTGGGTGCGCACATTGCACCGACGGCCACAACCACTCCAAGCACGCACTATCGTCGCTGGTTAAAGAGCGAAGGAGAGGATTCTCCAGCGCGAGCGGGTGGATCGCCGCGCAGTGATCGTGGATGAGCCCGGGAATGGTCAGTTCGTCGGAACGGGCACCTCCACCGATGGAGCTCTGAGCCTCGACGACAGTGACTGCATATCCAGCGCGTGCAAGAGTGACCGCCGCCGCGAGGCCGTTCGGGCCGCTGCCCACAACAAACGCTTGAGTCACAGGCACCCCTCCACCTTCGGCTCGCTCAAGTCACCGCGAATTATACGGCGTGTGAACCTGCGAGGGCTTCCTCACCCGTTTCGGATTTCTGGACTTCCTCCCAGTCATGCTCGCCAGCGTCCCACGTAGCCGTGTCCAAAATCCCGGCTCGCTTCGCCACCACCGTCGTGGCTAGGGACTGTCCAGTCACGTTCACAGCCGTGCGTCCCATGTCGATAATCGGCTCGATAGCCAGCAGCAGGCCGACACCAGATAGCGGGAGGCCCAGCGTCGATAATGTCAATGTCAACATGACCGTCGCGCCGGTCGTACCAGCCGTCGCCGCGGAACCGATAACCGAGACGAAGATAATGAGCAGGTAATCGGTGAAGTTCAGGGGAGTGCCATAGAACTGGGCGACGAAAATCGCGGCGACCGCGGGGTAGACGGATGCGCACCCGTCCATTTTGGTGGTCGCACCCAGCGGGATAGCGAAGGATGCGTACTCCGACGGCACACCCATGCGCTGCTCGGTGACGCGCTGGGTAACAGGCATAACACCCATCGACGAGCGCGTGACGAAGCCCAAGCTGGTCACGGGCCAGACGCGGCGGTAGAAGCCCGACACGGAAAGGCCATTGGTGGCGAGCACCGTGGGGTAGATAATGCCCAGCACAATGGCCAGGCCAACGTAAATAGCCAGGACAAACTTGCCGAGCGAACCGAGCGCGTCCCACCCGTAGTTCGACACAGCGTGCCCGATCAGCGCGGCCGTGCCAATCGGCGCCAGTCGGATGATCCACCACAGCACTGTTTGAACAATCTTGAGGACGGATTCATTAAACCGCAGGAACGGTTCCGCCGCGTGGCCGGTTTTCACAGCCGCAATGCCGATGGCCAGCGAAATGACCAGTAGTTGGAGCACATTGAAGGACAGGTCAATGCCATCGCCACTCGATGTGGTCGATGCGCCCAGCCCCAAGATATTCGACGGCACGATCCCCTCGATAAAGGCCAGCCAGCTGCCGGTATGCGATGGGTCCGCGGCCGTGGACGCGTCGATGCTGGTACCTTCACCGGGCTTCATAACCAGCGCCACAATAATTCCCGTGAGGACGGAGAAGAAGGCGGTGATGGCGAACCACACGAGCGTGCTAATCGCGAGCCGTGCCGCGTTGGTCACTTTCCGCAGGTTTGCGACGGAGGTAATCACCGCGGTGACGACCAGTGGCGGGATCATCACTTTCAGAAGCTGCACATAGGCAGTGCCGACGCCGTCGAGCAGCCCGCCCAGCCATCCTTCCTTGTCGCCGCCGAGCCCGTTGCTTTGAGCGCGCGCGATAAAACCGAGGATCAGGCCAATGATGAGGCCGGCGATCACTTGCGCACCAAACCCCGTCATCCATCCGGGGAGGAGCTTCTTCTTATCGACGGTGTCGTTGCGTTTGGCGCCGTTGTCGAGTTTTGTGTCAGCTGAATCGGCCATGTGTCTCCTTCGCTGTGACAACTGCGTGCGGGACGGCGGGAGGTGTCATGGCTGGTCAAGCCGGAGCCCGTGCAGACTGGTCTGTCTATTTATAACCGACGCACATATTACGTGGTGGCGTCCCTGGTTCCAACCCATGACAAGGGCCAACTATTCCTGACGTGACATATCACTCATCGGCGTGACAATCGTCGCCTGGCAGACACTTCGCGCTAATACGGGTTGACCGACGAACTATGCGTAGTAATTCGTATGTCATGAAGAATCGACGGAAATGCACGCTGGGGACACTCGGTACGGCTGCACACTCGACACCCCGGCCCGATCGGCGTTGCCGCCGCCAGGTCGGAGAGATCCAACCCCTCGGCATACACCGTGCGTTCCGCATGACGCGCCTCGCACCCCAGGCCAATGGCGAACACTTTTCCCGGCTGGCCGAACCGTCGTCGATAGTGTTTCACCGTCCTCGCCACCCACATATACGTCCGCCCATCCGGCATCTGCGCTAGCTGGCGCATCACTTTCCCCGGGTAGGAGAACGTTTCGTACACATTCCACAACGGGCAGGTACCGCCCGAATGTGTGAAATGAAAGCCCGTCGCCGATTGCCGCTTCGACACATTCCCGGCGCGGTCCACGCGAACAAAGGTCCACGGTATTCCCCGCAGCTTCGGGCGTTGCAGGGTAGATAAGCGGTGGCAAATGGTCTCATACCCCATGCCGTAGGCCGTCGACAGGTACTCGATGTCATAGCCGGCGCGCTCAGCCTGAGCATGGAAATTCGTGTACGGCAGCACCAAAGCCGCCGCGTAGTACGTCGCCGCGCCCCGCACCGCGAGTTGTCGGGATTCGTCGGACGTAAACCGCGGGTCCTCGTCGACAAGAGAATGAAGCTGATCGCCTACCTCTAAATAGGCAAGCTCCGTAGCCATCCGGAAAGCCTTCTGCCCCGACGTGAGATGCGCGTCGATGGTGAGCACGCCGGTGTCGGGGGAAAAGCGGTGCTGTACCATGTGCTCGGCGGTATCCGGGTGCCCATTCCCGCCGCTATCCAGGTGTGAAATATAGCGAACCTCGACCCCATATTTCGAGGTCAGCCGCGTGGCGACGCAGTCTTCGACGTGGTTGATATTGGGTACGCCCAGGCCCAGTGTCCCGGCAAGCCCCTCGGCCGCAACATCAAGCGAATCAATGTAGTTTTGGCGCGCATAGAAGAAATCACGAACCTCTTCGTGAGGCATCGTGAGCGCGTCGGGCCCCGTTGACGAATCCTCCACATCCGACCGATTCCGCTCCTCCGTGACCAGCGACAACTGGTCTGACACATTGCGATAGCGGCGGTGAATATCCACCAACGCGCGGGCAAGCTCCGGGTGAGTGTGCACGAGATCCGCCACCTCGTGCACATCAATGCTGGTGGGGCACACCTCGCGGTCCAGAGTGACGTCGTGAACCTCGGCGACCAGGCGGGAATCGTCTTCGCGCGAAAAGAAAGCCTCGTCGATTCCGAAACCATGGGTGATTTTCCGGAGAACCGACGAGGTCAGCGGGCGACTGTCATTTTCAATTTGGTTGACGTAACTGGCAGAGAGCCCGAGAGTATGCGCAAGGGTTGCTTGGCTTAACTCCCGTTCTTTGCGGAGCTGCTTGAGCCGCGTCCCGACGAATACTCGCGAGGACGGCCCCTCCTTCTCAGCTCCAGTGGTCATGCGACAACAATAGAGCGTCGCCGCGAGCGATAAAGGGGTTTTGCGCAGATTTGTCGACGCGGCCTGCGCGCACCCGCGTGCCTAGCGCGGGGCCGGGCGGACTGGCCTAGTGGAACTGGCCTTCCTCCGTGGAGCCCTTCAGTGCAACGGTGGAGGAGTTCGGGTCCACCGTGGTGGCAACGCGGTCGAAGTAGCCGGCACCGACCTCGCGCTGGTGCTTGACGGCGGTGAATCCGCGCTCCTTGGCAGCCTCGAACTCGCGGTTCTGCAAGTCCACGAAGGCCGTCATCTGCTCGCGTGCGTAACCGTAGGCCAGGTCAAACATCGAGTAGTTCAGCGAGTGGAAACCAGCCAAGGTGATGAACTGGAACTTGAAGCCCATCTTGCCCAGCTCGTTCTGGAACTTCGCGATCTCGTCCTTCTCCAGGTGCGAGGACCAGTTGAACGACGGCGAGCAGTTGTACGCCAGCAGCTGGTCGGGGAACTCCTCGTGCACACCGTCGGCGAACTTCTTGGCCAGCTCCAGATCAGGCGTGCCGGTCTCCATCCAGATGAGGTCCGCGTAGGGGGCGTAGGACTTGGCGCGCGCAATACACGGCTCGATCCCGTTCTGAACGTGGTAGTACCCCTCCGCAGTACGGTCGCCCGTGATGAACTTCTGGTCGCGCTCGTCGACGTCCGAGGTAATTAGTGTCGCGGCCTCGGCGTCGGTGCGGGCAACGATCACGGTCGGCGTGTTCAGAACGTCCGCCGCCAGCCGCGCCGACGACAGCGTGCGGATGTGCTGCTGCGTGGGGATCAGCACCTTGCCGCCCAGGTGACCGCACTTCTTCTCTGAGGCCAGCTGGTCCTCCCAGTGGGTACCGGCAGCACCGGACTGAATCATGGCCTTTTGCAGCTCGAAGACGTTCAGGGCGCCACCGAAGCCGGCCTCGGCGTCGGCAACGATGGGGACCAGCCAGTTATCGACGGCGGTGTCGCCCTCGATGCGCGCCACCTCGTCGGCACGAAGAAGTGCATTGTTGATGCGGCGCACGATCTGCGGAACAGAGTTAGCGGGGTACAGGGACTGGTCGGGGTAGGTCTGAGCAGCCAAGTTGGCGTCGCCCGCAACCTGCCAACCGGACAGGTACACGGCCTTCAGCCCAGCGCGAACCTGCTGGACAGCCTGGTTACCGGTGAGAGCGCCGAGGGCGTTGATGTAGCCGTCGCCCTCTTCGTGGATGGCGTCAAAAAGGATTTCGGCGCCGCGCCGGGCGAGGGTGTTTTCCTCGACGACGGTGCCCTGGAGCGCTTCGACATCCTCCGCCGTGTAGTTGCGGGTGATCCCCTTCCAGCGAGGGTTGGTTTCCCAATCCTTCTTGATTTCTTCAGCGGTACGGGCCTGTCCAACCGTAGACATTGTGCTCACTCCTATGAGGTCTAAGTTCTGGAGACATTGACACCCACATATCGGGCTAAATCCGTAGAAAACCGGACATTGCGATTTTGGTGAATGTCTGTATAGCCGGTGGCCATGGTGGCCTCGTTGGCGTGGTTATAACCTTTCTCGATGAGGAAACGCACGTCAATGACTTTTCGGATCGTATCTTTGTGCGGGGGTAGTGGGGGATTTTGCAAAGTTTGCAAACTTACGTCACCGTATGTTTCCGGTCGCACAATCGACAACCGGCAATGAGCTGCATTAATGCAAAATATGATCTAGATAACTGGGTGCTGTGGTTTGTGTCACTCCATAGTGTTTTGTGGATCACAGCAAAAAAGAGCGGGGGGAGCTGACGGGATATCTGGCACCGATTAGCTAAAAGGTGTTTCGCCGCACACCGAACTCCCTTAGGGTTAGCCACACCAGTGTTAGCAACACCACCGAGAACAGTTGTCGTTCCGAATGTTCCGAAGGAGAAGCTATGACAACCGCCACGTCCGACACCACACCCCGCACCAAAGTCGCTGGCCTCCAAGTGGCCACCACTCTTTATGACTTCATTACCGGCTCGGTTCTTCCCCGCATCGGCCAGGACCCCGACGCTTTCTGGTCCGGCTTCGCGGACATCGTGAAAACCTATACGCCTCGCAATAAGGAACTCTTAGCGCGCCGCGAGGAACTGCAAACCAAGCTCAATGAGTGGTACACCGAGCACCCCGGCGAGCAAAACATCGACGATTACGACGCCTTCCTCCACGAGATCGGCTACGTGGTGGACAATGACGATGATTTCCAGATCGACCCCGTCAATATCGACCCCGAAATCTCGGAAACCAGTGGCCCTCAGCTGGTGGTTCCCGTGCTAAACGCCCGCTTCGCGCTGAACGCTGCGAACGCGCGGTGGGGTTCGTTATATGACGCTCTCTACGGCACCGACGCAATCCCCGAAGACGGCGGAGCAGAAAAAGGCAACGGCGGCTACAACAAGGTCCGCGGCGATAAGGTCATCGCATGGTCGCGTGACTTCCTCGACAAGGCAGTTCCCCTGGTCGACGCATCCCACCACGATGTCACCCGATACGACATTTCCGACGGCTCCTTCGTCGGCTATGTCAACGACGAGAAGCATGAGCTGCGCGAACCGGACGTCTACGCCGGATACGCCGGGGACAAGTCCAACCCCACGTCGATTTTGTTGCGGCACAACGGGCTGTACATCGACATTTTGATCGACCCCGAATCCCCCATCGGGTCCACCGACAAGGCCGGGGTCAAGGACATTATTCTCGACGCCGCCGTCAGCACGTTGATTGACTTTGAGGATTCCGTCGCGGCCGTCGATGCCACCGATAAGACCCTGGGGTACAGCAACTGGTTCCAGCTCAACACCGGTGAACTGGAAGAAGAGGTGACCAAGGGGGACAAGACCTTCACCCGTCGGCTCAACCCCGACCGCGAATACACCAGTCCCGATGGCGAATCCTTCACCGCGCATGGCCGCACCTTGATGTTTACCCGCAATGTGGGCCACCTCATGACCAACCCGGCGATCCTGCTGGAAGACGGGTCCGAGGTGTTCGAAGGGATCATGGACACGGTCATGACTGCCGTGTGCGGGATCCCGGGGATTGACAAGAACAACCCCATGTACAACTCCAGCAATGGATCTATCTACATCGTGAAACCCAAGCAGCACGGGCCGGAGGAAGTGGAATTCACCAACGACCTGCTGGGTGCCACCGAGAAGCTCCTGGGCCTCCCGGAAAACACCATCAAGGTCGGAGTGATGGATGAAGAGCGCCGGACCACGCTGAACCTCGACGCATGTATCAAGGCCGTGTCTAAGCGGCTCGCGTTCATTAACACGGGCTTCCTGGACCGCACCGGCGACGAAATCCACACCTCCATGGAGGCCGGCCCCATGATCCGCAAGGGCGAAATGAAATCCGCCCCCTGGATGCAGGGCTATGAGGACAACAATGTCGACGCTGGTATTGCCCACGGACTGCCCGGAAAGGCGCAGATCGGTAAGGGCATGTGGGCGAAGACCGAGCTCATGGCCGACATGCTGGCGGAGAAGATCAGCCAGCCGGAACAAGGTGCCACCATCGCGTGGGTTCCGTCGCCGACCGCAGCGACGCTGCATGCCACGCATTATCACCAGGTAGACGTATTCACCGTCGACGAAAAACTCCGCGCTGCTGGGCGCCGTGATAACTACCGCGACCGCCTGACCGTCTCCGTATCGCCGGACGGACAATGGAGTGATGAGGACATTAAGGAAGAGGTAGATAACAACTGTCAATCCATTCTCGGTTACGTCATCCGGTGGGTGGAGCAGGGCGTGGGTTGCTCTAAGATTCCGGACATCCACAATGTTGACCTCATGGAGGACCGCGCGACGCTGCGTATTTCCTCGCAGCTGTTGGCCAACTGGCTGCGCCACGGCATCATCACCGAGGACTACGTGATCGAGGCGCTGAAGCGGATGGCGAAAGTTGTCGATAAGCAAAATGAAGGGGACCCGGCATACCGCCCCATGTCGGCCGACTTTGATACATCGATCGGGTGGCAGGCTGCGAAAGACCTGATTGTGGACGGGACGACCTCGCCGTCCGGATACACTGAGCCGATCTTGCATCGCCGTCGTCGCGAATTCAAAGAGCGCGAAGGGATTGCATAGGGTTCCGCCCCATAGAATGCTGTTGCGTTGGTGCTGTAACTGCTGCGTCTGTCACAGGTGATGGGTAACCTCATACGTGGACGGTGAAGGCCGAGCAGAAAGGCAACTTGTGGTGACGCAGTCAGCAGATACACCAACGCTTCAGGATCTTCTGAAATTCAAGGTCGTGCTTTTCGACCTTGATGGGGTTCTCACGCCCACGGCGACGCTCCACCAGCAGGCGTGGGCGACGATGTTCCAGGCGTTCCTGGCAGAGCGTGGCGAGCGTGCCTATACCGACCAGGATTACTTTGACTACCTCG
Organism: Corynebacterium sp. c7Ub_26; assembly: GCF_053760365.1. Taxonomy (NCBI): domain Bacteria; kingdom Bacillati; phylum Actinomycetota; class Actinomycetes; order Mycobacteriales; family Corynebacteriaceae; genus Corynebacterium; species Corynebacterium sp. c7Ub_26. The sequence goes on along the minus strand of NZ_JBSNBL010000004.1, from coordinate 254,989 downwards.
ACGGACGCCGTCGGGACGAAGCCATTCAATCACTCCTAGAATCACGGGGCATCACTCTTCCTTATAACCGTGCTGACGCAGGCTTGGACGGAGCCGATGATCCCACTGATAACACCATTACCGGGCTAGGCCTACGTAAAAACCGCGACTTCCTCGACCTCCTTAAACGTGGAATGGACCCGTACTCTGGTTCTTTGCAGCTGCTCCACGCGATGAAGGACCACAATGAGTCCCACGCGTCGGATGCCGTGCAGATGGGTGTGGTGTCGTCGTCAAAGAACACGACGAGGGTCCTAGAATCAGCGGGGCTCACTGATTATTTCCCTCACGTTGTCGACGGGACCATCGCCGAAGAGAAAAAGCTCAAGGGTAAGCCGGCGCCCGATACCTATGTTTATGGCGCCGAATTGTTTGGCCTCACCCCTGCCGACGCCGTCGTCGTTGAGGACGCCACCAGCGGTGTGGCCGCGGGGCGTGCCGGTGAATTTGGGTACGTCCTCGGCGTCAATCGTGGTGCAGGGAAAGACGCGTTGCTGAAGGCCGGGGCCGATGCCGTCGTTGACGACCTCGGCGAGCTGGTGTAAAAAAGGCCCCCTGCCAGCTAACCCACAACCTACGGATCGGTAGCCTGGTCGATAGGCTGTGACTGCAGCAGCTCATGCCGTTAACGTCACCACAAGGACCCCTAGGAGAGTGAATGAGCCCGAAAGCATCGCAAGCGACGTCGGAAGCTTTTCTTGCTGCCCGTCGCCATGGACATAAGGATCAAAAGGGCTCGATTGATGACGGCCGCCAGGACGGATTACTGGCCCGCGCCGACGGACACCACCACGGGGTTGACCCTGAGTCCACCATCGACCGCGAAAACAATCCTGTTGACCCGTGGCGACTCATTGAGCGCGTCCCTAACCGCATGGACCTGGGGGTATCGGAATCCATCTTTGCCCTCTCTAACGGATACATGGGGATGCGCGCGAACCCCTCCGAGGGGCGCGACTCCGCCTACCACGGCACCTACATCAACGGCCTCCACGAAACATGGAACATCCGCCACGCGGAGGACGCCTACGGCTTAGCCCGCAAGGGGCAGACCTTGGTCTCGGCACCCGACGCCAAGCCGATGCGCCTATATATTGACGACGAACCCCTCCGCTTGGGCAGCGCCGACCTCGAAGACTACGAGCGCGTCCTGGACTTCCGCGAGGGCATCCTGCGCCGCAACCTCATCTGGCGCACCCCGTCAGGCAAACGCGTGCGGGTGACCTCCGAGCGAATGATCTCCTTCCAGGAGAAACACCTGGCCATCATGAGCTTGGAGGTTGAGCTTCTCGACGCCGACGCGGCCGTCGTTATTTCGTCGCAAATCCTGAACCGTCAGGACGGCGAGGACGAATACCACGGTGGTGGCAATGGGAACAGCACGAACAGCGCCGCGGAAAAAGACCCACGCCAGGGTGAAACCATTGAAGAACGCGTTCTGATCCCGACGTTCCGGGCTCACCCTGCGCCAGAGCGCGCCACCTTGGGATACCGGTGTGCTGAGTCCGGCATGACCGTGACCTGCAGCATGGACCACGAATTGACAGTGGACATGCCGGGTGCGGAATCACTAAACACTCGTGAAGAAGCGGGCGTGGAAGTGGATGCGCGCGTGCGGGACGATAACGCCCGCGTCGTTCACCACCTCAATGGCAAACAAGGAATGACGATACGGCTGGAAAAGTTCGTGTCCTACCATTCCTCCCGCCATGTGGCGGCTGAAGAATTGGCCTTCCGCTGTGCGCGCACGATTAACCGCGCGGTGCAGGTGGGATTCCCGGCCTTGCAGCAGAACCAGAGGGAATGGCTCAATGCGTTCTGGGAACGATCCGACGTGGAAATCACCGGCCAGCCGGCTATTCAGCAGGCCGTTCGGTGGAACCTGTTCCAGCTGGTACAGGCTTCGGCGCGGGCCGATGGGCATGGTATCCCCGCGAAAGGAATGACGGGATCCGGCTACGGTGGGCATTATTTCTGGGATACGGAAATATATGTCATGCCGTTCCTGAGCTACACGAACCCGTCCTTTGCCAGGAACGCGATGCGGTTCCGTTTCCTCATGCTTCCCGCTGCTCAGGAGCGTACCCGAGAACTCTCCCACGACGGAGCCTTGTTCCCGTGGCGCACCATTAACGGCCTGGAATCAAGTGCGTATTACGCGGCAGGAACCGCCCAGTACCACATCGATGCGGATATCGCGTACGCCCTCATGAAGTACGTGTACGCATCGGGAGATACGGATTTTCTGTTGCGCGAAGGCATCCACATTTTGGTGGGTACGGCGCGGTTTTGGATGTCTTTGGGTTTCTTCGACCGCGATGGCGAATTCAATATTCACTCCGTCACGGGGCCTGACGAGTACACCACCGTGGTGAACAACAACCTCTACACCAATGTCATGGCGGAATATAACTTGCGCGTGGCTGCGGATGTTGTTCGCCAAATGAAGGCCGACCGGCCCAATGACTACGCTGACCTGGCGAAACAGTACGGCCTGGATGAGGAAGAAATAGAGCTGTGGGATAAAGCAGCCGAGCACATGCATATCCTGCTGGACCCGAAATTGGGGATCCACCCGCAGGATGACCAGTTCTTGGAGCGCGAGCGCTGGAACCTCGACGATCCCGCGGTAGGCCCGAAGCGTCCGCTGTTGCTGCACTATCACCCGCTCACCATCTACCGCTACCAGATCATCAAGCAGGCCGACGTCGTGTTGGCGCTGTTCTTGCGTGGTAACCGTTTTACCCGGGAAGAGAAGCTGGCCGACTACAACTACTACGACGAGTTAACCACGGGCGATTCGACCCTGTCCGCCGTTGTCCAGTCCATCGTCGCAGCGGAGCTGGACCTAAAAGACAAGGCGATGGATTTCTTCCTCCGTGGCCTGTTCGTGGACCTGGGTAACTTGCACGGGAACACGAAAGACGGCGTGCACATTGCGTCCACCGGCGGTGTGTGGTCCGCCCTCGTGTACGGCTTCGGTGGCTTCCGTGATTATGAGGGGCGGTACAGCATCAACCCGCGACTGCCTGACGAGTGGGAAGAGCTCATTTATCGGATCACCCTTCATGGTTGTCGCATTCGTGTCGCTATCCGACGTCACTCTGTTGAACTTGTCGTTGAAGAGGGGCTTCACGATGTCGGGCCCATTGAGGTCGGTGGCCGTGAAGTTATTGTGACTCATGAGCCAATGACCATCGCTTTGCCTGGTGAACGCAACCTCGACGATGACTAGTACCGGGCTAATGCCGGACTAGAACTGCCAGCCCCCAACCGGGGGCAGTGAGCTGTCAGGAAATGTCCGTGTTTCTACCTTAATAGGTCTGTTGAGGCTACGCTAACGGGCTACTTCGCACGAAGAAAACAGCATTAACATTGCAGGTCATGGCTAAAAAAATCAACCTTATTATCTCAATGGTCAGTGGGGGTAATGAATTACGCAAAGATGTAGTTGCGAAAAACCCGTCTTGACCACTAGTGATGTACATCACGCCGTAGCGGTGTAAGTGGAGTGCACCTCCCTCGTCGTCGTACAGTAAGGCTGACACTGGAGGTGCCATGACTGTAAAAAACGCGAACCGTGACGCCATTGTTCACGGTAAAATAACGACGGATCCGCTTCGCGACAAGCCGGCATTCCCGTCGTGGGCTATGAAAATGACGATGGCGATCACGGGCCTAATTTTCGGGTTGTTCGTGCTCGTTCATATGATCGGTAACTTAAAGATCTACATGGGGGCGGACCACTACAATGACTACGCAGAATTCCTGCGTACGATGCTTGAACCCTTGTTCCCGCGTGAGGGCGTTCTGTGGATTGCCCGCATTGTCTTACTCGCCTGCTTAGTTTTGCACGTTTATTGCGGCATTGCCTTACATGGACGTGCACGGCAGTCCCGCGGGAAATTCCGCCGGACGGGGCTAGTTTCGGGGATGAACACCTTCGCAGCACGGTCCATGGTTGTGACGGGCCTGGTCCTACTGCTGTTCATTATCTTCCACATTTTGGATTTGACGCTGGGGGTGCGGCCTATCGGATCGAGTGAATTTGAGGAGAACACCACCGGTAATGCGCATGCCTATGCCAACCTCATTCACAGCTTTGATCGTCCTGGGGTTGCGATTTTCTACATCCTTGCCATGGTGATTTTGTTCATCCACCTGTCGCATGGCATTTGGACGGCTATCTCTGATCTTGGAATTACCGGACACCGGTGGCGTCAAGTCATGCTATTTGTCGCTTACATAGTTCCGGCCATCATCATGATTGGCAACATTTCTATTCCCCTCGCTGTTCTGACCGGCGCGGTATCACTGTAGGCGGAGGTTACAAACATGAGTGCAGTTATTCAGAACCCCCACAATCAGGGGCCGGACTTCGACTACGACACCGCTGTTGAGAATTTCACCGCGCCTGATTCCTGCGTCCCCGGAGTGACCCTGGGCTCCAAATTAAAGGACAACGCTCCCCACATGGCGGGGCTCTCGCAGGCCGATGAGTGGGATTACGCTAAGCAACACTTCAAGCTGGTCTCCCCCCTGAACCGCAAGAAATTCACGGTCCTCGTCGTCGGTACCGGTTTGGCCGGCGGAGCTGCCGCCGCAGCGCTGGGCGAGCTGGGCTATGACGTCAAGGTATTCACTTACCACGACGCTCCTCGCCGTGCTCACTCTATTGCCGCGCAGGGTGGTGTGAACTCGTCTCGCTCGAAGAAGCTGGACAATGACTCCACCTACAACCACACCAAAGACACGGTAAAGGGTGGCGACTACCGCTGCCGCGAGAACGACTGCTGGCGTCTGGCAGAAGAATCCCCTCGGGTCATTGACCACATGAATGCCGTGGGTGCACCGTTCTCCCGCGAGTACGGCGGAACGCTAGCTACCCGTTCATTCGGTGGTGTCCAGGTTTCTCGTACCTATTACACCCGCGGGCAGACAGGCCAGCAGCTACAGCTGGCGACGACCTCCGCTTTGCAGCGCCAGATTGGTGCCGGCTCGGTAGAGATCTTCACCCACAACGAGATGATGGATCTCATTATCGACGGCGGTCGATGCCAGGGCATCGTCACCCGTAACCTCATTACGGGCGAGCTGACCGCCCACACCGGCCACGCCGTGATCCTGGGAACCGGCGGCTACGGCAACGTCTACTACATGTCCACGTTGGCGAAGAACTCCAACGCGTCGGCCATTATGCGTGCCTACGACCAAGGCGCCTACATGGCATCGCCGTCATTCGTGCAGTTCCACCCGACCGGTATCCCCGTGAACTCGGACTGGCAGTCCAAGACGATTCTGATGTCGGAATCGCTGCGTAACGATGCACGCGTCTGGACGCCGAAGAAGAAGGCCGACGACCGCGACCCCAATGACATCCCGGAAGACGAGCGCGACTACTTCCTGGAGCGTCGCTACCCGGCATTCGGTAACCTCGTCCCCCGCGATATCGCCTCCCGTGCGAACTCGCAGCAGATCAACGGCGGATACGGCGTCGGACCATTGCACAACTCCGTGTACTTGGATCTGCGCGACGCCATTCAGCGTCTGGGTAAGGACGTGATCAAGGAGCGTTACGGCAACTTGATCCAGATGTATGAAGAGACGATTGGTGAATCCGCATACGAGACACCAATGCGTATCGCTCCGACCTGCCACTACGTGATGGGTGGCCTGTGGACCGACTTCAACGACATGACGAACATCCCCGGCCTTTTCGCCGCCGGTGAGGCATCCTGGATGTACCACGGCGCGAACCGCTTGGGTGCAAACTCGCTGCTGTCGGCGTCGATCGACGGTTGGTTCACCTTGCCGTTCACGATTCCGAACTACCTGGCACCGCTGCTGGGCACGAAGGTGCTCCCGGCTGATTCGCCGGCCGCTCAGGAAGCCCTGGAACGCTCCAAGAAGCGCATCGAGAAGTTGATGAACATCCAGGCGAAGGACCCGCACGGGCCGGAATACTTCCACCGCAAGCTGGGAGACATCCTGTACTTCTCCTGCGGTGTGTCCCGAAACGTCGAAAATCTGGAAAAGGGCATCAAGGACATTCGCGAATTGCGCGACGAGTTCTGGCAGAACCTGCACATCCCGGGTGACGTCGATAACCTCAACCAGGTGTTGGAATACGCCAACCGTGTTGCTGACTACATGGACCTCGCCGAGCTCATGTGCGTTGACGCCATGGACCGCGACGAATCCTGTGGTGCCCACTATCGCGACGACCACCTCTCTGAAGACGGTGAGGCAGAGCGCGATGACTCCAAGTGGTGCTTCGTCTCTGCGTGGGAACACAACGGCGATGGCAAGTTCATCCGCCACGCCGAGCCCCTGTACTTCGACCGCATCCCTCTGATGACAAGGAACTACAAGTAATGAAACTGCATCTAGAGATCTGGCGTCAGGCGGGCCCGGAATCCGAAGGACACTTCGAGTCTGTCGATGTCGATGACGCCGTCGAGCAAATGTCCATCCTCGAGCTGCTGGACCACGTCAACGAAGGCTACATTGAGCAAGGCAAAGAGCCTTTCGCTTTCGCCTCTGACTGCCGTGAAGGTATTTGCGGCACCTGCGGCTTGACCATCAACGGCCGCCCGCACGGTCCGGACAAGAACAAGCCGGCCTGCCAGCAGCGCCTGTTCAACTTCAAAGATGGTGACAGCATCAAGATCGAGCCTCTGCGCTCTGCGGCATACCCCGTGATCAAAGACATGATCGTGGACCGCTCCGCACTGGATCGCGTGCTGGAACAAGGCGGATTTATCTCCGTCATGGCTGGTACCGCCCCCGATGCGGACTTCCTGCCCATGAACCACGCGGATGCCGAGAAAGCCCTTGACTTCGCGGCATGTATCGGCTGTGGCGCTTGCGTCGCGGCCTGCCCGAACGGTGCAGCGCACCTTTTCACCGGCGCGAAGTTGGAGCACTTGAAGCTCATGCCGCTGGGTAAGCAAGAGCGCGGTAAGCGTGCCCGCAAGATGGTGGACAACCTGGAAACCACCTTCGGCCCATGCTCGTTGTTCGGTGAATGTGCCGACGTCTGCCCAGCAGGAATCCCATTGACCGCTGTGGCAGCCGTGACGAAGGAGCGCACCCGCTCCGCGCTGCGGAACAAGGACAAATAGGTCACACACCTGTCACTCCCACGTTCTGTTGGCCTGCGCAGACACCGCAGGGTGGCAGTTCAGGGGTGACCCCACGTTGGCTTATGGGTAGTCTTTTACCCACAAGCCACTACACTAAGGGTCACACTCTATGACCCACCCTGATTCAGGTCGTGAAAGGTAAAGTTATGTCTTCGTCTGAGGTTCAATTTGAAGGCGAACCGCACTACATAGAGGGCTATGTCCCCGTATCCCTCGCATCACCGCATTCATCCCTGCACAGTAGCAAGACATGGTCGGGGATGGGATTTGTCCTCTCCTCACTCGCCTTCTTCGGCATCTTCATTTTCGGCCTCGCCACCGAGATTTTTGGTGGGCAAGGTTGGTCCACATACATGCTGATCGGCGGGCTTATTAGCGGTATCCTGTGCCTCGCACTCGGCTTCGGCCTCATTCACGCTGGCCGTGCCCCCTATCGTGAGTACAAGAAGCGCACCGGACGCCTTCACTAAAAGACGCCGCGATGTGTGTGGCTGTGCTTGTTCCGAGCGGTTTAGCGCTGTTCAGCACGGCCCCTGCATGAATTGTGCATGCGTGAAGGTCATCAATATCGCGCTTAGGTGAAATCAGATCCTGAGCACCTCCAGCAACGCCACCCCGTGTACATGGGGTGGCGTTGTTTTATGTCTGCAGGGTCGGGGGATCCAGCAAGACGCAAGTACGAACACGAGGCGTGTGCACCACGTGTTAGCGCATGCGTGTCGTGTCCTACCGCCCTGGCACAATAGAACCGTGACTGATTCTGGACCCCGTCATGCCCTTCCCGCGGACAATTCCCCTGATAACGATTCACCTACCCGTGCCTCTTCTGGAGACAACCTGCCACGTCGCACGTCCTCCGACGCAGCTGTAGCCAGGCACGACGCATCCCGGCGCGGAGAGCACGCAGCCGCGGAAGCTCCTGTAGCCGTTAACCACCGCGGCCAGGTCGCCTCTCAGGCGCCCGCTCCACGTGGCACTGCGCCGTCACCCTCGCCGTCAGCCCCGGCAGGGTCGTCGTCACCTTCATCCACCTCGCCGTCGATGGAAACCCTTCCGCCGGTCAGCGATGAGGCAGGCCGTCGTCGAGAATTGAAAAAATACAAAGCCATCGCCACAGGGCTGTTGGTTCTCGCAACGGTGATCTATCTCGTGTGCCGGTGGTTGGAGCAGGATTCCGACGCCGCCTGGATCGGTTATGTGCGCGCCGCCTCCGAAGCGGGCATGGTCGGTGCGCTCGCGGACTGGTTCGCCGTGACGGCGCTGTTCCGGCGGCCCATGCACTTGCCTATTCCTCACACGGCGATCATTCGACGCAAAAAAGACCAGGTCGGCGAGGCATTATCGGGGTTCGTGAGGGACAACTTCCTCAATGCCGAGCTCATTACCGACAAGGTCCAGAAGGCCGACATTCCCGCCAGAGTGGGGCAGTGGGCGTCGGAACCGGCCAATGCGGCGCGCGTGTCCGAAGAGGTTGGTAACGCGACGATCGCTATCGTTGAGGGCATCGACGATGACGAAGCCGCGGAGATGATCCGCACGATGGTGATCGACCGCATTGCGGAGCCGGATTGGGGGCCTCCCGCGGGTGCGCTCATGGAGCAATTCATTGCAGAGGGGAAGGCCGAGCCCGTCGTCGACACGATTATTTCCTGGGCATATGACCGCGCGCGTGATTCCGAGGAACTCATTACGCGGTTGCTCAACCAGCGGGCGCCGTCGTGGGCACCAGGGTTCATCAACGACCTTGTGGGCGAGCGCGTGTACCGGGAGGTCGTCGATTTTGCGTACAAGGTGAAGACGGAGCCGGACCATGAGGCCCGCCAGGCGCTGCGTCGGGTAGTCAATCAATGGGCTTCGGACCTGCAGCATGATCCGGAGATGATCAACAGGGTCGAGGAATTTAAACACGATATGCTGTCCTCCGCACCCGTGCAAGCTGTGCCTGCGACCGTGTGGCGCAATATGAAAGAACAAATCGTTCGCATGGCGTCGGATCCGCAAACACATGTGCGACGCAGAATCGCCGAGGAAGTCTCACTGTATGCCAACCGGCTGTTGACGGATCCGGAACTCCGCGCGCGATGGGGCGAGCGCGTCACGGGAACCGCGCGGTATATCGCGCAAAACTTCTCCGGCGAAGTGACCAGCATTATTTCCGAAACTGTGGAGCGTTGGGATGCTGACGAAGCCAGCGACAAGATCGAGCTCATGGTGGGGAAGGACCTGCAATACATTCGCTTTAATGGCACCATTGTGGGATCCTTGGCCGGGCTGCTGATTTACACGCTCTCGCAGCTGGTGCTGAGCCTGTAGTCTGGCAGTGAATCCGCCACCCTTGAAAACTACGTAGTGGGAGAGTCCGCGATGCATGTCATGATGACAATTTTCATGGTCCTCGGCTGGGTCATGGTGGCCATGAAATTAGCCATCACGGTCGTGGGTGTCGTGGGCGCCATCGTTGTGGCATCCACCCGCTCTGACGCGTTCGAAGCCGGGGATCGGCGCCCTAAGTGGCAGTGGTTCGGAATCCTAGTGGTATCGACGCTTCTCGTACTGTTCACCAGGAGCTTCATCTGGCTCTTCGGCATCGTGGCCATCGGCGTGTACTGGTTCGACGTACACCCGCAGCTCAAGAGCATCCAAAACGGCGAATACTACTGATCGTTCTGCGTCCCCAGAATCTGATTGGCATTATCCGACAGCGCTTCCAGATCGACGTCGTGACCTTCCTCCGTCACGCGCATACCCCGGCTGGTGACCTCCACGTGGGTCGCCTTTAGCTCCTTATTGCTGACGTTGGCGGCCTCCTCAATTTGCGACGTCAGAACGTCGGCCACTGACTGCGGAAGCGACATACCGAGCAACTTCGCGTTGGTCACCTTCATAGTGAGGTCGCCGTCGTCGATAGTGGGCTTGATCTCGAGATCGGCCAGGCCACCGGATAGCTCGAGGCTGAAGGAGCCTTTGGATGGGTTGGGGTTGACGGCCGTGACTTTGATGGCGCGATCGGCAATAGATTGCGCCGCGGGGGAATAGGCAGCTTGGCGGTAGGCCTCGCTGCTGGCGTTCTGCGAATTGGTGTTTGAACTGCTCTTTCGCGTCACGCCACCCTGTGCCGCGGCTTCGATGTAATCGGTGGACAGCGTGGTATCCAGCGTGAGCGTGCCCGCCTTGTGGGAGTTCATGTTGAGGTTATCAATCGTGATTGTCGACGGCGGGTACCCGCTGACGTCGGGTGCGGACGTGGTGCCGTCGGGGTAGGTCACGTCGAGTGAATTCGGAATATCCACCTTCACATGGCTGAGCTTGCGCGTGATTATCGCAGGTAGAACCGGGTGCGTGCCGAACGAGACCTGTGTGGAGGACGACGAGCCATCCGCGTGCTCTGAGAGCTCCTTTTTAATGTGAGAGGACACGTAGGCCCGCGCGGCAAATTCGGCGACCACGAGTACCACGATGGCCAGCACGATGACGACCACCATGATTTTTCCCAAAGAAGACTTAGAGCGATTCACGCGGACAAGTAAACCGGAGATCGTGGGGGCTCGGCAAGGGAAAATGCCGTATTTAGGAATGTTGTAGAAAACTATTCAGCAAATTCACAGAGTAAGGGGCGTTTACGGGGCATAGTGGCTGGTTTCTGGGGGCTCGTTCGTGAGAGTAAGGCTCACACGAGTGAGATATACGATCCCTGAAGAACTGGGGCATGATCTTCCATCGAATGATCGAAGAAACGGGTTATCTGGGGCCCAGCGGTAAGTTCCGGTCTGTTAGGGGGGATCTAGAACTTCACCCTCTGCATAATTCTCTCCTAGGGGTGGTCGCCTTAACGACGATGAAGTTTACGGCATCGTTCTCCAACTTAGCCGGGGGTGGTTAGCCCAATGACAAGACATCGGTAGTTGGATGAAAACCATCCAGAATTTCGAAGAAAGGAACTAAAACTCGGCTCCGTATTTTTTCGGTGGCTGTCGAATCTAGTTTTTAGGAACCATTCACCCCGATTTGGAGGTGGTCTCGTATAGGATTTTCTCAGCCACTTAAGTGCAAACTCAATAAAGTAAGAGCATATAATCTTATATATCCTCTAAAGGAGCAAACATGGTGACTAAACATGCCGTGTTTTTTAGGGTTGGGGTACGAGCTCTGCAAGCTTGGAGGAGTAACCACGCGGAGATCAACGCGTTTCTCGATAACTGTAGCCCAGATGGGCATGCCGAGAATCCGCACACCTCTGGAAGTGACGTGTCAGCACATGGTTTCTGGAGAAAAAATGACTGTAATAATAACCGCGCTAATGTTCGCGTTGATTTAGCCGCTTTTTGGGGGAACCGGAATACCGGCATAGGTACGTGGATAACAGTCGCATCAAACAGTCAGACTATCGAGCCAGGGGAGGTCGTGGAAATCGGGTTACGTCACGTGCGCATTGTTATGATTCCTCAACTCCAGTGAGTTGGCGGAACACAACAGATGTTGACGTAATTAATGAGCGGGACTGGCCTGGGAAGCAGGAAAACATCCAAAATCTCAACTGTGCCCCCAGAGACTAGGTTTTAGATGATGAAGGTTATCGATTATGTCCGGTGGATGGGAATTGCTGCCTGGACTGGTGGGCTAGCTATTCCCCGACACTCGCGCGGACTGGCACTGAAGCCGGGGAGTTCCGCACGGCATATTTCGATCGAGAGTGCGGGAGGTTGTGCCCGGACATTAGAGACCATCGAACGGGAATACACGCATATTCAGTGGCTTCTCGGTGGTTCACCTCTCGACGAAACGGCGCTGGACTACGTCTACCAGCAGGATCTGCGTATAACAGCCGGTGCCCTCATGAACCGCGCTTTCGCTGTTGTTGATTTCGGTGATACTCCCCGTGATTACAGCCCGGAGGCGTCGGTGGCGGTGGCACGTGAGGTCAGTACAACCGCAGCTGGTTCAGCACTATCAGGACACATCCCTGCTTGGAACCTGGCTGAACCACTGGGGTTGCTCGCTTTGGTTGTGCGGGAGTACTTCACTGGTTCCACTATCCAGGAACTCACCCGCGACTACGTGCACCGTTGGAGTGAAGGGAGCCGTCAGACCGGTAGTGGCAACCATGTTGGTAGCCCGATGGCCTTTGGGCGGCTTGCCTACAGCATTGCTCGTCATCCTGATAGCAAATTAGCGTCTCCCGTTACTCCCATCACGCTGCACGTCCACGCAGAGGATCCGATTTTCACTGAACGGGTACTGGAGCGACTCATAAACCGAGCCCAGGCGTTCGCGACCACCTTCGGAAGTACCGTCGATTGTCGAGCAGTCTTTCACAATGTCCGGCGTCACTCTTCGTGTGACCGAGGCTGTCACCCCACCACTCGGAGCAGAGCCACAGGTCAATCGCGAGTGTGAGTCTGTTGTCCTGCATCGTGATCCGGATAGCGGCGTTATTCAGGCTCGTCCGTTTACACCAGGTCGGACTCTCATTGATCGTCGTATTCAATGGGGTGATTATCTCCGGCCGGCTGAGGTAATTGACCAGTTACAGCGCGAGTGTTCCTTGGCTGATCCTGATTGTCTTGGGGCTCACGCGACGCCGACGTTGATGTGGGAATCATTGGCGACGTGGGGACTGTCGGACGACGTCCGATCCGGAATGAGTGACAAGTCTGAACTCGACGCTATTTCTGTGGATCGCGAACCACACACGTCCAGCCCGACAACAACCGTGCGCGCGGTCCACCCCAATGTTGTGTCATTAATGCGTGACTCGGTAGATCGACCGCTGTTCACCGTGGAGGTCGACGCTACTGCTCCGCTGGGCAACGTGATCCATGATGTGTGCGATGTGTTGGACGAACTCGGAGTTACTCCAGCGATGGACTTTCCCGTCGAGATAGTGCGGGCTGAGACAGCGTCAAGCATTCGCGGGTAGCGGGATCTGCTGCCGAGCACTGCATTACGGTAGCTATCGCGCGTAGGGATGACGATACAGAAAATCCAGAGCACGATGCACTAATTGAAGGGGTCAACGATGCAGTGAACCAGACCTGCTCCGCCCATTTTCCTGATTTACACATCGTGTGCGAGATCGTTGATGGGGACGAATGCGTCGATATCCGCCAGTGGGTCACAGCTCTTGGATACCATCCAGTTTCTGGACTCTTACCAGCATATATGCAACTCGAGCGCCTGGGCTGAGTAGGACTGCAGACGGCTAGCGTCGGGCAATACCTCACCCTTCCGTAACAACCTTCCATGGCACGGTGATGACGTTGTCGCGGATTCGTCGCCTCGGGGGAGCGACGGGAAATCCAGATCGGTGCAGGTAGGACAGCGCTTCCCGCCACCGGACGCGGGGGCCGTACACATCGAACGGTGCTGTTCTGTTCCACGCGTCGTCGAGCGTCATCAACAGATCGTGGACGGGGTCGCCCGGAACATTGCGGTGGATCAGAGCTTTAGGCAGACGTTCGGCTAGCTCAGAGGGCTTGTCAACGTCGAAAGGGTCCCATGCGAGGGTCAGCGTGCGCGGTCCGTCGGCGTCGAGGAGAATCCACGAGCACCGGCGGCCGAGTTCGTCGCAGGTCCCTTCGATGATGTGCCCGCCCGGCGCGAGTCGCGATTGCATCGTGTCCCACGCGGCGTGAACATCCGCGACATCGTATTGCCGCAGCACATTGAACGCGCGGACCAGGTGCGGCCGCAGCCCAGCCAGCTCAAACCCGCCGAGCGCGAAATGAACCCCATCGCGGTCGGGGAGGACGCGCTCGGGGTCGATCTCCAGGCCGGTGACGTCGATAGTAGGGCGAATAGTGCGCAAACGGGCGGCCCACTCGCAGGTCGTTGTCCAGCTCGCGCCGTACCCAACATCCACGGCCAGGGGCCTCTCCGCATGGAGGAGCGTGTGGCGCAGCTCCGTGTTATGAACAACCCAGCGATCGCATCGCCGCAGCCGGTTAATCCCCGTCGTTCCCCGTGTCACAGTGCCGACGGGCCCGTTCCCGCTCCACGATGGTGTGCGGACATTATGGGCGCGCAGATTCCGCGTCCCAGCGTCGGGATGGCGGCGATTCCCATGTGGGGTCGAGGGTTTGTCCATAGGGGGTGCGGTTCAGCAGGAGAGTGAGGTTTGAAGCGTCGTTAGCGGTGGTGTGGATGTGGTACTACCCACTCGTCGATAGTGATCGTAGACTGAGGAGCCGTACTGTCACGAGTCAACCGGGGCTGAACGGCAGCCCACCAATCCGACACTAAGGCTGAGCAGATGAGTTCTTTACCGACGAGTCCGCAGCAGGATTCTACCGATGACCTCCTGGAGCGCCTGGACGCGACCGTTGGTGTGTCCGTCGTCCGCGGGAAGTCATTCGCGGACTTAACGACGTTGCGCATCGGCGGTACTCCGCGCGCTGTCGTTGAGGTAACAACCCCCGGCGCCGTCGCCACAGTGGTCAAGGAGGTCGTTGATGCTCAGGTGCCGTGGATCGTCGTCGGTGGTGGATCGAACTTGGTGGTCGCGGAGAGCCCGTCGGTGGAGGAGCTGATTGCCGTTCATTTGATGGTTCGCCGGCCTATTTTGGACGATCCCGATGATGACGAATCGCAGCTAGCACCCGTGATGATGGACGTTCACGAGGGCACAGTGAGCTGTTTCGGTGGCGTCGAGTGGGATGCTCTCGTGGCCGCGACCGTGACATCGGGTTTGGGCGGATTGGAATGCCTGTCGGGGATTCCGGGGTCGGTCGGTGCGACGCCGGTGCAGAATGTGGGTGCGTATGGCGTTGAGGTGTCCTCGGTGCTGCAGCGCGTGCTGTTGACGTATTGCGGCGATGATGAGCACGAGGCCGGTGCGCAGGAGTGGGTCACTCCCGACACCCTCGACCTGGCCTACCGCTACTCGAATATCAAGTTCACTCGGCGCGCCGTGGTGACGGCTGTGGAGTTCCAATTGACGCCCGGGGGAGTGTCGGCCCCGCTTCGCTATGGTGAGTTGGCCCGGCGCTTGGGGGTGACTCCGGAAGAATCAGCCCAGGAAGGTGGGGCTCGACGACCAGCCGCTGCGGTGCGTGAGGTGGTCCTCCAGCTGCGTCACGGTAAGGGAATGGTTCTCGACGAGAACGATCATGACACCTGGTCAGCGGGCTCGTTCTTCACTAACCCCATTATCGACGCGGACGCCCTGCCTCTTATCCGTAAGGCTGTCCGTCAGCGGTGTGGTGATGACGTCGCGGAATCGATGCCAGCATTCCCCGTCGGCGATCGTGTGAAGCTATCGGCAGCGTGGTTGATCGATAAGTCGGGGCTGACGAAAGGATGGAAAGTTCACGCGCATGCTCCTGCGTCATTGTCGACGAAGCACACGCTGGCGTTGACCAACCGCGGTGGAGCGAGCAGCGCGGATATCGTCGAGCTCGCCCACGCCGTGCAGGACCACGTCCGGGACGTTTTCGGCGTGAGTTTGGAACCCGAGCCGGTGTGGGTGGGGTTTTAGGCCCGGCCAGCTGCGGCCGGCGACCGCGCTAGGCGGGCCACTAGCCCCGCAACCTGCTAGCTCCGGGCGTTCTAGCTCCGCTTCGAGCGCTCAATGATGTCATCGCGGACATCGCGTCGGCGGATCTTGCCCATCTGGTCCCGCGGTAGATCATCAAGGTGGTAGAACGTGCGGGGCACCTTGTACCGGGCCAGGGATTTCCGGCAGTAATCCTTCAGACCCTCCGGATCCAGGGCCGCGCCGGGTTCAAGGCTAATCGCGGCGACGACGGTTTCGGACCCATCCTCGCGCGGCAGGCCGACCACGGTGGAATCCTCCACGTCGGGGTGCTGGTTCAGAACGTCCTCCACCTCTTGCGGATACACGTTAAACCCGCCGGTGATGATGATTTCCTTGGTCCGCGCGACCAAGCGAATGAATCCGTCAGGCTCCATGATTCCCACGTCACCGGTGATGTACCAGCCGTCATGGAAGCTCCTCGCGTTGGCCTCAGGAGCATTGATGTAGCCAGAGAAAACCTGTGGGCCTTTGACCAGCAGCTCTCCGGCTTCCCCGTCGGGCATGGTGCGGTCCAAATTATCTTTGTCCGCAATCCGAATGATGGTGTCGGGGAACGGAATGCCGACGTACCCGGGCCGTCGATCGTCGGTCATAGGGTTTCCTGCGATGATCGGCGAAGTCTCCGTCAGCCCGTAGCCCTCGATGAGGTGCCCCTTGGTCAGAGCTTCCCACTTTTCGACGGTGGACACGGGCAGCGACGACGCCCCCGAGAACGAATTGCGCACCCCGTGGATGTCGATACCCTTCTCCGCGGCCTCCTGAGCGATGCGCCCATACAGGGTTGGCACCCCGGGCAGCCACGTCGGCGTTTGCTTTTTCATGATCGACATGATGAGTTTCATGTCCGGCGTCGGCAGCAAGATGAGCTTGGCGCCACCAATAAACGGGCCGAACAGCATATTCATCGTGATGCCGTAGGCGTGGAACATCGGCAGCGCGACGAGGAACGTTTCCTTGCCGGGACGCAGATCGGGCACCCACGCCTTGCCCTGGACGACATTGGCCACCAAGTTCCGGTGGCGGAGCTCCGCACCCTTAGGTGCCCCCGTCGTCCCGGACGTGTACAGAATCAGCGCGGGGTCGTCGGGATCCGCCTCATAGGGTTCGATGGTGGATCCATCCCCACCTAAACCGTCGGACACCAGTGTTTCCCATGGCACAGTCCCGTCGACGGAGGTTGTGAGCTTGTTTCGCATGGTGGCCAGAGGCGGGAGCGGGATGCGGAGGGCGATGCGATAGTGCAAGGGCATGGCCTTCGTCATATCCACCGAGACGATGGTGTCAAGAGCGGTGTGTGGGTCCCTGCGGAGAGTTTCGACCATTCCCACCGACTTGTCCCACGCGATGGCGATGCGGGCATCGTGATCCGCGAAGGGGCCTTTCAGCTCTGGGGCGGTGTAGAGCGGGTTGTGCTCGACGGGAACCGCGCCCAACATGATGCAAGCGAAGAAAGCGTGGACATGCTGGGGGCAGTTGGGCATGAGGAGTGCGACGCGGTCACCCCGACGCACCCCGAGCGCGTAGAGCCCGGCGGCAGCCCGTCGTACTTCTTGGTCGACATCTTTCCACGATTGTTCGGCACCGAAGAAGGAAATGCCTGGTCGGTTGCCAAATTTAGCCAGGTTGTCGCGGTAAATGGTGGACAGTGTCATGCCCTCATAATCCAGCTGGTGGCCGGTCCAATCGGGGTAGTACTGTAGCCAGGCTTTGTCGTCGGTTGCTCCCATGTCTGTGCTTTCTGTTATCGATATCTCGTGTGAGGACACTCAGGTAAGTCTTCACCCTAACCTTAACCATGCTCACATAAAAGTTTTTATAGATAAAACTATCACGGGTAGGAGAGTTTCGCAGACCAGGCCGGAGCACCATGCACCAGGCCGGAGCGCCCACGCGACGCTTGCACGGTGTGGCGATCTCATCCACTCTTAAAAGCATGAGCACTACACCTCGCGGCCGGATCGCCGTGATTTCGATGCACACCTCCCCCATTGAACAGCCGGGGGTTGGTGATGCCGGAGGAATGAACGTCTACATCCGATCCACCTCATTAGAACTCGGCGCACTGGGCTACGAGGTTGACATTTTCACCCGCGCCACACGCTCCAGCCAGGGGAAAATCGTGCAGCTCGCGCCGAATGTGCGGCTCATCAACATCATTGCCGGGCCCTACGAGGGGCTCAGCAAAGAGGAACTGCTTACACAAATGGTCGCGTTCACCAGCGGGATCATCGAATTCGCGCAATGTGAAAAAGTGTCCTACTCGCTTATCCACTCACACTATTGGATGAGCGGACAGGTGGGGTGGCTTCTTCGCGATCTATGGCGAGTCCCACAGGTTCACACCGCGCACACCCTCGCGCTCGTGAAGAACAGCGCGCTGGCTACAGGCGACCGCCCCGAACCCGAATCACGCCGCATTTGTGAACAACAAATCGTGGACAACGCGGATCGGCTCGTCGTCAATACCGAAGCGGGCAAAGACAACCTGGTCTTCCACTACGATGCCGACCCCGAGCACATCGACGTCGTCCTCCCCGGTGCCGATGTCACACAATTCTCACCCGGATCAGACCGGGCAACAGAACGCAGCCGACGCGAACTCGGCGTGCCTCTGCATGCCACGGTCATCGCTTTCGTCGGGCGCATGCAGCGATTGAAAGGCCCGCAAGTCCTCCTGCGGGCCGTTGCCAACATGATGAAAAAGCGCCCCGACCAGGAACTACGCGTCCTCATGTGCGGCGGACCATCTGGCAACGGGCTCGCACGCCCCACCGAATTTGAAGACCTCGCGCGGGACCTCGGCATCGACCCCATCGTCCGGTTCCTCGCACCCCGCCCGCCAGAGGACCTCGCCAGCGTTTACCGCGCCGCCGACATCGTCGCCATCCCCAGTTACAACGAATCGTTCGGGCTCGTCGCCGTCGAAGCCCAAGCATCCGGCACCCCCGTCGTCGCAGCTCGTGCCGGTGGACTGCCCATCACTATCGACGACGGCACCAGCGGAATCCTCGTCGACGGTCATGATCCCGCCGACTGGGCCGCAGCCTTGCAATACCTGTGCGATGACGACGACCGCCGAATCGCGATGGGCGAAAACGCCATCGACCACGCCTCCAGGTTCTCGTGGGCCAGCTCAGCGCGCCACCTGAGCGACATCTATGAGGACGCAATCCGGAAAGGCCCCCGCGTTCGTTGCGGAAGTGACCGCGCCGGGGCGTCATAGAGGCCACAATGGGGAGTATGACCAAAAACGACCTGATCAAACTCCTCGACAACGCCGGCATTGAGTTCGACGCCCCCGAGGGCAAGGACTTTGTGGCCGTTATTCTGCCTGGCACTAGGCGGCTGAAGACCGTTGCGCTGCTGATCCCGGGGCAGAATTACCTGCGCATCGAAGCCTTCGTGTGCCGTGCCGTCGAGGAAAAACAGGCCGACGTGTACCGGTTCCTGTTGCAGAAGAACAACAAAGCATTCGGAGTTGCCTACACGCTCGACGCCAATAACGACATTTATCTGGCCGGATATTTACCGGCGAATCTGAGCCCGCAGGACCTTGATCGTGCTTTGGGGCAGCTGCTGGACCGGGCGGATAACGATTTCAACCGGATGCTTGAGATGGGGTTTGAGGAATCCATCCGCAAAGAATGGGCGTGGCGGTTAAGCCGCGGTGAATCAACCAGAAACCTGGAAGCCTTCGAGGCCCTCCGGCCTGCTGAGGAGTAGTCGGGGAGTAGCCGCCGCTCCGTGCGCTGGGCATAATCCAGGCACACTAGGCAAGGTGTTGCTATTCGTGGCACGATAGAGGGCATGAGTAACGGAAAACTTATTCTCCTTCGTCATGGCCAGAGCCAGTGGAATTCCACCAACCAGTTCACGGGTTGGGTCGATGTTGATCTCACTGAAAAGGGCGAGGCAGAAGCCAAGCGCGGTGGCGAGCTCATCAAGGAAAAGGGCCTTCACCCCGAGGTGCTCTACACCTCCCTGTTACGACGGGCTATCCGCACCGCTGATATTGCCCTCAACGCTGCCGACCGGCTGTGGATCCCGGTCATCCGCGACTGGCGCCTGAACGAGCGTCACTACGGTGCGCTGCAGGGCCTGAACAAAGCCGATACCAAGGAAAAGTACGGTAACGAAAAGTTCATGGCATGGCGTCGTTCCTACGACACCCGCCCGCCAGAGCTCGAGGACGGCGCAAAGTACTCGCAGTCCGACGACCCGCGTTACGCCAACCTTGACTCGGTCCCGAAGACGGAGTGCTTGAAGGACGTCGTCGCTCGCTTCGTTCCGTACTTCAAGGAAGAAATCCTCCCGCGCGCTCAGAAGGGGCAGACCGTCCTGATCGCCGCTCACGGTAACTCCCTGCGTGCACTGGTCAAACACCTGGACAACATTTCCGACGACGACATCGCTGGCTTGAACATCCCCACCGGCATTCCGCTGGTCTACGAGATCGCCGAGGACGGCTCCGTTGTTAACCCCGGCGGAACCTACTTGGATCCGGAGGCTGCTGCCGCCGGAGCTGCCGCCGTCGCCAACCAGGGCTCGAAGTAAACGCTTGAGCGTGCAGTAACACGGGTGGATTGCAGAGACAGGAGAATGGCCCACGGTGGCGGAGGCAACTGCCGATTTCCAAGTGCCTTAGCGAACAGTGCGAAGTGCTGTTCAAGAGGCCGGGATCACGCTACCGAGGGGCCCTATAACCCCGAAAACCACGGTGTATTTGATCTAGAAAGCGCAAATCTCGGGCCTCATCGTCCGGTGGGATGTCTCGAGATTTACTTCTTCACAACACGCATGCTGTGAAGCTCCGACTTCATTATGTCACATTATGCATTATGTGAAGTTAGGCCATGCTGTGTGACATTGTGTGAATCCAACTGATTGTGTTGGTGAGGCGTATTCGTCTAGGTGTTAGCTGGTAGAAGGTGTTATGTGGTGATTTCGCTGGCGGAGTCGTCTACCGAGTAGGACGACCGTCAGGGCACTCTGGAGGCGCCGATGGGCGAGAGACCGCCCATGCGTGACCGGCAAACGATGGCCCGCCGTGTGCGCGGCTACGTTACCCACTCAAAGACACGCCCGAGCCTATCCACGACACCGCAGCGGGCTAGCACTCCTGAACGCAAAGCCCTGGCAACGATGTGCCGCAAAGGCGGATAGAAAGCCGCCGAGCGCTGGAAAAACGATCCCCACGGCTACTACGCACAAAACGAACTAAAAAGACTAGAAAAAGCAATCTCCGAAGAGAACAGCAAGGTAAGACGCGGCGGCTTCAGATTGCAGCCTGGTTCTTGGAGGGGTTGCAGCTAATCCGCGTGGGACGGTGAGGCATGGGGGAGTCCGCCGCGCGTGACCGACTACGCTTAATGATGTGTCCGCGACAATCGGCATCATCATCGCAGTCAGTGTGTTCGTCGGGGGAGCCATTGGTTTCACGGTGGCCAAACTGCACCGTGTTCTCTCTGGTGTGCAACTACTCCACCCGCGGCTGAAACCCCGCGCAGGTGGGGAAGCGCCCGGCCGCGAACCGACGGCCCGTGTTCAGAAACCGGCTTCGCCATCGCGACAACCTAAAGCTAAGGCGCCGAGCAAGCTGGTGACCTACGCCGACGTGCTCAATGTGGCCGTCGACAATTCACCGATCGCGGTGGTTGTCGTCGATAAGCATGAAGACATTGTGCTAGCCAACGATGCCTCCCGGGTATTGGGCATTGTGGATAAGACGCACATCAACCGGGCGGCTTGGGGGGCAGCGCTGAAAGTTTTCGCGGACGGTGAGCCGCGCGAGGTTGTAATCCGCCCAGAGCGGTCCGCCCGGCAGACCCGCGAGCGCCCGATTTTTTCGGTGAAAGCCGCCGTTCGCTTACTTTCCGACAGCGATAACCGCTTCATCGTTATCTATGCGATTGATGATTCAGAAAATGTGCGCATGGAAACTGCGCGAAGAGATTTCGTCGCAAATGTGTCGCATGAGCTGAAATCGCCAGTCGGAGCAGTGTCATTAATGGTGGAAGCGCTGCTTGAGGCGAAAGATGATCCCGAATCTGTCGAATATTTCGGCGGAAAAGTGATGAAAGAAACCCAGAGACTGGGCCAATTGATCACCGAACTGATTTCTTTAACCAAGCTACAAGGCGCGGAACCACTACCTGATTTCGAGGTCCTGAGCATCGACGACGTGGTTGACGAAGCAGTCGAGCGATGTCGATTCGCCGCAGAAGCACACGACATTTCGCTCTCCACCGACGCTCCCTGTGGGGCCGCGGTGTCAGGAGACACGAACTCCCTGGTCACCGCCGTGAGCAACCTCATCATGAATGCCATCAATTACTCGCCGGAAGCAACCCCGGTCACCGTCACTAGGAAAGTGCTCTCTGATCCCGACAAAGGGCGGCAGGTCGTCGATGTTCGGGTGACGGACCGCGGAATCGGCATCGCCCCCGAAGACCAAAAACGCGTCTTCGAGAGGTTCTTCCGCGTCGACAAGGCGCGGTCCCGACGAACAGGGGGTACAGGGTTGGGCCTCGCGATTGTGAAGCATGTGGCAGCAAACCACGACGGCGACATTAAGCTATGGAGTAAGCCGGAAACCGGATCAACATTCACTTTGGAGCTCCCGACGCATGACTAGTGTTCTTATTGTCGAAGATCAGGAAACGTTATCCGAGCCGCTTGCATTCCTCCTGCGCAAGGAGGGATTCGATGTCATCATCGCCCCGGACGGGCCGACGGGCCTGCGTGAGTTCAGCCAGCACGAGATCAGCATTGTTCTGCTCGACCTCATGCTCCCGGGAATGTCCGGCACCGAAGTCTGTAAAAAACTGAGGCAAAGCTCCACCGTCCCCATCATTATGGTCACGGCACGAGATACAGAGATGGACAAAATCGTTGGCCTCGAACTGGGGGCCGACGATTACGTCACCAAACCGTATTCAGCCCGCGAACTCATCGCAAGAATCCGGGCAGTGCTTCGACGTGGCCGAGGGACTTCCGGACCTGACCAGTTTGACGACGAAATTCTTGAGGTCGGGAACGTCCGGATGGACGTCGAACGCCACTCGGTACGGGTGGACGGTAAAGAGATCAGCATGCCCCTGAAGGAATTTGACCTGCTGGAATACCTAATGCGGAATGAAGGGCGAGTGCTGACCCGTGGCCAGCTGATTGACCGTGTGTGGGGGTTGGACTACGTGGGGGACACGAAAACGCTGGATGCTCACGTGAAGCGGTTGCGGTCAAAGGTGGAGCATGACCCCTCACACCCGCACCACCTGATCACTGTCCGCGGGCTGGGATACAAATTCGAATAAGGGCCTGGAGGTCTAGCAGCGTGGTGCTTCCCGCCGGTTTTTAGCTGCACTTAGCTAGCCGGGTGTGTGCCGGCGATCGTCGCCGGGTGCATCGCAACAATCGGCATTCCCAGCGACACAAGGCGACGTGAATTCTGCGCAGCCTCGATATGTTGCGTGACGTTGGACTTTCCCTCGGCCTCTATTACGATCCGAGCCCGTTCCTCTAACGCCTCATAATGTTCTGCGATGACCTCGTAAGCACTCTCGCCGAGCATTTCGGTCAACTCATCTTTGTGAGTCCGCCACAGAGATTCCCCGTGGAGGAAAGGCATGGGCGTGTGGCAACCTGGAGCGTCGCTGCAGTACCAGTCGAAGTCCTCTCCGCCGTCGCCCCACCCGCGGCGTTCGTATTCGCCAATCGTCGTATGCAAAATTTCATGGCCGTCGGGGCGGGTTTCCCAGACCTCCGTGCGGTGCAGAGGTAGTTGCCAGCACACCTCGGGCTTGGCGTATTCCAGCCGTTCACCAGTGTCCATGGCCCACTGGTGGAGAGCGCACCCCGTTCCCGTCGGCCATCCTGGTCGGTTTGCGAAAATGCAGGCGCCATCCACAATCGGCGTTTTGAGCGCTGGTTCTGGTTCGCCGTCATCAATATCCAGTTCATCCCACACCAGCCAGGGCTCCAACTCCGCCGGATCGCGGGTGCTCAGCCACTCGTCCGTTCCCTCCGGGCGAAGCTGCCAATACTTCGCGGGCATGCGGGATACACAATCCGTGAGGGCGTCGTGATCGTCTTCGTCGGCAAGAAAAGCTCCATGGACACAGCAGCCGGCATTGGGCATTGACGAATCAATCCCTGGGCATGCGTCGGTGCCGAACCGGCAGGAATAGCCGGAGAGCAGCCAGGTGAGATCGACGGTGATGAGGTGATCCTCGTCGTCCGGGTTGAGAAAGGAGAACCATTCGCGTGGGAAGTCCGCTGGGACTTCGACGCCGGCGCGGATGGAACGGTCCGCGAGGGTGCCCTCGGGGTAGCCGGTGCGCACGGAGTGGTTGCGCGCTGCGGAATGGGTGGGTTTAGGAATCGGCATTGCGCACTCAGCATAGATGCTGATGGGGCGATCACTTAAAACGCGGAAACTTACCGATGGTTGAACCCAGACGCAATACGGCTTTTAGAACTAAAATGTGTCCGTATGCCGGAAAATTGCGGTGGTATATGCGGGGTGGTGGCCAAACTGCGGGGGGGATATGGCCAAAAAATGGCCGAAAATTGACCATATACCCCCGCACTTTTATTCGGGGCGCGTATTCCCCCGCATTGTCGGGCTCCAGGTGTAGCTTCCCCGCAGTTTTCCTTGTCCCGGCTTCTTCTTGCGTGCGTCGGTGCTTCGGACCCTAGGAATTGCGTTCTTCCTGGGGTTTTATGACTGAAGATAAACTCTTCCTTGAAATGAAAAACGGCCTCGAGCTCATGCTCGAGACCAGGATTTCTTGTTAACATACAGGTGAAATCCATGCTCTTGGCTGATCACAGGGCACAGCTCGTTTAGCTGGCGCTTCGCATAAGCAATATTACGGGGATCGCCGAAACCGCTCATCCAGGAACGACTCATCCACGCTCATCAACGCCCGCGAGTATAACCATCGGCTGTGACAGAGGCGGTCCTGTCGGGATTATTCTTTGCTGACTCGCGCGCCAAAGGTTCCAGCAGGTCCTCGATGGTAATCAACCTTGAAACTGCCGCGATCGCTTCCGGTCGCGTTGATTTTTTCACTACAAGAAAGGGTGTCCTGTGCGCTACCAATAACGCAGACGATCGTGTATTCCTGCCCCGTCGTTGGGCTCTTTTGTGTGAAGTCAGCGCGCAATACGGAGGTCACAGTCGAGTCAGGGGCCCACTTGGAGTACGTCTGCTGCATCGCGGAGGTGAATATGGTCCCTGCAAAACCGCAGGATGTTTTCGCCGCTGCCGTAATCTCATCCCCGTCGTAGGTTGTGCCACAATATCCGCCGACTTGATTGGGATTGGGGATGTAATTGCTCGTCCCGTTCAACTTGGATGGTGCGTCTTCTTGCCGACGACGCCACCATCAGTGGCGTCGCCATTTGTATGGTGATCGTCCTCTGCTTGGGAGTCCAGAGAAGGCTGAATATTTGCATGAGTGCTCGATGCGCCGCGGGGGCTTGATGATGAAGCCACCGACAAGGACACTGCTGATGGCGAGCCTTGAGATGTCTCGTCACTTCGCTGGTCACATCCGGGGAGGCAAAGGACAACCACGGTGATAACGCTAAGCAGAGGAACGTACTTTCTACGTCTCTTCATGTCACCCATCGGCTTAAGCTCACCTTTCCCATAGATATTTCTGACATTAAGCATGATTATCTTCATGATTATCTTATGGTCTGGTTCTTTTATTTCGTGTGATTTCTCGGATCTGTCGCGGTGTTGTGACGGACGTATGATGGGTAAAATGTTTATTGGCCCAAGAATCTTCGGCTCAACGAAGGAGTCACCATGACTAAAAAATCACTTCAGCGTCGGCTATCTCGCGCAAAAGAATTGTACGCAGGGCATGCGCCTAAAAAAGAGCCAGTTTCTCAGAAGATCACGCGGCTCGCGCTCGGTGGATTTATGACATTCGCGGGTGTGTCGCACCTCGCGTGGAACCGCAAGACATTCCAGGACCAGGTCCCGTCCTGGGCTCCGTTCTCCGAGGACTCGGTCGTCGTCGGCTCTGGTTTGGCAGAAATCGGCCTCGGCCTCGGCCTCTTAGCTTTGCCCAAAGAGCGTCGCAAAGTTGGAGTTGCGTTGGCCGCGTTCTACATCGCTATCTTCCCAGGCAATGTCGGGCAATACGCCGAGAAGAACGGCGGATTCAATCTGGATACCGACGGCAAACGCCTCCTGCGTCTTTTCGGGCAGCCGGGATTGATCGCTGCCGCACTATGGGCTGGTGGCTTGCCTGAGAAGGACTAAATATCCGAGCGGGTTGAGTAACTCCGCCCCGCCACGCACGTTGGTTCGTTTATAGCACTGATACAGTTATGTTTCGTGCGACTCGGTGTACTAGACGTAGGAAGCAACACCGTTCATCTCGTGGTGGTTGATGCCCGTCAGGGTGGCCAACCGTCGGCGATGAGCGACTGGAAAACCACCATGCGGCTCATGGAGCACATTAATAAGCATGGTGAGTTGAACTCGAAAGGCCGCCAGAAGCTTGTCAAAGGGGTCAAAGAGGCCTCTGACCTGGCGGAAACTTTCGGCTGCGATGACATGATCCCCTTCGCTACGTCGGCGGTGCGGTCCGCCACCAACTCCGATGACGTTCTGGCGGAAGTGAAAGACCAGACCGGCGTCGAACTAAAAATTCTGTCCGGCGAGGATGAAGCCCGCTTGACATTTCTTGCTGTCCGGCGGTGGTACGGATGGTCGGCTGGGCGGATTATTGACCTGGACATCGGTGGCGGATCCCTGGAGATCAGCGCTGGGCCGGATGAAGACCCGGAAGACGCGTTCTCTGTGCAGTTGGGTGCGAACCGGTTGACGCACGATTGGCTCGATAAAGACCCGCCGTCGAAGAAGAAGATTAA
Organism: Corynebacterium sp. c7Ub_26; assembly: GCF_053760365.1. NCBI lineage: Bacteria > Bacillati > Actinomycetota > Actinomycetes > Mycobacteriales > Corynebacteriaceae > Corynebacterium > Corynebacterium sp. c7Ub_26. Next base: position 228,379 of record NZ_JBSNBL010000004.1, on the reverse strand, counting down.
AGCGCTGCGCGATTACATCGACGCAGAATTGGCCGACCCAGCAGCGACGATTAGGAACCACGGAATCCCCGACCTTGCCGTGGGAACGTCGAAAACCTTTAGGACATTGGCACGACTGACGGGTGCCGCCCCCAGTTCGGCTGGCCCAAGGGTGAAGCGGACGTTGACGCGCGCAGGTGTTCGGCAGTTGATTGCGTTTATTTCTCGTATGACGGCGGAGGACCGCGCGGAGCTTGAGGGCGTCAGTGCGGACCGTGCGCCTCAGATTGTGGCGGGTGCGCTGGTGGCTGAGGGGGCCATGCGCGCGCTGGACCTGGAAGAGATCAGCATTTGCCCGTGGGCACTGCGTGAAGGTGTGATTATGCGCTACACCGATTCGCCGGATTTCGTGGCTGACTATCCGTAGGCGGGGTTGTGGCTCCGCGATGCCGGCATTCGCGGCCGCCGCGACGTCGGTAATCGTTTGATTGTCGGCGCTATTTGGCTTATATACCTAAGAGTGAAACTAGTTTGTGGCCCAAAAATGTGGCCATATGTTCATTGTTGGCCTGCGCTTGGGTAGGGTTGAGGGCGTTAATGTCCGGCCCGTGAACAATGGGCCATTCTCCATTGATGGTCAAGAGGACGGTATGGCTGGCGACCAAATAACTGTGGCAGAACTTCTTGCTCGCCGCGCCGCGAGCCGGAAGAATGCCGGCGTAGCTGGGGAACCGGCTGACGATGCCGATGTTGCCCCTCGACGGCACCGGAACATTGAACAGGGGGGCGTGTCTGTCGCAGAGCTGACGGGGTCGATTCCGAAGGTTACTGACGAACACCTTGAAAACGGCGGATACGAAGAGCCGACGGACATCGATGTTGACGACGCTGATGAGGTAGAGACTGAAACTTCAGCGTCCGTGGACAACGAGTCGGTGGATAGCGACTCAGCCGATAATGAGTCCGTGGATAGCGACTCGTCGTGGTCTGACGAAACCTGGGCCCGAGCTGCACAGAACGATGCGCATGACGAGCAGGGTGCCGACGATGTCGAGCTGGTTGATCAGGGTGCCGACGACGATGCGCGCGTAATTGACGACGAAACTGACGTTGATGCAGCCGACGTCGAAGCTGAGGACGCCGCAGACACCGTTTGGAATGAAGATACGTGGGCTGTGGGTGTGGATGACGCTGACGATTCGGCCTCCAGCACCGTGGTTGAGGATGATCTAGCTGCTGACCGGCGCGGATCAGACCGCGTAGTAACGGACAGCGTAGCAGTGGACCGCGCCTCCGAGATCGACGATGATCGGTCGCATGATTCTCTGTCTGCAGCGACGTCGCGTGCGTCAACTCCGTCGACGGAAGAGACTCGCAATCTGCAACAGATTACCGACGAGGACCTCGCGGCCGCCGACGAACATCCCGACAACCATGGGTTAGTGCGCGGCGGCTACCCCTCCGATGACGGCTCGGTGATCGACGATGAGCCCGCGTATCGGTACGATGAGCAGGAAGAGATTCTGCCGGAGGAAGAGTACGAGGATTCCGAGCACTTGTCGGAGTACTCCGATGGGGACGATGAGTTCTCAGACCGGGACGAGGCCGCGGCCAGGAGCGAGTCCTCAGACAAAGGCGAGTCTTCGGACAAAATGAACATTGGCTTAATGATCGTCCAGATCATCGTCGCCTTGGCTGCTGGCATGGCCGTGTTCAAAGGGTTCACCATTCTGTGGAATAGGTTCTCGGTGCCGCTGACAGCATTGCTGGCCATCGTCATGACCCTTGTGTTCGTCGGGGTGGTTCACGCTCTTCTGCGTGAAAAAGACAAGCTCATCATGCTTCTTGCCGCGGTTGTGGGGCTCGCGCTGACCTTCGGGCCGTACCTCGTCGTCATGTAGCGGACCCGCGTCGTCAGTGTCGGTAGACGTGCATGGTTGACTCTGGCACCCTGGGTGCATGACTAAAATCGCGGTAATTGGTGGAGGAAAGATCGGCGAGGCCCTGATCGGGGGCCTCCTGTCCGGCGATTACGACCCGGCGGACATTGTCGTAGCTAATCGACGCCCAGAGCGCAGCGACGAGCTCAAAGAGCGCTATGGAGTTACCGCCGTTGACGACGATGCCACAGCGGTAGAAAACGCGGACATCGCTTTCCTATGTGTGAAGCCCTACGACACCCTCGGTGTGGTGGAAAGCATCGCAGATGTCGTTGACCACAACGACACGGACACGATCCTGGTGTCCATGGCGGCAGGAATCACGTTGTCCTCGCTGGAAGGGATCGCCTCCGCGGGGACGGCCATTGTGCGCGTGATGCCCAACACTCCCATGCTCGTGGGCAAGGGCGTCAACGTGATCGCGCGGGGCCGCTTCGTCTCTGACGAGCAATTGGAAACAGTCTCTGAGCTGCTCGGACTGCTGGGCTACACCGCGGAGGTCAAGGAATCGCAAATGGACGCGGCGACCGCTGTGTCCGGATCAGGCCCGGCCTATTTCTTCCTCGTTCTGGAAGCCATGACGGATGCTGGCGTCAACTTGGGGTTGCCGCGCGATCTCGCTAAGGAGCTGGCTTCGCAAACCGCACTGGGCGCGTCGACGATGGCCACGCAGGAAGGTGCCGACCCTGTGCAGCTCCGCGCGAATGTGTCGTCGCCAGGTGGGACGACGAGTGCGGCCACCCGCGCCCTCGATGAGAATGGCTTGCGTACAGCCTTTTACCGGGCGATGGAAGCATGCGCGAAGAAGTCTGAGGAGCTGGGGAAGCCGGCGTCGAAATCCGATAATTCGGGCGACAACTAAGGGAACGTCGGTAACTCCGACACTTTCGGCAATTCAACGGTGAGAGTTAGGGGCGTGAAGCAATCCAGAAGCAATCCAATTGGGTTGCTTTGTTTCACACTCGTCCCATGATGCTCATGGGTTCTCATCGGTTCCATAGGTTTTCTTAACTGCACAATTAACCCGTTGTGTCCCCCTATAATCGCTATGACACATCATTCACGCTAAGCTGGTCTAAGCACGTGCGTGTCACCCTGCGGGAGGGGAAGCCTGCAGCGCGGCGTGCCGAAAGGTAGAAAACTGAGTATGAGCCATGCAGAAAACGGATCGTTTCTGACGGTCGCTGAAGTTGCAGACATTATGCGAGTCTCCAAGATGACCGTGTACCGCCTGGTCCACGCCGGTGAGCTTCCGGCTGTTCGCGTAGGGCGTTCCTTCCGGGTACACGAGTCTGCGGTGGATGAGTATCTTAAAGAGTCGCACTACAAAGCGATCTAGTCGCACGCGATCTACTCGTTGGTTGCGAGGGGTGAGGCTAGAAAAGTCTCACCCCCATCAGCGACTTTGTCTGTGACGGACACTGCGTGGCAGATACGCCCTACGTTTCACTTTTGGTTTTAGCACGTCGTGGCCGGTAAAGTGGTGGCCATTCGTGTCTGCCTCGTGCGTAGGCGAGAAACTGTTCACTATCGATAAAGGATTCCTCATGGGTTCTGTCATTAAGAAGCGCCGCAAGCGTATGTCCAAGAAGAAGCACCGCAAGCTTCTGCGCCGCACCCGCGTTCAGCGTAGGAAGCTCGGTAAGTAAACCGGGCTCCGTGAGGAGCTCTCGCCAAAGCCGACCTGTCGGGTGAGGTGGAACTGTGGCTGCGCGGATCTTCGCCTCCGGGGCCGGCTTTTGTCGTATCTGAGGATAGGTGTATATGCATCAGGTTGAGCTGATGGTGAGGCAATCATGCGGATCGTGCCGACGAGTTGCGAAGCAGATTCGCCCGATCTGCCAACGCTGGGGTGCCGAGTTCGTGGTCACGGACGTTGGCTCCGACACCAGCTTGGCCATGGAATTCGGGGATCGTGTTCCCGTCGTTCTTGTCGACGACGACGAAATCGCCTGTTGGGAAATTGACGACGAGGACCTCATCGCTGCTCTGCAAGTGTGAGAGGTGCCGTCGGGCGTGAATAACGTCGGTTATGAGCACCGTGTCCCGCAGATGGCCACCGTCGGCAATGAGTAGCGCCGTCCGACCGCGCCCGGTTTTATGAAACTTTTGCCTGTCCTTACCGGGGTTGCCCGAATTGTTGTGGGATACCTCCAAAATCTGCGCGTTTACCCCCTCATGTGCGGCCCACACGCCGTAAATAACCGCTTTCTTTGTCATGGAAGGGACAAAGCGGATACGGTGTTTAATCGAATATGTGGGATCAGCTGTGTTACCCCTGTTACTGCAGCTGCTAGTAGAGACTCCCGGGGTGCCCCGGTTGGCCTGTCGAACGGGCCGAGTGAGGCGCTCAGCTAGCTCAGAGAGTTCCGTAAGGATGACGACCCTTCCGGTGACTTCTGTGCTGGTGGACAGTCCGGCACCCGCACAGAGAAGAGCGGGGATCCCCTGCGAGGAGGTTCTTTCGTGAGCATTGTGCTCGTAGGCATGTCGTATCGATGTGCACCTGTTTCCTTGTTGGAGCGGGCTACGGTAAGTGCGGAGGACCGCCCTAAGGTGGCGGCGGACCTTCTAACTGAGCCGTTTATTTCTGAGGCATTGATCGTTTCCACGTGCAACCGCACCGAGTTTTACGTGGTGTGTGAAGGTTTCCACCCCACGGTGGAGCACATCGTCGATACCATTTCGCGGTATTCGGGCGCGTCGGTGTCGGAACTGTTCCCGCACTTATACGTGCGGTACGCCGAGTCCGCGGTGGAACACATGCTCCGCGTTGCTGCCGGCTTGGACTCCATGGTTGTGGGGGAGCAGCAGATCATCGGCCAGATTCGCGGCGCCTACGCGAGCGCCACGGAAGATGGCACCATCGGGCACGGGCTGCATGAATTGGCACATCGCGCGTTGCGCACAGGCAAGCGCGTTCATGCCGAAACCGATATTGACGACGAAGGCCCGTCGATGGTGTCCTTCGCCGTTCGTCAGGCCCTGGACGCGATGGGGGTTGACAACCTCGACGGCCGTCACGCGCTCGTAGTGGGGGCCGGTGCGATGGCCTCGTTGGCGTCGACGCATCTTGGCCGTCTCGGCGCGTCGATGACCATTGCTAACCGCACGCTCGGTCGCGCGCAAAATGTGGCGTCCCACGCTCGCGAGGTAGGCGTGTCCGCAGATGCCACTGATCTATCCGACCTTGTGACAGAGATGTCTCGCGCGGATATCGTCGTCACCGCTACCGGAGCCTTGGATCCGTTGGTTGATACTCCGATGGTCGACCAGGCACTCGCGGCTCGCGCGGAACAGCATCACGGCGCTTCGTCTGAAACCTCCGATGACCTCGTCATTTGCGATTTGTCACTTCCTCGCGACGTCGTGTGCGCTCCTCGCCCCGGCGTCACCGTGTTGAATATCGACACGATGCAGAAAGAGCGTCGCGCTGCCCTCGAGGACCAGATCGACGTCGTCAAGAACAACCAGGGGCTGCCAGAAAGCGCTCAGCCCAGCGTCGTCTCTGATGATGCGGCTGCATTGGCACGGTCTATCGTCGCTGAGGAACTGCGGTCTTATGTCGCGCGCATTTGCAGCCAAGATGTCGTGCCGACGGTCAAGGCGTTGCGTCGTCGCGGTGCGGACATTTTGCGCAGTGAGCTGGACCGGATCGATTCCCGCACCCCGGACCTGAGCGAGAAGGAACGCAAAGAAGTTCACAGTGCCATGAAGCGCGTGGTGGACAAGCTCATGCACACGCCCACGGTTCAGCTCAAGAAACTGGCTGGCCACACGGATATGACCTACTCGGATGCGATCCGGGACTTGTTTGGCCTGGACGATGTGGAGTACCCGTCGGCGTCCGAAGGACGGCCAGAGCCCTCTGTGCCTCAACCAGATTCGTCATTGACCAACTACGCTGTTCCTATGGCCTTGCCTGATTCGGCCGACCCGCGGGGTATGGGCGCGATCATGGGGTTACGACATGATGGATCGGATGTGAAGAAAGGGCATTCATGATTCGTATTGGCACCAGGGGTTCCGCGCTTGCTTTAACTCAAGCTGGGCACGTTCGGGACGCGCTGATCTCCGCCGGATTAGAAGCTGAACTATTCACAGTTCATACACCGGGGGATGCGTCACAGGGTGCTGGTACTCCTGTTGCGCGGATCGGTGTCGGAGTGTTCACACAGACACTCCGCACGGCACTTGCCGCAGGCGAGTGCTCGTTGGCTGTTCATTCCTTTAAAGACTTGCCGACGGCACCTGACCCGCGTTTTCGTTTGGCTGTTCCGCCCAGAGTCGACGCCCGTGACGTGGTGTTCTCCCGTGATCGGATTCGGCTGGCGGACTTGCCGGCCGGGTCGGCGATTGGAACCGGTGCTCCGCGGCGCATGGGGCAGGTCTGGGCGCTGAGGCCGGACTGCACTGTCGTGCCCATCCGCGGCAACGTCGATACGCGCATCGGGCGGCTGGAGAAGGACCTGGACGCTGTGATCTTGGCGCGTGCCGGTGTGGAGCGTCTCGGCCGCCTGGGGGAGGCGACGGAAACATTGGACGTGGACACGGTGTTGCCCGCTCCGGCGCAGGGGGCGCTGGCGGTCGAGGCCGTCTCTGAGGGTCACGAGAATTGCTCCGAGGAAGCCCTGTATGCGATCCGTGTGCTTGATCACGAGATGTCGCACCGTCGGGCTATCGCGGAGCGTGCCGTGCTGGCCTCGTTGAACGCGGGGTGTACCGCCCCCGTGGGCGCCTACGCGACGGAGGATTCGTTCCGCGCGGGCGTGTTCGCGGTAGACGGTTCCACGCGTGTGACGTGGAGTTCCGAAGGCGAACCAACCGAGGACATTGGTCACCAAGCAGCGGAGTATCTACGGGCACATGGTGCGATGGATTTGATGTGAGCGCGCCGGTGTGGGGGCCCGCCGTCAGCCGGGTACTAGCCCCTGTCTGTGATGTCGGAGGGTGTCGTCGTTTTGGATTGAGCACGTAGTAGGATTTATTCTCTTTTAGTCAAAATTAGCCGCGGTTCGACCCCGCTTTAAAGGATCTCCATGACCAACTCGACTCCAGGGCGCATCCTGTTCGTCGGTGCCGGCCCCGGTAACCCTGACCTCTTAACGGTGCGCGCACGAGAAGTTCTGACATCTATTGCGGACGCATGGGTGGATGACGGCGTCGGTGAATCTATTTGCAGCCTCGTGGGACACGATGTCCCCGTCCCGCGCGAAAAAGTAGAGGAAGCCGAGCAAGAGTTTGCCCGGATGGTGGAGGAAGCGAAAGCAAAAGGGTCCCGACGACGGCCAACGCCCCCTCCGCCCCCGACGGCGGCGAATATTCGCAGCCCCGAGGGCGACCCGCAGGCCACGGCCGATGCCATGCTGGCTCAGGCTGCCACGGGTACCGACGTTATTCGCCTGGTAGCGGGCAACCCGTTGGGCAACACCTCGGTGTTAGCGGAAATTAGTGCTGTCGCTGGCCATGATGCCGATTTCCAGGTCGTTCCGGGGATGTCGGTTCCCTCGACGGTCCCGTCCTTTGCTGGTATTGCCGTTGGTTCGAGTTTTACCGAAACGGATGTGACGGGTAGCGACGATACCGCGACGTGGGATCGTCTTGCTCAGGCGCCCCAGCCGCTGGTTCTCCAGGCGGAGGCGCAGGACCTTCCCGTCATCGAGTCCCGGCTGGTGGACCGTGGTCTGCCCGAAAGCACGCCGGCCACCGTCACGGTGAATGGCACTACTCGTTTGCAGAAAACCTACGACGTCACCTTGGGCACGTTGACATCGTGCGAGGGTGATCTGCCAGGTCATTTGGTGGTCACCATTGGTGTCGAGGTCGGTGCGCGCAACAAGTACTCGTGGTGGGAAAACCGGGCTCTGTACGGCTGGTCGGTGTTGGTGCCCCGCGCGAAGTCGCAGGCAGGGCCGATGAGCACCCGCTTGGCTCAACACGGTGCGATCCCGTGGGAAGTGCCGACGATCTCTGTGGAACCCCCGCGCAGCCCGGCACAGATGGAACGTGCCATCAAAGGCTTGGTTGACGGTCGCTACCAGTGGATCGTTTTCACCTCGGTGAACGCGGTGAAAGCCGTGTGGGAGAAACTGACAGCGATCGGCCTGGATGCCCGCGCCTTTGCCGGGGTGAGCATCGCGACCGTCGGAAAGAAAACGGCCAAGGCTGTGACAGACCTGGGGATTAATCCCGAGCTCATGCCGCCGGCCAATGCCCGGTCCGCGTCGGGTCTCGTGGATGTTTTCCCGCCCTATGATGCCGATATTGACCCCGTGAACAGGGTTTTCCTTCCCCGCGCGGATATCGCCACCGACGTTCTGGTCGACGGCCTCATCGACTTGGGCTGGGACGTAGACGACGTTGTGGCCTACCGTACCGTTCGCGCGGCCCCGCCCAGCGCCGATATTCGCCACATGATTAAGTCCGGCGGTTTCGATGCGGTGTGCTTCACGTCGTCGTCGACGGTGAAGAACCTTGTTGGCATTGCCGGGAAACCCCACCAGCGCACCATCATTGCGTGCATCGGCCCGATGGCGGCAGCGACCGCGAAAGAATGTGGCCTGCGTGTTGACGTCGTGCCGGAAGAAGCCGGGGTTCCCGAACTCGTGGACGCGCTGGCTGAACATGTGGCAGGTTTGCGCGCAGCGGGGCAGCTGCCGCCTCCTAGGAAAGTGCGGAAGAAGAAAAAGTCCTCGTAAGTAGCCTGTCGGGACCACGTAGTACCCTGGGGCGCATGTCACAAACTAACGAATCCTCTCAGAGCACGAACCGCCCATCCCGCGATAGCTTAGGTCTTCAACGTCGCCCCCGCCGTTTGAGGAAGTCGGCGACGATGCGGGATTTCGTTGCAGAGACTCGTTTAGATCCGGCCAACCTGATCCAGGTGTTATTTGTCCGCGACGGCATCGACCAGCCGGAAGAAATCCCCTCCATGCCGGGGCAGTATCAGCACACGGTGTCCTCTCTTATCGACGCCGTTCGCGAGGCGCGCGACGCCGGCGTGCGGTGCGTTGACCTGTTCGGCATCCCTCTCGAGGAGGAGAAGGACGCCCAAGGGTCCGAGGCCTGGAACCCCGACGGCATCCTCAACCGCGGAATCGCCGCGGTACGCAAAGAATTCGGCGACAGCATCCTGGTCATGGCCGATACCTGCCTGGACGAATTTACCGATCACGGGCACTGCGGGGTGCTGACGGAAGACAAGCACGGGACCGTCGTCGTTAATAATGACAAGACCGTGCCGCTGTATGTGAAGATGGCGGTGTCGCAGGCCAAGGCGGGGGCGCACATTGTCAGCCCGTCCGGAATGATGGACGGCCAGGTCGCGGAGATCCGACGTGGCCTTGACGACGCTGGTTATGAGGACGTGTCGATTATGGCGTACTCGGCGAAGTATGCGTCGGCGTTCTTTGGGCCGTTCCGCGATGCCGTGGGATGCTCGTTGCAGGGTGATCGGAAGGCCTACCAGCAGGATCCCGCGAACCGTCGTGAATCGTTGCTCGAGGTGCAGCTGGATATCGACGAAGGCGCGGACATGGTGATGGTCAAGCCGGCCATGGCGTACTTGGATGTGGTTCGCGAGGTTGCGGACTTCTCGCCTGTTCCTGTGGCTGCGTACCAGGTCAGCGGCGAGTACTCCATGATTGAGGCCGCTGCGCAGAAGGGGTGGATTGATAGGCGACGCATCGTGCTTGAATCGTTGACCTCGATTCGACGGGCCGGCGCGGACATGATCTTCACATACTATGCCACTGAAGTAGCCCACTGGTTGAAGGACAACTAAGTCACGCGGTTTGCGCGCACACCGTCACCCCATGCTCCGCTGCGGTAGTCTGCCGCCCCATATTGGAGGAATTTATGGCTTCACCTGAGCACACACATCTGTCCCCGACGCTGCGTATGGCAACCACCCCTGGCGCATCGCCCGCGCCGGGATCCGGGCCTGCACCCGGTTCGGGTCCGACGCCGGGGTCAACGCCGACGTCAGGTTCGGGTTCTGCGCCAACGCCGGGGCAGCCGAACCCCACTCCGCCGTCGACACCAGGGCAGTCGGGGTCGTCGGGCTTAGGTGAACCGGCTCCGGGAGAACCAGGTGTGAGTGGCGATTCACTCCCCGGACGCGCCCCAGCCCCTGGAGGAGCGCAGAACCCGGGAGACACCAACCGCGGGTATAGCCCCGATAACGTGACCGGCGGGTACAGCCCGGATGACGCGAACCGTGGTTATGGGATGCCACCGCAGGCCGTGACCGGGTCGCCGCCGTCGAACAACAATGACGACAAGAAAAAGCAGCCCGAGCCGCCTCAAGATGTGAAGGATGCGCGGACAGCGTGGATGTGGACAGCACTCCTGCAGGCGATTCTTGGTGTGTTGACCGGGATCGAGGTCATTGCGAACCCGTCGATACTGGATACCGCCATCAAACAGGCTAAAGATATGTATGGCATGTCCACGGATGATGTCAGTAATTCGGCCATCGCCTCGGTCAGTGGGGTGATGATCGCGGTGTTTTACATTGTGGCCAGCCTGGTTGCTGTTCTCCTGATCAGGCAATTCGTGAAGGGGAAGAAGTGGACGCGATTCCTCTTGGTCCTGGGGTCCGCCTACCTGATTGTGAACGGCGTGAGCGGTGCCTTCGCGGTGCCGGACGTTGGGTCCAATATGTTCGTTTGGGCAACAGGATCGCTGGGCATTGTGTCGGCCGTGTTGTCGGCGGTAGGGATTTGGTTCTCTACCCGGCCGCCAGCATCAGATTATTTGCGGGGGACGTCCTCCAAGGACGACTCCAGTAACTCGGGTGACGGGAGCGCCCGGAAGTAACGACGGGAACTCCCGCGAGTAGCGCCCGAAAATAGTACAGAGACGGTGTCGGCACGTAAGGTACAAGTATGCCGATGTCCAGCACCGATAGTGAGCCCACCTCCCCGGCAGGAGGTCAACCACGCCCACCTATGGTCACAGCGGCCCGGTGGGTGTTTATTATCGCGGCGGTGCTGATGGTTCTGGCCGGCCTGATTTTAGCTAGCGCCCACTACACCGGCCATGAAGACTCAGACTTCATTCACGCGTGGGAACGAAATATGCGGATAGTCGGCATTGCCAATGTTCTTCTGGGGTGCGCCATCGGTTTCGCCGTCGCCCCCATGTCGGCAGGTAACCGACGTGCCCGGGTCGTTCTGATCGCATTGACGGCCGGCGGAATTGCCCTTAATATCATGGCTTTCGTTATCCACGTCGGCGGGTTTGTCCTTGCCCTCATCGCTGTTCTTCTGGCCATCGCTGTGATGTGTATGGTCCAGCCGTCCGTACGATCATATTTCGGAGTTCGTTCGCTATGGCAGTAAAAAAATCGGCTGTCGACGACCACACGCCAGATAGCTCACCCAAGAAGTCTGCATCGGGCGAGCCACCGACAGATTTCCCGCGGCACCGTCGCCCCTATGTTTCCTACTCGGGGAAGTACTCGCCCCGTAATAATCGACGTGCAGCGGATGGTTCGCTACTTCCCGCGGACCCGGAGTCCCTGGAGAAGTCTGAAACCGCTATCAAGGCGGCCGTCGACGCCGCCCGCGATCTGGACGTTGAGCGTCGGCACGCGGGTCTACTGAATGACGAGGACGAAGAAAAGTCATACCACTCGTTCACCCTGGAGCTGGACGGGCTTGAGGACGCTGTCCACGCGGGCGATATCGAAAAGATGCTCTCCGACGTCGACGGTGTGACCGCGCGCATTGTCTACGGCGACCCGTCGACGGCGTGGGTGTCGGCACCGAGCTCGATGTCGGTGGATCACATTATTTCGATCCTCCAGGCCAGCGGTGTGAGTGCCGTCAAGAAACTGGGGTCCGTGTACCGCCAGGTCATTGAATCCGAGGCTGAGCAGGAGAGGAAAGAGCGGAAACGACGCCGGCACCGTCGGCACAACGAGTCGTTCCTGTCCCGGCATCCCTTCCGCGTGAAGAAGCCGGACAACATGGAGGCGTTGTTTACGGCGCGCGCCTTGATCACGAAGCTGCGGCTCATCGTGGCGGTGGCGTTGTCTGTGCCCGTGGTGGCGATCGCCCTGTTCCCGCGGCTGCAGTTCCCGTACTGGCAGTGGGTGTCGGCGGGGTTGGCGTTGCCCGTCGTGTCCTATTGTGCGTGGCCCTTCCACCGGGCAGCTGTCGGCGGCCTCCGCCGGAAGATGGCCGCGCTCGACTCCGCCACCTCGCTGGCCGTCGCCGTGGCCTACGTGTGGTCCGTGGCCACCGTCGTTTTTATGCGGCCACAGGGTGACTGGACGTCGCCACCCAAATGGCTCGTCTTCCAGCACCAACCGCAAGTCTTTTTCGACGTCGCCTGCGGAGCGACCACCCTGGTCCTCCTGGGGCGGCTGCTGTCACGACGCAACCGCCTGCACAGCATGGAGTTGCTGTCCACGCATAACGTGGATTCGGGGATGATGGTCACCGTCATTCGTCGAACTGCCGACGGTCCACGGAAACAGTCCGTCAGCGCAGCGGAACTCCACCCTGGCGAGGACATTCTCGTCGCGCCGGGCGACATCATTCCCGTTGACGGAGTCGTCGTCGGTGGATCGTCGTTAATTAGTCCGGGGCCGGTGTCGGGGCACAGTAACCGGACCGTTGTCAAGGTGAATTCCCATATTTACGCTGGTGGGCGCAATATGGGGGACACTCTGAAGATCCGTGTTGATCGGTCCGGGCACACGACGCGTCTGGCGGCCATGCACCGCTGGGTTGAGGAATGTGACTACGCCGAGCACATGGCGACGCGCACGGCGACCCGGTCGGCGTCGCTCCTGGTTCCGTGGGCGATTGTGCTGGCCGTGATGTGCTTCCTGAACTGGTTCCTGATTATGAAGGACGCGGCGGGTGCGCTGGCGGCAAGTTTGGCGGTGCTCACCGGTGTGGGGCCGGTGTCTCTGGCTATCTCGACGACGTTGGCCTCGCGGTTGGGGCTGGCGCGCGCGATCAGCCGCGGCATCTTGTTCCGCGACGAGCAAGTCATGTGGGATCTGGGCGAGTGCGATATGCTGCTCTTCAACCGCGTGGGCACGCTGACCACCGGAAACATGAAAGTGGAGAGCGTGACCGCGGCGGAAGGGGAAAATGCCGACCTGATCCTCCGCGTGGCGGGTGCCCTGGCCATGGAGAGCGAACATGGTGTGTCTCGTGCGCTGGTGAAGGCCGCCCGTGAATCGCGTGACCTGGGAGCTGGCGGGAGCAGCGTCCCCCACTGGATTGAGGTGACGGGGGAGCAGATTACCGACAACGGGTCCTTCATCGGCACCGTGGATATTCCGATTCGCGGCGAGATGAGTTCCGTGAAAGCTGCACTGTGGCGGCCCCGCGATCTGTCCGAGCTGAAGGATGATCGCCTAGCAATGGCGGCGATCTCTGGCGGCACCCCTCTGGTGGTCTCCTGGAAGAACAAGAACCGCGGCGTAATCACCGTGATCGACGCGACGAAGGACGACGCGGCCGAGGCCATTGAGCAGCTGGAAGATATGGGCATCGAGACGGGAATGCTCTCTCGCGATACGTACCCGGTGGCCAAGAAGTCCGCGGACAGTTTGGGCATGAGCCTGGTTCTGGCTGGGATCGCGCCATCGCGTAAAGGTGCGGCCGTGCGGTCCATGCACCGCGAAGGCTACAGCGTCGCTCTCGTAGGTGACCGCGACTTGATGAAATACCTGGCAGTGGCCGACGTAGGAATCCTCGTTGGTGCTGCCGATTGCCTGGACACGGTTGATGCGTCGGTCGTTATTCTTCGCGACGAGGTGCGCGCTGTGCCTGATGCCGTGAACTTGGCGACGAAGGTGCGGCGCGTGGGCAAGGGCAATATGAACTTCTCGCGGGCGTACAACACGTTTGCGCTGGTGGGCGGCGCGCTGTCGATCATTAACCCCTTGGTGTCCACGCTGTTGATGCTGCTGGGCTCGACCGTGATTGAGATGCGGACGTTGACGTTGCGGCGGGCGTAACGGTGGGGTCGGCGCGTGGGGCGTGCAACCCGGCGTCGCAGAGTCGGCAGTGGATGTGACGGCGTGTTGGCCCTGAGTAACGGCGCTTATGGGCCCATGTCCTAGGTGCCGTTTACACTGAGCGTCATGACAATTACGGCTGCGGTTGACGGATCAGCAATTGGAAATCCAGGCCCTTCGGGGTGGGCTTGGTACATTGACGACGCCCGTTGGGCCGCTGGGGGATGGTCACGGGGGACGAATAACAAGGGCGAACTTGAGGCCGTCCGTCAATTGTTGCGCGTTACCGAACAGGTGTGCGATAGTAATGGCCGTCCGGAGGACTTGGAGGTTTTCTGCGACTCCCAATACGTCATTAATTCGGTAACTAAGTGGGTTCATGGGTGGAAGAAAAAGGGCTGGAAGAAGTCGAACGGGAAACCCGTCCTGAACGTCGAGCAGATCAAGGAGATCGACGAACTGCTCACCCGTCGTCGGAAGAGCGGTGCTGCGGTGACATTTCGGTGGGTCAAGGGGCACGCCGGCCATGAACTCAACGAGGCTGCTGATAGCCGCGCGAATGCTGCAGCGATGGCGTATAAGCGCCGGCGAGAACCAAACCGGGGGCCGGGGTATTCGCGCGAGGCGGCGTCCTCTGCGGACGAGTGTGGGCAGTTAGCAGCGGAGTTCCCTACCATGAAAACTATGACTCGTAGTAGTGATTTGTTCTCACAAGCTCGTGAATTAATCCCGGGTGGTGTGAATTCCCCCGTGCGCGCATTCGGTTCGGTGGGGGGCACCCCGCTGTTCATTGACTCCGCGAAGGGCAGCCACCTGTGCGATGTCGACGGAAACGAGTACGTGGATCTAGTGTCATCCTGGGGCCCGATGCTGCACGGCAACGCCCATCCCGCGATTGTGGAGAAAGTCCAGGAAGCAGCGACGAAGGGCCTGTCGTTCGGCGCTCCCACTGCTGCGGAAAACAGCCTGGCCAAGGAGATTATTGGCCGCACCGCGGTGGACGAAGTGCGCATGGTCAACTCCGGAACCGAGGCCACCATGTCCGCGGTCCGGTTGGCGCGCGGTTTCACCGGACGGTCGACGGTCGTGAAGTTCGCGGGGTGCTACCACGGGCACGTCGATTCCCTCCTGGTCTCGGCGGGCAGTGGCGTGGCGACCTTCGGTTTGCCGGATTCACCAGGTGTGACCCAGAGCGACACGATCGTGGTTCCGTACAACGATCTCGATGCGGTTCGTGACGTGTTCGAGCAGCACCCCGACGACATCGCCTGCGTGATTGCGGAGGCCGCGGCGGGGAATATGGGCACCGTCGCACCCCACGAAGGCTTCAATGCCGGGCTCAAGGACATCACCCACGAGTATGGTGCTCTTCTTATTCTCGACGAGGTCATGACGGGTTTCCGCACCTCGCATGAGGGCTGGTACGGCGTCGACGGCGTGGCGGGCGATCTCGTCACCTTCGGCAAGGTTGTTTCGGGCGGGCTGCCGGCTGCGGCATTTGGTGGCCGACGCGACATCATGTCCTACCTTGCGCCGGAGGGGCCCGTGTACCAGGCGGGGACGCTGTCGGGGAACCCCGTGGCGATGGCCGCCGGGTTAGCATCGTTACGCCTGGCAGATGAGAAGTGCTACGAGACGATCCGCGCGAATGCCGACCGGTTGGAAAACCTGCTGCACGAGGCTCTGGAACGTGAGGGCGTTGCCCACCACATCCAGCGTGCGTCCACGTTCTTGTCAGTGCGGTTTGCCGAGGGTGAGGGGCATAATTTCGCGGATATGCAAGCCGCGGACACGTTCCGTTACGCCCCGTTCTTCCACGAGCTGTTGGACAACGGTGTGTACACGGCGCCGTCGCCGTTTGAGACCTGGTTTGTATCTACGGCGTTGACCGACGAAGATTTCTCTCGCATTGAATCTGCATTGCGTCCTGCCGCGAAGGCGGCCGCAGCGGCCACCAAGGAGGGCTAAGTACGTGTCCACGATTGTCCACCTCGTCCGTCATGGCGAGGTCTTCAACCCGGATCGCATTCTGTATGGCCGCCTACCCGGCTATCACTTGAGCGACCGTGGACGCGTGATGGCGTCGATGTGTGCTCGCGCTTTCACGAATCACGATGTGACAGTGGTGAAAGCATCGCCATTGGTGCGCGCTCAGGAAACCGCAGAACCCTTCCAGAAGGTGACCGGTGTGGACATCGCGATCGACGATGACCTCATCGAAGCCGGAAATGAGCTCGAAGGGCATCGAATTAAGGGGTGGCGCTCCCAGCTGTGGAACCCCAAACTGTGGCACCACCTGACAGAACCGATGCAGCCCAGTTGGGGCGAGCCTTACCAGGACATTTGCGACCGTATGTGGGTTGCAGTGGGGCGAGTGCGTGAAGAAGCGCGTGGTCACGAGGCTGTGCTGGTGTCTCACCAGCTTCCTATCGTCATGGTGCAGCGCGATTACGCGGGCAAGGCGTTGGCCCATAATCCGGCGGTTCGCCAGTGCTCGTTGGCCAGCGTGACCAGCCTGATTTTCGACGACGATGGTGCTGGTGCGCAGGGCGGCCCGGCACAGAAGGGCGCGTCGGGTGTGGCGTCGGATGTTCGTGCAGCGGTTACGGCCTCGAGTGTTCGTGCTCAAGTGAGCGATCTGGTCTATAGCGAGCCGGCACAAGGCGTATAAATCCGAGACGTGGCGTATAAGTTGACGATACGGGCCGGAGTCAGTGTGAGGTGGTGTGAGTGGTGAAGAAGACGACATCCGCTAGCCCAAAGGTGGCTGCGCACGGTGGCGCATCGGTGGATACATCGGCAGCGCACTGTGATCGACCGGCGCGTGCGCGTAAAGCGGCGCATCGCCATGGTCGGGCGCTGTCCGCGCGTCACTCCGTCGCGTCGGCACTTGTGGCCTGTGCCGTCGCAGCGGTCGGGGCTACCACACTGACCGCCTGCGGTTCCGACGAAACAGCTGGCAAAGACGCGGTCGCCGTCGGCGGGAATTTCAGCTTCGTCTCCCCGGGTGGACAGCTGGTCATTAAGTACGACCAGAAAGACCGCAAGCCGGTGAAAGACCTGTCCGGGCCGTCGTTAATGGAGTCGGATAGGACGATTAAGTTGTCGGATTTCGACAATCAGATCGTGGTGCTGAACGCCTGGGGCCAGTGGTGTGCCCCGTGTCGCACCGAGGTTGATGACCTGCAAGAGATCCAGGATGACCTGCAGAAAGGTCCGGGGAACGGGGCGGACGGTTCGGATGATTCCGGCACGTCGAAAGGCGGACCAGCCGGCACCGTTCTCGGGATCAACGTCCGCGATTTCAACAAGCAGGCCGCGCAGGATTTCGTCAAAGATAACGACATCACCTACCCCAGCATCTACGACCCATCCTTCAAATCTGCTATCTCTCTAGGTGGAATCCCCGCATCCGTCGTGCCGACGACGATTGTCCTCGATAAACAGCACCGACCGGCGGCGGTATTCCTTCGCGAGGTCAATGCGAAAGAAATCATGGACGTTGTGAACGACCTGGAGAAGGAATAATGATCCCCGCCCAGGTTCATACTCTCCAGGTTCACGCTGATGTCGGTGCCGCCTTTGCGGATACCGCGACGTCGGGTCCGCTCCTCCTCGCGTTGGGCGCTGCCGCGCTCGCAGGCCTCGTTTCGTTCGCGAGCCCATGCGTCATCCCGCTCGTGCCCGGCTATATTTCTTATCTCGCCGGTGTCGTCGGTGCGGAAAGCGATATCACGGCTGAGGGGACAAGAGTTCGCTCACACCGTGGTCGGGTCGCCGGGGCTGCGTTGCTGTTCGTCGCCGGTTTCACGGTGGTCTTCGTCTTAGCGACGGCGTCCATCTTCGGTGCCATCTCCGCCCTGCAGATGAACAACGAGCTGCTACAACGCGTCGGCGGCGTCGTCACCATTGTGATGGGCGTCGTGTTCCTGGGGTTCATACCGTTCCTGCAGAACGAGCGTCGCATGGCTCCGAAGCATTGGTCCACGTTGATGGGGGCTCCGCTTCTGGGCGCGGTGTTCGCCCTCGGGTGGACGCCCTGTTTGGGTCCCACCCTCGCAGGGATTATTAGCATCGCTGCCGGAACGGAGGGAACGACGGCCCTGCGCGGAGTCATCCTGATCATTTTCTACTGCTTGGGGCTGGGGCTGCCCTTCGTCGTGGTGGCATTGGGGTCCTCCAAAGCATTAGCGAGCGTATCGTGGTTGCGTCGTCACAGTCGCGGGGTTCAAATCGCCGGCGGCGTCGCCCTGATCGTCGTCGGGATTGCCCTGGTCACAGGCCAATGGGCGGTATTCGTGTCGTGGATCCGGCAATGGGCAGTGACCAGCACGGTGACCCCCATCTAGACCTCTTCACCCTTGATCTGCCGCATAGACCATAATCGGATAGCAAAAGAAAGGCAGACGATTTGGCGCGCAAACAATTCTCATCACTGTGGCGCATCCCCTGGCGCTGGCTAACCAGCATGCGGACCGCGCTGATTTTGCTATTCCTCCTAGCCCTCGGTGCAATCCCCGGGGCCATCCTCCCGCAGCGCTCCCTGAACCAAGAGAAAGTCGACACCTACATCGCCGACAACGGCAAGCTCGGGCAGATCTACGACAAGCTCCAGCTTTTCGACGTTTTCTCCTCCACGTGGTTCACCGCCATCTACGTCCTGCTGTTCATCTCGCTAGTCGGCTGCATCATCCCCCGCACATGGGAGCACTACAAAGCGATGCGCTCCCAGCCCGTGCGCGCGCCCAAGAACCTCAACCGGCTGCCCCACTACCGCGCCCGCGCCCTCCCGGCCAACGATTTTTCCGACACCGACACCTACGCGCGCGACCACATCACCCCGCTGTTCAAGAGATGGCACACGCGTGAAACGTCGGCAAGCGAGGACCGCGCCGGGCAATGGTCGTTCAGTGCGGAACGCGGATACGCCCGCGAATTCTGCAACCTCGTTTTCCACATCGGCCTCACCGTCATGCTGGTCTTCATCGCGGCCGGCCGCCTGATGTACTACGAAGGCCAGGTCATCGTGATCGCCGGCAACGAGAACTCGCAGTTCTGCAACTCAGCCGTCGCTAATTTTGACTCTTTCCGACACGGGGCTCTTGTCGACGGGACGCGCCTGTCTCCGTACTGCCTGCAGATCGAGGACTTCAAAGCGGACTACTTGTCCAACGGGCAGGCGAAGATGTTCACGTCCGACATTCGGTACGCGACGAAGGACGACGTCGATAAGCCCGCGTCAGAGTGGACAAAGTACACGCTGAAGGTCAACCACCCGCTGCGGATCGCGGGCGACCGCGTGTACCTGCAGGGGCATGGTTATGCGCCGTCGTTCACGGTCAAGTGGCCCGACGGGGAGACGCGCACGGGAGAGATCCAGTGGCAGCCGACCGACATGACGAACTTCCTGTCGGCCGGGGCGATGCGGTTCGACCCGCCCGCCGGGATGTACCCTGACCTGCAAGAACGACGGAAAAACCAGTTGGCGATCCAGGGCATGTACGCGCCGACGGCCGTGTTTACCGGCGAGAACAACAATGTGCTGTCTGCGTCGCGGTTCCCCACTCAGGACGATGAGGCCGTTGCTATCGACGTGTTCCGCGGCGATGCCGGGCTGGACACTGGCGTGGGCCAGAGCATTTTCACCCTGGACACGAGCCTGATCCACCAGGGGCTGTTGTCGAAAATCGACCGCGTGAATCTGCCGAAGGGTGAGAAAACCACCCTTAACGACGGGACGGAAATCACGTTCAACGGCGCGAAGCCTTTCGTGAACCTGCAGGTCAGCCACGATCCGACGCAGGGTTACCTGTTGGGGATCACGCTCATCATGCTTGCTGGGTTGGTGGGATCCGTGTCGATTAAGCGGCGACGCATGTGGGTGCGCGTGACCCCGCAAGACGACGGCACCGCACTTGTCGAGACCGCTGGGCTCGCACGCACCGATAGGGCCGGCTGGGGCCGCGAGTTCAACAAGTACGCGCGGGCAATCCTGCAGGAACCGGACGACGACGATGAATATGACGACGACGAGGATTGATGGCGATTGATGACGTCGGCAGTGATGTAGAAGTCGGACGCAGCGTCGCTGTTGGTAGTGACGAGTAGTGGCGCACGGCCTGGGAGTATGGGGTGTTTATTGCTCCAAAGTGTGACGTGGAATAGCCTGGGCACAGATCAAGAGGAGAACTATGCCGGTTAATAAGACTCTCGCCTCGTTTTCGGACTTTTCGTTCAAAGTGGCGTTCGCCGTGTACGTCATTGGGCTGATCGTGATGTTGGCTTATTACGTGCGCGAGCGGATGCTTCAAGAGGCATACGAGGACGCCAGTCGTCGTGAGGAAAGCCAGTCCGGAGGCCAAGGAGCCCAGACCGCCTCGGACAAAGAGCTGGTCGGAGCTAGCGCGACGAAATCTGGCGTTGCGTCGGAGGCGTCGGAATCCGGTGTCGCGTCGGTAAGCGTGGGTGCAGGTACTGGTGCAGATGATGGTGCCTCCACAGCCTCTGCTGATCCGTCGAGTCGCGGAGGTTCTCGGGCCCGCTCATTGTGGGGACGCGTTGCCCACGACCGTCCGGTAATGAGCCAAGCTGAGCTCGACGCTCGCCAAGACAGCGTGGACCGCTTGGGTACGTTCGGCCAGGGCGTCGTTTTCCTCGGACTGCTGTTCCACGCGGCGTGCGTCATTCTGCGTGGGCTGTCGGCGCACCGTTTCCCCTGGGGCAATCTGTACGAATATGTCGCCCTGGTGTCGCTGGTCGCGATGATCGTCGCCACGGTGGTCCTGACCAAGCGCAAAAACCGCATCATGTGGCCCTGGGTGCTGACTCCCGTGGTCGCGCTGCTGTTCTACGGCGGGATGAAACTGTACGCTGCGTCGGCACCGGTGGTACCCGCGCTGCAGTCATACTGGTTCCCCATTCACGTATCGACGGTGTCCATCGGTGCTGGTTTCGGGCTGATATCCGGAATGTGTAGCTTGGCGTACATCGTGAGAATGTTTCAGCCGGTGGGGGAAGAGCACGGCATCGTCGGGAAGATCGCGGGGCCGCTGCCGAGCGCTAAGCGGCTCGACCGGCTGGCATACCGCACCGCTGTCGTGGCGTTTCCGATTTTCGGGCTCGGCGTGATTTTTGGCGCGATCTGGGCCGAATCGGCGTGGGGGCGGTTCTGGAACTGGGACCCCAAGGAGACCATGTCGTTCGTCACGTGGATCCTCTACGCAGCTTACCTACACGCCCGAGCCACGACGGGGTGGAAAGACCAGCGAGCAGCATGGATCAACGTGGTTGCTTTCGGGATCATGGTGTTCAACCTGTTCTTCATCAACCTCGTGGTGTCGGGGCTGCACTCGTACGCCGGGTTGAATTAAAACTGCCCGGGATTGAGAACCGCGGATTTATTTAGGAGGTCCCCAGCCGAATATGCCGGGCTTACATACGTCCGGGAGGGCAGGTGGCTTGGTGTGAACTAAAAGTGTGGGGGGGATATGGTCAATTTTCGGCCATTTTTCGCCCATATACCCCCGCAAAATTCGAGGAATCGGCCGACGTAAGCGTCGCCAGGAATTAGTTATCCTCATTTTCCGCGGACTGTGTGCCCCAAACGAACCTTGTGCGCCAAACGGATCTGGGAGCCAAACGGACTCTGGATTCCAAACGGCTCCCGGGCCTCCAAACAGTCCGGCGCACGAATCAACACCTTCGTTTATTTCCAGCAGGTTAAATCACGGGCGAGGCTTTGGAAAAGGGACCGACCGCCTAATAATCTCATTGGGGATAAAAGGTCACATGAAGAGGAAGATCCCTAATGCCCAAGTCGGTCCCACCTGAGCAGCCAGCGAACGAACCCCCTATGGAGGGATCGGCGGCACATAGTTCCCGCCCGGCCAACACAGCTCAATCATCTGCGACAACGGGTGTGTCGCACAGCGAAACCAACGGGACCAAGGGGACCGACGCGGCCAAGGAGACCAACAAAACCGACAAAGCAGTGGCCAACAAGACCAGCACCTCAGAGGACACCACCGCCCAGCCCAAAAAGTCCCTCGGCCAGCGCATCCGGGGCAACCTTTTGTGGCAGATCATCATCGCCATCATCGCGGGCATCGTCTGTTCGCTGTTCTTCCCGGATTGGCTCGCCCGCGTGTTCGTCACGTACAACAGCCTGTTTAGCAACTTCCTGAGCTTTTTCATCCCGGTGCTCATCTTCGCCCTGATTACGCCGGCAATCTCCGGCCTGGGCCGTGGCGCCGGCAAATGGTTAGCAATCACAACGGGCGTCGCGTACGGCTCGACCATCTTCTCGGGCCTGATCGCCTTTGGTACGGCGTCGATAGTGTATCCCTGGTTGCTCAAGGGCGATGACCTTTTCAAGGCAAAAACTGTCGGCGACGGCGCGCTCAAGCCGTTCTTCGAAGTTGAGATGAAGCCGCCGTTCGAGGTGATGACGGGCCTGCTGCTGGCGTTCACCATCGGCGTCGCCATGACGGCGGTGAAGAGCGACACGCTGTACGCGGGCGCGAAGGACCTCGAGCGCGTTATCATGCGCGTGATCAGCAAGTTCGTGATCCCGCTCCTGCCTCCGTTCATTTTCGGCATGTTCTTGTCGATGGGCATGAACGGCAATTTAACGAACACCCTGGTGTCGTTCGCGAAGGTCATCGTGCTGGCCATCCTCATGACGGTCATCCTGCTGGTGCTGCAGTTTTCGGTGACCGGGGGGATCGCGAAAGTCAACCCGTGGCGCGCGTTCAAGAACATGGTCCCGGCGTACCTCACCGCGCTCGGGACGTCCTCGTCGGCCGCGACCATCCCGGTCACGTACGAGTGCTCGAAAAAGAATGGGGTCGATCCGACGGTCGCCGGTTTCACGGTGCCGTTGTGCGCGACGATTCACCTGGCCGGGTCGATGATGAAGATTTCGCTGTTCGCGTTCGCGATTGTGCAGATGGCGGACATCGACACGACGCCGGCGAAGATGATCGGCTTCGTACTGATGCTGGGCATCACGATGATCGCCGCGCCGGGCGTGCCGGGTGGTGCGATTATGGCGGCGTCGGGGTTGCTCTCGTCGATGCTGGGCTTTTCAGATTCCGAGGTTGCGATCATGATCGCGGCGTATATCGCGATCGACTCGTTTGGCACGGCGTGCAACGTTACTGGCGACGGTGCCATCGCTCTGATTATCAACCGCATGGTGGGGGATAAGGGCATTAGCCGCAAGGAGCTCGAGGACACGCCGACGTATGAGGACGCGATTGCGGAAGCGGAGGCCCGCGAAGCTGCGATGCAGTAGGCGCGCCGGCCGCTGAGGTACGGTGTGTGCTATGCGCACTGTCTTGGTTACCGGCGGAGCTGGCTTCATCGGCTCGAATTTCGTTCATTACACCCGGGCGCACTATCCCGACGTGAAAGTCGTCGTCCTCGACGCGTTGACCTACGCCGGTAATCCGGAGAGCTTAAAGCCCGACGCCACAGACTCCACCGACCTCTGCGAACTGGTCGTCGGCGACGTGTGCGACCAGCCTCTCGTCGACAAGCTGGTGAAGTCGGCCGATCAAGTTGTGCATTTCGCCGCGGAGAGCCACAACGATAACTCTCTGCGGGATCCGGCGCCGTTCCTCAAAACCAATATCGAGGGCACGGTGACGGTGGCGTCGGCGTGCGTGAAGTACGACGTTCCGCTGCATCACATCTCGACGGACGAGGTGTTCGGGGATCTGCCGATCGGTTCGGATGAGCGCTTCACGGAGAGCTCGCCGTATCACCCGTCGTCGCCGTATTCGGCGTCGAAGGCCTCGGCGGATCATATGGTTCGCGCGTGGGTGCGCAGTTTCGGGTTGAAGGCCACGATCTCGAATTGTTCGAATAACTACGGGCCCCGGCAGCACCCGGAGAAACTCATTCCGCGGCAGATCATCGGGCTCATCGGTGGGCGGCGGCCGCGCGTGTATGGCACGGGCGAGAATGTGCGCGATTGGATCCATGTGGACGATCACAACAGTGCCGTGTGGACCATTATCGACGCTGCCCGCCGCGATCCGGCGCTGTACGGCCGCACGTTCCTCATCGGCGCTGATGGGGAGCGGTCCAACTTGGAGATCGTGGGGGATCTCCTCGAGGCATTCGGCCGGCCGTGCGATGATTTCGTGCATGTCACGGATCGGCCGGGGCATGACCGTCGGTACGCGATCGACCCGACGCGGCTCCGCACCGAGCTGGGGTGGGAGCCTATTCATTCTCTTGCCGACGGTCTGCGCGAGACGATTGAGTGGTATCGGAGCAATCGCACGTGGTGGGAGGTTGCGGCCAAGGCTGCTGAGGAAAAGTATGCGCTCACCGAGAGGGAGATCGGGTAGGCCGGTTGCGACCAGGTATTTCGTGGCACCTTGTCCTGTGCGGGGAGCACGAGGGTAATTAACAACCCTAATTAGGGTGATATTGTGTTAATACTTTGTTTTCTTCGTTTAGATAGCCCATCGTTCGTGCAAAAAGTATTAATACCATTCTTGTGAGGGGCAAGGAGTTCAAAGGTCACCGCAAAATCGAGTCTTTTAAAAATGAGGTGAGCATAGTGCAATCTCATTTTTTGAAGGGCCTTTTGTGCTCTTTAAACAGCTTTGTGGAAGATCCGTGCTCAGCCTCCTCAGTAGCGTATTTGTACTTGTTCTAGTGAGTTAACCACTTAATGAGTTTATTTTTGGCAGTTCGGATTCGAACAAGGACTGCTGTCCACCGCCCGTATTTAATGGGAATTATGGAGCGTGATGAATAAACTATCGTTTAAATCAACTTTATCGCTCCTCTTTTTAGCGGCATTAATCTCTGGGATAGGGGACGGGCTGATTCCTATTGCTTTTGCGCTTCAGGCCCACCGGGTAGATTCTTCCGGGCGAGGCCTGACGATGGTGCTCATCGCTTTATGGTCAGGCCGATTTATCAGTTCCGTGGTCGTGCGCAAACTGCCGCCGCCAAATCGCCCCGTGGGCTGGATGTTAAGTAGCGATTTTGTTCGCTTGCTGGCTCAGTGGGGATTAGTTGCCTGGGTGCTCGTCCAGGGGGACTCCATTGCTTCGTTCGCGGTATCAAGTTTCGTGTACGGATGCGCCTCATCGTTTTTCACACCGGCTCGCTTCGGTTTGCTGGCACTGCTGTTCACCGATTCGCAGCGCACGCGGGTTAACGGGACCTTGTCGATCCTCGGCGATGTTTTATATATTGCCGGCCCACTGATCGGTACCGCAGCGGTGATCACATTGGGTTTCCGTGCTGTATTACTTATCGACGGGGCTACGTTTCTGATAGCAATGCTGTTCGTATTGCCATTCTTTGGGGTGCGCAGAAAATCGGTAACCGACGATGCTCCCGAAAGTCATGAAACCGAGGAACGTACACCCTCTGATAACGCTGATGACGTGGACAATGCTGATGACGTTGATAACGCCGACCACGCCGCTCAGGTCGACTCACCAAGTACCGACGCAGCCTCTGTCCACACCAATATAAACAGCGCCAAGAACGCTTCCCCGGTGTTGCCGCGCTGGGTGCAGGTGGGACTCGGCACATGGTTGGTGGCCTCCCTTGTCAACGGTTTCCTCGGAAGCGCCGGCCCAACATGGATCATGAACTCGTTCGACGAGAAGACGTGGGGCTTCATGGCGACCGCCCTGGCAATTGGTTCACTACTGGGCTCAGCCGCCACGATTTTAAGGAAACTGGATCGCGTCCGTTTCACAACCTTGCAATTCCTGATGCTGCTGTTCTTGGCAGGGCAGTTATTGGCGCTGGCGTTCTCTCCGGTATTTGTCGTCATTGCTGTGGTCGGTGCAGTCGCGTCCTTGCTCATGACGTCTGCAGGCGTCTCCTGGGACTCGTTGGGACAGTCCTTAGGAAAAGACGAACTCGTGCATCAGTTTGCCACCAAGGACCAGCTGGTTTTCACTGCTGGAACCCCGCTGGGCATGCTTCTGTTCGCCGCGCTCTCCTGTCATCCGCACATTTCCGCCGTGATCCTGTCCGTCCTGTTGGTGGCCGCAGTAGTTGTCAGTTGCTTGCCGATTGCCCGCTCACCGCGCGTCGCTGACACGACTGAAAATCCATCTGCACTGGGCACATAAAAAGCCACCGCCCACACCCCACCCCGCCCCTCGTCGGTACGCCACTAGGCTGATGACCATGACGTCCCGACTCGAAGTCCATGAACCCGACCAGCACGCAACCTACGTCGACACCCCAATCCCGGGAGTGTTTATCTTCTATCCCACTGTTCATGCTGATCAGAGGGGTAGTTTTCACGAGTGGTACAAGGCGGACGCCTTCGCCGAGGCTTTGGGCTACCCATTTTTCCCCGAGCAAGCGAACATGAGTGTGTCCGCCCGCGGCGTGGTCCGGGGGATCCACTTGGCCGAGGTCCCCCCGGGGCAGGCGAAGATGGTGACGTGCCCTGCCGGCGCCCTCAGCGACATCATCGTTGACCTGCGCAAGGGCTCCACCACTTATGGCAAGCACATCGTCGTCCCGCTCAACCAGGACAATCACGCCGTGGTGTATCTCCCCGTGGGCATCGGGCACGGGTTTGTCGCACATCAGGACAACACGGTCGCCACCTATCTGACCAGCACCGCGTACGATCCGTCGCGCGAGTTCGGGGTGCGGATAACGGATCCCGCCCTTGGCATTGATTGCCAGTCGCTTCTCAACTCCGACGAGTCCTCAGATCAGCACTCTGCCACAGTCGACCCGATTTTTTCAGAGAAGGACCGCGTCGCTCCTCTTCTCGCCGACGTTGACGACCGGCTTCCCACCTGGGAGGACTGTAAACATTTCGAGGACGAATTACGCAACGGGTGGGCGTTGGCAAACAGCGAAGCCGGCGTCGACACGGAGTAAACGACGATTAATTGCCGACGGGACCTGCGCGACGAACCTCGCCGGAACGAGTCCAGTTGACCCCGCGCCGGGCTGAACCGCTAATCTGGCATACGTGAATGAGGACACGACGCAGCCAACCGAGAAACCGACCCGCCCGTGGGAGGACATTCTGCTGTATGGGCTGGCCCGGCTGTTATTGTTCTTGGTCTTGACCGTGGTGATCGCGTATGGCGCTTACCTCGTGGGTGCGCCCATGCCGCTCATGATTAGCGCCCTTCTGGCTTTGATTGTGGCGCTGCCACTGTCCATGTTCTTGTTCAAAGGCCTGCGTAGGCGTGTCACAACGGAGATGGCCTCGTGGAATGAGCAGCGCCGCGCCCACAAGGAATACATCAAGAACCAGCTCGAAGACCGGGAATAGGGAATAGCGCACCTACCCCAACCAGAGCGCGAGCGTGGTAACAAGAGCCCACACGACCATGGCCCGCCCAGTCATCCCGAGGACGGGAATAAGATCCTTCCCCTCGGCGCGGGAAACGATCGGTCGTGCAGCCAGCCCCAAAACCGGCGCTGCTAGCAGCCCAATCAGGGCCCAGGGCGTAGCAATAAAGGCCAGCAGTATCGACGCCACAACAGGCATGGCCGCAAGGACGCACCACAGCGTTCGGCTTCCTCGATCCCCCAGCCGCACCGCGAGGGTGATTTTTCCCGTGGCTGCGTCGCTAGGTATGTCGCGCAAATTATTCGCCAGGTTCACCGCCGCCGAGACCGAGCCAATCGCGACCGCGATTGCCACCCCCGCCCAGTTCACGTGATCGGCCTGTGTGTATTGCGTACCCAGCACGGCAACCAGCCCGAAGAACACAAAGACGGCTACTTCGCCCAATCCGCGGTACCCGTAGGGGTGCTTGCCGCCGGTGTAGAACCATGCGGCCACGACGCAGGCAGCGCCCACCAGGATCAGCCACCAGTGCCCACTGATCGCGCACAAAATCAGGCCAGCCAGCGCCGCCACGCCGAACGCCACAAACGCCGCGTGCTTGACGCCATAGGGCTGCACCAGCCCCGATGCGGTCAACCGGAACGGCCCGGAGCGGTCGTCGTCGGTACCCCGGATCCCGTCCGAGTAGTCATTGGCATAATTCACCCCAATAACCAGGAACCATCCGACGATCGCCGCAAGGATCGCTCGTATTATCGACGCTTGCCCCGTGAGCGCCGCGGCTCCCGTACCTGCGATGACGGGGGCAAAGCCGTTGGCCCAGGTGTGCGGGCGGGCGGCCTCGAGCCAATCGTGGGCGGTTACAGTGCGTGGAGATGTGCGTCGTGACGACGTCTGAGCGTCGAACTCGGAGCTGTTGTCGGAGGACGATGAGTCCGGTGTGCTGGGCTGGTCGGGAGTGTGGGACATGGTTCTATTGTGACGTATCGCGGGCTTGAGGAGGAGAGCCGGGTAGGCTCGTGTGTCGGGAATTTTTCGTTTCATTCCATCACGGAAGGATTATGCGTGCAGCAGGTCAGTTATTTTTTAGGCCAAGTGGTCAGTTTTTTCCTGACGCTCGCCCGGCTGATTCCGCTGCGCGTCCACAATGAGTTCGACGGTAAGCCGATTCCGCAGTCCGGCCCGGTGACCATTTCCGTGACGACGCATGGCCCGCGGGTGAACAAGGTGTGGTACACCCTGGAGTCGCTGGCTCGGGGGACAGTGTCGGCGCCCATTGTGTTGTGGCTTGATAAGGAAGACTACGAGCGACCCCTGCCGGAGCGGCTTCAACGACTGGTGGACCGCGGCCTGCAAATCCGCTGTTCAGACGGAAGTTTTGGGCCGCACACGAAGTATTGGCCGCTCTTCCGCGAGCGTGTCGCGTCGGCACGCGATTCGGAAATACCGGATCTGGCCAGTGAGGATTTACTGTCGCTTCGGGTCGCGACGGCCGATGACGACATCATTTACCCGGAATGGTGGCTGGAGCGGTTGCTGGAGTGTGCGGAGGTGAGCCCGCATGACGTGATCGCTTACCGGGCCCACCGGGTCTGTGTGAAGAAGGGGGCCCTGGCTCCGTATGCCCGCTGGCCTGCGGTGAAGTCGTGCCGGGCGTCGATTGCGAATATGGCGACGGGCGTGTCCGGGGTGCTCTACCCGCTGCCGTTTATGGCGTTCGTGGTGGATCAGGGCGATTCTTTCCGACGCCTCGCGCCGAAGGCTGACGACATTTGGCTGCATGCGTGCGCAGTGCGGTCGGGCACCAAGGTGAGGCAAGTTTTCGGCCAGCAGCGGAATTTCGCGGTTGTCCCGACGACGCAGTTCAACGCGGCTCTGGTTGTTCGCAATGTGTGGATGGGCGGCAATGATGTGCAGGCCAGCCGTGTGTACACCGGCGACGACATCGCGGCGCTGAAACAGGCTAGCGCGTTGTAACGCGTTACTGTCGCGTGGCGCTCAGTGGTATTGCGCGGCGGTGAGTATGTGCCGCAGTGCGTGGCGGTCCGTTTTCCCTGGTCCACGCAGTGGAATCTGCCCAACAATCGCGATTGAGGTTGGTAGGGCGTATGAGGGGAGGTCGAGGTGCTCGCGAATGTGTCGCGTCTCTTCGCGGTCGAGGAAGTACGGCGTGTTCTCCCGTGGTTGTTCGATTACTAAACACACGCTTTCGCCCCATTCCGCCGAGGGAATGCCCAGCACAGCGCAGTCAGCGTAACCCGCCCGCCGAGCTGCGGATTCAACGATCTCTGGCAGGACTTTCAGCCCTCCCGTATTGATGGCTTGGTCGTACCGGCCCAGAATCTCTAGCTTTCCATTGCGTATCGTCCCGATGTCATCCGTCACAAACCACCCATCGACGAACGGATTGGAGTTCCCCACGTGCTCCCCGGACGATGCAGCCTGAGCCGACGATCCGAAAAGGTCGTCGGCGTTGCGATACCCCGTGGCCAGTGTCGGTCCGCCGAGAAGCACCCGTCCCTCGTCGCCAGTCCCAAGAGGCTGGATCTTTACCGACGTACCCGGCAGAGGCGTCCCGTCGTACACCATCCCACCAGCGGTTTCCGAGGATCCGTAGGTGGTGACTATCGTCCACCCCACATCCGCGCACTTTTTCCGCAGCGCAGGACTCAGGGGTGCTCCGCCGACGAGGATGCCGTCCAGAATTCCGACCGCCCCAATAATCGTCGCCGGGGAGTAGCCGCCCGTACTATCAGCGTTGCCCGTTCCGCCCTCGCTGCCTTCAGCCTCGAGCGCCTGGATTAACCGTCTGACCTGCGTCGGGACCAGAGAACAGTATCGTCGTGGTCCGGTCATGCGGTGGATCGCGTTGACGAAAGCACTCGGCGTAAACGGTTGGGTCACGTCCACAAGTACCGGTTCGTAGCCCGCCGCTAGTGACCGTAGGAGGACTTGTAGTCCGGCGACGTGGTCGGGTGGTAGGGCGAGTAGCCATTGGCCGGGTCCACCGAGGATTTTTTCGGTTGCCGACGCCGACGCAGCAAGGGCAGTTGCGCTGAGTTGGGCTCCTTTGGGAACACCGGTCGATCCTGAGGTGGACAGAATGAATGCGATGGTGGCGTCGATGGGTTCACCGGCCCGCATGACCTCGCGCAGGAGCGTCGCCCGGTCAGGGTCCTTAGCAGGGAGAGGCAGCAGCGAAGCCTCACCGCGTAAAGCTTGCTCTAGCTGCGGATATAGGCCGACAACTGTGGTATTTGCTGGAATGGGAAGTGGTACCAGTGGCCGTGTGTTCACGGTGAGGCAGTGTAGTGAGGGGCAAGAGAAAACCCAGCCACCGGGGTGAGCCAGTGGCTGGGCGAAGTGTTAGTCGGCGATGAAGCCGAGGCTATCAAGCGTGACGAAGATGGTGTGAATCTCTTCGCGTGATGCTTTACGCTGATGAACAGCGTAGAAAGCTTGTGCCGCGTCTGCAGCCGTTGATGGAATGTGCCCTTCGGTGACGAGGAGATTAACTACGTCGGCAGTCTTCGTCTTAGTAACGGGCTCAGCAAGTGCAACCGCTGAACGGCCGTCATGCTCTGAATGTACACGGCCAACGACGTCCACAGGGGTGAATTGTTGGTCGCTGATGCGAAGCCAGTTGATGAAACGCATGATGCTGCTTGCCATTTTCTTCCCCTCCTTTATGAGGTCGTATGCGGGTTCTTAAAAGTGTCGTACTCGAGCCTCTTTATCCGGCGTTACCGGCCCAAACGCTGCTTGGTAGTGTCCGCCGAAACCGTTGCTTGAAGGTATCAAGTGAAGCTGTCAGCTAAGACTTCCGGTTGGAACCGTCGGGTGAAGGTGCCCTACGTTTAAAATTAGATAAAGTGCACTCTAGATGAAATTGTTGGTGTAGTCAAGCATTGACTACACCCTCAAATTTCCTAGGAAGACCCTGTCACTGTAATAGGTAAAACGACCTCTGAGCGTATCAATCCGTAGATACGCGTCATGACGTGAATGTACTGCCCCTCGCGTCGCCGGTGGGTGCGATTCAGGCGGTACGTTCTAGACGATGTGGCCTACGCATCGGCGACGTCAAAACCGCCATCACGAAGTTTTGCTCTCACGCGGGCAAGATCGTCCTCCGTCGGCGTTTGGGACATTGTCGTCTCAATATACCGTTGAATTTCCTGCTCGGTGATGGGTTCTCCCTGGTTACGGTGGGAATCTTGCTTAGCGACGATGGTTGCAGCTATGCGGTCGATGTCCTCTTCTCTCAGGTCTTGTCTGAGAACATACATGATTGCCCCGGCGTCGCCATCGGGTACAGCCGCTGGATAACCAATTCGTAACCATTCAATGAAACGTAGTAACCAGTTTTTATGTTCCAGCTCGCGTTGTTCGTCGATGGCCCGTTGAGTTGCTTCTGAAAAAGTCCCAGTTGTAGCTGGTTCTTTGTTGGTGGTGCCTGGGTTGGTGGTGGATCTTCGGTTCGGGGTGGATTCTGAGGTGGGGTGTGAACCAGTGCTCATCTCTAGGGTCCTTTAGTGTCCGCCGGACGTGCCGTAAATGTTGATACCTGTGTAGTGAGCGATCGTTGCGTTGGTGATCCACAGAACACCGGCGATGATGACTGCCAGACAGAGCGCGTAGATCACCCACGCCAAAATGTGGCTTATTCCCTTGGTGTGCTGTCCTTCCGCGGAGCCGGCAGCATCAAGGCGAACACCGAGGGAGAACAGTGTGGGAAGCCCGGCCCCTAAAACCAGTGCAACGACGAGGACGGTGAGGAGTGAATGGAGGGTAGACATTACCGGGCGACCTTTCGCTCTTCAGCGGGAATAACGGAGTTGGAGTCTTCATCCCACTTTGCGTTGACATTGTGAGATGACACTTTGTTCTTTCGGGACTGCTGATAGATGTAGCCAGCCAAGGTCACCAGGATGGCGAAGGCTGCTATAACGCCGATGAAGTCGGTGGTGGCCAGGCCGACAAGGTGGGCAACCAACCAGGTCAGGGCGCCGACGATGGCCGCGCAGGGGAGCGTGATCACCCAGGCGGTCGCCATGCGGCCGGCAACTCCCCAGCGCACTTCAGCGCCGCGACGTCCCAGGCCGGTGCCCAGGATCGATCCGGTCGCGACGTGCGTCGTCGACAAGGCCATACCGGCGTGCGACGAGGTGAGAATAATTGCAGCTGAGGAGGCTTCTGCCGCCATGCCCTGAGGGGAATCGATTTCGACGAGCCCTTTGCCCAGGGTGCGGATTACGCGCCACCCACCGGTGTAGGTGCCCAAGGCGATGGCGGAGGCACATGCCGCGATGATCCACAGAGGCATGTGAGTGTCGGCGTCGATCTCGCCGTACGCGACGAGTGCCAGGAAGATGACGCCCATCGTCTTCTGGGCGTCACCGGTGCCGTGGGCAAGCGAGACGAGCGAGGCTGTGGCGATCTGTCCGATGCGGAAGTGGTCGTTCTTGTTGTGTTCCTCGACGCTATCGGTGATGCGGTAGATCAACCAGGTGCCGCACGCGGATACCACGCCGGCGACGAAGGGTGCGGCCAAGGCGGGGATGATGATCTTGCCGAGGATGTTTGCCCAGGCCACGCCACCAATTCCGAGGGAGACGAACGCGGCGCCGATAAGCCCGCCGAAGAGGGCGTGAGAGGAACTAGAGGGGATCCCGAGCAGCCAGGTCAGCAGGTTCCAGACGATGCCGCCGATAAGCCCTGCGAAGACGACAAGAAGGAGTTTGTGCGCGTCGGTTTCGCTGCTCAGATTGAACTGATCGAGATTAACGATCCCTTTACCGACCGTTTTTGCGACCTCGACGGAGAGGAATGCGCCGATGAGGTTGAGGATCGCCGACAATGTGACTGCGACTTTTGGTGTGAGAGCGCCGGTGGCAATGGACGTCGCCATTGCGTTTGCGGTGTCGTGAAAACCATTTGTGAAGTCGAACGCGAGCGCGGTAGCGATCACTATGACGAGGATGATCAGTTCGGTCACAGCGAAAGTATCCTCCCCGGACTATGTAGCAGCCAAACTGTGGCGGCGCCGTTAAGGTTCCGTTAACTTTCCGGGGGTGGCTAATGGGGGAGGTTTGGTTAGTAATAGTAAGGGAACTCGTCCCAGTGCGGCGGGCGTTTCTCCAGGAAGGAGTTCCTGCCCTCCACCGCCTCGTCGGTCATGTACGCCAAACGCGTGGCCTCTCCGGCAAACACTTGCTGTCCCATGAGGCCATCGTCGGCAAGATTGAAGGCAAACTTCAGCATCCGCTGTGCGGTCGGGGACTTGGAATTGATCGCGCGCGCCCACTCGATGGCAACATTCTCCAGATCAGCGTGATCGACGACCTCATTCACGGCGCCCATCCGGTGCATTGTCTCGGCATCGTAGGTCCGGCCGAGGAAGAAGATCTCGCGCGCGAACTTTTGCCCGACCTGCTGGGCCAAGTATGCAGAGCCGTAACCCGCGTCAAAGGATCCCACGTCGGCGTCGGTTTGCTTGAATAACCCGTGCTCGCGCGACGCCAACGTGAGGTCGCACACCACGTGCAGGGAATGCCCGCCGCCGGCCGCCCAACCATCGACCAGCGCGATCACCACCTTCGGCATCGTGCGGATCAGCCGCTGAACCTCAAGAATGTGGAGGCGCCCGCCCTCTGCTTTGGCACGAGCAGTATCGACGCCCGACGCGTCGGCGTGCTCGACATCGGAATTGTGCTCGGTGGCGTACTGGTATCCGGAGCGACCGCGAATCCGCTGATCCCCGCCCGAGCAGAAAGCCCACCCGCCGTCCTTCGGCGACGGACCATTGCCCGTTAACAAAACAGTGCCGACGTCGGGACTGCGGCGAGCATGGTCCAGCGCCCGGTACAACTCATCGACGGTGTGGGGACGGAACGCATTGCGCACTTCTGGCCGGTCGAACGCGATGCGGACGATGCCGTCGGCGCGCTCGGTCCCGACGTGGCGGTGATACGTAATGTCTGTGAGGTCCTCGAACCCGGGAACCGGTTTCCACAGCTCGGGGTTGAAGGGCTGGTCAGTATCGGAATGGGTGGCGGAGTGTTCGTCTGACATACCGATGAGGATACTGACAATCAGCGCGCGGGTGGTTATGTCCGGCCGGCCGTTAGGGTAGAAGTCATGTCTCGCATGGACCTGCCCAATAGTGATTCCCGGCTTGCATCGTCGCATGAGGTCCCCCGCCAGAGTGGACCTGTGTGTGGGCCTGAGTTAGAGGCCGCATATGGGCCCGCGACGTGGCCGGATGGTGTATCGCTCCCGTCGCTCGACGACGTTTGGGAGCGCGCCCATGTTGTCCAGTTGCCGATGAATATTCGGTTCCGCGGGATCATGCAGCGCGAGGCCATGCTTATCGACGGTCCCCACGGCTGGTCCGAGTGGGGCGCTTTCCTGGAATACGGTCCGGCGGAGTCCGCGATGTGGTTGGCCTCGGCCCTCGAGATGGGTTGGGTGGGGCCACCCGCATTGTCGCGCGAATGGGTGCCGGTCAACGGGACGATTCCCGCGTGCGACCCCGCCCGTGTGCCCGAACTCCTTGATCGATATTCGGGCATTTCGACGGTCAAAGTGAAGGTGGCAGAAAAGAGGCAGACTCTCGACGACGACTGTGCCCGGGTTCGCGCTGTTCGTAAGGCTCGCCCTGACATCAATATCCGCGTCGACGCGAATGGTGGGTGGACCGTGGCGGAGGCCCATGAGGCCGTCCGTCGATTCCTCCACGACGGGCCCCTGGACTACGTGGAGCAGCCGTGCCCCCACCTCGAGGACCTCGCTGACCTGCGGAAAGTTCTTGCCGACGAGGGGCTGAGTGCCCGCATCGCCGCCGACGAGTCCATCCGTAAAGCGTCGGATCCCTACCGCGCGATACGAATGGGGGCCATTGACGTTGCCGTGGTCAAGGCCGCCCCGCTCGGCGGTCCGCGCAATGTAATCGCGGTGGCAGAGGAAGCGCGCAAACATGGTGTGGCCGTGACGGTGTCGTCGGCAATTGACTCGGTGGTGGGAATGTATGCGGGCCTCTGCGCGGCGTCGGC
Source organism: Corynebacterium sp. c7Ub_26 (assembly GCF_053760365.1). Taxonomy (NCBI): domain Bacteria; kingdom Bacillati; phylum Actinomycetota; class Actinomycetes; order Mycobacteriales; family Corynebacteriaceae; genus Corynebacterium; species Corynebacterium sp. c7Ub_26. The sequence goes on along the minus strand of NZ_JBSNBL010000004.1, from coordinate 193,108 downwards.
GGTCGATAGTCAGCCAGCTGGCCTGGCGACGGGGGCACTGATGGCTGGTGATGTGGGCGATCGGCGGCCCATTGTCGACGGAATGATGGCTGTGGAACCGCGAACTCCGGATCCGGATGCGCTGGCGAGGTATCGCGCCCCGGAGGATAGGGTGCAGTGGTGGAAAGAGCGCCTGGCCGCGGCGTGGAAACACGTGCCGGGAAATGTGGCCGATTAAGGCTGATGGTTAAGGCTGAGTAACAAGGTGGAAAGATCGTTCTCCATGAGTAGTTCCGGTGGTGCTCCTGCCTCCATCATGACAGCAGCGATTATTGTCGACGAGCTGATCCGTTGCGGCGTGCAGGACGTGGTCGTGTGCCCGGGTTCCCGTTCGGCACCGTTGGCGCTGGCCTTCTCCGAAGCCGCGGCGCGTGGGGAGATCACTCTTCACATGCGTACCGACGAGCGAACCGCGGCGTTCTTGGCGTTGGGCTTGGCGCAGGCCACGGGCGGTCCGCGGCGCAACCGCTCAGGTATTCCCGGCGGTCACCATGTTGTGCCGGTGGTGATGACGTCGGGGAGTGCGGTGGCGCATTGTGCACCCGCGATGGTGGAAGCGCAGATGTCGCACCTTCCTCTCATGGTGTTGTCGGCGAATCGTCCCTGGTCATTGTGGGGGACCGGGGCGAACCAGACGGTGGATCAGCGGTCGGCTTTCCGGGATACCGCCGTGCGGACGGAGGGGATTGACACTGCTACTCGACGCAGCGACGTCTGGCATGTGATGCATCGGGAGGTCCGCGCTGCCGTCGATAGGGCGATGGTCGCGGCGACGGCCACAGGCGTGCGCATGCAGATGCAGGCTGCTACTCCCGAGGATGCTCACCCCGACAATGCCGTGGCGCTGCCCTTCCGCGGTCCGGTGCACATTGATGTGCCCTTCGATAACCCATTAGTGCCGACAGATGATGACCAGCTCCGTGAGGCTGCCCAGTCTGCGCACCGGTTGGGCCGCCCGGATGGAGGGAGTTGGACGCGATTCGTTGGTCGGGCGACGGTGACCTCGCCGCGAGTTCTTCACATTGCTGGCCATAATGCGCCGCATGGTGACGCGCTCCGCGGGGTACCCACGATCGCCGAGCCCACCGCCGCAGTGCCTGATGTTCCTATTCATCCTTTGGCGCTGTCGCTGTTATCGCCCGATCACGTGGTGGTGACGGGCCGGCCGACCCTACACAGGGATGTCTCAAAACTCCTGGCCAGGCCTGATATTCCGATCACGGTCCTTGCTGACAACCCCGGCGATTACCCGGATGTCGCCCACATGGCCGGGGAGGTCGCGACGACGATCGACCTTGCGCCTCAAAGCCGGCAATGGGTGGATCACTGCCGGTCGGTGGATCACGCTGCTGCCGACGCTGTGCGCGAGGTGATCCTCTTGGATGATCTTTCCGTGCCATCTGAGGCTGTTGAACCCGTGGGGGAATCCTCTGCAGAGCTGCCCTCCGCGCAGCCGCCCACACCGCCCGCCCATGCGCAGCCCTCCCTCCTCCATCGGATGACAGGGCTGACGGTGGCCGCCGCCGTTGCGGATTCTGTCCACGTCGGCGATGCGCTCGTGGTCGGAGCGTCGAATCCGGTGCGCGACCTGTCGTTCGTCGGCGCTCCGTTTGATGGCGTCGAGATGTACTCCAACCGTGGAGCGTCTGGAATTGATGGTTTCTTATCGACGGCGATCGGCGTCGCGCTCTCTCGACAAGCAGCCGAACCCGACAGCGTGAGTGCACCGCGAACGGTGGCGCTGGCCGGAGACCTGACCTTCCTTCACGACGCGACTGGCCTGAACGTGGCGGCGTCGGAACCGCGGCCGTCGAACCTTCTGATTGTCGTGGCGAATGACCAGGGTGGAGGTATTTTCGAGGCCTTAGAGCCGGGGAAGCCGGAACTCCGCAACCATTTTGAGCGCGTCATGGCGACTCACCACGAGGTGGATATTAAGTCGATTTGCGACGCTTTCGGGATGGCGTACCGGAGGGCTGACACTGCGGAAGAGCTGGTGACCCTGTTGGAAAGCCACGCTGAGGGGATGCCGCTTAATGATGTTGGGGCCACTCGTTCGGACAGTGGCGATCAACGTGATCAAGCTGACGAACGCCGTGAACCGTACGACGGGATTACGGTGATTGAAGCCGTATGCGACCGTGCGCATCGACGTCAGACCGTAGAATCCCTGGAAGGACGCGTTGCTGTTCTCCACAGGCGTCAAGCGCAGTAAAGCCAAGCACGGCGGCGGAATAGCACAACGATGACCATACGAAAGCGGATAATGATCAGGGCACGACGGCGGGGAGGTGAGTATCGGAGTGAACGCGACTACAACCCACGACATGAACGCGGGTGACAAGTCACCTCACGGCGACAAGCCGCGGAGTCCCCGTCGGCCATTGTCTCGAGATGATGCTGAGGCGCGGATCGATACCGTGGCTCGTCGGTGCCGCCAGGTCGTCGCATTAATCGCATTACTGATGACTCTGGTGTGCGCCACGCTCGTCGCCGGGCCAGTCTATAACGACATTAAGCTGCACAAAGATAAAGAAACCGCCATCGCCACTGTGAACCACGTCGGCCTGTTGCGCACAGCAATTTCATTTCGGGATAGCTCCGGAGAATTCCATTCACCCAACACGGGAGTTTTATATCCTGGCGGATTACACGATGGTCAGAAAGTGTGGGTGGAGCATTCGCGCAGCCACCCCGACATTGTCCGAGTCCAAGGTAGAACCTGGACATTATCCCTTCTACCAGCGGTTTCAACATTTATCGTGACGGTCGCGCTATCGATGGGAGCAATAGCGTTGATTAACCGACGCGCCGAACGGAAGAAAAATTTATACAATGGCCACCGAGATAGATGATCGGCAGCATAAAACAGCATTTCTTATCGGCAAAAATAACCGCATTATCGCGGGGAATTGAGGAAGAGAAGAAGTCGTATGCGCATTGCAATTGTTGCAGAATCATTTCTTCCAAACATCAACGGTGTCACTAACTCAATTCTCCGGGTCTTGGAATACTGCGACCGCCACGGCCACGACGTACTAGTCATCGCGCCGGGTGCTCGCGAAGTTCAAGATGAATGCCCGGACTATGCGGGTTTCCCCATCGCCCGCGTTCCCACCGTTCAGGTGCCGCTGATCGACTCGCTCCCTATTGGGGTGCCGACGCCGACCGTGAAGCGGGCCCTTCGCAAATACAAGCCAGATGTTGTTCATGCAGCTAGCCCGTTTGTGTTGGGTGCCGCGGGTGCGTTCGGCGCAGCTCAACTAGGGATTCCGACCGTAGCTATCTATCAGACGGACGTGGCCGGGTTTGCGAATAATTACCACATGAAACCACTGGCCTCGGCCGCGTGGCAGTGGACACGGACAGTGCATAACGCCTGCTCACGGACCCTCGCGCCGTCGTCGGTGACCATCCAGGAACTCCGCCACCATAAGATTAGAGACGTATACCACTGGGCGCGTGGCGTCGATATTGAGCTGTTCTCCCCGTCGAAGAGATCGGACGCGTTGCGCCGGCAATGGGCCCCGAACGGGCAGAAAATCGTGGGCTACGTGGGGCGCTTGGCGGCGGAAAAATCCGTGTCCCGATTGGCTACCCTGCAGGACCGCGACGACATCCAGCTCGTGATCACCGGCGACGGGCCCGACAGTCAAGAATTGCGCGAGTTGCTACCACGTGCGATCTTCACCGGCGCGAAATACGGGGAGGATCTGGCGGAGGTGTATGCCTCCTTGGACCTCTTCGTCCACCCAGGCGAATACGAGACGTTCTGCCAGGCTGTTCAAGAGTCGTTAGCGTCGGGGGTACCCACCATCGGGCCGAGAGCCGGTGGCCCCATTGACCTCATCGACGACGGCGTCGATGGGGAATTACTGCCCGTGGAGTCCTTCGAGCAGGGCCTTCCTGCGGCGGTTGATCGCCTGCTCGAACCAGATGGCTATCACGACCGATGTGTCGCTGCCCGAAACTCCGTGAAAAAGCGCACGTGGGAATGCCTTGGTGACGAGCTCATGGGCCACTATGAGGCGGCGATTGAGTCCCCGATGGGGCAAGAAATCCGGCCGACGCTGCTGGAGAGGTGGCGCGCGGAGCGCGAGCACCGGTACGCGTAGCCACAATGTCGGGGAGCGCAGCTCTCGTCGTAGCGGGCCCACCGGGTACTCTGGGGCCTCGTGGCTAGAGCGACGTTGGAAAAGAAACCCCGTGAAGTGGCGCGCATGTTCGATACCGTCGGCAAGAAATATGACCTAACTAACACCGTGCTGACCGGCGGGATCGACACGCTGTGGCGAAAAGCAACGCGGAAGCGGCTTGAACCGAAGCCCGGCGAGAAAGTCGTGGACCTCGCCGCCGGGACCGGCGTATCCACAGCGGAACTATCCAAATCCGGTGCTCTCGTGGTGGGGTGCGACTTTTCCCTCGGCATGTTGAAAGCCGGACGCCATCGGAACGTGCCTTTAGTCGCAGGTGACGGGCTTAACCTGCCCTTCGCCGATAACACCTTCGACGCTGCCACCATCTCTTTCGGCCTCAGGAATTTCGGGGACACGGCCGCTGGGCTCCGCGAGATGGCCCGCGTCGTCAAGCCGGGTGGACGCTTAACGGTGTGTGAGTTTTCAACGCCGGTGATTCCCGTGTTCTCGACGATCTACACGGAGTACTTGATGCGGGCGCTGCCGGCGGTGGCGAAAATCGTGTCATCCGATCCGGAGTCGTACGTGTACCTGGCGGAGTCCATCCGCGCATGGCCTGACCAGGAGACTCTAGCGCGCATCATCCAGTCTGCGGGCTGGAGAGAGGTCGGCTGGAGGAACCTGACCGGCGGCATCGTGGCGCTCCACAGCGCGACGAAACCGCGATAAAAGCCCGACGAAACCCCAAGGTGTCGACGGCCCATATCTGTGGGTTTGTTTTTGTGCGATAGGCTAGGCACGTTGTTTTAGACGGCTGCGAGCCACCATCGTGCTCGTGCGTGCTGCGTCGTCCCCGATTGCGGGGCCCTATACGTGACGCGTGCTCGTGACCATCTACCCATGCCCAACGAACGAGGATCGTGCGATGACCAGCGGACAGAGCAGTGCTGTGGAATCCAGTGTCGACGCCGTGAGAGGCGAGGTTACCGGCCTGGATTCCCGTAGTGTGGAGTCCAGTATTGACCTCGGCGACGACGAATTGAATTCCTTTGTGGCCGACGGAATGGAAAAATGCGAGAAACTGCTTATCCATGAGTTGGATCAGGGCGCATCGTTCGTGACCGACAAGGTCAAGCACTTGGCGCTGGCCGGGGGGAAGCGCGTCCGCCCTACGTTCGCCCTGCTCGCGTCCCGTTATGGCGAGAGGCCGGGGTGCGACGACGTCATCAAGGCCGCCATCGTCGTCGAAATGACCCACTTGGCGACGCTCTACCACGACGACGTGATGGACGAGGCTGAGAAACGTCGCGGCGCGGATAGCGCGAACTTTCGGTGGAACAATTCGGTAGCCATCTTGGCTGGGGACTTCATCCTGTCGGCCGCGTCGCGGTTGATGGCGTCGCTGGGTGTGAAGACGGTGAAGCACTTCTCGGAAGCCTTCGGGGACTTAGTCACGGGCCAGATGCGCGAAACTATCGGCGCGACCTCGGGCGATGAGATTGAACACTACTTAAACGTCATCCACGAGAAAACCGCGGTCCTTATCCGTTCTGCGGGCTTTCTTGGGGCGATGCACGCCGGAACCCCGGCCCCGATCCAGCAGGCACTGGCCACATTCGGGGAGCACCTGGGCATGGTGTTCCAAATTGTCGACGACATGATCGATATCTTTTCCGACACCAGCGAATCGGGGAAGACGCCGGGCACGGACTTGCGCGAGGGCGTGCACACCCTGCCGATGCTCTACGCGATGGAAGGCGACAGGAAAGAGAATAAACGGCTCCGTGAGATGCTGCGTTCCCCCTTGTCGACGGATGCTGACATTGAAGAAGCGCTCGCTTTGATCGCTGCGACGGACGCGCGAGCGCGGACGGTGGCGAAGGTGGAGGAGCACGCCGACGCTGCCGTGAAGGCGCTTGAGGCGCTGCCGGATAATTCGACGACGAACGCATTGCGCGCGCTGCTGGGCTTCACCATGGCGCGTGTGGGGTAGCGACGACGATGTGCGCTTATGCCGGGTGGTGCGCGGAGAATAAATCCTCGCAAGTCGCGCCGTTAGCCTCCACAAAACCCCTGCGTGAAGGGGTGATTTGCTGTCTAGGCCTGTATTCGTAGTAGAGTATGCAGCGCGTTCAACTGAGCGCACGCCAGATTGCCCGAGCGGCCAAAGGGAGCGGATTGTAAATCCGTCGGCTTTGCCTACGTTGGTTCGAATCCATCATCTGGCACCCATGATCCCGCCAGGGTTGCAAGGTTTTGCAGCCCGGCGGGTTTGTCGTTGCCGGTGCGTTTGTCGCATAAGCCCCTAGCCAGGCCCCTCTTGTGCGGGTTTTCTTTAGCGGGCAGTTCGGTTTCGATCCGCCACACCTTCTGACCTGGTGATTTGTGAGTTCCATTCTGGTCGGTTACATTGTGTGAGGCTTCGCAAGATCACGTTTGCGCTGTTATGCGTGATTCCAACGACTTGACGCCCCCTTAGCTCAGTCGGCAGAGCGTTTCCATGGTAAGGAAAAGGTCGACAGTTCGATTCTGTCAGGGGGCTCCGTTACACCAATTCCCGGTGGACTGACGGTGCTCCGGTAGGTCCACCGGGATTATGTGTTGTAACTGTGGCGATGTAGCTCAGATGGTGAGAGCGCACGACTCATAATCGTGAGGTCGAGGGTTCGAGTCCCTCCATCGCTACTGGGAGATAGATGAGGGGTCGCCCTGACGGGTGGCCCTTTTTCTCCCACTACGCACTGCCGTCGAAGGTGGAGCCCACTATCGCCTAGTTTAGGCGTGAGGCTTCTCTGCTATGGTTGGTGTGTTGCCTGACCGGTGCAGCTGCAGAGATGAGTTCACATCAGTGATGGTGTGGATCCGTTGCTGTACGGTAGCGGTAGGGAAACATAGGGGCGTGGCTCAATTGGCAGAGCAGCGGTCTCCAAAACCGCAGGTTGCAGGTTCAAGTCCTGTCGCCCCTGCAAAAGCGTATTAAGCCAGTTTCCCGCAGAACTGGCATGTGTACATTTTCATCTCAGTCGAGGAGAGTGCGCGTGAGCGAGGAACGAAGCTCTACGGGAGCATTGCGTCCGTCCGGTAAACGCCAGATCGCAGGATCCTCCACTGTGTCAAAATCCCGCGCTCGTAGTGCCCAATCGGGCCCAGAGACCGTGGGTGGCCGTGGAAATATCTTCACCCAGATCGTCGATTATTTCCGCGGTGTTATTGCCGAGATGCGGAAAGTCATTTGGCCGACGTGGCGTCAGATGGGCGTCTACACCGGTGTTGTCCTGCTTTTCCTCGTCGTCGTGATCGGCATTGTTTCGGGCGTCGACTTCCTCGCCGGTAAAGGCGTCGAGTGGACTCTCACCCACTAAATACGCATTAACAACTCACGTCGGCCGAGGTTCCGAACAGCGCAAAGTGTAGTTGGGAATAGCCCGGTCAGCTGTGTATAATCGCTCCCATATTGTCCCGCCAACCCGAGAGGGGAGGCGGGATTTTCCTTTGGAAACACCGCAGAGAAGGACTGACATTATTCATGAGTGACACAACGAATTCATCCACCGAGTCCGACAAGCCGCAGAGTGCCGCAGATTTAGCAGCACAGGCAGCCGCTGATGTTCAAGAGGCTGCTCGCAAGGCTCAGCAGCCCCAGTTCTCCGCGGGCGCAGCGCAGAGCTCGTCCGACGCAAATCACGCGTCCGACGCTGCTGGCTCACAGGACAATGAGGCCGATCAAGCTCGTGATATGGACGCCGAAGGTGCCGTCGCCACGGAAACGGCGTCGGAAAGCGATAACACTGCGGCGTCGCCCACTGCGACCACGGGAAGCGACGCGGACGGGTCAGCGTCGGCAAGTGAGGGAGCAACCGATCAGCCCTCCGCTGCGGATGAGGCGGAGCAGGACCCCGAGGCAGCCGCAATGCAGGCCTACAAGGTGCGTCTGCGCAAGTTCATGCGTGAGCTCAAAAAGCTGCCGGGTGAGTGGTACATCGTCCAGTGTTACTCAGGTTATGAAAACAAAGTGAAGACGGACCTGGAGGTCCGCTCGCAGACCCTGGGTGTCGACGAGCAGATCCACGAAGTCGTCGTTCCTATTGAGGAAAAAGTCGAGGTCAAGGACGGGAAGCGAAAGGTTGTCAAGCACAAGCTGCTTCCGGGGTACGTGTTGATGCGTATTGAGCTTGACGACGCATCCTGGTCGGTCATTCGTGACACGCCGGGGATCACGAGCTTCGTTGGGAATGAGGGACACCCCACGCCGGTGAAGATTCGCGAGGTCGCGAAGTTCCTGTTGCCGCCGGAGACGGCAACGCAGAAGGCCGAACAGGAAGGCGAGGAGCCCGCTGCTGTGGACGTGTCCAGCACTGGTGTGGCTGCACCTCCGCGTCCCGCTGCGGACAAGGTCAAGGTCGACTACGAGGTCGGCGAGGCCGTGACGGTTCTGTCCGGTCCGTTTGCATCGGTGTCCGCGACGATTTCCGAGATCGATGCCGAGAACAGCAAGTTGAAGGCTCTGGTGTCCATCTTCGGGCGCGAGACCCCTGTGGAATTGGACTTTGACCAGGTGGAAAAGATCAACTAAGCGCCACCTGGGTGGATTTGGGCTAAGGTGCCCAGCTCCGGTATCTTGGTTCTTCGTGTGTGTCTGAGCCTTGGTGGTGGACAACGCGACGGTGAAATACCGCAACGGTGGATGCCGCTGGCTGGACGCACGAATGTCACTGTCATCTTTCCGGTGGCCTGGGAATTCAGGCATCCGGTCGAATGATGTGGTTCTCGCTTCCGGGTGGAGGTTCACCGTGGAGGTCAGGGTCGCGTTGTTTGGTAACAGAAAGAGGTTGTAACAATGGCTCCGAAGAAGAAGGTTTCGGGCTTCATTAAGCTGCAGATTCAGGCTGGTCAGGCTAACCCGGCTCCGCCGGTTGGTCCTGCGTTGGGTGCTCATGGTGTCAACATCATGGAGTTCTGCAAGGCATACAACGCTGCGACGGAAGACCAGCGCGGAAACGTCGTTCCGGTTGAGATCACCGTGTATGAGGATCGCTCGTTCACGTTTAAGCTGAAGACCCCGCCGGCTGCGAAGCTGCTGCTGAAGGCTGCGAACCTGCAGAAGGGTTCGGGCGAGCCGAACACCAACAAGGTCGGGTCCGTCACCTGGGATCAGTGTAAGGAGATTGCACAGACCAAGATGGAAGACCTGAACGCGAATGACCTGGACATGGGTGCGCGCATCATCGCTGGTACCGCACGTTCCATGGGTATCGAGGTCAAGGGCGCTACCGCGTAACTCGCGTTTCGCGTAATTCACTTTTCAGTGGGAGGGCCTCTTGCTGGCCCGCGACCACTACTCCAAACGCTTAAGGATTGGATTTTTATGAGCAAGAACTCGAAGGCTTACAAGGCTGCGTTGGAGAAGATCGACGCTGGCCGTATCTACGCTCCTATCGACGCGATGAAGACCGTCAAGGAGACCGCATACTCCTCGTACGACCCGACGGTCGACGTTGCTATCCGCCTGGGTGTTGACCCGCGCAAGGCTGACCAGCTTGTTCGTGGCACCGTTTCCTTGCCGAACGGCACGGGTAAAGAGGTCCGCGTTGTGGTCTTCGCTGAGGGCCCGAACGCTACCGCCGCTGAGGAAGCTGGTGCCGATGTCGTCGGTACCGCAGAACTGGTTGAGCGGATCCAGGGTGGCTGGACCGACTTCGACGCTGCTATCGCGACGCCGGACCAGATGGCCAAGGTTGGTCGCGTTGCACGTGTCCTGGGTCCTCGTGGCCTGATGCCTAACCCGAAGACCGGTACGGTGACCACCGACGTCACCAAGGCTGTGAAGGAAATTAAGGGCGGTAAGATTTCGTTCCGCGTGGACAAGGCCGCCAACCTGCACGCTGTGCTGGGCAAGGCTTCGTTCTCCGCTGAGCAGCTTGCCGAGAACTACGGTGCGCTGATCGACGAATTGCTTCGCGTGAAGCCGTCTGCTGCGAAGGGCCGTTACCTGAAGAAGGTTACTGTGTCCTGTACCAACGGTCCGGCTGTGCCCGTCGACAACACCGTGGTGAAGAACTACACCGGCGAGGCTGAGTAGTTTTCTGTAGCCGCATTACAGCGGTTAGCTCGGCTAGCCCGGTTGGTTGCATCTAGCCCGGTTGGGTTAGCCAAAAGATAGGCAGATTCGCATCCTGTGGATCTGCCTTTTTGTGTATGGGATGGCACATTCCCGGGATAAGTAGCGAAGTAAGTAGCAAAAAGTGTCCGCACCGACTCTTCGCTGCTTACCCCTGCTGTTGTGTTGGTTTTTGGGGAGGTTCGGGTCGCGCGTGGCTCCTGTGCAGCCCGTGCGCGGGGGCTTCTGATCGTCTTGCGTGAGATTTGTCCGGGGTTCGGGGGTTGTGCCCGGGTGGCGGAAAACTGCGGGGGAATATGGCCAATTTTTGGCGATTTTTCGCCCATACACCCCCGCACTTTTATCCGGCTTCCATATCCAACCGCAGTTCTCGAGCCAAGATGTAGAAAAACCGCGACGTCCCCCGCTAACTTTTCTCTTTCACCGTCTCCGGTGAACTTGGCCCCAAACCCCCAAACACCCGCCCTTTAGCCCCTATCTTTCTTTGGATAATGATTAGTTATTTGAATTAATGGACAAGATGCTTGCGAGTATCAGCTTCTTTTGGGATAGTTCTTTACCTAAGAGGAGGTTAATTTTACCCATTTCTCTCCGAGAGGATATTTTTATGTACTGGAAGGAGAAATTGGCAATTTTGTTATCTTCCTCGATTTCCCTAGTTTCGGTCCCAGCCGTCTCGGCTAGTGCTTCTCCTATTTCACAAGAACAGGGTTGTGTAGCAGCTCACCAGGGGGTTTCTGCTTCGAACGCTGATCGACAAACCGTTTCGAAAGATGATCTTGCTCAACTTAATAAAAATATTGAGTTGGCAGGTGGGTATCCGTTGCCTGAAGGAACGGTTGAGTACGGTTTTGCTGATAATGGTGATGCTATAGCCACTGATGCCAGCGGCCAAGAAACAACTTTGCTTTCGGCGACGGAAATGAATTCTGAGCTAGATAAAGGAATAATCCAATATAGCGCTGAGAGCGAAGAGGATGAGGATGATGACAAGGGAGTCGTTTCTGGGATTGCCCGCTCCCTTGCTGGTTGCGTCGGCGGTGCAGTCGGATATGACCAAGTAATGGATATTCTTGAAAAGAGGGTTTCCTATTGGACCTTGGTCAAGTTTCTCGGTAAAAAAGTTGGTCCAGGTCTTGCAATCAGCTGTATTGCAGGTGCGGGGGGCGCTCTCGCTGACTATATGGGGTGGTAGACCATGCGCCTACTAGTAACGATCTTGGGTTTTGTGGTGGCCTTACTTGTGTTCCGCTTTTTCGTTGAAGAGGCTTGGCCCTCTGCCATATTCCTTGGGGTTATGTGTGGACTTATTGCCGGAGCCGTCTTGACTCCTTCTGGTTGGCGATCGCTCCGACGGATCGCTCGTAACCTTAAAAAAGGTTGGTCTTAGCTGGTGACAGGATAATACCTACCTGAGGGCTTCTAAACAGCTCTCTAAGCTGTTTAGAAGCCATCTCGAAGTTGTCGTCCTTTCTCGATGAGCTATTGGATCTGATTCCTAACCTCGGTCCGACGGGTTGATTGAGACGCTTCTGCTGTTCAGCGGACGTTTCTCGATCAACTCTTTGGCGCAATTGCCTCCGGGCCAGCTCTGCCAGTGAGAACAGGCGCGCGTTACCTCAAATGACTTGGCCTTCAATCAGGCCGGGGAAGACCGGGGTGTGGGTCATGTAGCCGGTGTAGCTGATAACCGCGCCGATGGACCTGATCAGGCCTTTTCCACCCGGGCGGTGTATCACGGTGGTTTTGTCTCGTGGCGTCTGTGTGGTACCGACGCTTTCAAGGCCCAGGAGACGGGATTGCCGTGATTAGTTCCAACGATGGTGCTCGGGTCCGGACATGCCTGCCACCGCGCACGCCCGCCACGTCGGATAGCACCATGAACATCGGACAGCACCAACGCAACCACGAAACCACCAAACCAAGCCTAAAAGGCACGTGGCGGACCTCACTTAGGGGGTTAACAACACAGCGTTGTGGCCGTGAGTGTTGCCGACGGGGGTAGTAACCACCCCTGGTCATACTTGTCGGACATCTGACAGGTCGGTAGTGTGGGGCTCTGACCCGCACGGCGGTGAGTCACAGTGAGCGGGTTGTTGACAACACGTTAGGAGCGATCCTCCATGCATCAGCAATTTGGGACACTGAACTGGCTAGCCATTGCGGTCTACATCGTCGCCATGTTGGCAGTGGGCGTCTATTTTTCGAAACGCGCCGGTGCCAGCAGCGATGATTACTTTAAAGCTGGTGGGCGCATTCCCGCGTGGGCCGCGGGCTTTTCCATTTATGCCACCACCTTGTCCGCCATTACATTTATGTCGATCCCGGAAAAAGCGTACTTGACGGACTGGGCGTACTCCGCGGGAAATGTCGCGATTTTCGCCATCGTGCCGATCCTCGTCTATTACTACGTCCCGTTCTTCCGCAAGCTGGACGTGACGACGGCCTACGAATACTTGGAAGAACGTTTTGACGTGGTTCTTCGTGTATTCGGGTCCCTGTTCTTTGTTCTGTTCCACGTCGGACGTATTGCCATTGTTATTTACTTGCCGACGCTGGCTCTTACCGCCGTCAGTGATATCAACCCTTATTTGATCGCTGGTGTGGTAGGGATCGCGTGCGTGATTTACACATTCCTCGGCGGTATGGAGGGCGTGATCTGGTCCGACGTTATCCAGGGCATCATCCTCCTTTCGGGCGCGGTGATTGTAATTGTCGTCGCCTTGGTGAATAGTCCCGGTTCGGTGTCCCATACACTGTCCGAGGTCGCGTCGGAGGGGAAGTTCTATTCCGGCCAAAACTTCACCTTCAGCGATCTGTCGCTCTCGATCCCCATTATTTTCTTGGGCAGTGTGCTCAATAATTTGCAGTCCTACACGGCTAGCCAGGATGTGGTTCAGCGCTACCAGACCACGCCATCCGTTCAGGCGACAAAGGGCTCCCTGTATGTGAATGGGTGCCTCGCGCTCATTACCATCCCAATTTTCTACGGAATGGGAACCGCGCTGTACACCTACTACCAGGGCAATGGCGGTCTTCCCGATGACGTGAACACGTCGGCGATTGTGCCGTATTACATTCTGACCGAGCTTCCGGGTGGCATTGCCGGCTTGGTCATTGGTGGTATTTTGGCCGCTGCACAATCGACCATTTCGTCGTCGTTAAACTCCATCTCCGCGTGCATCACGGTCGATATTCGTAACCGTCTTATGCCCGGCCGTGGTGAGGCATCAGTCCTGTTCAGCCGTATGATTATTGTGATTACGGGCCTATTCTCGACGGGTATCGCGTTGTGGCTCATCGCCTCGGAGAAGGGTGAGCTGTGGGATCTGTTCCTGACGCTCACCGGCTTGTTTGGTATCCCGATTGCCGCGGTCTTTGCGCTGGGGATTTTCACCGTGCGGGCGAACCGGTTTGGTGTATTGGTCGGGCTTCTCCTGGGAGCAGTGTCCGGCTATTTCATGAACCAAACTGATTTGGGGCCGTTCATGATTTCCATCGTCGCGTTCGTCGTAACGCTAGTGGCTGGGTATCTCCTGTCCATTCCGCTCGCAGGCGTTGCGAAGGCCACGCGGACCGAGACCCTGCCGCTGACGATCCATGGTAAAGACTTGAGCTATGAACGTAAGTCCGCTCGGCGCGAGGCGCTGACGGATGAACCAGCCGCTGGTATTCCCGATACCGATGATCCCACTGAAACCACATCTGTAGCTCAGGTGTAATGACGCTGGATGAGAGTGCCCTCATCGCGTGGGGCACCCCATGAATGAAAATGAAGTATGTGAAGGGCCCCTCGGGCCCTTCATTTCTCGTTACGCTAGCAGCTTGAGTCCTTTTCGCATGGGTGTTCCGTGCAAGGGGGATTTTCTATCGAGCATGTGTGGCGATCTTCGACCGACCCTTCTCACATCGATGAGGCCACGGCCGTGGAAGATTCACGCGCCGTGCCAGTGGCATTGATAGCATTGATTGATATGAAGCACAGTGGGTGTTTTGAGGTTGGGGATCGTTAGGTTACCAGGAATCTTTCTCTTCGCGGGACGTCATCTCCGCGCTTCGTTTATGTGACGTCATCTCCGCGCTTCGTTTATGTGATGTAGATACCCCCGCCCCCGATGAGGCCTCCACAGAAGGCCCCGTAAGAGATTAGCTATTCAGTACTCCGTGTTCTCTGGGGACTGCGTACTCCCCTGCGCACTGCTTATTCCCCCAGCGCTGCGTCACGAATGTTCTTGAGCATTGCAAGGCGTTCGTTGAGCGACGATTCGCTTGGTACACACACTTTGGCACCAAAATAAACCCCGGGAGTACCAAGTGCTGCTTGGGTGCACTGACGGACCTGGTCGGGCGTCATCCATGACGTCGGCTCATCGGGATAAGCCGGTAGGTGGCCGTCGACCCATGGGTAGCCGTACTGAGTATCTTTATCACCCGCACCACTGAACATAACGCCAGCTAGCACCCCCTTGTCCCGAGCCAGCGTGATGTGCTGCAGGGGAGTGGCTGCGTCGCGGTTTTCGAGGCAGCTCCGCCCCCAATTGATGTGCACTTTAACGTCGTGTTCAGCGGCGATCGTGCATTCGTCGGCTAGCTCGAGGAAACCCTTTTCGGGCTCATGATCCTCGCGAGGTGCGTCACAATGCTCGATGACGATCCGAGCGCCTGACCAATTCCACGTCGCGATCTCGTCGAGGCTACGGGCGAAGGCATTTGAGTGGGCGGCACGGGTCGGGGCGGAATGGAGCTGAATGTATTTAATGACGCTGCGACCAGTCCGATCAGCCAGTTCCTGGACAGACTTGCAGATCCGGTTGGTGAATTTGAGGGCAGAAGCTCGGCCATCCTCATCTGCACTAGCCAGGCCAAACGCCGGATTCTTGCCGACGTTAACCATCGTGCCCGGGATAGCGGTGATCGTGTTGGCATTCCAGTGATCTGCGATCTGACGGCTGAGCCACGGGAGGCTTTCGGAGAGGTCGCCGGGGAAGGGAATCTCTAGACCATTGATCCACTTCTGCGTGGCAAGGAGAGAGTAGTACGTTTCCTGGTCGCGGCGGTCGAAGGGGAGACTGGCGTAGGCACCGACGATGAAGTCGGGTGGCGTCGTCTCCGACGAGCCTTTTTCTGCATGTGAGGGTGCTATTGGGGTGTTCATGTTTACCTTCCTTGCGTTTTGGGTGCGGGAGAGGCGGTATCGGTGGCGTTGGGCGCGGAGTCGGCGGGATGTTCGTCGCCGGCCGCGATGGCCGCGATGGTTTCGTCGTCCCCGTCTTCTGGGCGAACAGCGTCGGGATTAACCGCCTTTTGTAGTGCCTTCGGCAGGTTCAGCCCGATCGAGACCACAACGATGAGCGCGAAGCCCACGGACATAATCGCCAGTGCCACACCTAATGACGTTTTTGCCGCGATAGAGGCACCGAGCACGGGGCCGACGGCACCGCCGAGCGCGCCGACGTTGTAGCAAAATCACAGGCCAGCGGCCCTTTTCTCGACGGGGAAGTACGACGACACCCACTTGGGTAGCAGGCCGGAAACGCCTTGGCCAAACATCTGCTGGAAGAACAACAGCGCGGCGACCAGCACAACGATTCCGCTCGTTTGCACAAACAAGGGGATAACGATGATCTGCGAGAGAATAATGCTGATCGCGTACCACCGACGCATCCCCATCGCGTCACCAGCGAAGCCGGCGAGGATATAGCCGCAGGCGTTACCTACCGCCGCGAACGAAACGACGTTGGCTACTACGCCGGGGTCCATGCCAATACCGTGGAGGTACGTCGGCAACAGTCCTTGAATCGGCCAGGTGTACATGAATGACGCGAAGATCGTGATCATGATGAGGATCCCAATCACCCACCGACTCGGATCGAACTGGACGATGAAGGTGATGAAGACGGCAGCTGCTGCAATTCCGCAGAGGATGAGGACCGCAGTGCTCGACGTTGCTTGGGTGAAGATCACCATCAGGGCGACGAATGCGACCACGACGGCAAGGATGTTTGGAATGCGACGCTGGCTGCCAAAGAGAATGTCCAGCATATCGTCGTCGCGCTGTGCATCTTTTTGATTTTCTTTCCAGTCATTCGCTTCGGGGAGGCGACGTCGCATGTAGACAGCGACGAAAACGGGGATGATGCCGGTAAGAAACAGTGCACGCCAACCCCATCCCGGATGCCACGATTCCACCCAGCTGACCAGGTATTTATCGACCTGCGCGGCCAGGAGAACACCGAAAGCGTAGCCGGAAAGGAGGAAACCAGATGCCTTGTTCCGCATGTGGACCGGCCACGATTCAATAACGTAGGCTGCAGAGGCAGAGTACTCGCCGGCCATAGCGAAGCCGATGATGAGGCGGAAGAGGAAGAGGAACCAGTACCCCGGTGCGAATGCGCAGGCTATAGAGCCGAACGCGAACATGAGGATAGAGAGGACCATAGCGGGTTTGCGTCCCCACTTGTCGCCAGCCGCGCCGAGGATCAATCCGCCGAGCCATCGAGAGACGAAGGCTGCAGATATGAGTGCGGCAGATTCAACCAAGGTGAGATTGAAAGATTTGGTTATTAGGGGTAGGGCGAAGGCGATGAGGACGAAATCGTAGCCGTCAAGGAGGACGCCGATCCACGCGGCGAAGAAAGCTTTCCAGTCTTCTTTGGTGAGGTATGTCCACCGCCGTTGTGTGGGAGGGTGACTGGTAAGTGAAGTGTTAGTGACCATAGTGGCCTCCTCGTGTGCTTGAGGTGTGTGCGTTGCCGTGTTGTTGTGTGCTTGTGTCGCGGTGTTTATGTGGTGCCGGGCGCACATCGTTGTAACCCCAGCGTATCAGACATCAGACATCTGACATGTGGTATGATCGGGCCCGTTACCAAAAGTTGTCCCCAGCCCGGCCCGTGATAAGTTCGGGCTGGGGGTTATCTCATGTGTATCGTGCGAGCTTCCGAATGACTGGTAGTTTGCATGACAAACAGGAGCGCATATGTCTACGCTACGGACCACCCCATATCCTGCAGGTTCGATACTTGCCCGCGTTCGAACCACCATCGACGGGCCGCTTATCGGTGCCCAAACCTCCGTGGGAGAGTTGTCGATCAGGGTTGAAGATGATCATCCTCACATCACAACGCGTACCCCCGATCGGGTGCAGGACCTCGACGTTGAAGACGCCACAACCATCACCGACGGCCAATGGCACAGTATCGCCCTGACCGTCGGCCCGGAAGGTACCAAGTTCTATTTTGACGGCTATCAGGCTTTTTGTGGTACAGCACCAGCTTTTCTTGCCGACCTTCAGGCGAATGAGCTCACCATTGCTGAGGCGCCCGTCGACGTTGCCGACGTCATCTGCACCGGGGCCGTGTTGTCCGATAATGACGTCCTTGCGCACGCGACACCACCCCAACCGATGGTTCAGTTCGCGGCCAACCACTTGGCTGACTATGACACGCGTCGGGTTGCGCGGCTCGGAGCAGGGACGACGCTGACTCGGTTTCGTGTTCGTGGCGTTGGCCAGGGCGGGACGATCTTGTCGGCAGGGTATGTTCAGGCGGCGGGCGGTGAGGATTCTGCTGGGACCGGCGCGGGATCGTCGGGACCGGGCACGTCGGGTGTGAAGGGCTCTAACGGACAATCGCCGAGTGCTAAAACGTCGTCACCGAACAACAATGACGTCGAAAGATTGCGCCTGTCAGTGTCAGATATAGGGCTCACCTATGAGGTTCTGACCAGCGAAGACGAATGGCGCACCTTCGCCGTCGATGGCCACTGGGCGGACGGCTCATGGCACGACGTCGTCATCCGCGCAGGGGAAGGCGCTGTCGACCTCTATGTCGACGGATTCCGGGAAGCTCGGATCCCCGGGCAGGCATTTTTCGCCGACGCCAGCCCGGTCAACACCATTACGATCGGGCAAGATATCCACGGCCGTCGGCTCTTCGGTGAAGTCGCGCGCGCAGCGATTTACCCCACTCCGCTCACTGACGGGGCGATCAAGCGGCTATCGCATGTTGATCCCGTCCACACGCAGGCATTATTTGATCGTGGCATGCACGGGGCGGTGAGCTACCGGATTCCCTCGCTCGTGACGCTGCCGAGTGGGACGGTAATTGCCGGCGCGGATCAGCGGACGACCATCGCGAATGATGCGCCCAATGACATTAACTTTGTCATTCGGCGATCCCTCGACGGGGGCGACCACTGGGAAGATATGCAAACCATCCTGACCTACCCAGGGTCGGGCGCCACCGGAGCGAGCGTCATTGATTCGTGCACCGTGTACGACGAGGAGACCGGCACAGTCCACCTGCTGATAGACCATTTCCCGGGTGCGATCGGTCAGCCTAACAACGTCCATGGTGTCGGGCAGGACTCCGAAGGCCGGCTGATTCTTACAGACACCAGCGGGGGAGTTGCGTCGGACGCGGAGCCCTCTCCCGTGACATCCTCACCCACGGCGTACGTGCTCAATGCCGATGGTTCCGTTGTCACTGAAGATGGGGAAGCTACCGAGTTCAGCGTCGACAAGGAAGGGTGGGTAACCCGCGCCGGGAAACCAGCGGGGAACATCTACCTGGCCGATGGCGAGGATCCGAATCAGACGCTGTTGACCCTCCGAACCTCGTACATCGTGCATGTGACCAGCGACGATGAGGGCAAAACATGGTCCGCGCCTGAGTTGATCAACCACCAGGTCAAAGAGGAGTGGATGGCATTCCTCGGGACGTCGCCCGGTACTGGCGTGCAGCTCCATCACGGCGAGCGCGCCGGCAGGCTCGTGATCCCGGTGTACTACTCCGGCGACAACCCGAAGCACTTCTCCTGCGCGGTGATTTACTCTGATGACCATGGGGAGACGTGGCATCGGGGTGCTTCGCCGAATGATGGTCGGCTTTTCAAAGGTGCGACAATAGATTCGCGCACACTTGCCGACGACGAAGCGTCCACGCACGAGTCCACGGTGGTGGAGCTGAAGGCCGGAAGGCTCATGGTTCTCATGCGGAACCAGCATCCTTCCGGACGCGTGGGCACGGCGATATCCGAGGATGGTGGGGAAACCTGGGGAGAGGTCACCTACCACCCGGATATTCCGGAAATCTTCTCGCAGCCTAATGCGATCGCGATTGATGGTCCCGCTGGGAGTGCGGGGAGTGGTGGTTTGCCGGCGTCTGGCGCTTCGGCGGGGGCGGATTCGCCCGCGGCGGAAACGTCGCCTGAGCCGGATTCGCCGCTTTATGTGTTCGCCAATGCTTCTCAATTGATGCCTTACCGTGGGAACGGGGTGCTGCGCTTTTCGACGGACGAGGGCGAAACATGGCCGATAGCGCGCACATTCAACCCGGGCCACTACGTGTATCAATCCATGACGTACCTTCCCAGCGGGAAAATCGGGTTGCTCTGGGAAAACGAGTGGCAGGGGTTGTACTTCACGCAGATTCCGCTCAGCTGGTTTGGGCCCGAGCTTCAGGAGTACGAGGGTAGTGCACATGTCCACTAGCTAGGTGACCGCGTAGCGGGCGGGCTTGTAGCTTGGGCGCCGTAGCCGGGCAGCTACCAGCACCCGCCGTAGCCCGCGTGCTCTCACCACATATCACCGTCATCAGATAATCACCGAATCTCAAAACATTTGTAAGGAGTTTCCGCATGAGTTCGACATTCCGCGGAGTTATCCCACCGGTCGTCACGCCCTTGACCGAGGACCGCACATTCGACCGCCCCAGCTTCAACCGCAACATCGAGCGCCTCATCGACGCCGGTGTCAACGGCCTGTTCTTCCTCGGCTCCTCCGGCGAGGTCGCGTTCTCCACAGACGAGCGTCGCGACGAAATCGTCAAAGCCGCGATCGAGCAGGTCGCCGGCCGCGTCCCCGTCCTCGTCGGCTGCATTGACACCGAAACCGAGCGCGTCATCGAGCACGCCCGCCGCGCCCAAAAACTCGGCGCCGACGCCATCGTCGCCACTGCTCCGTTCTACGCACTCGGCGGGATGGCCGAGGTCGAGCAGCACTTCCGCCTCATTCACGGGGCCGTTGACCTGCCGCTATTCGCCTACGACATCCCGGTGTGCGTCCACACCAAGCTCCCCGTCGACATGCTGGTCCGCCTGGGTAAGGACGGCGTGCTGGCCGGGGTGAAGGACTCGTCGGGCGACGACGTCAGCTTCCGGTTCCTCATTCAAGACAACGAGGACGCCGGGCACCCTCTGCAGCTGCTCACGGGGCATGAAGTGGTTGTCGATGGCGCCTATCTTGCGGGTGCCGACGGTTCCGTCCCCGGATTGGCGAACGTCAATCCCGAGGTTTACGTGCGGCAATGGAAGGCGTTCCAGAACGACGACTGGAAGGGTGTTCGTGAGGCACAGGAAGAGGCAGCACGTCTGATGCGCATCGTCATGGTGACCGACGGCGTGAGTGGTTTCGGTGCCGGGGTCGGTGCGTTCAAGACGGCGATGAAGCTGCTCGGCGTGTTTGAGAGCAACCAGATGCCGAACCCGGTCGCGGCGCTCGAGGGCGACAATGTGAAAGCCATCGAAAAAGTGCTGAAAGACGTGGGGATGCTGTAAGGGGTTGTGTTTTGTGGGGTGCACTGCTTTTGCCGTGCGCCCGCTTTCCCCAGTGATCGGGCGTGCTCCCGTGACCTGGGGTTTTGTCGCGATATACCCCCGCAGTTTTCCGGAGCAGGACTCGCACACGGCCATTTATTATCGGTCGTGCTGCTCCGTGTGCGACCCGCCTACTTTTGGTCGACGCCCGAATTTATCCGGGTCCCCCCGAATCTGTCCTAATCTGCCCGATCCCTTCAGGGCATCCAACTTCCGCACATTGACGGAACCATTCACACCGGTTCCGCCTATCTACGCTCACTTCAGGCGAGGGTCTATTCCCCAGGTCGGAGGATCGCCCCCACCCCTAGTACCGCTGCCACTCGGGCTTATTCTTCTCGGCGAAGATGTAGTACTCCTTGTGTTCGAGGCAGGTAGCGGCCGCTTCGTCGATAATGACGGTCGCGTGCGGGTGGAGCTGCAGAACGCTCGCGGGGCACGACGCACTCACCGGCCCCTCTGCCAGCGCTTGAACGGCGGCGGCCTTGTTTTTGCCCGTGGCCAGAAGCAGCAGGTGGCGCGCGTGTTGGATCGTCCCGAGACCCTGGGTGAGCACGTGCCGCGGTACGTCGTCCTCGCTGTCGAAGAATCGCGCGTTGTCGCTCACGGTTTGCGGGTGCAGCGTTTTCAACCTGGTCGGCGAGTTAAGCGAACTGCCGGGTTCGTTGAATCCGATGTGCCCGTCGGTCCCGATCCCGAGAATTTGAATGTCGACGCCACCCGCGTTGCGAATGCGCTCGTCGTAGGCGCGCCCGGCTTCGTCAATGTTGTCGGCCAGGCCGTCGGGCGACGACACTGCTTCATCTTTGATGTCGATATGCTCGGTGAATTCGCGACGAGTTGTCCGGTAGTACGACTGTTCGTGGTCGCGGGGGAGGCCGACGTATTCGTCGAGAAGAAAAGCTTGGTTGTTAGCAAAAGATAGCCCGGATTCGTTATACCGGCGAATTAATTCTTGGTATGTGCCTAGTGGCGTCGATCCCGTGGCCAACCCGAGTGTTGCGCCTTCCGAGACGTACGGCTCGAGGATATCGGCAGCTTGAAGGCTTACTTGCTCGGGTGTTTTGCGAATGACAATTTCCATGGTGGCTTGATTTCCCTTTCTCGTTTTATTTTTCTTACCGACGCCTGACGTCGGGTTTTCAGTGCCGGCGCCTGGTGCAGGACCAAGGTGATTTCTGTCCGTAGGATTCACCCGTTCGGAGATGCTTCCGCACGGAGGGTTAGACCTCCGACCCGGCTTCACTCTCTCGCACATGGAGTGGCTGTCCAGCGGCGTAGACCTCGTGGAGCTGGAAGTTGGGATTCATGACGACAAAGTCAGCGGGAGCTCCAACCGATAGGTGACCGGCCAAGGGGGCAACGCCAGCCGACGTGTTAGGGTCAGCCGACGTACCAGCGCCCGAGGAACGAGCACTACCTAGATCGCCAGGCTTCTCGCCCCCGAAACCGAGCACCCGAGCAGCCGTCGCGCTTGTGAACTTCACCGCATCTACCGGGTCGAACCCACGCTTAACCGCCCGAACAAATTGATCGAATAGCGTCGAGGTCCCGCCGGCAATCGATCCCACCGACCCGTCAGTCGTCGTTAATCGCGCTACACCATCGGCCACCGTGACGGCAAGCGCCCCCAGCACGTAGGATCCGTCGGCCTTCCCAGCGGCCTCCATCGCATCGGTAATGAAGAACGCAGCGTCGGGGACCGACTCCGTGACCATGTCGACGGTCCCGTTGTGGAGGTGGACGCCGTCGGCAATGAGCTCGACAAACACCTGCCCGGGGAACTTCTTCGCGGATGTGATCATGGCGGCCGCCGCGCCGGGTGCCCGATGATGCAGGGGCGGCATCGCGTTGAAGAGGTGTGTCGCGGTCACCACGATGCCCCGGTCCACAGCTTTGCCGACGAAACTAATCGTGGTGTCGTAGTCAGCGTCGGTGTGTCCGAGTGACAAGATGATCCCCTCGCGCGCACAGATGTCCAGACAGTCCTCGGCACCTGGGCTTTCGGGGGCCAATGTGATCTGCCGGACCAAGCCGGGGTGGCGGGCGGCCACCCGCGCGAACATGTCAGCGTCGGCGGGCACGATCCGGCCAGGATTCTGAGCTCCGCACTTGTGCGCGTTCACGAACGGCCCCTCGAGGTGCACCCCCGCGATCAGCCCCTCGTCGGCCAGTGGCCTCAGGATGTCCAGCTGCCGAACAATTTCCTGCTCATTGGCGCTAACGAGGCTGGCCAGCAGGGTCGTCGTCCCGTGTCGACGGTGGAACAGGGCTGCCCGGCGGCAGCTCTCCTCGTCGCCGGTCGGGAACGCCCCGCCATCACCACCGTGATTATGGAGGTCGACAAATCCCGGAATGATGGTCGGCATACCGGATGCACTCCACAGTGTCGACGAACCACTAGCCGACGCATCTGTAGTCTCGCTGTCCAATGGAGTGACTGATGAAATGCGTGACCCTGTGACCTCGATGCGTGCATGCTCCGTGATGCCCGCAGCGTCAATGACTCGCCCCTCCACCGTGAAATCCGGATGGCTCATAGCCTTACCTGCTCCTAACTATGGTTGTGTGACTGTGCTGCCATGAAGAATACGATCGCCCGCGGCTGTTGGCTCGTCGCGATGTCATCGCTGGCGTGTCAACGTGCAACCGCTAACTGGTCATAGCGCGGCTGCTTGCTTGCTACGACGCAACTGCTCTCCCGCCACAGCTATTATGACTGCTAGTATAGGTTGTAAGACGTCTGACGTCTATGGCTCATGACAATTATCGGCGACAGCGCAGGAGGGTAAACCACTGTGGGACTCACACTCGCACTAGACATTGGCGGTACCAAGATCGCCTGGGGACTTATCGACGACAACGCTCCCCGCACAGTAATTGCCCACGGGCGCCTTCCCAGCCAACCCCCTGGCGGGAACACCGCGGACCAACTTGAGGCCGCCGTCGTCGAAGCGTTAGCCGCATCCGCCCAAGGAACGTCGTCGACAAGCGAAAAAGTCATTGAGCGAGTCGGCGTGGCAGCCGCCGGTGTTATCGACCCCACCACCGCGATGGTCGCCCGCGCCGGGGCCACGATGCCTGGATGGGAGGGCACCGATATTGCTGTCCGCATTGCCCGCCATATCGACGCCCCCGTTTTTGCGCATAACGACGTCCGGGTATGGGCCTTTGGCGAGCACACGTTGTGTTGGTACGACGAGTATCCGCACTCCCGCCTGCTCTACGTCAGCCTAGGCACAGGGGTTGGGGGAGCGTTGGTCATCAACGACGATCTCGCCACCGGCAATCGCGGCACAGCCGGAGAGATTTCCGAACTTTATTGCCCCCATTACGGCAGTGGCGTAGCTCGGTGTGAAGACGTGGCATCCGGCCCGGGCCTCGTTACGACGTATCACAAAGCGATTTCGGAACACGACCGTGACACTGCGTTCCCGTCGACAGTGACTGATCTTTTAGAACTAGAACGTCAAGGAGACCCATTAGCGACGAATGTCCTGGACCGCAATCTGCATGGTTTTGGCCAGATGTTGGGAACGCTTGCGATGGGGCTTGACCTTGACGTCATTATCCTCGGTGGAGGAGTAGCGGGGCTGGGCGAAGCCATCACGCGGCGAATTCGTGATGGCGTGCGGAACCATCTGGCCTACAGCGTTCGCCCGTGCGATATCCGCGATAGCGCCGTGCGAGAAGGCCCTCTCGTCGCCGCCGCCCTTTACGCTCGAGCGCGGCACCGAGAACAGCTAGAACGCTGAAAACTCGAACGGCATCACCGTCCGAGTCCAGCGTGATTGCCTTGGTCAAGCCTAACCACCTACCCCACGAACCAACTGAGCAAAGGAGATTCCCATGCCCTTCTCATTTTCCGCTTCAACCGCTGCTGAACAACGCCAGGAACTGCGTACGATCATCGCGGGGGACATCATCGTGTCTGCTCAAGCCCCAGACGGCCACCCGCTTCGTGACACTCATGCGTTAACGCTGAGCGCGAAGGCATGCGTCGACGCCGGCACCCCCGCGATTCGCTGCGGCGGCTACGGCGGAATCGCAGACATTACCTCTATTGGCGACGCCGTCGATGTCCCCATTTTCGGTTTAACAAAGGAAGGCGACTCCGGCGTGTACATCACGCCGACGGCTGCGTCGGTCAAGGCTGTCGTCGACGCCGGTGCTGCGGTGGTCTGTGCCGATGCCACCGGACGGCCACGTCCTGACGGATCCTCCACCGAAGACCTGGTGAAGGCCGCCCACGAGTCCGGCGCACTCTTCATGGCGGATTGCGACACTGCGGCCAACGGGATAGCAGCATACGAGGCGGGGGCGGACATCGTGTCCTCAACGTTGTCGGGATATACCCCGGCGACGGAGCATCTCGAGGGGCCTGACCTGGACTTTATTTCCACCGTCCGAGGTGAGGTAGGGGAGGAGCCGCTACTCATTGCGGAGGGGCATTATCATTCCCCCGACGCGGTGAAGGACGCGCTCCAGCGTGGAGCCGACGCCGTCATCATTGGATCTGCCATTACGGATCCGCGGTGGATCACAGGGTTCTACCGCAGTGAAATAGGTAGGTAGTTCGGTGGCAGCGCCCACCTAATAGCAAAGGGCGTGGCGGTGGCCCTTAACAATGTGCGCGACTCCTACTTCTCGCGCGTAACTTACTTAACTCCAAGCGCTTCGCGGAGTGGTTCGTAATGGTCGACGACGGCTTGCCGGTAGGCGTCCTCGTCTCCCGCGACAATGGCGTCGACAATTTTTTGATGCGCATCCACGGTCTGTTCCAGATTGTCCTTCGTGGTCAGATGCAGTTTCGGCACTGCCACCATGTGCACCCGCCACAGCGCTTTGGATAACTCCTGAATGAGCCCGTTGCTGGTCACCGACGAAATGTGATCGTGAAACATGGAATCAGATTCCATGAATGGTTCATTCCGCGTGACCGCGGACCTCATTTGGTTAATAAGACGGCCCAAGAATACGCCGTCGATATCGTCGCGATGCTCGATAACATCGCGCGAAATCTGTAAATCTAACGCCTGCCGCGTATCAACCACATCGATCAGCCGAGATCGCGCGTGATCGTCGTCGAGAGTAATACGCAGGGTAAGGCCATTGACCAGGGGTTCAAGGGACATGTCGGCGACGAACGTGCCGAAGCCCCGACGGACCTCAAGGATGTCCAGGCTGACGAGGGTCCGGATAGCTTCCCTCACCGACGACCGTGACAGCTTGAGTGATTCCACAATTGTGAGCTCACTGGGCAGCGGGTCACCGACCTTCAGGTGATTGTCCCGGATATAGGCGACAATCGACCGCATGGCCACATCGGTTGCCGAGCGGGCCTCAGAACCGAAGAGTCCCGTATTGCTGCTCCTATAGCTGCGACCAGTGGCAGCAGAGTGCGATTTGGTATTGTCTTGGCCACTCACAGTGAAGCTGACCGCTCCTTCATTGCCGGATTCGTGTCGTGTACATGGGTTCGTGTACGAGGATCATTTGTACAAGAATTATTGTCCTGTACGGAGATCGAATATGTATGAGAATTGCGTATTCGGGGGTATCGGGGGTTTGGCACCGACGTTCGTTCCGTGGAGCGGCGAAAGCATCGGCCCCGAAGTGGGCGGTCCGCGAAATCACGCAACCATGAAACGACGGGATCACCGTCGGATGTTGACAGTGATCCCGAATGTGTTCGTATCAGCCATAAAGCAGAACTACATCTAGTTCCGCGGAGACTCTTTATCCAGCAGCGGAGAGATTGCCTGGAGAGTTTTGTAGGGAACCTAAGCCGTGATGTCCTCAACGATTCCCGTTGTGCATTCCTACACGGGACGACACTCCAATACCGGACGGAGCCCCTATTGCCGCGACCTATAGCCCGCGGCTGACCTGGTCAATCAGGTTCTGGGTGAAATCCCTCGGCTGTGGCTTCACAAAGAAAGTTCCGTCGGTAGCCTTAGCAACTGTGTCGCCCGCACTCACTGTTTCCCCATCGGGTAGCTGGAACTGTACATTGTCGCGAGTCTCAAAGGTCGGCTTGACATAGTCGCCACCCTCAATCCACTGCTTCAGTGCGGCTTCGCTGGTGCTGGAACCGCTGTGAAAGTGCTCTTCGACGATGTCGACATTGGACATATCAGCGGGTGGGGGAAGAACGATCATTGATAACTCCTTTAGGAAGGCGATGAAACTTCAAATGTGCATCAAACGTGGTCATGCGTTCTAGGCACGATCCCGCACGAAGAATACTCACCAAAAGTGCGCTGGTTGAACGCGCGCGGAAAATTGTGCCGATTATGCTTTTCTACTATAGACGCGAACGTATGACAATCCTTCTTTTTGTAAATCGAAACTTTTAAGGTTGAGAAAGGTCGATAATAGGCCGACAGTAGAGGTATGAGCGCAATGGGGAATTTTCTCCGTGGCAATAGACCTCGTTGTTGACGCCGGGGGCATTGATTTTGAAAATGTGCACTTGGTGTGTAGTGTCCACCGAGGAACTTTAGGATAGTTCACGTTTCACCACAGACCGTCGGTCCTCAGAGAAATCTGAGCGAAGTGTTGCTCATCCGAGTGACGGCCCACGCAGGAGACAACGCGAACGCAAAGAATTCGTCACCACGCTCCAGGTTCGAACCGGATACAAGGTTTCGGCCGGGTAGCTCGAAGTTCAGAGCATTATCGACGCGAACGTCGCAAGGCCCTGACGCGAAACAGAAGGTGATGAACGAATTGCGCGCCCCGCCTCCTGTGCGGGGCGTTACTCATTGGGTCTCCCCGACGGTGAAACTTACCGAAGGAAGGAGGCGAGAGTACATGGCCAACCCGAAGAACACTGCAGCTGTCAAGGAGCTCACTGCGCGTTTCCAGAACGCAAGCAGTGCAATCCTGACGGAATACCGTGGTCTGTCCGTTACTGAGATGACAGAGCTGCGCAAGGAACTTGGCGCTGAGGTTGAATACTCCGTCGCCAAGAACACCATGATCAAGCTCGCCGCACGCGAAGCTGGCGTCGAAGGTCTTGACGAAGAACTTCTTAACGGCCCCACCGCTATTGCATTTGTCAATGGCGAAGCGGTTGATGCCGCGAAGGCAATGAAGAAGTTCGGCGCAGACCATGACGCTTTCGTGGTTAAAGGCGGAACAATGGATGGTTCGGCTCTGACGGCCGAGCAGATCCAGCAGCTCGCGGACATGGACAACCGCGAGACCACACTGTCCAAGATCGCCGGTGGATTCAACGGCGTTCTGGCAAACGTTGCGTCCTTGCTGGGCGCACCGCATTCCGAGATGGCACGCCTGGCCGCGGCCCTCGAGGAGAAGAAGTAAACACTGTCGGTTCGCCGCCGACAGGCGGGTACGGAACCTCCCACACGAAGACGCGTAGAAAGGAAGCCATATCATGGCTAAGTACACCAACGAAGAGCTCATCGAAGCTTTCAAGGAAATGACCCTCGTTGAGCTCACTGAGTTCAAGAACCTCTTCGAAGAGACCTTCGACGTCACCGCTGCTGCTCCGGTTGCCGTTGCTGCTGCAGGCGCTGCCGGTGGCGAAGCTGCTGCTGAGGAAGAGAAGGACGAGTTCGACGTCGTGCTCGAAGATGCCGGCGCCAAGAAGATCGGCGTTATTAAGGTCGTCCGTGAGGTCGTCTCCGGCCTGGGTCTGAAGGAAGCTAAGGACCTCGTTGAGTCCGCTCCGAAGGCTATCCTCGAAGGTGCTTCCAAGGACGACGCCGAGGCTGCCAAGACCAAGCTCGAAGAGGCTGGCGCAAAGGTTTCCCTCAAGTAAGACAGGGATATGCGCATCTAATTCAGCGCGATGCGCAGAGCACCCGATTCCGGCCCATACGGTGCAGGAACGGTGCTCGGCGTAAATGCCGCAAACAGGGGTTTCCCAACACGGGAGGCCCCTGTTTTTGTCATATGTACTAGGGTGTTGGCGCTAGGGTAGTGGTGTGGGCGCTTAGTTTGTTCGCGCGACGTTCCACCGCGCCCCACCGCGAAGCTGCGCGCACAGTTCCGAGCCCCACCACAGAGTGATAAAAAACCATTAGACATGGTGCCATAAGTAGTATAAGATAGTCCGTTGCGCTGGATCCCCGTGCACAGATTTCTCGTTAGGCCTTGTACCAATTCCTTCAAAAACAGGATTTGACAAGGTCCTTTAGTGATATCCAACCACGGATGATCCGCTTTTTGGAAGAAGACACTCACTCTTTTCACGCAGGCAAACCACAGCGAGCACGGTCACCCCGCGTGAGGTGCTGGAAGGACCCATCTTGGCAGTCTCCCGCCAGACCAGTTTAACGTCCGGAATCCCCGGCGCGACGAAACGCTACTCGTTCGCGAAGATTAAAGAGCCGATCGAGGTCCCTGGCCTCCTCGATCTGCAGCGCGACTCGTTCGCGTGGCTTATTGGCGCACCCGAATGGCGCGCTAAGAAGCAGGCTGAGTCCGAAGAAGGCGCGCGTATTACCAGTGGCCTGGAAGACATTCTAGAGGAGTTGTCTCCCATTGAGGACTACTCCGGCAACATGTCCCTCACCCTATCCGAGCCCCGCTTCGACGACGTCAAGAATACGATCGATGAAGCCAAGGATAAGGACATTAACTACTCCGCCCCGCTCTATGTGACGGCGGAATTCACCAACGCCATGTCTGGCGAAATTAAAAGCCAGACTGTCTTCATTGGCGATTTCCCAATGATGACGGACAAAGGCACGTTCATCATCAACGGTACCGAGCGTGTCATCGTGTCCCAGTTGGTTCGCTCTCCTGGCGTCTACTTCGACGAGTCCATCGACAAGTCGACCGAGCGCCCGCTGCACTCCGTCAAGGTCATCCCTTCCCGCGGTGCATGGTTGGAGTTCGACATCGACAAGCGCGACACCGTCGGCGTCCGCATCGACCGTAAACGTCGTCAGCCCGTCACCGTGCTGTTGAAGGCTTTGGGCTTGTCGACGCAGGACATCACGGATCGTTTCGGTTTCTCCGAACTCATGATGTCCACCCTCGAGCACGATGGCGTCGCTAATACCGACGAAGCTCTCCTGGAGATTTACCGCAAGCAGCGCCCGGGTGAATCACCCACGCGCGATTCCGCTCAGGCTTTGCTGGACAACAGCTTCTTCAACCCG
Organism: Corynebacterium sp. c7Ub_26; assembly: GCF_053760365.1. Lineage (NCBI taxonomy): Bacteria > Bacillati > Actinomycetota > Actinomycetes > Mycobacteriales > Corynebacteriaceae > Corynebacterium > Corynebacterium sp. c7Ub_26. The sequence goes on along the minus strand of NZ_JBSNBL010000004.1, from coordinate 163,085 downwards.
AAGCGGTATGACCTGGCGAAGGTTGGCCGCTACAAGGTGAACCGCAAGCTCGGTTTGGGCGGCGGCTCCACCACGGGTGAGCACACGCTGACCGAAGAAGACATTCTGACCACCATTGAGTACTTGGTGCGTTTGCACGCCGGTGAGCGGACGATGGAATCGCCCGACGGCACCGAGCTGATGATCACCACGGACGATATCGACCACTTCGGTAACCGACGCCTCCGCACCGTCGGCGAGCTGGTCCAGAACCAGGTTCGCGTCGGCCTGTCCCGTATGGAGCGTGTCGTGCGTGAGCGCATGACCACGCAGGACGCGGAATCCATCACGCCGACCTCGCTGATCAACGTGCGCCCCGTGTCGGCAGCGATCCGCGAGTTCTTCGGAACGTCGCAGTTGTCGCAGTTTATGGACCAGAACAACTCCCTGTCTGGCCTGACGCACAAGCGCCGTCTGTCCGCCCTCGGACCTGGCGGTTTGTCCCGTGAGCGCGCCGGCCTGGACGTTCGTGACGTCCACGCCTCGCACTACGGCCGCATGTGCCCAATCGAGACGCCTGAGGGTCCGAACATTGGATTGATCGGCTCCCTCGCGTCCTACGCACGCGTTAACCCGTTCGGTTTCATCGAGACGCCGTACCGTCGTGTCGAAGATGGGCAGGCCACCGACGTTGTCGACTACCTCACCGCTGATGAGGAAGACCGGCACATCGTCGCCCAGGCCAACACGAAGATGGACTCCGAAGGCCGCTTCGTCGAGGACACCGTCGAGGTCCGTATGAAAGGCGGAAACGTCGAGGTCGTCCCGGCAAGCGAAGTGGACTACATGGATGTGTCCCCGCGCCAGATGGTGTCCGTGGCTACCGCCATGATTCCGTTCCTGGAGCACGACGACGCCAACCGTGCCCTCATGGGCGCGAACATGCAGCGCCAGGCTGTGCCGCTGCTGCGCAACGAAGCGCCCTTCGTCGGCACCGGTATGGAACTGCGCGCCGCCCACGACGCCGGCGACGTTGTGATCGCCCGCCGCTCGGGTGTCGTCGAAACCGTGTGTGCTGACTTCATCACCACACTTGGCGACGACGGCCAGCGCGACACCTTCCTCCTGCGCAAGTTCGAGCGCACCAACCAGGGGACCTGCTACAACCAGAAGCCCCTCGTTGAGGCCGGCGACCGCATCGAAGAGGGACAAGCCCTCGCCGACGGCCCCGGCACCGAGAACGGTGAGATGGCTCTCGGCCGGAACCTCCTCGTGGCGTTCATGCCGTGGGAAGGCCACAACTACGAGGACGCCATCATCCTCAACCAGCGGATTGTCGAGGAAGATGTCCTCACCTCAATCCATATTGAGGAACACGAAATCGACGCCCGCGACACCAAGCTCGGGCCAGAGGAAATCACCCGCGATATTCCGAACGCATCGGAAGATATTCTCGCTGACCTCGACGAACGCGGCATCGTCCGCATCGGCGCCGATGTTCGCGACGGCGATATCCTCGTCGGTAAGGTCACCCCGAAGGGTGAAACCGAGCTGACACCGGAAGAGCGCCTCCTCCGCGCCATCTTCGGCGAGAAGGCCCGCGAAGTTCGCGACACCTCCATGAAGGTGCTGCACGGCGAAACAGGCAAGGTCATCGGCGTTCGCGTGTTCTCCCGCGAAGACGACGATGACCTCGCGCCCGGTGTTAACCAGATGGTCCGCGTGTACGTCGCCCAGAAGCGCAAGATCCAGGACGGCGATAAGCTCTCCGGCCGCCACGGCAACAAGGGTGTCGTCGGCAAGATCTTGCCTGCTGAGGACATGCCGTTCCTGCCTGACGGAACGCCGGTCGACATCATTCTGAACACGCACGGTGTGCCGCGTCGTATGAACATCGGCCAGGTGCTGGAACTTCACCTCGGTATGCTCGCGAAATCCGGGTGGAAGGTTGACCCCGAGTCCCAGGACCCCGCGATCAAGGCCATGCTGGAAACGTTGCCGGAGGACCTCTACGACGTCCCCGCCGATTCCCGCGTTGCCACCCCGGTGTTCGACGGCACGACCAACGAAGAGCTGTCCGGACTGATGCGCTCCTCGCGGCCCAACCGCGACGGTGACCAAATGGTCAACGAATTCGGCAAATCCACCCTGATCGATGGCCGGACGGGCGAGCCCTTCCAGCAGCCGATCTCCGTGGGCTACATGTACATGCTGAAGCTGCACCACCTGGTCGACGAGAAGATCCACGCGCGCTCCACCGGCCCATACTCCATGATCACCCAGCAGCCGCTCGGTGGTAAGGCACAGTTCGGTGGTCAGCGCTTCGGTGAGATGGAAGTGTGGGCCATGCAGGCCTACGGCGCCGCCTACACGCTGCAGGAACTCCTGACCATCAAGTCCGACGACGTCGTCGGCCGTGTCAAGGTGTACGAAGCCATCGTGAAGGGCGACAACATCCCCGACCCGGGAATTCCGGAGTCCTTCAAGGTGTTGCTCAAAGAGCTGCAGTCTCTGTGCCTCAACGTTGAGGTCCTCTCTGCCGACGGAACCCCGGTTGACCTGGGTGCCGACGATGACGACCTCGACCAAGCCAACGCATCCTTGGGTATTAACCTCTCCCGCGACGAGCGTTTCGACGCTGACGCGGTGTAGAGACCTCCCAACTAGTAACCAGTAATCATCCGAACAACCCTTGTGAACGAGGGGAAAGGACGTTACGTGCTCGACGTCAATCTTTTCGACGAGCTCCGCATCGGTCTCGCCACGGCCGATGACATCCGTCGCTGGTCACACGGCGAGGTCAAGAAGCCCGAGACCATCAATTACCGCACCCTCAAACCCGAGAAGGACGGCCTGTTCTGCGAACGCATCTTCGGGCCAACCCGCGACTGGGAATGTGCCTGCGGTAAGTACAAGCGAGTCCGCTACAAGGGCATCGTCTGTGAACGCTGCGGCGTGGAAGTAACCAAATCCAAGGTCCGCCGTGAGCGCATGGGCCACATCGAGCTGGCCGCGCCCGTCACCCACATCTGGTACTTCAAGGGCGTGCCCTCACGCCTGGGGTACCTGCTGGACCTCGCGCCGAAAGATCTGGAAAAGATCATCTACTTCGCCGCGAACATCATCACCTCGGTGGACGAGGAGGCCCGTCACACGGACCAAGAAACCCTCGAAGCCGACATGTTCATGGAGAAGAAAGAGGTCGAGGCCGACCGCGACGAAGAACTCGCGGAGCGCCAGCAGAAGCTGGAAGAAGACCTCAAAGAGCTCGAATCCAACGGTGCGAAAGCCGATGCCAAGCGCAAGGTTCAGAACGCCGCTGAGCGCGAAATGCGCCACATCCGTGAGCGCGCCGAGCGCGAAATCGACCGCCTCGACGAGATCTGGAACACGTTCATCAAGCTTGCCCCCAAGCAGATGATCGTCGACGAAACCATCTACTCCGAGCTCGTCGACCGCTACGAGGACTACTTCACTGGCGGCATGGGTGCAGAAGCCATCCAGACGCTGATTAAGAACTTCGACCTCGAAGCAGAGGCGGAGAAACTCAGCGAGGTCATCCGCGACGGCAAGGGACAAAAGCAGGTCCGCGCGCTCAAGCGTCTGCGTGTTGTCGCTGCCTTCCTGCGCTCCGGTAACGACCCGGCAGCGATGGTCCTGGACGCCATCCCGGTGATCCCGCCCGAGCTTCGCCCGATGGTTCAGCTCGACGGAGGCCGGTTCGCGACGTCGGACCTCAACGACCTGTACCGTCGCGTCATCAACCGCAACAACCGCCTGAAGCGCATGATCGACCTCGGCGCACCCGAGATCATCGTGAACAACGAGAAGCGCATGCTTCAGGAATCCGTCGACGCGCTCTTCGACAACGGCCGCCGTGGACGCCCCGTCACGGGCCCCGGCAACCGTCCGCTGAAGTCGCTCTCTGACCTGCTGAAAGGTAAGCAGGGCCGCTTCCGTCAGAACCTGCTGGGTAAACGTGTCGACTACTCTGGCCGTTCGGTGATTATCGTCGGCCCGCAGTTGAAACTGCACCAGTGCGGTCTGCCGAAGCTCATGGCGTTGGAGCTGTTTAAGCCATTTGTCATGAAGCGCCTGGTGGAGAAGTCTTATGCGCAGAACATTCGCTCTGCGAAGCGGATGGTTGAGCGGCAGCGTCCCGAAGTGTGGGACGTCCTCGAAGAAGCCATCGCGGAACACCCCGTCATGCTTAACCGTGCGCCGACGCTGCACCGCCTGGGTATTCAGGCGTTCGAGCCGGTCCTCGTCGAGGGTAAAGCTATCCAGCTGCACCCCTTGGCATGTGAGGCCTTCAACGCCGACTTCGACGGTGATCAGATGGCTGTCCACCTGCCGCTGTCTGCGGAGGCCCAGGCTGAGGCCCGCGTGCTGATGCTCGCCTCCAACAACATCCTGTCCCCGGCATCTGGTAAACCACTGGCCATGCCGCGTCTGGACATGGTGACCGGCTTGTACTTCCTCACCCTGGAAAAGAGCGAGGACCAGCTCGGTGGCGAAGGCGCCTACCACGAAGCCGACGAGAACGGCCCGAAGCGTGGCACCTACTCGTCCTTCGCCGAGGCCCTCATGGCGCGCGACCGCGGAGTGCTTGGTCTCCAGGCACCCATCGAGGTTCGCATCAGCCACCTCCGTCCGCCGGAGGACATCGAGGCAGAACTGTTCCCCGACGGATGGCAGCGCGGCCAGAAGTGGACCGCCCACACCACCCTCGGGCGCATCATGTTCAACGAACTGTTGCCGTGGAACTACCCGTTCGTCAACGGTGTCATGGCGAAGAAGGCACAGGCCGTCATCATCAACGACCTCGCCGCACGGTACCCCATGATCACCGTCGCGCAGACCGTCGACAAGATGAAGGACGCCGGTTTCTACTGGGCAACTCGGTCCTGTGTCACCATCTCCATGGACGACGTGCTCGTTCTTCCCAACAAGGAAGAAATCCTGCAGCGGTATGAGAAGCAGGCTGCGACCATCGAGAAGAAGCTCGCTCGAGGCAAGATCAACAACGAAGAGCGCTACCGCTCCCTCGTTGACCTGTGGAAGGAATGCACCGACTTCGTTGGTGAGTCCGTCGAGAAGATCTACCCCGACGACAACCCGATCCCGATGATCGTGAAGTCCGGTGCTGCCGGTAACATGCGCCAGATCTGGACGTTGGCCGGCATGAAGGGCATGGTCACGAACTCGCGCGGTGACTACATCACCCGTCCGATCAAGACCTCCTTCCGCGAGGGCCTGTCAGTGTTGGAGTACTTCAACAACTCGCACGGTTCGCGTAAGGGCCTGGCCGATACTGCTCTGCGTACCGCCGACTCCGGTTACCTCACGCGTCGTCTTGTCGACGTCGCTCAGGACGTTATCGTGCGCGAAGACGACTGTGGGACTCGGAAGGGCCTCGAGGTCGATGTCGCGAAGCCTATGTTGGATGCTGAGGGCAACGAAACGGGAGAATTCACCTGCGCTGAATTCTTGGAGACCGCGCTGATCGGCCGTTACCTGGCCAAGGACGCTGTCAACGACGAGGGCGACGTTGTCTACGAGCGTGGCGCTTTCGTCGGCGATGCCGAAGCCAAGAAGATGGTTGCCGAGGGCGTGCGGACCGCTACTGTCCGGACCGTCATGATGTGTGAAACCGCCACCGGCGTGTGCGCGACCTGCTACGGACGCTCCATGGCCACCGGCCAAAAGGTGGACATCGGTGAAGCCGTCGGTATCGTTGCCGCGCAGTCCATTGGTGAGCCTGGTACTCAGCTGACCATGCGTACGTTCCACCAAGGTGGTGTCGGTGGCGACATCACCGGTGGTCTGCCCCGTGTTCAGGAGTTGTTCGAGGCGCGCGTGCCTAAGAACCAGGCGCCGATTGCGTCCACTGAGGGCACGATCGAGCTCGAGGACGACGGCAACTTCTACACGCTGACTATCACGCCTGACAACGGCGAGGACGAGGTCGTGTACGAGAAGCTGTCGAAGCGCCAGGGTCTGGCAGGGACGCAGGAACCCGGCGGATTCGAACACCAGCTGCGTACCGGCGACCATGTTGTCACAGGCCAGCCACTGCTGCGCGGTGCTCCCGATCCGCACGAAGTGCTTCGCGTTGAAGGCGTGACGGGGGTGCAGAAGCACCTCATTGAGCAGGTCCAGAAGGTCTACCGTGACCAGGGCGTGGCGATCCACGACAAGCACATCGAGATCATTGTCCGGCAGATGCTGCGACGCCTGACTGTCGTCGATTCGGGATCCACCGAATTGCTGCCGGGTAGCCTGATTGATCGGAACGAAGCGCGAGCTATTAACAAGGCCGTCGCGACGAATGGTGGCGAGGGTGCCGCCTTCCGTCAGGAAATCATGGGTATCACTAAGGCATCGTTGGCCACGGAATCCTGGTTGTCCGCGGCGTCGTTCCAGGAGACCACTCGTGTCCTGACCGATGCGGCGATCAACAAGCGGTCCGATAAGCTCATCGGACTGAAGGAGAACGTGATCATCGGTAAGCTCATTCCGGCTGGTACGGGCATCTCCCGCTACCGGAACATCTCGGTTGAGCCGACCGAGGAGGCGCGTGCGCAGGCGTTCTCTATGAACACCAGCTACGGCGACGGCTTCTATGGCGAAGACGGTGCGTACGGCGAATTCACCGGCGCGGCCGTTCGCCTGGATGACCAGGGGTTTGATGGAGGCTTCGGCGATATTAGCTAGGTGAGCCTTTGAGGCGTGGCGCGTTGCTGGCGGGCCGGTTAGCCGGCCAGGGTGCCACCGGCGTGCTGCCTCTCAAAAAATGATTTTTCGGCAAATGCCCGGGTGCGAGTTATCTCGCACCCGGGCATTTTCTATTTTTAATTGGCTTTTTCTCGTCGCTTGTTAGGTTTTCGTGGCTGGGAGAGCCACGTGGGGTGGGGCGTTTAGGTTCTCATGCGAGCTGTGTAGTGCGAACGCGTGTGCCCGCGGGTTAGCGCGGGCCCAAGTCGGCGTCGCCGCCGAAAACTGCGCTGGTATATCTCACTTTGCCCGGGCTCCAGGAAAACTGCGGGGGTCTATGGTCAATTTTCGGCCATTGTTCGCCCTTATACCCCCGCACTTTTCAGTTGAGCACCCGACATACCCTCGCACTTTTCTCCGTAGAAGAGAAAAGGCCTATTTCTGAGTGCATCGAATGCGTCAAAGGGGGAAACGTTAGTTTTATATTCTATTTATACCGGTCGTGCATGGGAGGCTTCACCCAACATGTGCGGTAAGTCTCCCAGCTCGTGCCGAGTAAACCCCATGGCCATGCGCAACCACCCACCTAACTTCACCAGATCTCTAAACAACCTATGAAAACCAATCCAGACCTCTCGAACGTCTCAGAAATCCTCACGTCCGTAATGTCGTCACCGGGAAAAGTCACTGTCGTCGGCTCACTCAACGTCGATCTAACTGCGCGGGTCGAGGAATTCCCAGCTCCCGGGAAACAGTTCCGGCCGCTGACCTGACGTATGGGTCCGGCGGTAAGTCCTCGAATCAGGCGGTCGCGGCGTCGAAAAGTGGCGCGGATGTCGCGATGGTGGGCGCGGTTGGCCACGATGCTTACGGGAGTTTTGTGCAGCGAAGTTTGGAGGATGCGGGGAGCGATACGTCGAGGGTTGTGGCTCGCGATCTGCCTACCGGAACCGCGCTAATCACGGTGAATGCGACCGGTGAGAACACGATTGTGTACTCGGCGGGCGCGAATCGGAGCGTGTCGCGGGCGGACCTGCAGACGGCTGCGGATGTTATGCAGTCCGCGGATGTTGTCGCGCTCGGCTTTGAATCTCCCGCGAGTGTGGTGGCGGCCGCGATCGATGTAGTTCGCTCTGCTTCCGACGCGAATACTGAAACGAGCGCGCACACGAATGTCGGGCCCATTGCGTACGCCGACCAAAACAATATGCCCCTCCAACACCGGAATAATGGTGGCGAAGCTCGAGGAACTCGCCGATCACCGCAGATTATTTTGAATTATTCTCCAGTTATCGACGTCGACCCGACGCTGTTGAGCGGGGTCGATATCGTGGTTGTGAACGAGGTCGAGCTGCGTGCCTTGGGGGAGCGGTATGGATTCGCCCAATTGCCGACGCGGGAACGAGACGGATTGGCTAACGTAGTCGGATCCAAGGTCGACGAATATGCCGACGCAAAGCCTGAGGACGCTCCTACTGTCCGCGACTCCGCAAGCAGCATGGCTAAAGAAGATGGTGCCAGCGAAAATGACCTGTTCACGACGGCGACGCGGCTAGTCGCCGCGATGGGCCTCGGAGGTTTGATTGTGACGCTCGGTCCGGAGGGCTGTTTTGTTGTGGAGACTGAGGATTCAGCTGAAAGCGGTGACGTTAATCCGACGAGTGACGGAGACCGAAGCGATCGCGCCAACCCAACCGACACCGTCCCCACTACTAACGCAGTGTATGTGCAGGGATATCCAGTCGATGCAGTCGATTCAACCGGGTGCGGCGATTGCTTTATGGGGACGGTCGCCGCATCGATAGCCTCCGGACAAAGTCTGCTGGATTCCGCCAGGTTGGCAACCTTCGTTGCATCTCGCGCCGCGACCGAGCAGGGCGCTCAAAGTTCATATTCCTCGGCCGACGAACTCGCAGACCAGCTCAAACACGACTAAGTGAACCAGCAAATACGGAGCTGATCGATCGGACTGCGGAACTGATCGACAGGTTGATAGAGGGGCGGGCTCGACGTTCACGTGCCACCCACCCCCGTCGGGAATTCTTCGTATCAGGGAACATTTCGTGCTTCAGCGGAACACATCAAATAGAGGCCGAGAGCGAGCGTCGACAAGCCGAATAAGAACGGCAACAACGACAAGAACGCCCCGTCCACGAACGAGCCGCACAACAACGGTCCGCACATAAACGTTTCGCGTAACAACGGTCCGTCACGGACACCGCGCTCGGCCATCGCACTAAAACCGTCCCGAAGGCCCCGAAGGAATCGCCATGACTTACCCCAACAACAACCCGAGCAGCCCATATCAGGGATCCAGCGATCCTTACTCGGGATCGTCTACCGGTTTCGGTGCGCCCGGTTCCGGGGAGGGCGGAATGCCGGCCACTTATGAAAGTGGCCAGGTCGACTCAGCATTCGGCGGCGGTCAGTATGGAAACGCGGGCCAGTATGCACAACCCAACCAGTGGAACCAGGGTGCGCCGCAGTTCGGCAACGGCATGAACGACATGGGCTCGGTCCCGCAGGGTCGGCAGAAGAGCAAAGTAGTTTCTGCCGTGCTCGCGTTTTTCCTGGGCGGCTTCGGAGCCCACAATTTCTACCTCGGGTATATCGGGGTCGCCTGCGCCCAGCTCGCCATTCTTTTAATTAGCGTTCCTTTGATGTTCGTTGTTGTCGGTTTTATTACCGACGCCGCCCTCTCCATCTGGGTTTTGGTCGAATTCATCATGATCCTCGCTGGTTCGGCGCGTTTCGCTACCGATGCCAACGGCGTGCCTGTTCGTTAAAACCGCAGTGTTCGGGAGGCAGCATTTCAATATGCGTACCGACGAAAACGGCGTGCTGCAGGGAACGCGAGTGCTCCATTAACCGGAGCGCGTAAAACGCAACCGAACGGGGGCCGGTGAGTCTGTGATGGACGCAGTGGTCGATTAGAATAATTACCCGGAATGCGATCAACCTAACAGGTAAGGCTCACCATGACTCCCGACGACAACTCCTGGAAGCATTCAAGCAACGACCGCTCTGACGGCGGCGGGGGCAGTGACGGCTCGGACGAGCCTACGCGTGATAATTCGGCCGACGACACAAATCGCCAGAACCATAGTCACAGTGCCGACGACGGCACCGCCAACGAAAACCAACACGACGGTGGCCAGGGCAACGACGCTGCTGGTGAGGACGCTCACACCTCGGAAGGCAATGATTCGTCGGCGGGAGAGTCCGACGCTCAATCCGCCGGGAGTCAATCGTCGGAAGAGGGTTTTGAAACCCGCGAGTGGCAGCCAGTCCAAGCGTGGAGTGAAGTCCGGAACACCGACGGGAGCGTGTCTCCTCGGTCCGGCGGGCCGTGGGGTAATTCCCAGCAATGGAACAACGCCGGCAACGGTGGGGGAAACGGCTGGAACAACGCTGGCACTACCGGTTGGAACAGCGGGGGTGGCCAGCAATGGAATGGGGGCGCCCCGGGCGGTTGGAACGGCCAGCCGGGCCAGGGTCAATACGGTGGCCAACAGTACGGCGGCCAGTACGGTGCTGCTCAGAATGGGGCAGGTCAGTGGAATAATCCCCAGGGCCAGCCGGGACAGTACGGCCAGCAGGCGCAATACGGACAGGGTCAGTACAACCAGCAACCGCAATACGGGCAGCAAAATCAGCAGCCCCAGTACAACCAAAACGCTCAGTACGGTCAGGGTCAGTCGGGCGGCTCGAGTGCTGTCGGGTCGCAGGGGGAGTCCGGCCAGTCGGGCTCGTCGATCTGGAAGGTCCTGCTTCCGATCATTCTCATCCTTGTCGTGGTCGCCACGCTGATCGGAGCGCTGATGTGGAAGCCGTGGGAAAAGCTCAGTAACGACGGTGGCGCGCCTGGCAGCGAATCGTCGGCAATCCCGGAAGAACCGAGCAACGAGTCCACAGAGGAAACGACGACGGAGCCCGAGGACACCGAGACCACCACGGAAGACACCACCACCGAACGGACAACCACGACAACGTCGAGCAACCACACGGGCACCGACATCCCAGGGTTGGGCCGCCAAGGATTTACGGATAACAGCGCTGCAACCTGTAATGCCGACGACGAATGGGTGTACGCGGGCATTAATGAGGACGGCGACAAGGTTGTCATCTGCCAGGTAGGGGACACCGACGGGTTCTACTACCGCGGTTGGTATCACGGAGGCGCGCTCGAACGTGACGTGACGAGCCGCGGCTCCGATGGGCGGTCATACACGATGAAGAGCGGTGGAACCGTGATCAACATCGATGGCTCCACCCTGGATGTTGTGCAGAACGGTAAGACGGTTTCTTCTTCCGTGTTTGACGGAGTGGCCACGAGGGAGCCGGATTGGGGCTAATCGCGTTCCTCGAACATCCGGCCACCTAATAGTCGACGCCCGACGGGCGCCTGGATAGCGAACGCGCGCCCGCCCAAGCCCAAATCCCACCGGTTTCTCACCATAAGTTTGGGAAAAATCCAGGTTATCGCTTAAACTGGAGCGCTGTGTCCGCCACGTGCGGGCGGGACAAACGTCCACCGTAGGCCAGCGAGAGCGGCTGACTCTTTCACGTACGCTCAAAAAACGCTGGTCACGGCGTTAAAAATTTCTTCCAAAAAGTTGCCCAGCGCAACGTCGAAAAGAAGTTTTTAGCACCACGGAATGAGCTTGCAAAGGCAGGTGCGAGCGGCAAGTAAGCACCCCGCCTGCACGGGCACTATGCCAGTGAGCGAGTGAAAAACCCGGTTTTGTTGTAATCTTCGTCACACTTCGCGTGGATTATCTGGGGGCAGATCTATCCGGATCGGCTCCGCCAGGATCGGAAAACAGCATCCCGGGAATGAACCGCAAACGCGTCAAAGAAACATAGAAAGTCGGTACATGCCTACTATTCAGCAGCTGGTCCGCAAGGGCCGCAAGGACAAGAAGGCCAAGGTGAAGACCGCGGCCCTCAAGGGATCACCGCAGCGCCGCGGTGTGTGCACCCGTGTCTACACCACGACCCCGAAGAAGCCGAACTCCGCCCTCCGTAAGGTTGCGCGTGTTCGTCTGACCTCTGGTATTGAGGTTTCTGCTTACATTCCCGGCGAGGGTCACAACCTGCAGGAGCACTCGATGGTGCTCGTTCGCGGTGGCCGTGTGAAGGACCTCCCAGGTGTCCGCTACCGCATTATCCGCGGCTCCCTCGACACCCAGGGAGTTAAGGATCGTAAGCAGGCACGTTCTCGCTACGGCGCGAAGAAGGAGAAGTAATTCATGCCACGTAAAGGTCCAGCACCCGCACGTCAGCTTCCGAAAGACCCGGTATACGGCGATACCATCGTCTCGCAGCTGATCAACAAGGTCCTCGTCGATGGCAAGAAGTCCACCGCCGAGCGCATCGTCTATGGAGCCCTCGAAGCCTGCCGTGAGAAGGCCGGCACCGACCCGGTTCTCACCCTGAAGAAGGCTCTTGACAACGTCAAGCCCACCCTCGAAGTGCGTTCACGCCGTGTTGGTGGCGCAACCTACCAGGTCCCGGTCGAGGTTCGCCCCGGCCGTGCCACCACCCTGGCACTGCGTTGGCTGGTAATGTTCACCCGCCAGCGTCGCGAAAACACCATGACCGAGCGTCTCGCCGCAGAGATCCTGGACGCATCCAACGGCCTCGGCGCATCCGTGAAGCGTCGTGAAGACACTCACAAGATGGCTGAAGCCAACCGCGCATTCGCGCACTACCGCTGGTAATCACCTCTCCGGCGTAGCCAGACCAAGAATTACACGCAGGCCCGCCACCATCGGATCGCCACGATCGACTGGTTCCGGTGAGTGGGCCACCAAACTACGAGTTGGGGTACACAGTGGCACAAAAAGTGCTTTCTGACCTTCATAAGGTCCGCAACATCGGCATCATGGCCCACATCGATGCCGGAAAGACCACCGTAACCGAACGAATCCTCTACTACACGGGTATTAACCGCAAAGTCGGTGAGACCCACGATGGTGCTTCCACCACCGACTGGATGGACCAGGAGAAAGAGCGCGGCATCACCATTACCTCCGCCGCGGTCACCTGCTTCTGGAAAGACAACCAGATCAACATCATCGACACCCCCGGCCACGTCGACTTCACCGTCGAGGTTGAGCGCTCGCTCCGCGTCCTCGACGGAGCCGTCGCCGTGTTCGACGGTAAGGAAGGTGTTGAGCCGCAGTCCGAGCAGGTGTGGCGCCAGGCCGCTAAGTACGACGTCCCACGCATTTGCTTCGTCAACAAGATGGACAAGCTGGGCGCGGACTTCTACTACACCGTCGACACCATCGTCGACCGCCTCCACGCAAAGCCGCTGGTCATGCAGCTCCCCATCGGTGCTGAAGATGACTTCGACGGCGTCGTTGACCTGATCAACATGAACGCCATCACCTGGCGCGGCAAGGTCGACGTCGGAGCAGAGCCCACCATCGAGGAAATCCCGGACGACCTCAAAGACAAGGCCGACGAATACCACGAGAAGCTCCTCGAGGCCGTCGCCGAGTCCGACGAAGAGCTCATGGAGAAGTACTTCGCCGGTGAGGAACTCACCGAGGACGAAATCCACGAGGCCATCCGCAAGATGGTTGTCAACTCCGAGATCTTCCCCGTGTTCTGTGGTTCCGCCTACAAGAACAAGGGTGTTCAGCCGCTCCTCGACGCCATTAACTGGTACCTGCCGACGCCTCTCGACGTCGGAGAGGTTCACGGCCACAAGGTCGGCGACGAGTCCGTCGAGCTGACCCGCCACCCCTCGGTGGACGCACCGTTCTCCGCTCTGGCGTTCAAGATCGCCGCCCACCCGTTCTTCGGTAAGCTGACGTTCGTTCGCGTGTACTCCGGTTCCGTCGAGCCTGGCCAGCAGGTCATGAACTCGACCAAGGGCCATAAGGAGCGCATCGGCAAGCTCTTCCAGATGCACGCCAACAAAGAGAACCCGATGGACGTCGCTAAGGCCGGAAACATTTACGCGTTCATCGGCCTGAAGGACACGACCACTGGTGACACCCTGTGTGACGCCAATGACCAGATCATCCTGGAGTCCATGGACTTCCCGGATCCTGTTATCGAGGTGGCCATCGAGCCGAAGTCGAAGGCTGACCAGGAGAAACTCGGTATCGCTATTCAGCGCCTCGCTGAAGAGGACCCGACATTCACCGTCAAGCTCGACGAAGAGACCGGCCAGACCGTCATCGGCGGTATGGGCGAGCTCCACCTCGACGTCCTAGTGGACCGCATGAAGCGCGAATTCAAGGTCGAGGCGAACGTGGGTGCCCCGCAGGTTGCGTACCGCGAGACCATCCGCAAGCCCGTCGAGAAGTACGAATACACCCACAAGAAGCAGACCGGTGGTTCGGGTCAGTTCGCGAAGGTCATCATCTCGCTGGAGCCCTACGCACCCAACCCGGACGAGCTGGAAGAGGGCGAGTCCGCAACCTACAAGTTCGAGAACGCCGTTACCGGTGGTCGCGTGCCGAAGGAATACATTCCTTCTGTCGACGCCGGTATTCAGGACGCCATGCAGTACGGTACGCTGGCCGGATTCCCGCTGGTCAACATCAAGGCCACGCTGGTCGACGGTCAGTACCACGAGGTTGACTCCTCTGAAATGGCCTTCAAGATCGCCGGTGCTCAGGCGCTCAAGGAAGCCGTTCAGAAGGCAAAGCCGGTTCTGCTGGAGCCGATGATGGCTGTGGATGTCATCACTCCTGAGGAGTACATGGGCGAGGTCATCGGCGACGTCAACGCACGTCGTGGCCAGGTTCACTCCATGGAGGACCGTTCCGGTGCCAAGGTCGTCAAGGCCACGGTTCCGCTGTCGTCCATGTTCGGCTACGTTGGTGACCTCCGCTCGAAGACCCAGGGTCGTGCAAACTACACCATGATCTTCGATTCCTACGCGGAAGTCCCGACGAACGTCGCGCAGGAGATCATCGCGGAGCGCACGGGTAACAAGTAATCCGCGCACCCTCACCATTACAGCCCCTCGTCGATCGGGTTACAGGGTCGACGAAGGGCAACGCATGGTAAGGGCCAGCCAGGCACTATCCACAAAATGCTGTGAAAAGTTGCTGTTAATACGCAGCACATCACAGGAGTGTGTGATGTGAATAGTGTGTGGTGGCCGTTACCATAGAATCAAGGTCGGAGGCAGCTTGAAATACGTTGCCTCACCCCTTTATTATGCTGTAACTGGCAATATTTAAATCACCTCTCGTAGAGTCACCTTCTATTGACCCTGACCAGTGTCGACACCAATTTATGATCGACGATGACCAGGGTTAACAAGGTGAAAGTGTTTCTGCGAAAGGTAACACCACCCGTGGCTGCGAACGTCGTAGCCACCGAGAAGTCCAGGAGGACAAACAGTGGCGAAGGCTAAGTTCGATCGGAACAAGCCGCACGTAAACATCGGTACCATCGGTCACGTTGACCACGGTAAGACCACCACTACCGCTGCTATCACTAAGGTTCTGTCGGAGAAGTACCCCGAAGAGAACCAGGCTTTCGCTTTCGACGCCATCGACAAGGCGCCGGAGGAGAAAGAGCGCGGTATTACCATTAACATCGCTCACGTCGAGTACTCCACCCCGAAGCGTCACTACGCTCACGTGGATGCTCCGGGCCACGCCGACTACATCAAGAACATGATCACCGGTGCTGCCCAGATGGACGGCGCAATCCTCGTCGTCGCTGCTACCGACGGCCCGATGCCTCAGACCCGCGAGCACGTTCTTCTTGCTCGCCAGGTTGGCGTTCCTTACATCCTCGTTGCTCTGAACAAGTGCGACATGGTTGATGATGAGGACCTCATCGAGCTCGTCGAAATGGAAGTTCGTGAACTCCTCGCTGAGCAGGACTTCGACGAAGATGCACCTATCGTTCACATCTCCGCTCTGAAGGCTCTTGAGGGCGACGAGAAGTGGGAGCAGTCCATCCTCGACCTCATGGACGCCTGCGACGAGTCCATCCCGGATCCGGTTCGTGAAACCGACAAGCCCTTCCTCATGCCTATTGAGGACATCTTCACCATTACCGGTCGCGGCACCGTCGTCACCGGTCGCGTGGAGCGTGGCAAGTTGAACATCAACGATGACGTTGAGATTCTGGGCATCAAGGAGAAGAGCCAGAACACCACCGTCACCGGTATCGAGATGTTCCGTAAGCAGCTCGACTACGCAGAGGCTGGTGACAACTGCGGTCTGCTTCTCCGTGGTACCAAGCGTGAGGACGTTGAGCGTGGCCAGATCGTGGCTAAGCCCGGCGCATACACCCCTCACACCGAGTTCGAGGGCTCCGTCTACGTCCTGTCCAAGGACGAGGGCGGCCGTCACACCCCGTTCTTCGACAACTACCGCCCGCAGTTCTACTTCCGCACCACCGACGTTACCGGTGTTGTGAAGCTCCCTGAGGGCACCGAGATGGTTATGCCTGGCGACAACGTCGACATGTCCGTCACCTTGATCCAGCCGGTCGCCATGGACGAAGGCCTCCGCTTCGCTATCCGCGAAGGTGGCCGCACCGTTGGCGCTGGTCGCGTGACCAAGATCAACAAGTAAGAACCTCTGATCACTTGCCCTGGTTTCTAGCCGGGAGCTAAGAGGTCGCCCCGCTGCTCCGCGCAGCGGGGTTTTTCTTTATGCGCCAATCCGCCACCCGTCATCCGCCTAGCATCTGCCTCTGCTTTCGCATGGGCAAGGAACAATCTGTGGGAGCTTAAGGATTGTGCCAGCGATGGAACCGGCGTAAAAATAGTAAAAATAAAGGAAATCAACGGGATATATACTTCATGCTCCTCACAATAGAAAGTCTTTAAACCATGAAACGTCTGTGCATAGCCATAGTTCTTCTCTTGGTCGCAGTCTCCATTATCCTCTTGCGTAAGAGTGGCACTATTAGCGATCTTGCCTCAGACGTGACCATGGTTTCTCTCATCGTCTTAGCTACTGGGATTGGTATTAAAGGGAGCGTTAAGAAAGACTAAGCTATTCGTACCCTAGAGCCACCGTTTCAACCATCGTGGAGCGGTGGGTTTATTTTGATAAGTTTTCTTGGGGATAAGTAGCAAAAGGCGGTGTGGACAGAACCCCGGATGCCGAAAAGTGCGGGTGGATATGCGCCCTCAAATAAAAGTGCGGGGGTATATGGTCAGTTTTCGGCCATTTTTCGCCCATATTCCCCCGCAGTTTTCCGGCATGTGGACACATTTTTGTCGTATAACTCTAAATCGCGAGGCCTAGCCGACGAGCAGCCATTTCACCCCATTCGCGTGGTCGTGAAACAGATGAGAAACAGTTCTACGAGGCACTGGGGATATATAAAGTAGACCTAGATAGTTCCCTCATTTCCCTAAGGATTCCCATGACCATCGTTTCCCACTATCTGCACACTGGCCGTCACCGTGCCCCACATCCCCACGCCGCCGGATTTGCGTTCTCTCCGGCGCCGTCATTGCAGCTGCGGCGTTGTTCACGCCGACGCTTGCGTCGCCAAGTAATGCCTCAGCAGCCCCGATGCCCAACGTCGACCAGAATGGAAATATCGCCGCTCCGGGGCGGACTCAGATTTCCTTCCAGAGCACGTTGACCGGCCACCACGTGGGAACCGCGAATGAGCACGAGTCGCGTCCAGGTTTGTCGCTGGTGAAGATGTATATCGCCGATTATGTGTTCGAGCACGGCACACCCGAGGACCAGGCCAAGGCCACCCAGATGCTCCGGTTCTCGGATGACAATATTGCGAGCGAGCTGTACGCCAAGTACCCGAATAGCATCAATGACCGTGCGGCGAAGTACCACCTGGCGGATACCCACGGTGCTCCTCATTGGGGGAACAGTACGACGTCAACGGCGGATTCGGTCGCTTATCTGGAAGCGAAGAAGCGCGAGAACCCGTTCGGTCCTGTCCTCTCTGCCTTAGCGACGGCATCTCCCGTGGCTGCCGACGGCTACAAGCAGGACTACGGGACCGCAACGCTGCCCGGCGTGTTGGGCACCAAGTGGGGGTGGTCCGATGATCGCAGCTCCGTGAACGCGTCGGCGTCGTTTGGCCCGTTCTTCTCCGTATCCGCCAGCACATACGGCCCGTCGCAGCAGTTGACCGACGATGTGCAGGGTGCGTTCACCAACCAGCCGTGGAATCCCTTAGCGCTGGACGGTGTGGGCATCCCCGCGTCCGGAGCCCCCGCCTCTGCAGCCAACGAATCTGCACCCGCCGTGACCTCCTATCCTGCCCGTGCGGTCGCGCAATCCGCGTTCGACACGTATAGGAACGCCGCTTTTAAGGACTTCCAGGATCGCTATGCCCCGAACACCTTTGGCCCTATAGGCAATTCTTCGCCCTTCTGGCCGACGGTTAATGCCATGCGCGATGAGGCCCTAGCAAACATCGGCCAGCCGATCGTCAACGCCGTACCGGAGAGTGTTCCGGTCCCGAGCGCGGTCGTGCCGTTCCTCCCTCCGGCCCCGGCCGCCCAGTAAACTCAAGTAAAGCCGGGCAGACCCGGCACCCGGCTAAACCCCTACTTCTTCTTGGCGACGATGGCGATAGCGGTCAACTCGTTCTCGTATTTCTGGAACGTCTGTCGCATCCCCATCACGCGCTTGCGCACGTTCGGTTTCGTCGCAATGTTAAACGCAATCTTGAGGGTGCGCAGGATCCCCTCGTCGCTAATGATCCGCTTGGGCTCCAACAAGGCCATGGGGGCGAAGTGCGTCGTCTCAACCTCGAAGCCGTGCGAGGTCAGCAGATCCTGCCACTCATGCTCGGTGAGGGGACGGGCATTGACCTTGATCGGCCGGGCCAGTGCCTTGCGCACTTCGGTTTTCGTGTCATCTGAGAGGTCGTTGGGCTGGAGGCCGAGCTCGTGGATGGCGTACCGCCCGCCGGGCCGAAGAATGCGGTGAACCTCCTCAATGATGGCCGCCTTGCCCTTATCACCCTGCATGGTCAGCATCGCTTCGCCGACGGCAACGTCGACGGACTCGTCGTCCAAAGTGGTGTTGTTCGCCCGGCCCTGGAGAACCCGAATCGCGTTGGCCGGCATATGCCCCGACGCCGCCTGGTGCGCAGCCGCCGCGGCCAGGTGAGCCGCATCCGGGTCTTCGTCGACTCCCGTGTAGGAGGACGGCTCTTCAGCCACGATCTTCTCGGCAGTTTTCCCAAGCCCAGGGGCCAGCTCCACGACATCATGGTTGTGAATGGGCAACGCGCTGAGCATCTTTTCGGTCAACTCGCGCCCGCCGGGACGGAGGACCTTCTTACCCACTTGCGCCAGGAGCCAGTGTCCAGACTGGTTTTCGACGGGACGATCACTCATAGGAAGCCGTGGCATTTCTTCTCTTTGTGCTGGCCGTAGTTTTGTCTGTGTACGCTCAGGTCACGCTTCAGGCCACGCTAAGGAAGGCGACCTTGACTTTATTGTTCCACGGTGGTGAGGAAAACCCGTGGTAGCGGGGAGAGAAATAACTCACATATTAAATGCGCATTTATTGCCGACGTTGGTACCGCACCCATGAAAAAACCGGCTGAACCACCTACCAAGTAAGTGGTTCAGCCGGCCTTACGTCGAAACCCGTGTGCCCGGGGCCGAATAAGCCCGAACAGCACGTCAGGCGACGCTAGCTCGCTTTATCCAGATGGATGAGGAATCGCGTATCCACATCTTCCTGGGGGAGCGCCGACACGATATCCGACGCTGCTTGGCGGCACTCGCCCCGCACATAGTCCAGATCGGCATGTGGGTCGCACCGCAACGTCATCGTCAGCACCTTCTGCCCACGGTCCACCTCAGAGCGGTATTTGCAGTCCGCAATACCGTCGTAACGGGTGAGATCCTGCGACACAGCGGACGCGATGTCGTCCAGCCGAACGGTGACCCGTCCGTTGTCGGCAGATTCTTTTGCTTCGACCTTGGTGACGCGGCGGCGATCAATAATCAACCACCAGAACCAGAGGCCAAGAAGAATCAGGATTGCCGACGCCACACCGAGAACCGTCGGGTACCAGGACTTATCAGTCAGCGTGCCCCAAAAGCTGGTGTCTGCGTACTCACCGAGCTTTTCGGCTGGAGTGAGGTGCAAGGCTAGGCCGATGCCCCATAGACCGCCTGCGATGAGGATGGCGGCGACCAGGATCATAATGATCCGGAGGAATATTGACTTTCCGTGGCTCATTGATCACTCCTTGGTCGGGCAAGTCGAACCTTGAGATCCGGCTGTGAAGACACCGCTTGAACGACGGGGCGACATGCCTTGTGCACGCGGTCGGACAGACCGGGGTCGTCCGGATCGCCGGTGACAGTGACAGTGACGCGCTTCGCAGTTGCCACGGTGGTGGCATTGAGCACGCCACGCTGGTCTTTCGCACGAGCGCTGCAGGCGCGGGCAACGTCCACCGGGCGCATCCACAAGGAAGCTTCGTTGTCGATCAAGATGTGCGTCTTGGTTCGCGGACGAAGGCTAGCAATGAGAATGATGAGGCCCAGTATCAGCGCAATAACGGCGATGATCAGGAACATCTGAACCCAGTGAGCGTGGCTGAGCCAATCGATGATCGGTTGTAACCACGACGGTCCACTGATCGTGTCGGTTTCCAGAAGGAGTTCGCGGATTCCGACGGCATCACCGGCGAGGAAGACCAGCCCAAGGATGAACATCCAGCCGCGCGCCCTCGGCGACTTCCGAGGTTCCTTCGCCGGGCGGAAGCTCAGCTTCTTCCAGCTAGGAGTTGCGCTCTGCTTGTGGCTGTCAGGCGTCGTAGTGGCCTTGGTCGGTTCAGCGTTCCGTGCGTCGGCCTTCGTTTCGGCCTTCCCGGACGCGGCACCATTCCCGCTCGCGGCCTTCGCCGCTTTTCCGGCAGGGTTGTCGGCCCGAGACTGGCCAATTCCGGCCTGGGCGTTGCCAGGTGTCGGTTCGTGTTCGGGTTTCAGTTGGTGTTTAGCCATTACTTCTGTCCCTTCCTCGAACCATCGTCAGCGTCGCGTCGCAAGGCCGGAATGCTCCGGTCCGAGCTAGGCGCTTTGCCCCCGGGCATGTCGACTGTCGACGGATACACCGTCCCGGGAGACACAACCGTCCGGATCTTCCGCGCGTCGCGCTCACGACGTCGCTGCACCCGGGCAGCCCGCTCGGCTTCCTTAGCCTTCCGCTTCTTCGTCGCATCGGACTCCGCGAATGGCTGCGGCCAGCCCGCACGAGCATGAGCAACAGCCTGCTTTTCGTCGTCCTCCAATTCCTGCATGACCTTGTGCTGGTCAACAGGCGTTTCGGGGGGCTTCGGGTGGGTGACCTCGGTCTTATCGACGGTGACCGGGGACGGCTTCAGCGGGTACGCGCGAATCGATTCCACGGGCATGGACTCCACCACGATGGGGTCGGTGCGTCGAGGCCCGATCTCTCCCACCAAGTGCGTGACCGGAATGCGCTTCGCGGTCGGAGTGATGCTCGGCGTGATCGGCGTCGGAGTCAGCGGAGGCTCCACCGGGCGCGAATGCGTAACAATGCGCTCGGTCTTCCGTGGCTTAGCGGAGGTATCCACATGCACAACGGGTGTGCGATCAACCGACGGATAGATAGTGGGCCTAATCGGCTCAGGCGTCACCGGAGACTGAACATCGGTGCTGTTCACCGAGATAGGAGTCAGTTCCTTCCGCGTGTGCACCGGCGGCACCGGCATAACCGGCGTGCGATGCGCAACGACGTCTTTGAACGGTTCGATCCGCGTGTGCTGCGGATGGATGAGCTCGGTAGCAGTCCGGTTGACGTGCACGGGCGTGAGAGTGACATCGCCAAACGGCTTCGGATGAAGAAGCGACGTCACCTGCCTGTTCGTCGTGACTTCCCGCGTCTCTAGTGGCGACGCCGTCACGGCCTCAATGTCGGGCTCGTGTTGGCGTGCCGCAATGTCCTCAGAGGTCACGCGCGTCGGCTGGGCGTTATCAACGTCACCCGGAACAACCGCTGCGACGGCCACGTCGGCTTTGATAACGGGAATGTCCGTGTATCGCTCGACCCAGGAGTGCAGCGCTTGCCGCGCGGAGGCGGCAACTTCCGTGACCGGCGACGGCCACCGAACGGCGATTTGCGCCACGATGGACATGGCGCGGTTCTCGGAGTCGAGGTCGATCTCCCAGCGGGGGAGTTCGCGCCCCGTGACTTTGTCCAGTCCACTTGCGTGATGGATGCACCCGGGAACGGATGCTAGTGCTTGCTCAACAATCCGGCCCACGGCTTTCTCGGAGATAACTGTGGAGGGTTGAGGCATATTTAGCCCCTGCCTCGTCCGCCACTACGAAGCAGCGAACGCAGGTCTATGAGACCGTCATATTGTGCTCCGGCTAGGCCTCCGATAGCGCAGAATACGAGCACAAGGAGGAAGCCGGAAAATCCCTGGAGCATGATGGCGAGCGCCAGCATGAAGCCGACGACGACACCAATGGGAGTTGCGTATTTCATGATTTCACCTTCCTGGTGAAGATCCTTCCATGAAGGATAGGAGGGTTGGGTGGACTCGCAATCTGCGCCTTCTGTGGAGTGCTACCGGGCCAGTGCAACCGAATAGCCGGGGTTACCGGGGTCGCGTACTAGTGGAGGCGTACCTCACCGCGCCTGGCATACCTTTCGGCAGGTGAGTCCGTACCGCGCGTGTTGTCCGTCGAGTCACCCGACGAATGCGCTTGACCAAGCGTCGAGCGGTGGGTGCGGAGACCGCCACCGCCGCTGCGGCTGCAGCTCCAGCATCAAGATGGCCGTCGGCATCGGTGTGTCGACGGGCGATATCTTGTGCTCGATCCCAGTTCGCCCCCATCGACGTCGTAGGACGAGGAGTGGGAGCGTACCGATCCGCCCATTCGCGGTCGAGTTCGTCGAGTTTACGGATGAACACCTGTGCATCTCCGCCGCGATCGGGGTGATAGCGACGGATCAGTGTGCGACGTTGCGATATATAGGCGGGATCCTGCGTGTAATCCTTGCCCTCGCGTGAGCCAGCGGACGTGCGGTGGGCTTGTCGTGAGGAGCGGGAAGTGCTCACAGGATCCTTTCCATTGCTATGTCTGCACTTTTTTGCCTGCGCGTGTACGGCTGCTACCTATACCGGAGCATCCATAAAAGGTCAGTAGCGATTCCTACTGGACGCGGGGCTGCTCTTGCTCGTCGTCGTCCTCGTCGTCGTCATCGATGTCCAGGTGGACGTCGTGAACGGTGACGTTGACTTCGGTGACCTCGAGGCCGGTCATGGCTTCGACGGAAACGATGATGTTCTTGCGGATGGCCTCTGCGAGCTCGTGGATGGCAACACCGTACTCAGCGACGATGGAGATGTCGACGGCTGCCTGGCGGTCGCCGACCTCTACCGAAATGCCCTGCTGGACGTTGACGCGGCCACCCGGGATGCGCTCACGCAGTGCGCCGACCATACGGGCGGTGCCACCACCGAGGTCGTGAACGCCGGAAACTTCGCGGGCTGCCATGCCGGCGATCTTGGAGACAACTGTGTCGGCAACGACGGTCTGACCGTGCTCGGTCTGGAGGGCGGAGGAGTTGTCGCTTTGAGCCACGGATGAGGACTGTGACTTAGCGAGATCCTTGGAGCCCTTGCTGCCGTTGTTCTGTTTGTTGGACGATTCGCTCACGAAAATCTCCTTAAAGGATGGTTAGTTTCTAACAAGATGGGGTGATCGGGCGAAAAGTACTGAAAAAGTACTAAGCCTTAGTTTGCCTATCGAGATCACCTCAACGTTGTTAGTATAAATATGTTTTTGTGCCGTGTCCAGCCAAAACGTAGATTTTCTAGCGAAGTTCGGCCCCGCGGAACGACAAAATAGCTTCGAACCTGCAGTTGTAATCGGAACGTTATTTAATTTCTTTCCCAACTTTTGCAGCGCCCGTGCTGATCCCCTTATTGATAAGGCCCTCCCGAAGGTAGAGCGGGACTATTGCCGACGTTGGTCTGGGTGGTTTTGGCCGACGAATATAGCCGGCGATTATGGCCGACGTTGAGCCGCGTTCTTATTGCCGACGCTTCACGTCCGCGAGGGCAGCGTGGTGGCGGTGGCATGGGTAATACGACAGAAGGCGGTGCGAAGCGCCGACGCACGGAACGAGGAGCCGGCACCCGGTCACATTTTTGTCGTAAAACCCGTTTGTCTTATAACCCGCTGACAGCGGACCGCGTGAAAAGCGTCGCCACGACCAGACTTTTTGACGCTGATTGTCAGCTAAACGCACAGAGCTCTATCTGTGATTATGTTTTTCCCGCCTGGGAAAAGAGAGTTTGCGCATGGTCCGTAAACGTGTTTTAATACTCGGGTTGCTTTAACACGATGCACCCCGCAACACCGGAAAGTCCATCGTCTGCAGTGAAAACCACGCAATAGCCTGACATACGAACTATCGACGTATGTCAGCTAGCGTGTGTCACGGCGCAGAGCGAAGGAAACTACCGATGACCGGTAAGGCATCGCTGGTGAAGTGAGCATGATCCACGGTGGTCAAACTCCTCCGTAGTGCGCTCGGATTCGCTTGGGCCTCACGGCCCGCTACTACGACAACATGTGATGTCGTAGAGAATCTGAGGAAGCGTAACCGGCGGGATAAGACCGCGGTGCTGACTAGATGAGAAGGCGACACGCCCTCCACAGAACCGAGCCGGGAGCATGGCAAATACACAGCGGCAGTAGGAAAAAGACCGCAGCCCATTCGTCGACAATATTGATGAAAAGCGGGTAGCGGAGCCTCTTTCCCTGCATTGATCCGATCCTGATCCTCACGTGGTCACCGCATAGAGACATGCCGGTCAGCGTGAATAGCGACGGAGCGAGTCACGTGTAGCCGTGCGTTCGCACCGCTCAGTGGGGGGATCGTCATCACATGCACATACTGGCACTGTGCCGGCTTCCAAGCGGGCGTCAGCGCTGACGGACAATGTAAGTAAAGACAAGCAGATCCGGAATGACGCAGTACACGCTGCACCAGGAAGGATTGATGCTAGGAATGAGGACAAGCGTGGCGGGACAAAAAATCCGCATTAGGCTCAAGGCCTACGACCACGAGGCAATTGATGCCTCGGCGCGCAAGATCGTGGAGACGGTCACTCGTACCGGCGCAACTGTAGTTGGCCCGGTACCGCTGCCGACAGAAAAGAACGTTTACTGTGTTATTCGTTCTCCGCACAAATATAAGGACTCGCGTGAGCACTTCGAGATGCGCACGCACAAGCGCCTGATCGACATCATCGACCCCACCCCGAAGACCGTTGACGCACTTATGCGCATCGACCTTCCGGCAAGCGTCGACGTGAACATTCAGTGAGCCTGGACCGTAGCGGAGAAGAATCAATGAGTGAAAATCAGATCAAGGGCATTCTGGGCACCAAGCTCGGCATGACCCAGGTCTTCGACGAAGACAACCGCGTTGTGCCGGTCACCGTCGTCGAAGCAGGGCCGTGCGTCGTGACCCAGATTCGCACCGAAGAAAAGGATGGCTACAGCGCCATCCAGATCGCCTATGGCGATATTGACCCCCGTAAAGTAAACAAGCCACAAAGCGGCCACTTCGCAAAAGCCGGAGTGACACCACGTCGCTACGTCACCGAAATCCGCATGGATGACGTCTCCGACTACGAAGTCGGACAGGACGTCACCGTCGAGCTTTTCGGCGATGTCAAGTTTGTCGACGTCACCGGCACCACCCGCGGCCACGGCTTCGCCGGCGCAATGAAGCGCCACGGCTTCGCCGGCCAGGGCGCTGCCCACGGTAACCAGGCTGCCCACCGCCGCGTCGGTGGCATCGGCGCCTGCGCCACCCCGGGCCGCGTCTTCAAGGGCACCCGCATGGCTGGCCGCATGGGTAATAACCGCGTCACCACACAGAACCTCAAGCTGTTCAAGGTGGATGCTGACTCGAACCTGCTGCTCATCAAGGGCGCAGTTCCCGGCATCCGTGGTGGCCTCGTTACCGTCAAGACC
Organism: Corynebacterium sp. c7Ub_26; assembly: GCF_053760365.1. Lineage (NCBI taxonomy): Bacteria > Bacillati > Actinomycetota > Actinomycetes > Mycobacteriales > Corynebacteriaceae > Corynebacterium > Corynebacterium sp. c7Ub_26. Next base: position 137,419 of record NZ_JBSNBL010000004.1, on the reverse strand, counting down.
GCAGTGAAGGGCGGTGCACACGCATGAGCAATCTAACGCTAGATGTCCACACCGCTGACGGATCGACCAACGGCACCGTTGAGCTGCCGTCGTCCGTGTTCGACGTCGAGGTCAGCACCCCGCTGCTGCACCAAGTTGTCACCGCACAGTTGGCAGCACGTCGGCAGGGCACCCACGCCACCAAGACCCGCGGCCAGGTCCGCGGTGGTGGCCGCAAGCCCTACCGTCAGAAGGGAACGGGTCGTGCCCGCCAAGGGTCCATCCGTGCGCCCCAGTTCACCGGCGGTGGCACTGTTCACGGTCCGCAGCCGCGTGACTACGATCAGCGCACGCCTAAGAAAATGAAGGCAGCCGCACTGCGCGGCGCTCTGTCCGACCGGGCTCGTCACGACCGCATTCACGTGGTCGAGGACCTTGTCCCAGGACAGACCCCCTCAACGAAAGCCGCTCGTTCTTTCATCGAGCGCCTCACAGACCGCAAGTCGGTACTCGTTGTGCTCGGTCGCGAGGACGTCAACTCCATCAAGAGTGCACGTAACCTTCCGAACGTTCACATCTTGCCGAGCGACCAGCTGAACACCTACGACGTCCTCAACTCGGACGACCTCGTGTTCTCTGTCGAGGCCCTCAACGCCTTCATTGAGCGCGCTACCGGCGCCGAGACGAAGGAGGAGAGCAAGTGAGCGACTTAAATAACCCCCGCGACATCATCATCGCACCGGTTGTCTCCGAGAAGTCCTACGGCCTGATGGAGCAAGGCACTTACACCTTCCTCGTCCGCCCGGACTCCAACAAGACACAGATCAAGATCGCCGTGGAAAAGATCTTCGGCGTGAAGGTTTCCAGCGTCAACACCCTCAACCGTGAGGGCAAGACCAAGCGCACCCGCTTCGGCTACGGCCGTCGCAAGGCAACCAAGCGCGCAATGGTGACGCTGGCAGCCGGTAGTGATCCCATCGACATCTTCGGCGGTTCTGCCTCCTAAGGCGGACAGTTAGGACTAAGTCATGGCTATTCGTAAATACAAGCCGACTACGCCGGGTCGCCGCCAGAGCTCTGTCTCCGGGTTCGATGAGCTCACTCGCTCTACCCCTGAGAAGTCTCTGCTGCGCCCGCTGCACAAGACCGGTGGCCGCAACGTACACGGCCACATCACCACACGCCACAAGGGCGGTGGACACAAACGCCAGTACCGTCTGATCGACTTCCGTCGTAACGACAAAGACGGTGTGCCAGCCAAGGTCGCTCACATCGAGTACGACCCGAACCGCACGGCCAACATCGCGCTGCTGCACTACTTCGACGGTGAGAAGCGCTACATCATCGCGCCTCGCAACCTGAAGCAGGGCACCGTTGTTGAGTCCGGCGCCAACGCTGACATCAAGGTGGGTAACAACCTGCCGCTGCGCAACATCCCGACCGGTACAACCATCCACGCTGTGGAGCTCAAGCCGGGTGGCGGCGCCAAGCTCGCCCGCTCCGCTGGTTCCTCCATTCAGCTGCTGGGTAAGGAAGGCAAGTACGCCATCCTGCGTATGCCGTCCTCCGAAATCCGTCGCGTTGACGCGCGCTGCCGCGCCACCGTCGGTGAGGTCGGAAACGCTGACCAGATCAACATCCGCTGGGGTAAGGCCGGCCGTATGCGCTGGAAGGGCGTCCGCCCGACCGTCCGCGGTGTCGTCATGAACCCCGTCGACCACCCGCACGGTGGTGGCGAGGGCAAGTCCTCCGGTGGACGCCACCCGGTTTCCCCGTGGGGCCAGCCAGAGGGACGTACCCGCAAGCCAAACCGCCCGAGCGATGGCCTGATCGTGCGCCGCCGCCGCAGTAACAAGAACAAGAAGCGCTAAAAGGAGGTAGTTGAGAATGCCACGTAGCCTCAAGAAAGGCCCCTTCGTCGACGAACACCTCCTTTCGAAGGTGGACGCACAGAACGACAAGGGCACCAAACAAGTCATCAAGACATGGTCTCGCCGTTCCACCATCCTTCCCGATTTCATCGGCCACACCTTCGCCGTCCACGACGGACGCAAGCACGTGCCGGTGTTCATCGACGACTCCATGGTGGGCCACAAGCTCGGCGAATTCGCCCCAACCAAGACCTTCAAGGGTCACGTCAAGGACGATAAGAAGGGACGTCGATAAGCAATGGCTGATACCGTAACGTCAGCACGCGCCACCGCCCGCTACGTCCGCGTCACCCCGATGAAGGCTCGCCGCGTTATCGACACCGTGCGCGGAAAGTCCGTTGAGGAAGCACTTGACATCCTCAAGTACGCTCCCCAGTCGGCCTCCGAACCGGTGTACAAAGTTGTGGCCTCCGCCGCAGCGAACGCGGAAAACAACTTCGGCCTGGACCGGAACAGCCTCGTCATCTCGCAGGCTTGGGCCGACGAAGGACCAACCATGCGGCGTTTCCGCCCACGCGCACAAGGACGCGCATTCCATGTCCGCAAGCGCACCAGCCACATCACCGTGGTCGTCGAAAGCCAGAAGGGAAGTGCTCAGTAGTGGGACAGAAAATTCACCCCTACGGCCTCCGGCTGGGAATCACCTCTGAGTGGCGCTCACGCTGGTACGCCGACAAGCAGTACGCCGATTACCTCGCTGAAGACATCAAGATCCGCGACTTCCTGTCCAAGGGACTCGAGCGCGCCGGCATCGCCGATGTTGTCATCGAGCGCACCCGTGACCGCGTCCGTGTAGACATCCACACCGCGCGGCCCGGTATCGTGATCGGCCGCCGTGGAGCCGAAGCTGACCGCATCCGCGGGAAGCTGGAAAAGCTCACCGGCAAGCAGGTTCAGCTGAACATTCTTGAAGTCAAGAATGTGGACGCCTCCGCACAGTTGGTTGCGCAGTCCATCGCTGAGCAGCTGTCCAACCGTGTCGCGTTCCGTCGCGCCATGCGTAAAGCCATCCAGGGCGCAATGCGCCAGCCGCAGGTCAAGGGCATCAAGGTTGTGTGCTCCGGCCGCCTGGGTGGTGCCGAAATGGGCCGCACCGAGCGCTACCACGAGGGACGCGTTCCACTGCACACCCTGCGCGCCGAGATCGACTACGGAACCTTCGAAGCCCACACCACCTTCGGACGCATCGGCGTCAAGGTGTGGATCTACAAGGGTGACGTTGTCGGTGGGCGCCGTGAAAGCTTGATCAACGCTCGCGACGATCGTGGCAGCCGCCGTGGCCGCAACGACCGCCCGCGTCGTGGTGGCGGACGTCGTCGCCGCGCCGCAGAGCAGAAGCAGGAGGGCTAAACATGCTTATCCCTAAGCGCGTTAAGTACCGCCGCCAGCACCGGCCCACTCGACGTGGTGTGTCGAAAGGTGGCAACCGCGTGACCTTCGGTGATTACGGTGTTCAGGCCCTCGAGCCCGCCTACATCACCAACCGCCAGATCGAGGCAGCCCGTATCGCTATCAACCGCCACGTCAAGCGTGGTGGCAAGGTATGGATCAACATTTTCCCGGATCGCCCCCTGACCCAGAAGCCACTCGGTGTGCGCATGGGTTCCGGTAAAGGCCCCGTCGAAAAGTGGATTGCCAACGTCAAGCCAGGCCGCATCTTGTTCGAAATGAGCTACCCCAGCGAAGAGGTTGCCCTTGAGGCACTCCGTCGCGCAGGTGCGAAGCTCCCGTGCAAGGTACGCATCGTCAAGAAGGAGGACCAGTTCTAATGGCTACCGGAACACCGGCCCATGAGCTCCGTGAGCTCTCTGCTGAAGAACTCACCACGCGCCTCCACGAGGCGAAGGAAGAACTGTTCAACCTTCGCTTCCAGAACGCAACTGGCCAGCTGACCAACAACCGCCGCCTCGGAACGGTGAAGCGCGATATCGCTCGCATCCACACCGTCATCCGCGAACGCGAACTGGGCCTGTCCAGCGCTCCGGGAGATGAGGCGTAATGAGTGAGGCAACCGTGAACGACAAGAAGAAAAAGGGCATCCAGAAGGTCCGCATCGGCTACGTCGTCTCTGACAAAATGCAGAAGACCATCGTGGTTGAGCTCGAAGACCGCAACCAGCACGCCCTTTACGGCAAGACCATCCGCACCACCTCCAAGGTGAAGGTGCACGACGAAAACGAGACCGCTGGCGTGGGCGACCGCGTCCGCATCGAAGAGTGCCGCCCGCTGTCGGCGAACAAGCACTTCCGTCTCGTCGAAATCCTGGAGAAGGCTAAGTAGTCTTCCCGCAAGGGCATATTGCCCTGGGTATCACCGCGTCTGTGTTATGCAGGCGCGGTTTTTCGTGTTTTGGGCGGGGTGTGCTTGGGTTATACGACAAAATGTGTCCGTGTACCGGCTCCTGTCGTATCACCCATGCTTGCGGCTTCGTGTCCCCAATTCCCCCGACAACCCGACTGCGGTTTCCGACCTAGCATGGACTCGTAGACAAGCTGTTAGTTCAACCACGCTGTCACATCACCAAGGAGAATTAGTCAACAACTCATGCATTTCAGCATCGCAACCGTTAGCCTTCCCGGTACCGTCGACGTCAAACTTCGCGCTGCCGCCAAAGCCGGCTTCGACGGGGTCGAACTCTTCGTACCGCATATTGAAGAAAGCCTGATGACCTTGAACGACATCACGTCGTTGGTGAAGGAATTGGGCCTTTCGTGTGACCTCTACCAGCCGGTCAAGAGCCTTCTGAGCGTCCAAGACAAGGAGTTCCAGCACGGGCTCCGACGGTGCGAAACTGCGCTGGCCCACGCTAAGTAGCTCGGCACGAACACGATCCTGGTGTGTTCCAACACGGACTCCGCGTCGGTCGATAGCGACGAGGTCCGCGTGGACCAGCTTCGCCAGATCGGGAAACTCGCGGCGGACGAGGGCATGCGCGTTGCCTTCGAGGCTCTGGCGTGGGGGCGGTTCGTCTCCACGTTCGCCCACCCCTACGACATCGTTCGGCACGTGGATTTGCCCAATGTTGGTATCTGCCTGGATAGTTTCCACATGCTGGCTCTCGGCGAGGATCCGTCGGTGATCGACTCAGTAAATCCCTCCAAACTGTTCTTTGTTCAGCTTGCCGACGCCCCACGCCTCGACATGCCTGTCAAGGAACTGTCACGCCACCATCGCCTATGGCCAGGGCACGGCGATCTGCCCGTGAAGGAATGTCTGGCTAAGGCTCTCAACGTGGGGTACAGCGGGCCGGTGTCGTTGGAGATCTTCAACGATTCGCTCGACCATGACGATCCGGAAGCGGCGGCTGCCGACGCGTACCAAGCACTCGTTAGCGTAGAGCGCGGAACTAGGGCGTGGAATTAGAGGGGCCGCCTAGAGCCGCGAACGACAACGCCGCTGCCCGGTCGCGCCTGATCCGAACCCGTCACCGCTGAGTGAGCAATTCCCCTCGCTACGCCGTATTCCGCGAGTGGCGGGTTGTTGCGAACACGGCGAGTAGTCCTGCCACCACCATCACGCCGATGAACCATATCCCGGACATTGTCATCGTGGAGGTGGCGTCGGTAAGCGAGAGATTGTTGGCCAGCGCGCCTCCATTGAGCGCTATTTCGGCCTCGATGACGTGGGTCACCGGGTTGTTGCGCGCGAACCATTGAAGGCCCGAGACGAATGCGGTCGCGGGTACGAACCCCGCGGAGAGAAACAGCGCGACCATGAAGAGTGGGGTGACGATCATGGTGGCGTCGGGGCTGGCCGCTCCGAATCCGAGGGCGAGGACAAGTGTCGCTGTGAATATTGCTCCGCCGATCACGGCGACGACGAGCCAGAGGGCCGCCGACCAGGTGTGGATCCGCATCCCAAACAAGAAGGAGGCCACGAGTGCGGGGATGCTGGCGAGGATGGTGCGCAGGAAACTGAACAGCCACTCGCCGGCGATGAGTGGCCGGATTCCGCTGGCACTGGTGGACACTCGCGCGACGATTCCTGATTGGCGTTCGCGCACGATCTCTGCGCTATTGGCGGGGATGTAGAGCCACTGCGACCCCAGGATGAGCATGAGGCACAGGGGCAGCAGGTCGATTTTCTCGAGCCCCTGGACTTTGGCGATGAGGTCGCCGAACAGCGCCCACTGGAACACGATCATGAGCATCGGGGTGAAGATGGTGCTTAGTAGGGATGCGCGGGTGCGGACGAAGCGTCGGAAGAGGCGCATCGTGTGGGCCCAACTGGCGTGTACTCGTCGCGGGGACGGCTTCGTGGCGGACGGTGCCGGGGCGGTAGACGTTGCCGACGAATAGGTGGCAGCAGGTGTGTTAGACATGGGACTTCCTCGATATTGCTGCGAGAAAACCGTAAATTCCCGCGACTAAGAAGACGATGATCCAGCAGAGTGCCTCGATACCGGTCGAGCCAGGGGAGTCACCGTTGATGAGTAGCCGAGCGGTTTCGACCATGGTTGAGAGTGGTCGGTGCTCAATGACCGGGCGGACGCCACTGGGCAGCGCCACTGCCGGCACAAACGCGGTGGATAGCATCACGATGGGAATCGTTAGGCCCTGGAACACCAGCGAGGTGCTGACCGGCTGGTGCGCCAGAAGGCAGAGGCCGTCGGCAATCGCGCTGATGGACACTGCGGCACCGACCGTCAGGAGGATAAGAAGTAGCAGGTCGACGGCACTTCCGTGGAATCGTGCGCCGATCAGGACGGTGAGAACGATGACGGGGACGATGGAGATCGCGCCGCGAGTGAGGTCCGCAAGTAGCCGGCCGGCGACGAGCGACCAGTTAGGTGCGGGCATAGTGCGGATTCGTGCGTGTATTCCTTCCTCGGCGTCTTGGGCGACGGCTAGCAACGAACCCCCGGCAGTGAAGATGAGCCCTTGGAGGACGCCCGCGGGGAGGAGGAATGTGGCGTAGCTAATGCCGAATCCGTCGGTGGCCCGCGAGAATGCGCCGTAGAAGATGGCTATGAAGATCGCGGTGATCACAAAAATTGAGGGGAGCACCGATTTATTGCGGATCACGCGTTTGAAGTCGCGTGACCACACCGACGTGATCGCCGCTGAGCTGCTCATCGACGGGCCCGTGTTTCCGCTGCTCATTGGTGGTCGCCTCCCGGGGTGTGGGCGTCCGACCGAGCACTCGCCGGGGCCGCGCCGTCCGCCGACGCCACCTTGTCCCCCCGCGCATCCGTACGTGCCACATCGCCCGAGTCCGCGATGGCCATGTACACGTCCTCGAGCGTCAGCGGGATCAGCGCGGCGTCGGTGATGTCGTCCTCGGAACCGTCCCAGAGCGATAGCGCGCGCACGAGCGACCGGTGTCCGTCGGGCGCGTCAAGCCGGACGATGGTGTTCTCCTGGGCGGCGGTGAACCCGTTGTCGGTGGCAATGCCAGCGAAGTGTTCGGCCAGCTCAGGGGCACGGAATGTCACGGTCACCGCTGACGACCCGTAGCGCGACTTGAGCTCAGCGGAGGTCCCTTCGTCCAGAACTCGCCCGCCCCCAAAGCACGACGATCCGGTCGGCCAGATGGTCGGCTTCGTCGAGATATTGGGTGGTCAGCAGGATGGACGTGCCGTCGGCTTGCAGGTGGTGGACCATGTCCCACACGTCGTTGCGGCTGGCGGGGTCGAGCCCGGTCGTGGGTTCGTCGAGGAAGAGCAGCGGTGGTTGCACGGTCAGTGACGACGCAATATCTAATCGACGACGCATACCGCCGGAGTAGTCGGCGACGCGGCTGTCGGCGGCTCGTTCGAGGCCAAACCGGGTAAGCAGTTCGGTGGCCCTGTCTTTGGCTTCGCGCATGGAAAGGCCCGCGAGCGTTCCGAAGAACGTGAGGTTTTCGTGCCCGGTGAGCATATTGTCGACGGCGGCGTATTGGCCGGTCAGTGAGATAGAGGCTCGCACTCTGGCGGGATCTGAGGTGACGTCGTGGCCGTTGATTGTGGCGCTGCCGCCGCTGATTGGAATGAGGGTGGATAGCGCGTTGATAAGTGTGGTTTTACCTGCGCCATTGGCCCCGAGGACGGCGAGTACCTTCCCGCGCGGGATGGAGAGCGTGATGCCTTTGAGGATTTCTTTCTTGTTTTTCCGCTGCCGAGGTGGCAGTGGAAGTCCCGCACGTCTAAAGCAAGGTCGCTGCTGTTAGCGTGTGCGGAGGGTTCGCCCTGTGACTGAGTGCCCTCAGGTGCGGCTGTTCTGGGATGAAGAGAACGCGATGGCGACATAGGTTGACCTGCCTGGTGAAGTAATACCTGTTAAGCCAATGCTAGTTCAAACGCCCCGATAATTAAACCCCTTAAGAAATTGAACAAAAACGGGGATTAGCGCCCCGTTGAACGGTGGTTGCGCCAGTCTTTCAGCTCGGCGCGCCCCCCACAGCCCCTACTCCTTGCCCGCCAGCACCCGCTCCCGAGCCTCATCCGTTTTTGCATACCCCAGCAAATGAACACGCCGGTCAGCGCGCTGTTGCCGCTCACCACCGTCAACCCAGTCATTCATGAGCGCGATCCGCGGCAGCCGCTCATTGCGGTAATCGGGCTCCACGACAATAAGGTCACTCGGCGGGTTGGTGGCAATCAGTTCATCGCACAGATTCATCAGGAGCGGCGGGAACACCCCATGCCCGGTCTTCGCCCCATCCCCCACCGCAACGTGAAACCCCAGGTCATGAAATCGCGAGTCGTACACACGTCCAATCTCATCCCGGTGCGGCCGGTAGATCTCCATATAGCCGCACTCCTCCCCGTCGAGAAGTATGATCAGCGGCACCGAATACGTGCCAGAAAGCTTGGCCTCCCAATCCCGTTTCCACTGGTCAGCGGGCCACGGCTGCTCCCATGTTTCGACGAGGTGTGGCCGGTTCATCCACCGCGACACCGTCTTTGGATCCTCGGTGGTGGGATCCGCCATCCGCAGGGTTAGCCGTCCGGTTAGTTCGGGGATGCGTGGGGGTTGGTCGAGAATTGCCGACGACGGTACGTCGCGACGTAGGCGATGTAGACGCTCGTAAATCTCCTGCTCTGAGATGTTGAACGGACCGTGGCTGGTGGCGTCGCTCAATGAGCCCGTCGTAGAGCGGTCAGCAGCGCCACCTCTACCGGCGGTTGTGTCGTCGATAGTGTGAGTGGAGGTGTTGTGAGTAGGGGCGTTGGGTTGGCTTTCGGGAGTGTTGGTCATCCTCGGGTGGTTCTCCAGTGTTTCGCGCGATCGTTACTAAAAGGTAGGCTAACCGTAACACAACGTACTCGAGCAGGAAGAACATCATCGACAGTGAAAACGCTGGTTATCTTGGGTGCAGGGCCGAAAGCTGTGGCTGTGGCGGCGAAGGCATACGTGCTGAAATCGTTGGGGTATGAGGTCCCCGCTATTGTCACGGTGGACCCATTGGGGGTGGGGGGAAACTGGGTTTCCGGTGGTGGCTGGACGAACGGCCATCACCTGCTGGGCACCCCGCCGGATAAGGATGTCGGATTTCCGTATCGGACCCGAATTGCCAACGAGTCAGCGCAGGACAACACACGTGTCGACGCCGCGCTCATGGAATATAGCTGGATGAGTTATTTGGTCTCTCGGGACAAGTACGCCCAGTGGATCGATCGCGGACATCCCTGCCCGACGCATGAGGAGTGGGCCGAGTATTTGCGATGGATTGCACGTGCGGTGGATATGCGGGTGATGGCCGGCCGGATCACGGCGATTCGCGCCGTCGATAAAAACGACGAGGACAAGAACGACGCCGATAAGAACGCCGAAGCCAGCAACGTTGAGGACTACAACTGGGGTTGGGAATGCGACGTCGAACTCAACGACGGCGGATCCACGGTCCTGAGTTCCGACGGGGTCATGATCACCGGCCCGGGACCGTCGACGCGCCGACTTGCCGACGTCCCTGGTGTGCTCTCCATCGCCGAGCTGTGGGATCAGGTGGAAAACGGCACGTTCCCGCTGCGCAAACGGGTGGCGGTCATCGGCGGCGGCGAGTCCGCGGCCAGCGTCGTTGATCAGTTGGCGCACATGCCCTGCGAGTCCATCGCGATCTTCTCGCCCTCCCCGACGGTGTATTCGCGCGGCGAGAGCGTGTTTGAAAACAGCCTCTACACCGATCCGGAAAAATGGTTCATGCTCAGCATGGAGGAGCGGCAAGATTTCATCCGACGTACAGACCGCGGTGTGTTTTCCCAGCGTGTTCAGCAGACTGTGAAGGATTATGGGCACATCATCCATGAGCGGGGCCGCGTGGTCGATATCGTCCCTCGCGATGGTGTGTTGGATCTCTACGTGCCGTACAAGGGTGTCCCGGAGGCGGTGTCGACAGCGGATGTGGTGATTGATGCTCGTGGGGGCAACCCGTTGTGGTTCAGAGATTTATTTCCGAACGTGGAATCTGATTTTTATGCAGAAAAAATCGTGACGACGTGCTCCGAAGCGGACATCGCGCACAACATCGGTATTTTCTTGCAGCTCAAACCTCATCTCTCGACGCCTGACCAGCCGGGGATCATCCCTGCGGAGTGGACATTGGCGGTCGACAAGGGTCCGTGGCTATTCTTGCCGACGCTGTCCGGGCTGGCGCAGGGTCCGGGGTTCGCCAATCTGAGCTGCTTGGGTGAGGTATCGGACCGGATTCTCGCGTGTTACATCGATAACGGCCCTGCGGATAGCGAGCCTGGAAGCACACAGCAGGCCGGGGGAGAAGTGAGGGATGACATTCATGTCGGCTAGTTCACCTTGGGCGTTCGGTCCGTCGGTAGAGATCGACCCCTTGACGGTCGATGTGATGATTGACCAGGCCATTCGTCACCACCGCGAGCAGCCCGCCCTTCACGGTTTCCGCGACGACGGTAGCGAGCTGACTTTCACATACGACGACGTCGATCGCCACGCGGATGCGGTGGCGTGGGAACTTCGCCATCGCGGTGTGGGCCCTGGCGACCGCGTTGTGGTGCTCTCTGGCCGAAGTCCCTGGCTCCTCAGCGTTATGGTGGGGATTCTCCGCGCGGGGGCCGCTTATGTGCCGCTGGATGCGAGCTACCCGGCGGAGCGCATTCGCTACATCGTGAATGATTGCCAGCCCGACGTCGTGATCGGGCTCGGTGACGTATCCGTGCCCACGAATAACGCACCAACAAATAATGCGCCGACGAATAACACGCAGACCTGGGAACTCCAGCGGCCAGATGAGTATTTTTCGTCCGACGGCACCCGCCACAGGGAAGAATTTCACGCGAGTGATCGCACGCGCGAACTCCAGCCGGAGGATCCGTGTTACCTGATTTATACGTCGGGCACGACGGGGAACCCGAAGGGGGCCGTGAACCCCCACCGCGCGGTGGCCTCGCACTTGCAGTGGGTGGTCCGCACGCTGGGGCAGGATGCAGATTCGTCGGCAAGCGCTGGCGAATTGCGGATGTTGCACAAAGCGCCGATCGGTTTCGACGTCGGCGTCGCAGAGCTGCTGTGTCCGCTGGCCTGTGCCGGCCGGATAGTCATTCCCTGCCCGGACTGGTTCCCCGGCGATCCCTTCGCCCTGGGAAACATGATCGAAACGTATTCCGTGACGACGCTGTCGATGGTTCCGAGCATGCTCAGAGTCATGTTCGATGTCCTTGACGACGTCGGCCTGGGCTACGACCAGTTCGCTAGCCTGCGGCACGTGTTGTTAGGTGGCGAGGCTGTTCCGAATGACTTGGTCGAGCGTGCGCAGGCGGTGCTCCCGAGTCGACTGTTGGGGCTCTACGGTCCTTCGGAAACCGCAATGGACGTGGCGTGGGTGGACTTCGCCCGTCCGTATTCGGGGGCTACTGCCGACAGTGCGGGTACTCCCGACAGCGAGCTGACCGCTAACAGGGCGCCTACCTCCGAAAGCAACAGCGATAACCGAGTCCTTTCGGCCGCCGAAGCATGGGCGGACCCAAGCGCACACGACGATAATTCCCTTGCCGGGCTAAACCAGTCCGCGCCGCATAACCCGACGAATGAAGAATCCTCCACGGGCGGAACTCTGGTCGGCTGGCCGGAGGATAACGTCGTGTTTTACGTCGTCGATGAGAACTTGAACGAAGTCCCCGATGGCCAGTCCGGTGAGCTCTGCATTGCTGGTGCCCAGGTGGGCGCGGGGTATTTCAACAATCCGGAGGTCACGACGGAGGCGTTCGTGCCCAGCCTGCATCCGGACCGCGATGGCGGGACCATGTACCGCACCGGCGACGTCATGTCGCGCGATGCGCGCGGGATGCTCCGTTTTGAGGGCCGCATCGGGGACCAGGTGAAGATTCGCGGCAACCGAGTTGAGTTGGGCGATGTGGAAACTCATTTGCGACGCCTCGACGTGGTGAGTGACGCCGCGGTGGCTGTGGATCGCGCTGGGGGAGAAGCGACGCTTGTCGGCGGGATCGTTGTTTCGGAGGTCGCGACCATCAGCGACGGGGTTGAAACCGCTGGTCAAGCTACGATTCCGCAACAGGTGAAAGCCGAATTGGCCGCGCTGGTGCCTGAGTACATGGTGCCCAGCATCCTCGTCGTCATGACGGAACTTCCGCACAATGATCACGGGAAGATCGACAGGCGGGCGCTCATTGCCCACGTGAACACCGCGAACTCGGCGAGCGCGGGTTAGCTCGGCCGGAGCGTAGCAAGCGCCGAAAAACGCCTAACTATCCAGCGTCGCCCCGCCGTCGACACGAAGGTCGTGCATGACAATGTGGCGAGCGTTGTCGGAGACGAGATACAGGCAGGCCCCGGCGATGTCCTCCGGTTGCGCCAGTCGCTGCAGGGGGATCCCAAGTCGATACTGGTCGGGTGTGCCAGCGATAACGTCAGCCGAGCGGTCCTCCCCGGCTGGCCACATTCCGCGCAGCATGGGTGTGTCTGTGGAACCGGGGGAGACGATATTCACGCGCACGCCGTGTGGTGCGCACTCCAGGCCGAGGTTGCGGGCCCACGCGGTGATCGCCGCTTTCGACGCCCCGTAGGATCCCATGCCCGCTCGCGGGGTCGTCCCCGCGTTGGAGGAGACAACAACAATGGCGCCGCGTTTTCTCTCGCACATGCGCTGGGCAACGGAAGCGCACACGTGGGCAGCGCCGAACATGTTGACCTCGAAGCTCGCGCGCATGGCGTCGGTGTCGCCGTCGAGCGCGGCGTCGGCACGCAAGATCCCGGCCGTGTGGATCAGCACATCGATGGGTCCCCGGTCGGCCTCGATGCGGCTGATCGTGGTTCGCGCGGCCGCCAAATCGGTGACGTCGAGGACATAATCAACGGGCAGGTCAGCGGGTTTAACGCCGACGGCGGCCACATCACCGGTTCTCTTTCCGTCACCGGTCTGCCCATCACCACCCGCAGCGTCCGCACCCGAGCTGTGTCCGTGTGGCCCTTGGTCCACGGCGGTCACGCGATACCCCGCGTCCCGGGCGGCGGCGACGACGGCAGCGCCGATGCCACCGAGCGCCCCGGTAACCACACAATGGCGGGCCTCGCCCGCGGCACCCTGATCAGGCATCCCCGCCATCACTCGTCGCTCTCCTCGAAAGCGTCCACCCACGCATCGATAGTGGGATCCTCGATAAGGTCGGCAAACTCGGCATCCCACCCTTGGCGCCGCGCCCACTCGACGATGTCGATAATGCGCACCGAATCCAGCCCAAGGTCGGTGAGGTCGGCGTCGGTTTCCAGCGTGTCGGCGGGGATGCCGATCGCCGAGGCAACGCGGGTGTGGAGTTCGTCGGCAAAGATTTGGGGACTCAGCGGTGGGTTAGCTGCACTCATGGTAGGCTCCTCATTTTCTTCTCTCTAGCTGCTTGTTTATTTGTCTTTTGAGCAGTGTAGCCTAACGCTATGACCTTTGATTCGGTGCGTGCGAGTGACCCTGATAATCCGTCTGCCCCGGAGTGGTTTCCTCTCACCGCAGCGCAGATGGGTATTTGGAACGCGCAGTCACTGGATCCGGCCTCACCGTATTACGTCGTGGGCGAGGTGATGGAACTCGATCCGACGGATTCTCAGCCGGATATTTTGGTTACCGACGTTGTTCAGGCGCTGCATCAGACGATCGCGGAAGCTGAAACGCTGCGTCTGCAGTTCCGGCAGGGGGAGGGTCCGCCGGATGTTCATGCCGACGACTCCCCATGTCAAAGGGTTATCGACGACGCGCCGGGAGAGTACATCACGATCCCCGTTCACGATTTGCGCTCCCATCCGTCCCCCGAGGCCGCCGCGAACGCCTATGTTGACGCCGCGAAAGCACGCTGCGCGGAGGCGTGGTCGGGTCTCGTCGATCGCCCACTCTGCCATTTCGAGGTCCTTCGCTTAGATCACCGCCGGGTGTGGATCATCCAGCTGTATCACCACCTCATTGTCGATGGTTACGCGTCCATGACCTTGGCCCGACGCACGGCTGCTCACTACACCGAGCTCACAGGCGGCAAAACAGCGCGGCCGGCGAAATTTAGCGCGGTGCGTAGCGTCGTTAAGGAAGATTGCGAATACCACAAGTCGGACAACCGGGATCGCGATGCGCAATGGTGGCAGGAGTCGCTCGCGGGGGTTGGCAGCACGCAGTGGCGAGACGAGCTCATCGGCGGGTCCGAGAGTTCCTGCCGGACAACAGTGCTCACGGTGGATGCCGACGAGTTGGACGCGTGGAAAGCGGCGTCCCAGCGCCACGGGACGACGTGGGTGGACTCGTTGTTGGCGGCATACGGCGTGTACTTGCGGCGCGTGCAGGGGGTCGAGGCCGACGAACTGGTGGTCGCCATGCCGTTCGCCGCGCGAGAAACTACAGCTCAGCGGCGTACTCCGGCGATGATGGTCAACATGCTGCCCGTGCGGGTGCCCGTCGACCTCACCACGACGCTCCCCGAAAACGCGCACGCCGTCGAGGAAACAATGCGGACCGTGCGCGAACATCAGCGGTTCCCGGGGTCCGAGGTGGCGACGGCGTATGGGGATTCCTCGATCCTGCGCGGGATCGGCGCCAACTTGAAGGTTTTCGACGCCGCCCTCAAGTTTGGGAAAACGCGCGGGTACCTCCGGAATGTGGCGGGTGGCCCGCCGGAAAACCTTGTGCTGGTTGCCGCGCCGGGTCGGTCTGGTGGCGTGGATCTGAGTTTTGAGACGGTTGCCGACGTTCCCTCGCAGGTTGTTCACCAGCGCTTATCCGATATTCGGGCTGTGGTGAATGCGGGGCTGGGGTTGGATCGGCGGTCGGAGGCTGCTGGCGCGAGCGGTGATTCGCCGGACGAGAACGCTGAGAGCTCTCTGCCCGCTTCGTCCGACATATGTATCCGCCCTGAACAGATCCCGGCCGCTCTTCGTGAAGAGTGGGACCGGGAATCGTTATCCGACGATTCGTCTCGCGGCTCGATTGAGCCACTGGATGGTCTGATCGATTCGCTTGCACAGCGGTGGGGTGATCTAGTTCTGCTGGCCGATGGTTCGCCGGAGTCCTCGGAAACCTCTCCTACTTCCGCGGAAACCATGTACACCGGCTCTGAAATGGTGAAACAGTGTGATCGGCTGGCGGATTCCATCGCGTCGGTCTGTCCTGCAGGTGGCGTCGTTGCCATCGATATGCCGAAGAGCGCAGCCCAGGCAATTGCGGTTCTGGCTTCGTTGCGCGCGCATCGCCCGTTTGTCGTCATTGGCGACGATGCCCCGCAGGAACGACGTTCGTTCATCATGAACGATAGTGGCGCCGCAGCTGTGGTGACGGGACTCGATGACGTTCAGCCTGTCGAGCGCCACGATGACGAGCAGACGCCGCCACACGAATCCGACCAGGCAACATCGGCTGACGAGTTGGCCTACATCGTCTACACCTCCGGCACGACGGGACGGCCGAAGGGCGTGAACGTTAGTCGGCGAGCCCTTGAGCATTTGATCGCAGGCCACCGCGCGCAGCTATTCCCGGTGACATTGGATCATGTCGCGAATAGCCAGTCTCAGGCGTCCGCTACGCTGGCCCACACGGCATCGTTCGCGTTCGATGCTGCCATCGATCAGCTCTCGTGGATCTTCGCCGGCGTGCGCGTCGTCATCTACAACCGCTCCACCGTCGCCGATGGGGAGGCCTTTCACCGCTGCCTCCGCCGTGACAACATCACGATGATCGATGCCACCCCCTCGCTCTTCGGCGCGCTCCTCGCGTCGGGGGTTCCCCTGCTCGACGCGCAAAAGTTGCAGATCAGGGCCGTGCTGCTCGGCGGAGAACCCATGCCACAGCAGTTGTGGAACCAAGTGGCGGCAGCATCGCACGTCATCGGGTGGAATATGTATGGCCCGTCGGAAGCGACCGTCGACGCGTTGTGCGCACGAATCACACCAGGCACGGTGACGGTGGGCTGGCCGGTGCCCGGCATGTCAATTCGCATTTGCGACGCGTCGGGCGAGGTCGTTCCCCCGGGTGAAGAAGGCGAATTGTGGTTGATGGGGGAGCAGATCGCGCAGGGGTACCGGAATAATCCGGACGCGACGGCCCAGGCATTTTTCCGTGCCGACGCGACCGCCAGCCGTCCTCGTACCGACGTCACTACCGACGGCTCCGACGCCGACGCGCTCGTTCCCGCGTATCGGACGGGCGACCGGGTGCGGTGGGTGCCTGGCCGTGGGGTGGCGTTTATCGGGCGCGCGGATAACCAGATCGAGGTGCGGGGGCATCGCGTAGAACTCGAGGAAATCGACGGCGCGCTCGCTGCCCTTCCGGGCGTTCGTGCAGCGGGCACGGTCGCGGTTGCTCGCGGCGTCGGTGATGAGTCCCGTCCCGATGATAAAAGCTCCGCGTCAACAGGGGCTGGCCACGCTCATTCAGGTGCGGCGACGGTGAGTATCCGGGCAGGAGTTGTTCTCGAAGGGCTTGCGGGGAATACTCCGGCGTCCAATAAAAATTCCGATGACCCCCAGCCGAACGCTGATGACATCACGCAGCGTCTTTCCGAGTTACGCCAGCGCCTTTCGCGAATACTTCCGGACTATATGGTCCCGTCCACTCTTGTTGCGGTTCCCCAGATACCGCGGACGTCAACGGAAAAGATTGACCGGCGAGCACTCCGCGAACTGATTGAACAGTCCGGTTTGTCGAATGATCGCGCAGCCGAGCACCAGGGGAGCGGAGACCGCCAGGCCTCAAACACGGAACTCCGGGCTCCCGAAACACCGCGTGAGCTTGCTGTTTCTCGAGTGATCCAGGACGTCATGGGGCAGCTCGCGGACCTTGACGTGGATTTCATCAATCAGGGTGGAGATTCCATTACCGCGCTGGTGGTGGCCGGTCGGTTGCAGCAGCAAGGTTTTGAGATCCGCCCGGCAGATATTTTGTCCGGTCGTCCCCTGGGCGAGATCGCCGCGTCCTTGCGACGGTCGTCGTCAGGTGAGCCGAACAGTGCAGCATCGTCGGCTACCTCACATACCCCGGCGACCAGCACAAATGACCACAGTGATCCAAAGCAGCAACGGAATATTCTGACGGACTTTGGTGTGGTGGACGCCCCGTCGGGAATGGATCGGTCGGCCTTCACTGGTCCCAACCAGCCGATTATGTCGGTCGTGATTCCGTGTGCCTCGGACATGGGCGCCGACGAGTGTCGCGCATGTGCGACGAAGCTGGCTGAGGACGTCCCGGCTCTTCGTAGCATTGCGACGTGGGACACGGATACGACCGGTTCCGAGCAGTTCATCATCCGACGCCATCCTGCTGAGGACGACGATTTCCGCGCGCCCGTCGATCTTGCTGCCGGACGGCCATTCGCGCTTGAACCTGTCGACGGTGGTGTGCGCCTGAGCGTGCATAGTGCGTTGGTGGATGCCGACGGGTTTGCGCAGCTCATCGGTATTGTCGAGGCGCTCGTGCAGCGGTCGGGTCACGGTGACGGACATAGTGACGGTCGCCAACACCGCTATGCTTCGTGGCGTGGGCACTCTGCCCCGGCTCTCCCGTGGGCGCACAGTCGTGCCCGGGCAACAACGACGATTGATCCGTCACTCGCGAAGGCTCTTTTCAGTAACCTTGGAGTGAAATTTGGGCTGTCTGACCAGGATATTTTGACCGCAGCTGCTCTGATAGCCTCGGCGAGTGATCCCGATGAAACCCTCACCGTGATGGTGTTGAGCCGCGCGCTACGTGAACCTTCCGCTCCCGCCACCGGTCAGTCGTTGAACTCCGGGAATGCGGTTGCGCGTGATGTTGTTGGCCGGTTCGCCGCGCCGGGC
Source organism: Corynebacterium sp. c7Ub_26 (assembly GCF_053760365.1). Lineage (NCBI taxonomy): Bacteria > Bacillati > Actinomycetota > Actinomycetes > Mycobacteriales > Corynebacteriaceae > Corynebacterium > Corynebacterium sp. c7Ub_26. The sequence continues at coordinate 119,301 of NZ_JBSNBL010000004.1, read as the reverse complement.
TATGTCACTGTTTCGCCGTCGGATTCGCGGGCAGAGACTGAGGCGCTCCTGCTCAGCGTGAAAGAGCAACGCGCTACATTCCATGCCATTGATCCCACCGATACATCAGCGAGTACTCCAGCAATCACACTCGAACTAGGCCACATACCTAGCCCCACCGCAGACAAGCACCACACACTCCTCCCAATCCACCACGCCCTTCGCCCCGGCTTCCCAGGCGTCCCACATCTCACGGCCTGGATCACGGGCGCGGGAGTGGGCACGAACACACCCGACCACCACACAGCACCCGTCGGCAATGAACCCGATAAACCATCGCTCAGCATCACAGTCGATGCAGAAACGGATGGCCAGGCGGAACAGCTCGCGGATAGCGTCGTCGAGGCTCTGACAGATCTCGCCGTTGTCGCGTTGAGCGCGGAGGGCAGCGCGTCGCCATCGGATTGTTTAGCCCCCGTGACCAGCGCGGATATCGAGCATTGGCAGCGCCGCTTCGGCGCGCTTCAGAACGTGTACGGTCTCTCGCCGCTGCAAGAGGGTCTGCTGTACCAGGCACTGGATTCCCGCGAGCGCGACCATTACGTGATCGCCGCCTCCATGGCCGTCGAAGGCCCGGCGGACCCCGAACTCCTGCGCACCAGCTTCGAGGCGGTGATGAACCGCCAGGACGTGCTCAAAGCGGCGTTCGATTATGAAACACTCGACCGCCCGGTGCACGTCATTCCACGCACCCCGTGGTGGCAGTGGTCGGTGATCGACGCTCGCGGGCTCCCGTCGCGCGTGCAATTGTCGCTTATCGACGACGTTGTGGACCGGATGGCTTCCCGCCAGCTCGATGTGACGCGCGGGAATATGGTCGCGGCGACCCTGGTGAGGTTGGGCGATCGGCGCAGCCAGCTGGTGTTGGGGAATCATCATATTCTTACCGACGGGTGGTCCACGACGATCCTCTTGCGTGAGTTGATGCATGTGTACAACCGCGCTGCAGAGCTTCTGACCAGCGGAAATGCCGACGATGTGGAGGATACGCTCTCACACGCCATCGCAACTGCCATCGCCGAGTTGCCGCCACGATACCCGTACGGCCAATTTGTTGAGGACATGCAGCCCCGAGTGAAGGCTGACACCGAGCTGTGGATTGATCACGTGGCAGGTTTTGACCATGCAAGCCGAGTCATTGATGCACTCGCGCCCACCGCCGACCCGGACGCCTCAGCGACTGATAACGACTCCGGCGAGGAATATTGCATTGTACAGCTCTCTGAACAGCAGAAAGCTGACCTATCCCGCTGTGCCCGCACTGTCGGTGTCACCCCCAACACGCTCATTCAGACCGCGTGGGCGTGTGTCGTTGCGGTCCTGACCGGCCATGACGACGCCGTCCTCGGTGTGGTCACCTCGGGCCGACCCAGCGAGCTCGACGGTATCGACAACACGATCGGCCTCTTCATCAACACCCTTCCCGTGCGCGTGGATCTGCACGGCGACTCGCTGGCCTCGATCCTGCGTACTCACGCGCGCGCCCAGGCCGAGTTGGCGGACCACACGTCGGCCTCCCTCGCCGATATCGAGCGCCGGGTGGGCGAGTCTCGCGGTGAGGCTCCGCAGTCGGGCCCGCTCTTCGACTCATTGGTGGTGTACGACAACTTCCCCGATGAGTTCTCGGAGACAGACACCCAGCCCGGCCCCCTGCCTGATTCCGACGCCCCCGCGCCCGCGTCTCGCGGTATCCGCATCACGGGCCTGACCACCCGCGGCGAAACCCAGTACCCGTTGACGGTCATCCACCCGCCGGGAGGACCCTTCGATCTGGCCCTGGCCTACCAACCTGGAGTGGTTCCGCAGCAGGTGGCCTGTACTCTTGCCGACGCTCTACGCGCCATCCTGTCACGGTGTGCCACTCTTGCCGACGTCGAATCGCCCGAGTCGTTGCGTGCGATCCGGGACGAGATCGCCCCGATGCTTGATGCTATTCGGCGTGCACCAGGGCAGAAGGCGGACGACGACTCCGCGCAAGACCGTGAGGACCAGCCTACGTCGGAGCTTCCAACGTCGGAACCCACCACGTCGACCCAGCCCAACGCGGAAACTGAACGGCCCGACCAGGACAGCCAACTGCTGCGCGATACCTGCGAAGACATCGCCGGTTTGCTCAACCGCCCGGAGGTGGACCCCGATGTTGCCTTTGAGGATCTAGGAGTTCACTCTCTCATGGCTGTTCGACTCATGGGCAAGCTCCGGAAACGTGGCCACAAGCTGGACATTCAGACGATTGTGGAGGCCGGTTCTCCTCGGGGCATTGTCCGCGCGATCGAGGGCGATTCACCTCAGCCCCCGGCACCCCAGCCAACCGCCCCCACCGACACGCGCGATCACGATTCCCGCCCTCCGTGGATGGTCACGCTCAAAGAGGGCAAAGGCAGCCCCCTCTTCTGCTTCCACGCGATTGACGGTTCGGTGTTCTCCTACCAGGGGCTGGCCGAGTACCACGCGACCGACCGCCCCATCATCGGCATCCAATTCCCGGCGAACATCACTGGTTCGCTCAGCTGGGACAAGGCAGTCGATCTCTACGCGTCCGCTATCCGCGACTACCAGCCCGAGGGGCCGTACACCTTCGCCGGATTTTCCTTCGGCGCGACGATCGCCCACGCTGTCAGCGCACGCCTAAACCAACAACGCGACACCGCCACCAGCCCCGTCGTCGATCTCCTCGTTGTCCTGGATGCCTATCCAGCTCGCGCCGGGCTGACTCCGCCTCCGATTCCGGACGATCTCAGCGTGGACCTTCTTTCCGATATCACCGGTTTCAGTGCTCACGACCTGCGTGCCGACGACACCCTCCGCGAGCGATCGGAGTGCTCCGTTCGGGCGTGCGCGCGATGGATGGGGGAGGTCAGCGACACCCCGGTGTGTGACGTCGTGAAGAAAGTTGTCCTTATTACTGCGGAAAAGGCGCCGATTGCGCGGAACACGTCGGGGGTAGTTGGGCGGCCGAAGTCTGACCAACAAACCAAGTGGAACCCGGCAGAGGCCTGGGAAGATACGGGGGTGCAGTTACGTACGTACTCGTTGCCCCTCGATCACGGCGGCTTGGCTTCATTGGCAGGGTGGCGGCAGAGTGCTCCCACCATCGGGGAGGAATTGGAGTAAACGCCGGCGGGAAACCACGCGAACAGCACACAGCACGACACACCACACACCAACGCACCACGAAGGATGAGGGTTATGACACGAGCAACAATTCCATCGCCGAACGCGAAGGAATACGCCCAGCGTGAGGGGGGTGCGGCCAACGGTTGCCCGTGGGAGGACGTGCAGCGGTACCGGGAGCTGGAGATCTACACGGGCGACACGCACTGGGCGCTATTCGAGCGCGCCCGTGACCACTACAACGATGCGCCCGTCGCGGTGGACCGCTACCGCTCACTGACCTGGAGCGATGTCCGCCACTCGGCCCATAAAGTCGGCAACCTGCTGCGTGGCCTCGGCATTGCAGAGGGCGACGCCGTCATCGTCCAACTGCCCAATGCCGCTGTCCACATGGAAGCGATTTTTGGCATCTGGAGCATCGGTGCCGTTCCCGTCTTCGCCCTCCCCGCACACGGTGCCGACGACGTCGCCCACTTTGCTCGGACCGCACCTGTCGGAGTTCGGATCGCTGCAGTTCCGCGAGATAAGCACGCCAAGCGGGTTGAAAAAGGCCTTCACGAGGAGATTTCAGAACTCACCACCATCAAAATCGACCCTCGCGCCGACGACCCGTGGGGCAACCCCGTCATCAATGGCACCGAAGCCAGCAGCACCGAAGTCAACACCCACACAGACGCCGACGCAGACACCGCCCCCTGGCCTTCACCGGAAACCGACCCACAAGCGCTTGCTTTCCTCCAGCTTTCTGGGGGAACGACGAGCACGCCGAAGCTGATCCCGCGCAGCCACGACGACTATCTGTATTCGGTGCGCCGCTCCGATGAGGTGTGCGATATGCAGCGTGGTGATGTGTTTCTCGTGGTCATGCCGGCGTCACACAATTTCACGATGAGTTCGCCTGGCATCTTGGGTGCGCTTCATATTGGTGCCACGGTGGTGTATGTTCCCGACCCGTCGCCCACCACCATCCGCCGCTACATTCACGCGCACCGTGGCACGCACATGGCGCTGGTCCCGCCGCTGCTGATTAGCCTCCTCAACAGTCGCGACGAGGCCCAAACTCCCGACCCCACGATGGAGACGATGAAAACGGTGTGGGTGGGTGGCGCGAAGCTCAGCGCCTCCGCCGCCGAACGCGTCGCCCCGGAGCTGGGGATTAACCTCCAGCAGGTCTTCGGCATGGCTGAGGGCCTCGTGAATTACACCAAACTGGGCGGCAACATCGATGAGATCGTGAACACCCAGGGCGTCCCCATGAGCCCGGCCGACGAGGTTCGCGTTGTCAACGACGAAGGCGCCCCGGTGGATCGTGGTACGCCAGGTCATCTGCATACCCGCGGCCCGTACACTATCCGCCGTTATCACCGGAACCCGACGGCGAACGCGTCATCATTCACGGACGACGGTTTCTACATCACGGGCGATATTGTCACGGTGTCCGCCGACGGCGCGATCACGGTGACCGGTCGCGCGAAGGACCAGATCAACCGCGGTGGCGAGAAGATCGCCCCGGAGTCGGTGGAGAATTGCTTACTGAAGCACCCCGCTATACACGACGTATCGGTGGTGGGTATTTCCGACGATGTAATGGGCCAGAAGATCCGTGCGCTCATTATTCTTCGCGACGATTACAAGCTGGCAGGTGCGGATGCACCGGAAAACTCGGATGCGGGGAAAGGCCAGGGCGGTCAGGATTCCCAATCGGTGCAGGCCTCCCACCAGCCACTGACGGCAATGGACATCAAGAAATTCGTCCGTGAATCAGGATTATCGCGTTTTGCAGTGCCTGATGTCGTGGAATTCGTTGATGAGTTTCCTTTAACAGGCGTCGGCAAGGTGAGCAAGAAGGATCAGTGACACTACCGTGGTGTGACCCGAACTGCTGGGGGAGATGGCACCTGCTGAAAACTGCGGGGGTATAGGGGCGAAAAATGGCCGAAAATTGACCATATTCCCCCGCACTTTTGCCATGAGGCTGCGATATTGCCCCGCACTTTTGTGAAATGAGGGCGATTAACCGGCTATAGAGGATCTGAAGCTCCACAAATGTAACGACCGATAGGGCGAACCGCTCCTGCTATGTCCGGATTGCGGCCGCTAAACCAGTACCCCCAACACCTCCTCAGCATCAACCACGCGCCCACACCGCCGCGCCACCCAATTAATGGTCGCGGTGTGGTCGTTGCGGGTGAAGTCGGCGATGGCATCGCGCACAAGGAACGGCTGGATATCGTTCATAAACGCGTCCACCGCGCTCACCCCGCACCCCATGTGACCGTACACACCGGTAATGATCAGCTGGTCGCGCTTCGCAAAGGCCAACGCTTCTCGAAGGTCTGTTCGGGCAAACGCCGAGTACCTCCATTTCGTGATCACATGGTGGTGCTTCCGCGGCGCCAGCTCCGGGATAATGTTCGCCTCCGCGTCGGTTTGAATACCCTGTCCCCACAATTCGCGGAGCAGCCCTCGTCTGTACTCCTTTTGCTCCGGCGGCTGGGCCGTGTAGAAAACGGGGATGCCCACCTCGTCGGCGCGAGCAATGAGTTCCCGAATGTTGGCCACCATTGTCGACGCTGGCTCGTCGTCGGGAGTGTATGCGGAGATGAAGTAGTTTTGCATGTCGTGGACCAGGAGGGCCGCGCGATCGGCCTGAAGTGCCCAGTTGACAGAGGGTTTTGCCGTGAGGATGGGGATGCTGTACGGCGCGATGGGTGGGATTGCCACTAGTAAGTTCTCCTTGGGGGGTGAATTGTGGGGGACGTTCCCTTATGGGTGTTGTCTAGGGAAGTTCCGCACGCTATCGTGTCATTAAATTAGGCTAGCCATACTGAATGGTAGATGCGTTGCGGGTTGGTGGCCATCCTGGCCCCAACCAGGTGACAGTCAGCCTCTGTCATAACCCCGTGGCCTGCACTGTTCATACTTTTGTATTGGAGTTTCCGTGAAGCGTTCACTTGTTCGTCCTATGCCCTTGATCGCTCTGACGTTAGCCGGTTCGTTGGTTCTGGGCGCGTGCTCGAATGATAACGACAGTTCCAGCGATTCCACTGCCGCAGATTCAACCAGCCAGAGCGCGTCCGAGGGCACGAAGGATTCGTCGGATGTCAAGGAAGTCACGATTAAGCACGCCTGGGGTGAAGACACCTACCCGGTGAAGCCGAAGAAGATTGTCGCGATGGGTACCTCGGTTGATAACCTCCTCGCCCTGGGCATTACCCCCGACGTCGTTGTTCAGAGCCCGGATGATGCTCAGAACGCTAAGTGGAAGAACGACAAGCTCAAGGACGTTAAGAAGATCGACGCTGAGCCCCGGGAGCTGCCGGTTGAGAAGATCGCCGCCGAGAAGCCCGATTTCATTGTCGGCGATTTCTACCGCATCAATCAGGACGCCTACAACAAGCTGAAGGAAGTTGCGCCGACTCTTCCGGGCATGGGCCAGGATCCGCAGCTGATCGGTTGGAAGCCTCAGCTGGAGGCCTTGGGCAAGATCTACCAGGATGAGGACAAGGTCAAGGACATCGAGAAGAAGGACACCGAGGCCTTCGAGAACGCCAAGAAGGACCTGAAGGGTCTGGACGGTAAGTCAGCGCTGGTGGTTCAGCACCGCAGCGGGAACTTCGGTGTCATTACCGACGAGGCCAACCCCGCCAACCAGTTCTTCACCGACCTGGGTATGAAGCTGCCCGCCGGGTACACGGATGGTTCGATCCCCACTCAGCAGGGCCGCGCCATGATCTCCCCGGAGAACATTGACAAGTTGACCGCGGACTTCATGGTTCTGTTCGCTGCCGACGGGATGGACGCGGTGCGCGCTGTTCCGGGCTACAACGACCTGAAGCAAGTCAAGAGCGGTGCCACGGTTGAGGACAACAAGGCTGTGTCCTCCGCGCTGTATGTTCCGTCCTCCCTGTCCCGCGAGTGGGCTCTGAAGGAAATCAAGCCGGAGCTGAAGAAGGTCTCGGACGAGAAGTCTGATTCGAAGGATGATTCCAATAAATAAGGCTGTTTACCTACTTCATTGCCGACGCTGCTCTGTGGCTGTGGGGTGGCGTATTAGATGAGGGGTTCCCGGGTGTGTCATGTGGCATACCCGGGTTTTCTTGTACCGTACGGGCGTAACGGGTGCCCGATTATTTAAAGGAATGAGCATATGAAACGCAATAGCCGTCACCACGACATTTACCCGATTTCGTTACGTGAGATCACGGTGAGCCGTGTTGAGGACATCACTCCGGGGATGCGGCGCATCACTTTTACAAGCGACCAATTCGACGCCCACCAGCAGGGCGACGTGCACATCCCCGAGATGATCAGCACAGGTTTCGACGACGACGTGCGTTTGATTTTCCCCCACCCGGAGACAGGGGAGCGGCCGGCACCCAGGGCGTTAGGCGATGGCCGCCTGGAGTGGACCGCGGAGATCAACGAGCTATTCCGCACGTACACCGTGCGCCGATGGGATGCCGACGCCGGCGAGGTGGATATTGACTTCGCCCGCCACGGGTCCGGCTTGGCTGAGGCGTGGTCGGAGTCCGTCGCGCCAGGCGACAGTATCTATATGGCCGGGCCGAAGAATTGTGGCGCTCTCCCCGAGGGGGTGGATTGGATGTTGCTGGTGGGGGACGAAACTGCACTACCGGCCATCGGCCGTTGTGTAGAGAGCTACCCTACGTTAAGAGCTTTTGCGGCTATTGAGGTTACCACGCCGGACCGCATTCAGAAGTTGAACATTCCATCCCCCGACGTGGACCTGCATTGGGTGGTGAGGTCCCAAGGCCAGTCACTCGGCAGCTCGCTCGAATCCTTGGAGTGGCCCGAGGGTACGCCGTACGTCTGGTGCGCCGGCGAGGCCGGCCAGCTCCGCAGCATCCGCAAGCTGGTCAAAGAGCGCGGCGTCAAGCCCGAGAACACCCAGATCGTGGGCTATTGGCGCGATGGCAACGCCTCCGCCAGCAGGGCCACCAGTACCATTGCCGCCTACAACCGTCTTTCGGAGATGGCCGACATTGCCCCTGCCTTCGCTGTCCGAGCCGCAGCCGAAGCCGGCATTTTTACCGCGATCGACGCCGGCTTGACCACCCCCGAGCCCCTGGCCGAGAAGGCCGGTATCGCCACTGACCGCTTGGTGAGGTTCATGCGGTACCTTGCCGCCCTGGAGCTGGTCACCATCGAGCACGAAGAACCCAAGTCCACGGATCAATCCTCCCCAGATCAGTCCTCTAACAGTGCAGTGACCTATGGCCTCACTCCCGTGGGTATGGAGCTAGCTGATCCGACCTCACCCGCGGGCGGCTACCTATCGGGCTTCGGCTCCATGCCCGCGATGTCATTTATCCACGTGGGTCAAGGTTTGCGCACCGGGAACCCCGTCCAACTGGGCACATCCGGCCGCACGATGTCCGAGTGGCAGGATGTCAAGCCGGGGCTAGGCAGCCGGTTGGCGGTGGGTGCCAACCTCCGCATGGGATGGGTCGCCCCCGCCGTAGTCGCGGGCTTGGACCTGGGTGACGCGTCTTCGGCGCTCACTCTCGGCCCCGGTGCTGCCGTTCTCGCCGATGAGCTCACCCGCACTAACCCGTCTCTGACGGTCACCATTGTGGATCGCCCCGAGCATGAGGATCTCAACATAGCGGAGGTCAAAAATTCCCGACGCTCCCGGGTCTCCCACTCGTCAGCGCCGGCGGATCAGCTCGACTTCCCCCGGGTCGATGTTGCCGTGGTTCATGATCCATGGGGCTCCAATGGCCCAATAAATAGCCCTGGTGTTATAGCCGATCTTAAAGACACTGTGTCGTTAATCGTTGTGGTTACCCAAGTTCTCGCCGACGACGGCTCAGGCGATGAAGAAGACTACGAAGCAGACGTTCAACGCATGTTGGTGTCGGGCGCGTCGATCCCCACGGAGCGGGACGTTCGGGCCGCTTTACACGACGCCGGCTTCGAAGTAGAGAGCCGTCAGCCGGTCGGATGGGGGCCGATCCGTTTTGTTGCCCGCAGGGTTGGATGATTGCCCTGATGTATGCAATACTGTTCAGGTTGTCTGAGGCAGGTGGTTAACCTGCCCGATTGTGGTAGCGTCGCCATCCCTTTTAGCGATATAGCAAGCGGAAGGCGTGATTCTCACCTGGTCAGCGCACAATTTGCGTGTGACAGGGTGCAGTTACCACCAGCTGTTCAGTGATCATGTCGCCCCGGTGTGGGCGGTGGTGAGGCTGAAGAATCGGGCTAACCATCTCAAAACAGACAAGACCAGGTGCGTTCGGGTCGGAAATCCGGCGCACGAAGCAACAACCCCAGGTCTAGGAGACTCTAGTGATTCAGCAGGAATCGCGTTTGCGAGTCGCCGATAACACCGGTGCACGGGAAATCCTGTGCATCCGTGTGCTCGGTGGTTCCACACGCCGCTTCGCTGGTATTGGTGATGTCATCGTTGCCACCGTGAAGGAAGCAACCCCCGGCGGAAACGTCAAGGCCGGCGACATCGTCAAAGCCGTTATTGTCCGCGCGAAAAAGGAAACTCGCCGCCCGGATGGCTCTTACATTCGTTTCGACGAGAACGCTGCCGTTCTTATCCGTAACGACAATGAGCCACGTGGTACGCGTATTTTCGGGCCAGTTGCCCGCGAGTTGCGCGACAAGAAGTTCATGAAGATTGTCTCGCTCGCCCCGGAGGTGCTCTAAATGAAGATCCATAAGGGCGATACCGTCATCGTCATCTCTGGCCCGGACAAAGGCGCAAAAGGTAAGGTCATTGAGGCTTACCCGAAGCGTGACAAGGTCCTGGTTGAGGGTGTTAACCGCATCAAGAAGCATGTCGCTAATTCAGCACCGGAGCGCGGTGCGGAGTCGGGTGGAATTGTCACCCAGGAAGCTCCCATCCACGTCTCTAACGTGATGATCATCGATGCTGACGGTAACCCGACACGTGTTGGTTACCGTTTCGACGAGAACGGCAAGAAGGTCCGTATCTCCCGACGCACCGGGAAGGACATTTAACCATGAGCGAGAACTACACCCCCCGTTTGAAGACTCGGTACCGCAGCGAGATTCGTGAGACCCTGAACACGGAGTTCGAGTACGCGAATGTCATGCAGATCCCGGGTATCACGAAGGTCGTTGTCAACATGGGTGTTGGCGACGCTGCTCGTGACTCCAAGTTGATCAACGGCGCACTGAACGACCTCACTCTGATCACCGGTCAGAAGCCGCAGATCCGCCGCGCGAAGAAGGCTATCGCTAACTTCAAGCTGCGTGAAGGTATGCCGATCGGTGCTCGCGTCACCCTCCGTGGCGACCGTATGTGGGAATTCCTCGACCGCCTTCTGACGGTTGCTCTCCCACGTATTCGTGACTTCCGCGGTTTGTCGGATAAGCAGTTCGACGGACACGGTAACTACACCTTCGGTCTGTCCGAACAGTCCATGTTCTACGAGCTGGACGTGGACAAGATCGACCGTCCCCGCGGTATGAACATCACCGTGGTGACGTCCGCAACGAATAACGAAGAGGGCCGTGCTCTGCTGCGCGAGCTGGGCTTCCCATTCAAGAAGTAAAGAGCGGTAAGTAGAACCTTTTACTGGCTCTATATAGGGGCGAGTGGTGGTTGATAACCATCCCTCGCCCCTTTTCGTGTGCCCTACAGAAAATATTTGTATAGTAATCCGTTAACGGTAAAAACTAAATAGGGGTGAGCTGTTCATATCTAAAAACTCAACTTTGAAGCAATGTTAGCGAAAGCTGCAAACTTTATGTGCAGCGCATGTGCGTATTTGTGGGTGTCCGACTTTCGCTAATGGGGGTAATGCGGTGTGGTAGTGATTAAACAAAAAGGCTGCAGTCCGGAAGTAATACCGCATACGTAAGTAATTTTATACCGCCTGCAGCATTTGGTTTATGGACCAGTAGCCGCTATTTTCGGTGAACATGTCACTTATGTTGTAGAGGTTTCTCTATGTTTAGGAAGCTTTCACCGGAGCGTGGCGACGGGTGGATACGTCACCGCTGCTCCGCAACATAGGGGCCATCGGCACAACTATTTTACCTCTATGGAATTTTGAGACGCATAACCACAGGCGCGGAAGCGCCGTAAGAACCGGGGGCGAGTCGCGCGCATACGAGGATGGATGTTCGCTCTGGCGCTCGGTGTGGGGCGTGAGTCGTCGGATGCAGAGCCTGTTCCGTGTGAGGTGGTGGCGGTGGTAGCGCGATGGGGTGTGCGCGTCGAAGAAAGCGCTCGTGTTGTACTCCAATACTCGCTCGACTGAAGGCTTGTGGCCTCGTGTCTTGTGAACCTTGTGGGCTGAACTGCAGGTTTCGGGCCGCGAGGGTTTCTCGGGCCGACCTGTAGGTCGTGTATCGATTTGTTGGTTGTGGGTTTGCGGCCTTTTCGGTCTTTTCGGCCGACCGAATTTTATAGACGACGGCCACCCACGTGCATATTGAAAAGTATAACCACCGAAAGCTAACCGTGCGTTTGAGAGTTTTGGCGAGCGTAGAACGGTCGCCCGACGACAGTAGACCGAGCTACGCTCTATCCGACGAACTCGTGAGCGTGTCGCACCCGGTGACGGCGATAATCGAGCACACCAACATGCACAACGCCATGGACAGCGAAGGATCCGAGCCGAGCCCCACCAGCGGGGACACAATCCCGGCCGTCAGGAATTGCAGCGCACCCATCGCGCCGGAGCCCGCGCCCGCGCCGATATCACGGACAGCTTCAACACCTAGGTTAGTCGCGTTACCCAGCAGGAGCCCCGTCGCCGATGTCATCACGAAGAGACAAATGAGCGTCGGCCAGAGCCACGGCCCCAGCAGAGCGTCGATAAGCAAAATTGCCGACGTCGCAACGTAGAGGATAAGCCCGAAGACCAGCACAGATCACACCTCGAACCGGTTCACGAGTTTGCCGTTGAGGGCGGACATTCCCGCGATGGCGAGCGAGTTGATGGCGAACGTGATCGAGTAAACGTGCGTCGGTAGGCCCAGTTGGTCCTGGAGAACGAACGGTGAGGCCGAGATGTAGGAGAAGAGCGTGCGAAACCGACCGCGAACGCGAAGCAGTAACCGATGAAAGCTGGGCGGCCGAAACAGCGGAAAATCGTGGGCAGGAGTTTGCGGATAGTGCCCGGGGTGCGGCGATCAGCCGGCAGGCTTTCGAGCACCACGAAGCGCGAGACCACGACCATGATCACGTTGAATACGGCGATCACCCAGAAAATGCCGCGCCACCCGATGATCGGAGAGAGAAAACCACCCAGCAACGGGGCCATCGCCGGCGCGAGGCCCTGGATCGCCATCAGTGCGGAGAAAGCAGAGGCTGCAGCCCTGCCGTGCGCGACGTCGGGAATGACCGAACGAGCGACGACGACGGTGGTCCCGCCCGCGATGCCTTGGAGTAGCCGGAAGGCGATCAGCAAACCGATCGACGGGGTGAGCATACATCCGGCGGAGAAGAGGAAGAACAGTAACGAGCCGATCACCAGGGGATGGCGACGTCCTACCCCGTCGGAGACAGGCCCGGCGAACAGCTGACCGACAACAAGGCCGATCATGAACGCAGAGAGCGTGAGCTGCACCGACGAGGCCGTCGTCGACAGGCCTTTCGCGATGTCGATGAACGTGGGCAGGTATATGTCCGTACCCAGTGGGCCCGCCGCGGACAGCAGCGCGAGCGACGTTAGAACAGCAGCGGTGAGCTGGTTCTTCTTCGGCACCGTGGGGGAATGCGTATCCGTGGATTTCGGGTCTGCGGAGTTCGCGTCCGCTGGGTTCGCGTCCGCGGAGTGGACGTCGACACGTTCGACCTTGCCCACTGACGACGAACGCCCCCGGTCAGGGGACTATGAGGGCGAAGGATTCGAGGATGATGAGTTCGGATCAGTGCTCACTCGATGTACCTACAGGGTGACCTTTCTGAGTGACAACAACGCATTCCATCGTATTACGTGCTGGTTGCGCGCTTGTGATGTGTCCATGAATGGGCCACGAATCGGGCTCGGCGGCGGGCAAGTTCACTCAAAGTTCACTCAGTGTTGGTGTGAGCGACACTTTAGCGTCGACATTATGTCGCTATGGTCCCGCATCATAGACGCAGTTATCATTGACTCCTACCTACGCCATTGGCCCACTGAGTGCTTACCACACGTTTTGAAAGGTACGCCTGGATGTCCCAGCCTGAATTGTTCACCTCCTGCACACAATCGGTTCGCTCCCAGCAGAAACCGCTACGAGAACGCGCAATAACCTCGCGACGATTCTCACGAGTCGCCGTTGCCTCGCTTGTTCTCGGGGCCACCGTCGCTACCGGCGGAATTGCGCCGTCCCCCACAATCCCGCGGGCTGCAGCCGCCACGGACATCACCGCCAACATTCCCTACCTGCACCCGCCTGTGCAGCACGAGGGAGCCCCCACGTCTCAGGAGTTCCCCTCCGAGGAGTATAGTTGGTATGTTTCTGACCTCAGCTCACACCCATTCGGCATCTACGCGGATGTCGTCGGTTCGTACCCGGACCTCAAAGTCCACCACCCCGAGGTTCAAGACACGAACCTAGCGACGCTCACCCGTATTAATCACGCCGCCGCGACGAACCCGACCGCGATTTCGCGAGCTCAGAGCGATGCGCGCGCTGACAAGGAGGGCGTCCTCCAGTTGTTCTCCGATGCATTTGGTGGTCGGCTGGGCGATGAGTTCCGGCAGGCCCTTAACGAGAATCGCCTTCCTAAGACGGTGATGCTTTTCGGTGGGATTACCGCTCGGGCGGGTGGCCTCGCGAGCAGCACCATCGTCGAAAAGATCGGGTTTAATGAGACTCGCCCGTATGACGACCACCCCGCCCTGATCAACAAGTACGAGGTCCCCGGCGAGGATCTGTACGGGCATTCCAAGGCCTTCCCGTCCGGTCACACGAACCAAGCAACATGGACGACGACGCTGCTGGCGGCCATGCTGCCCGAGCTGTCGGATCAGCTGCTCGCCCGTGGATCGGAGGCTGGCTACAACCGCGTAGTCCTCGGTGTTCACTATCCGCTCGACGTGATGGGCGGTCGGATGACGGGGCTGGCCGCGGCGGCGGACCGGTGGAACGACCCGCGTATGAGAAACAACCTCATGGCGGCAGCACAGGAAATCCGCTCTGAGCTGGAGTGGAGGTGCGGCGATACCTTGGCCAACTGTGTGGCCGCGGATAGTAACTACGACGACAACGCACTCGACAACTACGCCTACCGAATGAACTACGACTTCGCACCGGTCAGCGACCCCAATGCTGCGATGATCGTGCCCCAGGCTGTTCCCGACCTCCTGATCAATGCCTTCCCCAACCTCACATACGAGCAGCGCGCCCAAGTGATTGAGCAGACCGCGGGTCCGGCGGGGATGCCGCTTGATGACCAATCGTCACGAGGATCCTGGGAGCGAATCAACCTCGCGGCAGCTATGAACGCCGACGTGACTGTTAGCGACGACGGCAGTGTGCATGTGAATTAGGCGCGGATGACACATCGGTCACGCGCGGGCGCGTGTGACGGCGGTCGACGAGGGTGACTATCTTATGAAATGGCCCACGAACAGAAAAGCATGGTAGAGGAGAGGATCGTTATGACGAAAAAGGAACGCAAAAATGACCAGCGGCCAGCGGTAACATCGTCCGAATCGACGACTCTGGAAGGCATTCACCCCGGAGCCGAACGGCTGGCCGGACGTCCTTCGTACACGCGTCGCAGTTTCTTGCGCTCGTCGCTAGCGGCGGGCGGAGCCATCGCTGCTGGTGGCGCTCTCGTCGGGCGATATCCTCGGGCCTACGCCGGTGACGCGCCGGGACCAAACACCGCCCCGCAGAACGACGCCTTCGACACCGATCTCTTCCGCCACTCCGTCGCATCGGGCGATCCACAACCTGACAGCGTCATCATCTGGACGCGAGTGACCCCGTCGCCTGAGGCTACTCCGGGGTCGGAAAAGGGCGCAGACACGCGGGTCAACTGGGAGGTATCCACGTCGCCAGATTTCACGAAAATCGTTCGGAGTGGCTACGAAACCTCGTCGGCGAGCAAAGATCACACGATCAAAATTGATGTGAAAGACCTGCAGCCCGACACCCAATACTTCTATCGTTTTGCTGTCGAGCGCGACGGGAAACCGCACTATTCCCGCGTCGGCCGGACCCGGACAGCGCTGGGCAGTGGTGGAGAGCGGACGGTTAATTTCGGTGTGGTCTCGTGCAGTAATTATGAGGCCGGATACTTTCGGTCTTACCGGGACATTGCTGGGCGCGACGACCTGGAATTCGTCCTCCACCTGGGTGATTACACCTACGAATACGAGACGGGCGGGTACAACGGCGCCTACGATTCTCAGGTCCGCGTGGTGCAGCCGCCGGAGCGTACCACGACTTTGCAGGATTACCGCATCCGCCAGGGCTGCTACCACGAAGACCCTGACCTGGCCGATTGTCATGCAGCCAAGCCCTTCATTTGCATTTGGGATGATCACGAATTTGCCGACAACACCTGGCGCGACGGCGCGGCCGGAAGCTCAGCCGAACCCGATGACAACTATCAGGCCATCAAAGCTGCGGCGATGCAGGCGTATTTTGAATGGCTGCCGGTGCGGGTGAATGCGGGGAACCAAGGCTCGCACCTCTACCGCAAGCTGCAATACGGAAACCTGATGGAATTCATCATTCCGGATTTGCGCACCTACCGCGATTACGAACTGGTTTATACCAATAAAAAGATGTTCCTCAAGACGGATCCGGATTTCGTCCGGGCCGCCGGCAAAGACGATCGCTCCATGATGGGGCAAACTCAGTTCGAGTGGTTCGGGAACGTGCTCTCCAGCTCACCGACCACGTGGCAGATGGTTGCTAATGAAGTGATGTTCGCCCCCATGACTCTTCCCGATGGCCTTGACCAGCACACACACGATTGGTTAGTCACACAAATCGGACTGCCCGATCAGGGGATCCCTCTGAACACTGACCAGTGGGATGGTTATATGGCCGAACGGCAAAAGATTATTGACCTTATTGCCGACACTAAGAAAAACGTGGTGTTCCTGACCGGGGATATTCACTCATCATGGGCCAATGACATTCCCCGGGATATTCAAAAATATCGCACTGGTGCATCTAAAGATGTTGTCGCCACGGAGTTTGTGACACCGTCTATTACCGCTAACGGGCTTTTCGATACGGTTGCGAAATCGCGTGCATTAGACCAACCAGCACGGCAGGTTTCTACCACAGCTGCCGACGCTCTACAGAAGACTAATGCGTGGTTTAAGTGGATAGATTTCATCCACCACGGATATATGGCAGTGAGCGTGTCTCCCGACGCTGTGTCGTGCGAGTGGTTGCACGTCGATAATGTTCTTTCTCCGAATACTCCGTTTAGGTCTGCTCGGAAGTGCACGGCATATAAACGTAAGCCCGGTGTACATACTGATGCCTAGGTTGTGAAATAGCGAGTGTGTGTAACCACAGCACGATATTCCTAGACTCACACTGTAAGGCTTAGCTAAAGTGATACGTGCTTTTTGGCTGAGACCTACGTATGCGGTCAACGCAATGCGTGAATGAGGCCCACGTGGGATTTCGACCGCCTCATCCCGCAGTGAAAGGGGTATCCGTGTCAACCAGTCGTCGTAACTTCTTGAAATCTTCCCTCGCTATTGCTGCATTGGCCACCACGGCCGGCGTCGTCAGCGCATGTAGCAACGACGATGATGACAAGAGCAGCGATAGTTCAAACAAGAACGACCGCATCGCCGCTATCGGATGGGGGGACTACTGCACACTCCTGGCGATGGACATCACGCCGACCTTCATCTTGACCCCGATGGGGATGGACGAGAATAAAGACAACGGCGTCGGTCCTTGGGCGAGCGACAAAGTCCAGGGAAAAGACATTACTGTCATGGCGGCGACCTCCCAAGAAATCGGCAACGACGTTTTGGAAAAAATTGCCGCCGCAAAGCCATCGAAGATCATTGCCCTGAACTCCGGGCTGAAAGATGATGAAAAGAAGCGGCTCAACGATATTGCGCCGACCACTGTTCACTCTGATAAGTACGCCGACTACCAAGTGCCGTGGGATGCTCAGGTCAAAGAAATTGCTAAGGCGGTAGGCAAGGAATCCGACGGTGACAAACTTGTCAGCGAAACTAAAAAGAAATTTGATGATTTCTCGTCGTCTCATCCGGATCTAAAAGGAAAGAAAGCCGCCACAGTTATTGCTATGCAAGGCCAATTCGCGGTCTATACCAGTGGCGATGGGCGCGGACAGTTTATTAAGGATCTGGGATTCGTCATTCCGGACGACCTTAGTAAGGGAGATAACGGCCAGTTCTACAAATATCTCTTGCCTGAGAACCTCTCCCAGCTGGACGAACTCGACTACCTCTTCCTGCTTGACTACGCCGGGGGTAATGAGGAAGCGAAGAAAAACCCACTGTTCCAGAACATTAAAGCTGTTAAAGACGGGAACATGCGAGAGATTACTCAGGACACCACGACGGCTATGAGCCTTCCTAACCCGCTGACCATTCCGTGGGCGGTTGAGCAGTTCGACAAGGTTATTTAGCAGGGAACCCAGAGGTACTTTTCGAACGGGAGCTTCTCGGGTTTCCCGGAGTGCCCCTGATACCCCTCATGGTCACCGGTGTGCAGCGTGAGCTGCATGATCGCTCCGTCCTTCGATGTCACATGGTGAACCACGAACGCCGGAACATATTGCACCATCCCCGGCGTCAACGTGGTCGCCGTGAACTCATCGTCATCGACCTCCGACGGATCAGACGCCTTCCTGGCGACGGCGAACTCGACCTCCCCTTCGATCACCTGGACGGAGATCGGGTGCGGTGCATGATGCGAATCCAGGCGCTGACCTGGCGCGAAGCGGAATGCCACGATCGTCGCCCCGTCGGCAGTGGCTAAGCGGTCTGCGGCGGGGAAATCGCCCTCCTTCGCGGCCGAAGCCTTGTCGTTAATATCGAGAACAAATGGAGCATGTGGTGTGAAGGGCATGACCTGGCTCTTCCTTCTACCCGATGATGATCTGGTGACCTCATCGTAACTCTGAGCGTGCTGGAGGGGCAGCCCCTTCTGGGGTGCATAAAAAGAGCACGACGCGCGGATGAAAGCACCGCGTTGACCACCGTCGGCAAGCGATTTTGAAAGAAATACCCTGGTTGTTAGACTGCTTGAGTCTTTGTACATCTACTTTGTTGTAGGCCCACCCGCCTCACAGCGTCCCTCGAAGACAAGCAGCGAGCCGATCAGCTACTGAGCTGGTTCGGCGCCCCTGAGTGGTTCACCTGAACCCTCGGCAATAATCCTGTCAAAACCCCAGCTAGATGGGCTACTTGCGCGCACGAAAGCGTGGAGCGGCTAGTTCGCGGATGGAGACAGTGACATTGCCGGGGGATTTTCTGTGGTAACCCATCAGTCGCTTGCCCGAAACGGGGATAACGCGTGGTGGAAGGGAACCGCAGCGAGAAAGGCACTAGGTCACATCCATGACCATGACAGATCCTATCGCCGACATGCTGTCGCGCGTGCGCAACGCAAGTAATGCGTACCACGACACTGTCTCGATGCCTTCGTCGAACCTCAAGGTCCACATCGCAGAGATCTTGAAGCAAGAAGGCTACATTGCTGACTTCACCGTTGAGGACGCCAAAGTCGGTAAGACCCTGACCATCGAGCTGAAGTACGGCTCCACCCGCCAGCGTTCGCTGTCCGGTGTGCGCCGCGTGTCCAGCCCTGGTCTGCGCGTCTATGCAAAGTCCACCAACCTGCCTCAGGTCCTGGGTGGCCTGGGCGTGGCTATTATTTCCACGTCCCAGGGTCTGCTCACTGACCGTCAGGCTTCTGAGAAGGGCGTAGGCGGAGAAGTTCTCGCCTACGTCTGGTAGGGGAGGAGTGAACACATATGTCGCGTATTGGTAACTCACCAGTGGCGGTCCCATCCAACGTCACCGTCACCATCAACGGGCAAAACGTTGAGGTCAAGGGCCCTAAGGGCACTCTGGCCATCCACGTTCCGGAGCCCATCACCATCGCTCAGGAAGGCGACGAGATCGT
This sequence comes from Corynebacterium sp. c7Ub_26, assembly GCF_053760365.1. Classification (NCBI taxonomy): domain Bacteria; kingdom Bacillati; phylum Actinomycetota; class Actinomycetes; order Mycobacteriales; family Corynebacteriaceae; genus Corynebacterium; species Corynebacterium sp. c7Ub_26. The sequence continues at coordinate 100,062 of NZ_JBSNBL010000004.1, read as the reverse complement.
CGTCTCCCGTCCGGACGATCACCGCAAGAGCCGCTCCTTGCACGGCCTGTCACGCTCACTGATCAACAACATGGTCGTCGGCGTGACCGAGGGCTACACCATCAAGATGGAAATCTTCGGTGTTGGCTACCGTGTGCTGGCTAAAGGCAGCGACTTGGAATTCTCCCTCGGCTATAGCCACCCGATCCTGATCAAGGCACCGGAAGGCATCACCTTCGCCGTGGACGGACAGACCAAGTTCTCTATCAGTGGTATCGACAAACAGCAGGTGGGACAGCTCGCCGCGAATATCCGTCGTCTGCGCAAGGACGACCCCTACAAGGGCAAGGGTATCCGCTACGAAGGTGAGCAGATCCGCCGCAAGGTCGGAAAGACGGGTAAGTAATGAGCAACGACAACAAGCGTCTCCCTATCGGTAAAGACATTGCCACTCGCCGTCGCGTGGCTCGTAAGGCTCGCCACTTCCGTATTCGCAAGAACCTTCGTGGCACCGCTGAGATCCCGCGCCTCGTCGTGCACCGGACCTCACGGCACATGCACGTCCAGGTTATCGACGACACCATCGGCCACACCCTGGCTGCTGCGTCGTCCATCGAGCCTGAAGTCCGCGCCATGGAGGGCGACAAGAAAGCCCGCGGTGCCAAGGTCGGCGAGTTGATCGCTGAGCGCGCCAAGGCGAAGGGCATTGAGACTGTCAAGTTTGACCGCGGTGGCTACAAGTACCACGGTCGCGTCGCCGCACTGGCCGACGCCGCACGTGAAGGTGGTCTGAAATTCTAATGGCCACGCATAGCACCGCACTCAACAACGGAAGGATCGCGTAATGCCGGGACGTGAACGGCGTGACGGCGGACGCTCCGCCGACAAGAACGACAACAACAAGGGCCGCAATGATCGCAACAACCGCCGCGGACGCGGCCGCGACGACGACCGCAACCAGTACATCGAGCGCGTCGTCACCATCAACCGCGTCTCCAAGGTTGTGAAAGGTGGTCGTCGCTTCAGCTTCACCGCCCTCGTCATCGTCGGTGATGGACAGGGCATGGTTGGCGTCGGCTACGGCAAAGCCAAAGAAGTTCCCGCCGCAATCCAGAAGGGTGCCGAAGAGGCTCGCAAGAACTTCTTCCGCGTGCCCATGATTGCCGGGACCATCACCCACCCGGTCCAGGGCGAGGCTGCCGCGGGCATCGTGATGCTCCGCCCGGCCGCCCCCGGTACCGGTGTAATCGCTGGTGGCGCTACCCGTCCGGTTCTCGAATGCGCGGGAATCCAGGACGTTCTGTCGAAGTCCCTCGGCTCCGACAACGCCATCAACGTTGTCCATGCAACCGTGGATGCCCTCAAGCAGCTCGTGCGCCCCGAAGAGGTCGCAGCCCGTCGTGGCAAGTCTGTTGAAGAGGTCACCCCGACTCGTATGCTGCGCGCTCGCGCAGGGCAGGGGGCGTAACCCATGGCACTGAAAATCACACAGGTTAAAGGCACCGTCGGTACCAGAAAGAAGCAGAAGGACAATCTTCGGTCCCTCGGCCTCAAGCGCATTCGTCACTCAGTCGTCCAGCCCGACACCCCTCAGGTGCGCGGGATGATCAACGTGGTTCGCCACTTGGTCACGGTCGAAGAAGTGGCGGGGGAGTAGGAAAATATGAGCGAACCCATCAAGCTTCATGACCTGCGCCCAGCGAAGGGCGCGAACAAGCCCAAGACCCGCGTCGGCCGCGGTGAGGCATCGAAAGGTAAGACCGCTGGTCGCGGTACGAAGGGCACCAAGGCGCGCAAGCAGGTCTCTGCTGCGTTCGAAGGTGGCCAGATGCCGATCCACATGCGTCTGCCTAAGTTGAAGGGCTTCAAGAACCCCAACAAGGTCACCTACCAGGTGGTCAACGTTGCGGACCTCCAGAAGCACTTCGAAAACGGTGGCGACGTCACCATCGCCGACCTCGCCTCTGCAGGCCTGGTCCGCGCAAAGCAGCCGGTCAAGGTTCTGGGCGACGGCGAGATCACCGCGTCGGTCAACGTGACCGCAACGAAGTTCTCGGCCTCTGCCAAGCAGAAGATCGAGGCTGCCGGTGGATCCGTCACCGAAACCAAGTAACTAAGCGATCATCATCGCTGGGCTCCGGCTCGTGACTGTGAAAATGACCCCACATGTGGCGTCGTAACGGAAATCACAGTCAACGCGGCCGGACAAGCCTGAACTGATAGGAAAAGAGGGCGGCCTTCACCTGAGTAGGTGAAAGGGTCGCCCCTTTTTCTCTCGAACAGGCCTTTTCCTAGTCCGAACGGATAGGCCTTCACCCGCCGGTGCTGCTAGAGTGTGTTAGTCGTTGGCCTGCGCCTAAAAATTTATGCCTTACTGTCTCAGGAGGATATGTGTCCGCTTTCCTCTCGGTATTCCGGGACCCTGACCTTCGCAAGAAGATCTTGTTCACCATAACAATGATCATCTTGTACAGGATCGGTTCCCAAATTCCCACACCAGGAGTCGATTACTCGAGCATTAGTGATCGCTTACATGATCTAAACCAAGATCAAAGCTCCGTGTACTCGATGATCAACCTGTTCTCGGGCGGGGCGCTCCTTCAACTATCCATCTTCGCCATCGGCATCATGCCGTACATTACGGCGTCGATTATCGTTCAGCTGCTCACCGTAGTGATCCCCAAGTTCGAGCAGTTGAAGAAGGAAGGCCAGTCCGGTCAGGCCAAAATGACCGAATACACCCGCTATCTGACAGTAGGGTTGGCCCTCCTCCAGTCCGCCGGCATCGTTGCCTTGGCAGACCGCCAGCAACTGCTGGGCGAAGGCGTCCAGGTTCTGGACTCCAACGTCGGCACCTTCGGCGTCACCATGATGGTTCTCGTCATGACGGCAGGTGCGGTGCTCGTTATGTGGCTCGGTGAGTTGATTACGGATAAGGGCATCGGCAACGGCATGTCACTGCTCATCTTCGCCGGTATCGCTACCAGGCTTCCTGCCGACGGTGCCGCCATCCTTCGTGGCTCCGGCGGGCTGGCTTTCGCCCTCGTTGTCGTGGGTGTCCTCATCCTGGTCATCGGCGTGATCTTCATCGAGCAGGGTCAGCGACGTATCCCTGTGCAGTACGCCAAGCGCATGGTGGGGCGTCGGCAGTATGGTGAGACATCCACCTACCTGCCGCTGAAGGTGAACCAGGCGGGTGTTATCCCGGTCATCTTTGCGTCGTCACTGATTTATGTGCCGGTTCTGATCACGCAGATCGTGAACTCGTCGCAGACGAACGTGAAGAACAACTGGTGGCAGCGCGATGTGATCCAGTACCTCCAGAACCCGGCCAGCTGGCAGTACATTATCCTGTACTTCGCCCTCATCATTTTCTTCAGCTTTTTCTACGTGTCCATCCAGTACGACCCGTACGAGCAGGCGGACAACATGAAGAAATACGGTGGCTTCATTCCCGGCGTTCGCCCGGGGCGGCCGACAGCGGAGTATCTTGGGTACGTAATGAATCGTCTGCTGTTCGTCGGTTCGCTCTACCTCGGTGTTATCGCCGTGTTGCCGAATCTCTTGATCGACATGGGAATTTCTTCCTCCGGAGGAACCCACGGTTCGCTTCCGTTTGGTGGTACCGCGATCCTGATTCTCGTGAGCGTCGGCCTGACAACAGTTCAGCAGATCGAATCACAATTGATGCAGAGCAACTACGAAGGGTTCTTGAAGTAATATGCGCCTCGTTCTACTTGGCCCTCCCGGTGCTGGTAAAGGCACCCAGGCAGCCATTCTTTCCGACAAACTCGGCGTTCCTCACGTGTCCATCGGCGACTTGTTCCGGGAAAACATCGGTAACAACACCGAATTAGGCCAGGAAGCAAAAAGCTACATCGACGCCGGAAAGCTCGTGCCGACGTCCGTCACTGTCAACATGGTGAAGGACCGGCTCAGCCAGGACGACGCTGTCGACGGATTCCTCCTCGACGGATTCCCCCGGACCGTGGAACAGGGCGATGAACTCAAGAACATTCTTGACGGTCTCGGTACCAAGCTCGACGCGGTTGTCCAGTTCGACGTCTCTGAAGACGTTGTAGTGGAACGCATGTTGGCCCGTGGCCGTGCGGACGACACCGAAGACGTGATCCGTACCCGACTCAAGGTTTACCGCGACGAGACCGCGCCGCTGCTGGAGTACTACAAGGACTCCACTATCCGCATCGTGGCCGAAGGATCCGTTGAAGACATCAACGAGCGGACGATGGAAGCGCTCAAGGCGTTGGATTCATAAAATCTAACTCGCGCCCGTTGGCGTGCACATTATTTGACGAGTGCTCTGGATCTTCGCCACCAGATTTCGCTGCTCAAAGTCGTGCGTGATTATGCGGCAAGTACGGACTCCCTGGTGCTCGTTGCCACTCACGATCTGAACTTGGCGGCCCGCTACTGCGACCACATTGTTGCCCTCAAGGATGGCCTGCCGCACAGCCAGGGTGAACCGCCACGAGTGATTACCCGCGGGATGATTACCGACGTGTATGGGGTGGGCGCCACGGTGTTCGACCATGCCGGTTGTCCTGTGGTTTCCCGTGGGTGGAGCCGTCGATGCTTGCCGACGAGGCCGACGCAGAGGTATCCAGCGACAGCCAGGCGCTCATCGTGTTGTCCCGGTGTCGTCCCCGTGGCGCTTAGTCGCCGCGGTGTGACGCACGTACTCACTCGAGTATTACAGTGGAGCTCATGTCATTCCGCCGTCGGAAGAAGAAAATCCCCGCCAAAACATCGGACGAGCTCGACCAGATGGAACGCGCCGGCGCAATCGTCGGCAATGCTCTCGTCGCCGTGAAGAACGCGGCCAAACCGGGAGTGAGTTTGCTCGAGCTCAACGCGGTCGCCGAAAGCGTTATCCGTGACGCGGGTGCCATCCCCACCTTCTTGGGTTATGGGGGATTCCCCGCGTCCATTTGTGCGTCGCGCAACGACGTCGTTGTCCACGGAATCCCCACTTCCGAGGAAGTGCTGGAAGAAGGGGACTACATCTCTATCGACTGCGGTGCGACGTTGAATGGGTGGGTCGGCGACAGTGCCTGGTCATTCGGCATTGGTAAGGACGGTGCTTTGCAAGGCGACGAGTTGCCCGACGACCCCGAATCCTCCGCGGGCGGCTCGCTCCGTTCCCTGGATAAAGCGACCCAGGACGTGCTTGCCGCGGGTATCCGCGCCATGGTCCCCGGAGCCCGCCTTACCGACGTATCCCACGCCCTGGAAATGGCCACGCGCGACGCTGAAAAGAAATACGGCGTGCAATTGGGAATTGTCGACGGCTACGGCGGGCACGGAATCGGCCACGAAATGCACGAGGACCCTTACCTGGCGAATGAGGGGCCGGCAGGCCGCGGGCCGCTGATCCAAAAGGGATCCGTGCTGGCGATCGAGCCGATGCTGACCTTAGGCACCTACGACACTGCCGTCCTTGACGACGACTGGACAGTGATCACTACCGACGGAACGTGGTCCTCGCACTGGGAACACACAGTGGCGGCGACGGCCGACGGGCCACGCATTTTGACGCCACGGCCGGAGTAGACCTGGTGCACCCATACAAGTGGGCACACTGATAGAGGACGAAGACTGATAGCCCTTGACAGACCTGGTGTCTGAGTCAGCCTTTGTCCCAATACAGTCTGTGTCCGCAGAGGAGGAAACCCCCTATGTCCTCGCATTTTTCATCACCTACGGACGAAAACCCAACAATCGGTGCCTGGTCGGAAGTCGGTACGCTTCGTGAGGTCCTGGTATGCGCGCCGGGCCTTGCTCATCAGCGGCTGACACCACGAAATTGCCACGACCTCCTCTTCGACGAGATGCTGTGGGTCGACCGCGCCCGCCACGACCACCACGATTTTGTCCAACAGATGCAAGACCGTGGCGTCACTGTTGTGGAGCTCCACGATTTGCTGCGGGAAACCGTGGAGATCGATGAGGCCAGGGAGTGGATTCTCGAGCGATGGTTGACGCCGAACTCGGTGGGCCTGGGGCTGGAGGAGGAACTCCGCGGGTGGTTTTCGTCGTTACCCTCGGAGAGACTGGCCACCCTATTAATCGGCGGGCTCGCGTTCACGGACTTGCCGAAGGAATTTAACCGGTCGGTGACCAGCGCGTTGTTTGGGCATCGCGGCGAGCTGGAGTTTATTCTGCCCCCGCTGCCGAATACCCAGTTCACGCGGGATACGACGGCCTGGATTTATGGTGGCGTGTCGATCAACCCGATGCATTGGGCGGTCCGTGAGCGCGAGACGATCCTTCTGACCGCGATTTATCATTTCCATCCGCGCTTTGTGTCGCGGGATTTCACTGTGTGGTACGGCAATCCCGACGAGAAGAACGCGTTGGCCACTCTTGAGGGTGGCGACATTATGCCCTTGGGGTCGGGCATTGTGCTCATCGGCATGGGGGAGCGGTCGTCGTGGCAGGCGATTTCGCAGCTCGCGCGGAGTTTGTTCCTCCAGGGTGCGGCGGAGCGGATCATTGTGGCGGAGATGGCCCCGGCCCGCGCCAGTATGCACTTGGATACGGTCTTCACTTTTTGCGACCGGGACGTCGCGACGGCGTTTATGAATGTGGTGGAGGCGATTCGGCCATTCACCCTGCTGCCGTCGGATAAACCCCGCGGCTTCCAGATTTACCGCGAGGAGCGTTCATTTATTGACACCGTGACCAGCGCTTTAGGGCTGAATGAGCTTCGCATCGTGCCGACGGGCGGCGAGGCTTTCGCGGCCGAGCGCGAGCAATGGGACGACGGCAATAACGTCGTGGCCCTGGAGCCGGGTGTTGTTATGGGATACGACAGGAACGTCCACACCAACGCCCTCCTGCGCGAAGCCGGCGTCGAAGTGCTGACGATCAATTCCGCGGAGCTCGGCAGAGGGGGGGTGGAGGACATTGCATGACCTGCCCGATTCTGCGCGATCCCGTGGAGTATTAGACGCTTAGATCGGGTCCGCCGAAATTTCTAGATTTCGCGTTTGACGCGGGCAGGGTTCCCCGCGGCGAACGTGTGCGAGGGGATATCCCGCGTGACGACGGAACCCGCGCCGATGACGACATTGTCGCCGATCGTGACATTGGGGCAGACGATGACGCCGCCGCCGAGCCACACGTTGTTGCCAATGGTGATTGGGCCAGCGCTTTCGACGCCGGCTTTGCGCGCGTCGTGATCCTCCATGGGGTGAAGCGGGGTGAGCAATTGGCAGCGCGGGCCGATTTGAACGTGATCGCCCAGCGTGATGGGGGCGGGGTCCAGGAACACGGCGTCAAAGTTGATGAAGCACCCGTCGCCGATGGTGATGTTGAAACCGTAATCGCACCAAAACGGGTGCTGGATAAATGACTTCCCGAAGCTTTCGAACAGATTGCTGTAGAGGCCGTGGCGCTGCTTGATGTCGAGCAGGTTTTGGTCATTTATTTTGGCGAGTTTGCGCAAACAGTCGAAGTGGGCCTGGACGAGATCAGGGTCGCTGGCGTCATAATCCTGTCCGGCGATCATCTTTTCGCGGTTGGTTGTCATGGTCTCTCACCTCGTCGTTGTGCGTGGACGTGTTTTGTGGGCGCTGGCGTTTTTTGTGGGTGTTTCCGCACTAGTGGAGGCCAGTGTAGCCCGTCGTCTAGCTCAGCATTGCCGCCCGGTCATGGGGGCCATGGGGGATTCAGTGGTGAGCGTGGCCAATTTCCGCACTGAGCCGAGCGACGTGGAGTGCGAGGTACGCTCGTTCATCGTCGGTAAGCTCTGTGTCCAGCCGCAATTCCAGGACACTGGCCAGCCGGTCCGCGCACAACACCGCGTCGGGGTGTGACTGTCCAAGGCTATCGCGAAGTATCGACATTCCCTCGTTGAGCTGATTGCCATTGCGGACGCGGACGAAGAAATAGCGCATGTGGGTGATGAACCGGGCGGCGTTGACGGAGGTCCGATCCATCGTTATTCCCAGCGAGGAGTCCACGATGTCGAAAAGCTGAGAAAACAGCCCGGTCATGGTGTAGGTATCGCTGAGGTCATCGGTATGGAAAGCTGCGTTAACCAAATGCAGGGTGATTGCCGTGGCCTCGGCATGGGGGAGTGGAGGCTGGCGCCGACGCGCTAACCATGCGTTAGTCTCGGTGAGCATTCGCTCGGCCACGCGGTATTCGTCGGGATATAAGTGCCGAACCTCAGCTTCCAGTGGATGGCTATTAGTCGCGGGCGCGTCGGCTAGCCCCTGCCTTGTGACCGACATTTGAAGGTGATCTGCCAGGGCAATGACCGTGGCTGATTCGGGATGCGGAACGAGGGCGCCGGCCACCCCATCGACCAGATTGGTGGCGAGGTTCACGTAGTCCAGCTCCAGCGACGCCAGCAGGCCACCCATGTTGTCGACGTTGCGGCCGTGTTCGGGGACAAAAACTTGCTTCACCTTCGTCTTATCGACGGGCTGTCCGGCTTTTTTCCCGAACCCCAGACCCCACCCGGTGAGAACAACCTCCCTGCCGTCGTCGCGCGTGGCCAGCACGACGTTGTTGTTCAGTACCCTTACGATTTTCACGGTAGCTCCTGCATCTGGCGTGCGTTATTTCCTCAGTGAACCTGTCTCCTTAGCGGTACTGTCGTTTTTATCGTTTGAGGTTCTCACCATTGGTTGCAATGACGTTCTTATACCAGTCAAAGGAATCTTTGCGGTATCGCTGTAATGAGCCCGAACCGTCGGAATTGAGATCGACATAAATAAATCCATACCGTTTACGAATCTCGGCAGTAGAGGCAGAAATCAGATCAATACAACCCCAGGACGTATATCCCATGACGGGAATGTCATCTTTAATCGCTTCTTCGACTTGCACAAGATGGTCGTTCATGTAGTCGATCCGGTACTGATCATGAACCGTTTTCCCGTCAGGAGCAGAAGCGTCGTCGACCAGTTCGTCGACGGCGCCGAGCCCGTTTTCCACAATGAACAGCGGTTTGTGCCAGCGGTCCCACATTGAGTTCAGCGCATAACGCAGGCCTTCGGGGTCGATAGCCCAGCCCCACTCGCTGACTTCCACTTCGGGATTGACGACGCCACCCATGATGTTGCCATCGCCGCGTTCAGCGTTGGGATCAGCGCTTTCCGCCACCGACATGTAGTAAGAGAAGGACACGAAATCGACCGTGTTGTTCTTCATGACGTCGAAATCGTCGTCGGTGGTGTTCAGCGTGATGTCGTTTTCCCTGAACAGGCGCTTAAGTGTGTGCGGATACTCGCCGAAGACGTGGATATCGCCGAAACACGCATCGAGTTGTGTTTCGTACTGGGCTTTTAGGGCGTCGGCAGGCTTGGGTGTCAGCGGGTAGCGGGGAATGCTGAGCACCATGCAGCCGATCTGGTTATTCGGATCGATCTCGTGCCCGGCCTTCGTGGCTCGCGCGGAGGCCACCAAAATGTTGTGAACGGCCTGGTAGATATCAGTATCGGGGACATCCTCGCGGGAGGCTTCGATGGCTCCACCGATGAATGGCTGGTGCAGGATGGAATTGACCTCATTGAAAGTGAGCCAGTACTTCACGCGGCCCTTGTACCGGTTGAAAACAGTGCGCGCATATTTTTCGTAGAAGTCAATGAGCTGGCGGTTCTTCCAGCCACCGTAAGAACGCGCCAAGTTGAGAGGCGTTTCGTAATGGGAAAGAGTGATGAGAGGCTCGATGCCGTGCTTTTCTAATTCGTTCAAGACCTTGTCGTAGAAAGCGAGCCCTTCTTCGTTTGGCGTATCGTCATCGCCGTTAGGGAAAATGCGAGACCACGCGATAGAGAAACGAAATACCTTAAATCCCATTTCGGCGAACAGAGCAATATCGTCGGCATAACGATGATAAAAATCGATCGCGTTGAGCTTGAGATTCTCGTCGGTAGGTTCCTTGGTAGGAGGTGCCATCAAGCCCTGCGGCAAGACATCTTGAATGGATAGTCCTTTGCCACCTTCGTTATATGCGCCTTCAATTTGGTTAGCAGCTGTGGCCCCTCCCCATAGGAAACCTTTGGGAAAAGCGGATTGGTTTTCGTGGGATAGAGACATGTGTTTTCCTTTCGATGTTATGTCTCAAAGGCGTGAGTGTTGTGTTTTTTACTGCTGCGGTCATTCCGCCGTCGGCCTACGGCGTGACGGTAAACAGCACATCATGGCTCACGGAACGACCAGCGGAAACGTCGAGTGAAACGTCGGCAAGCTTTTGTGAGTTGGTGACCACAACCACCGTCGTGTCGTCGTAGCCGGATTCGGTGATGGCTCGAAGATCTGCCGTTCCCAAAGGCTGCCCGGTTGTCACATGGTCCCCCCTCGACACAGATGTCGTGAAACCTTCACCGTTCATTTTTACCGTATCGACGCCGACATGAATAAGAACCTCGACGCCCGATGCCGACCGGATTCCGTATGCGTGACCGGAACGCGGAGCTGCAATCACGGTCCCCTCCATCGGAGAAGTGATGACGCCGGATGACGGCTTGATGCCAACGCCTGTTCCCATCGCACCCGAAACGAACACTTTGTCCGGAACATCTTTGAGATCAATGACGGTGCCTTCGATGGGAGACACCACTGCAGCCGACGCTCCAACGTCGGTGGTGGGGGACTCTGCGGAAGCTGTAGGAGAAACTGTGGAGCCCGGGTGCTTCGTCGGATCTGTTTCGTGCTTATCCGAGTGAGTTGGTTGCGTATCGGGCTTCTGGGAACCTGACTGTGCTTCATGTCCCGGGATTGCGATGGCTTGATCGGCTTTCTTTTCCGCGTAGGGGACAAGGAACCAGCTGGCGATGAACGCAATCGCGATTGCGGTTCCGGAACCGATGAGCTGGGCTGCGAATGAACCGATACTCGTGGTGGCAGGTAAAGCCAACAAGGACGGAAATACATACGCGCTAAATGCGTTCTTACCTTGCGCGATGATGGCCCCGCCGATTGCGCCACCGACACAACCTGCATAGAAGGGGTATTTCAGCGGCAGGTTGACGCCGTAAATGATCGGCTCAGTGACCCCAGCGAGGAAACCGGAAATTGTTCCGGCCCCGGCGACTTTCCTTCGCGCGGAGTTCTTAGAGCGGACCCACACCGCGGCTGCTGCAGCTGCTTGGGCAAGCACAGCCGCCATGAGTGGGGCCATCAATATACTTTGATTGCTGACCGCAAGCTCATTGAGGAAGATTGGCTGAAAAGCCCAATGCAACCCGAAAATAACCAGGACCTCCCAAAATGCGCCCATAATGGCCCCGCCAACCCATGGAACGGTCTGGAAAACACTATTCACGCCCTGGGCGATGATTTCCGACAACCACGCCATTGCGGGGCCGATGGTGAGCAGTGTCAATGGCACCATGACAGCCACAACAAGGAGTGGAGTAAAGAAGTTGCGGATCGCGCCGGGGAGAGTCCTCTCCAACCAGTGCTGAAGATATGCTGCTACCCATACCGCGACAATGGGGGCCAAAACAGACGACGTGTACGTCGCCGTTTTCAACGGTATGCCTAAGAAGTGCACGTCGTCCCGGGTCCCAATTTCGACAATGGCCGGATACACCAACGGGGCGACCGTGGCAATCGCGATGAATATGTCTGCCTTGAACTTTCGGGCTGCTGTGACAGCCAGGAACAGGGGGAGGAAGTAGAAGAAGCCGTCGAATGCAGCGTTGAACACGCGATACGTGTCGGAGCTCTCCGAGAGCACATCCAAGGTTGTAAACAAGGTCAAAAAGGCCTTGCCAAGACCCAACCCTGCTAGGCACCAGACAATGGGGCTAAACAGTGCAGAGATGAGATCCATGAAGGCGCTGACCGGGTTTTTCTTCCCGGAATCATCGTCATCGATCTCCGCAGCGGAGCCGTCGGTGTCACTCGGGTCAGTATCTCCCTTGACGCCTTTTACCTGCATGTTGGGTTGTGCAATGACTGCTTGGTACGCAAGTGGAACTTCATTGCCGACGACGACCTGATGCTGCCCGCCGGCGACAACCAATGTCACGACACCAGGTGCGGCTTCGACGGCGCGCTTGTCTACTTTTCCGGCATCGCGGATCTTGAACCGGAGCCGTGTTGCGCAGTGGGTGACGCTTCGGATGTTGTCGGGCCCGCCGAGTGCTGGAATAACGTGCTCGGCTAGAGGCACAAAATCAGTTTTTGTGACCATGGCTGTCCTTCCGCATGGTGTTTCCTTCCATAAGGCGCTTCTTCTTTCGCGCATAAAAAAAGACCCGAGACGGGCCACAACGCCTCGACGTTGCGTCCGTCTCAGGTCTTGCCCCCAATATCCCCTGGGGTAACAATCCTGTGGATCTATGCTCCTAGGGTGCCACATACCTCACAGCGCTACAAGGAAAGTGTTGCAGAACACAAAAATTACTCTGCTCTTTTTACTTGAGGGGCATCTTCGTTTGATGGCACGGTACTTGGTGGAACTTGAGGGAGAGGTCGCGGCGAGCGTCCTTGAACTAGACGTTTTCGCAGGTGATGTGTATTATTTCTGAACGGTGTCTTTCAACGACATGAGAGACGCTGAAATCTGCCTCGTCAGCCGTTTTTAAAAGGCTTGACAAGGCGGTTTTACCTGCATAAACGTAGTCAACCAGATGCTTGCCGAAGCATCGGGAAACGTGGAGGATATGGCCAAGAAGGAAGGCGCCATCGAGGTCGAAGGCCGCATCGTCGAGCCTTTGCCCAATGCGATGTTCCGTGTAGAGCTGGACAACGGGCACAAGGTGCTCGCGCATATTTCCGGCAAAATGCGGCAACACTACATCCGTATTCTTCCCGAGGACCGCGTCGTGGTGGAGCTGTCTCCCTATGACCTGTCCCGTGGACGTATCGTCTACCGCTACAAGTAAGCAGATTTAGACCTATCAGCCTCCTCATCTCCGTAGGGCGGTAGAGCTTCCGCGGTCCGCAATTCAGCGGCCACCGCACAGTTCGAAAGGCAATTGCCTGGTTAACAGCGTGTTTAACCGGCTTGTTTCCGTCCCACGAAACAGCCTCTGGCCACGGTGGCCGGAGCCTTGTCACAAGCTTCAATGCGCTACTCGGCGCCGACCGAGCACCATTGACCAATCGTCAAGGACGAATGGGGAGAAAACCACCGTGACAACCGGAAGGATTTTGCCATATGGCACGCCTTGCAGGAGTTGACCTCCCGCGCAACAAGCGCATGGAAGTCGCTCTTACTTACATCTATGGCATTGGACCAACCAGTGCTAAGCAGCTTCTTGAGAAGACAGAAATCTCTCCTGACCTGCGTACCGACGCTCTGACCGACGATCAGGTCGCGAAGCTTCGTGACGCTATCGAGGCCGAGTACACCGTCGAAGGTGACCTCCGCCGCCAGGTTCAAGCTGACATCCGTCGGAAGATCGAAATCGGCAGCTACCAGGGCCTCCGCCACCGTCGTGGCCTACCCGTTCGCGGTCAGCGCACCAAGACGAACGCTCGTACCCGTAAAGGCCCGAAGAAGACGATCGCAGGAAAGAAGAAGTAATTTATGCCTCCGAAGACTCGTTCCAACGCACGCCGTTCTGGCCGTCGCGTCGTCAAGAAGAATGTGGCCAACGGTCACGCCTACATCAAGTCCACTTTCAACAACACCATCGTGTCTATCACGGACCCCAACGGTGCTGTTATCTCTTGGGCTTCCTCCGGACACGTCGGGTTCAAAGGATCCCGTAAGTCCACCCCCTTCGCCGCACAGATGGCCGCAGAATCCGCAGCTCGCAAGGCTCAGGAGCATGGCCTGAAGAAGGTTGAAGTTTTCGTCAAGGGCCCGGGGTCAGGTCGCGAGACCGCCATCCGTTCCCTGCAAGCAGCCGGCTTGGAAGTCAATTCCATCTCCGACGTCACGCCACAGCCGCACAACGGCTGCCGTCCGCCGAAGCGTCGCCGCGTTTAAGGGAAGAGGAGAGATAAACAATGGCCCGTTATACCGGTCCCGCAACACGTAAATCCCGCCGTCTCCGCGTCGACCTCGTCGGTGGAGACGCCAACTTCGAGCGCCGCCCCTACCCTCCGGGACAGGCTGGCCGCGCCCGGATCAAAGAATCCGAATACCTGCTCCAGCTGCAGGAGAAGCAGAAAGCACGCTTCACCTACGGCATCATGGAAAAGCAGTTCCGCCGTTACTACGCCGAAGCGCACCGTCGCCCCGGCAAAACCGGTGACAACCTGATGGTCCTCCTGGAGTCCCGCCTGGACAACGTCGTCTACCGTGCTGGTCTTGCCCGCACGCGTCGCCAGGCACGCCAGTTGGTTTCCCACGGCCACTTCACCGTCAACGGCAAGAAGGTCAACGTTCCGTCCTTCCAGGTTTCTCAGTACGACATCATCGACGTGCGCGAGAAGTCCCGGAAGATGGTCTGGTTCGACGAAGCACAAGAAGCTCTTGCCGACGCCGTTGTGCCCGCATGGCTTCAGGTTGTTCCGTCAACCCTGCGCATCCTCGTGCACCAGCTGCCCGAGCGCGCTCAGATCGAGGTTCCGATCCAGGAACAGCTGATCGTCGAGTTCTACTCGAAGTAACAGCATCGCCGCTGTCGGCAGTGTCGCTGTGGCCTTCATCGGTTACAGCGTTCATCGTCGCCACGGTTTATTCCACTTGTCCCTTCCAGGCGTCATATAGCGGTCGCCACCAGGAGGAATTACATCCATGCTCATTTCACAGCGTCCACAGTTGACCGAGGAATACATTGACTCCTCGCGCTCACGGTTCGTCATCGAGCCGCTCGAGCCAGGTTTTGGTTACACCCTTGGCAACTCGTTGCGTCGTACGCTGCTGTCATCCATCCCGGGTGCGGCGGTCACTAGCGTCCGCATCGAGGGCGTCCTTCACGAATTCACGACGGTTCCCGGCGTGACCGAAGATGTCTCCGACATCATCCTGAATATCAAGGGTTTGGTTCTCTCGTCGGATTCCGACGACCCCGTAACCATGTACATTCGCAAAGAAGGACCGGGCGAGGTCACCGCGGGTGACATCATGCCTCCGGCCGGTGTGGAAATCCACAACCCGGACATGCACATCGCCACGCTGAATGAGCAGGGCAAACTCGACATCGAGCTCGTCGTTGAGCGTGGGCGCGGATACGTTCCCGCTGCCCAGGCGACCGGCGAGATCGGGCGTATTCCCGTCGACCAGATCTACTCACCTGTTCTCAAGGTGAGCTACAAGGTTGAGGCAACGCGTGTTGAACAGCGCACCGACTTCGATCGCCTGGTTATCGACGTCGAGACCAAGAATTCCATCACCGCCCGCGATGCGATGGCATCCGCTGGCGGAACCCTGGTTGAGCTCTTCGGACTCGCCCGCGAACTGAACACCGCTGCTGAAGGCATCGAGATTGGCCCCTCTCCGCAGGAGAGCGAGCACATCCAGGCCTACGGCATGCCCATTGAGGACCTGAACTTCTCCGTGCGCAGCTACAACTGCTTGAAGCGCGAAGAAATCCACACGGTCGGTGAATTGGCATCGCGCACCGAGTCTGATCTTCTGGACATCCGCAACTTTGGACAGAAATCCATCAACGAAGTCAAGGTCAAACTTGCTGGCCAGGGCCTCGCGCTGAAGGATGCGCCCGAAGGCTTCGATGTGTCGGAAATCGAAGGCTATGACGCCGAAACAGGCGAGTGGATAGACACCGAAGGCGAAGACATCGCCGAGTAAGTAGCGGTATCGCCTACTCTGACCTCCGCAGCATTGGCAAACGGTTATTCCGGGTTGCCCCCCGAAGGACTTTTGCCTGAGGCGGACGAGTAGAAAAGTCGCTCACAATTTATCGTCACGAGGAGAATATTCCATGCCTACCCCTAAGAAGGGAGCCCGGCTCGGAGGATCCCCATCCCACCAGCGGAAGATCCTCTCCAACCTGGCAGCCCAACTTTTCGAACACGGCGCTATCCGCACGACAGACGCCAAAGCCAAGTTGCTGCGGCCCTACGCCGAGAAGCTCATCACCAAGGCGAAGTCCGGCACTCTCGCTGATCGTCGCAATGTCGCGAAGTTGATCCCGAACAAAGAGATCATCTCCGTACTTTTCGACGACATCGCGCCGAAGGTTGCCGACCGCAACGGTGGCTACACCCGCATCATCAAGCTGGAGAACCGCAAGGGCGACAACGCCCCCATGTCGCAGATCTCCCTGGTGACCGAGGAACTCGCCTCCAGCGAAGCCAGCCGCGCCACCCGCGCCGCAGCTTCCAAGAAAGCTGAAGAAGAAGCAGCTTCCGAGGCGGAGTAAAACGCGCAAAGAGCTCGCCGCGACGTGTTTGCGGTGAGTCTGGTACGGCGCTTTATACAGCGGTGACTTGCATGGATACGATTCCTCGCAGGTCATTTTGCTATTTTTAGGATGTCTTGGTTCCAGACTGATTGGTCAGAATTACGCGCGGTTACGCTCCACATTCAGTCCGATCACTGTGTGTTGCCTTATATGCGGGCGAGTCATAGTCGCAGACAGCCGTCTTGATCACTGAATCGGTCGCCACGCCGTCTTCCACGGTGAAGTTTATCGGCGTCCCGGGCTTCAACATGTCATCGTATTTATTGCCTTGGGGCTCGATGCTCTTCACCGTCGCCATGATCGTCCCGTTGGACGCGTCGCCGTTTACCGAGTCCACCGTGACGGTTGCGTCGTAATCCTTACCCATCGCCCCGTAGTAACCGACGAACTT
Source organism: Corynebacterium sp. c7Ub_26 (assembly GCF_053760365.1). Lineage (NCBI taxonomy): Bacteria > Bacillati > Actinomycetota > Actinomycetes > Mycobacteriales > Corynebacteriaceae > Corynebacterium > Corynebacterium sp. c7Ub_26. The sequence goes on along the minus strand of NZ_JBSNBL010000004.1, from coordinate 83,388 downwards.
TCCCGTCCCATCAGGCTGAATCTTCAGGCTACGGCCATGTCCAGACCAATCGCCGGCAGCCCATCCGGCGGGCCCGCCGGCTGCCTTATCCGCAGCCTGGGAATCCTGTGCGCTCGGAGTTTCGGCTTTGTCGTCGGAAGTGGGATCGGCGCTGGTCGACGTCGTCGATGATGCTGCTGAGCTGGAGTCAGTGGACGAAGACCCGTCGTCTGAACAAGCTGCCAGGCTAAAGCCCGCGGCAGCGATAACGCCGATGGCGGCACGACGCGTGAAGCCTGAACGACGGCGATGAGTATTGTGCATGAAGAAGTGTCCCCCTTGAAAGGAATAGCAGTGATGGGATAGGGCACCACATAGGCGTGATAGCCAGGGCTATCTGGCCCGCTTCTTGGTGATGCCTTTGGAGTTCAGTACTGTCCCGCGTCAATTATGACATCGTGGAGGGGGATCCAGGGTCACAATCCGATCACAATGAGGTCGGGCAGAATGAGAGCGGGACGAGGGCTGAGCGCATGATTGAACGCGCGCATCACCCGTCAGAAGTACGTTCGCCTACACTCCGCATTCACTTTGATCACTGTGTGTGGACGCATACGCCGGCGAATCGTAGTTGCAGACTGTCGTCTGGATCACCGAATCTGTCGCAACGCCATCCTTCACCGTGAACGTGATCGGCGTCCCGGGCTTGAGCATGTCGTCGTATCGAGTTCCTTGAGGTTCACTGCTATCCACTGTGGCAGTGATGGTGCTGTTCGACGGATCACCTGTCGCCGAATTCACAGTCACTGTTGCGTCGAAATCCTTCGCGACAGCACCGTCCCGACCAATAAATTGGCCAGTCCCATCCGGCTGGATCTTCAGGGTTCGACCATGGCCAACCCAACTGCCAACAGCCCATCCGATCCCTTGGTCGGTAGCAGCAGCGGCTCCACCAGCGTCGCCTCCTGCCTCATTCGCAACAGGAGGTTGCTGTCTTTGTGGATTGTCGGCCCGTTCGTCGGACGTTGGCTCCGCGCTTGTCGACGTCGCCGTCGATGATGATGACGAAGTACTGGACGAGGAACTTGATGAAGATGATGACGACGAGCTACTAGATGATGAGACGGAGCTGGAGTCAGTGGACGACGACCCGTCATCTGAACATGCTGCCAGGCTAAAACCAGCGGCAGCGATGACGCCGATGACGGTAAAACGTTTGAACCCTGATACGTGGCGATGGGCGGTGGGCATGGATCTGTGTCCTCCTTGGAAGACCTAGCGGAGATGGGACAAGACACCACGCAGCCACATAGCCACGGCTATCGGTTTAGCCTGGGTGATGTCCATGGCACGTTGAATACTATGTTGTGTTAATTATTGCATCGGGGCGGGTTCTTCGAGGTCACAATCCGATCACAAATGGGGAGCAGGGGGAGGGGCCGATTGACTGAACGGCCGCGGGGCCTCATGGACACATGAGTGGATGAGTAAAAGCCGTGTCGTCTGGCGTCGTCAGGCACCACACATGGGCATTGTCCCGTACTCGGCCTTATATTCAGGCAGTTTCGAGTTGCAGAAGGATCCAGACCCTCGGTCACTCGCTATACCGTTTTCTACTTCGAAAGTGTAAATAGTTCCGGTAGTATCCCCGCTGGCATTCTGGCTACTAACCACCTTCACAGTTATGGTGCCTTTTCCACCGTCTCCGGAGGAATCTATGAGTTGAAGAGTTTCCTCAGTAGCTCCCACACCTGTGGGGGGATCGGCTACTAACTTTCCAGAGCCATCCGGATTTATTTCGAGGAGTCGTCGGTGTCCCTCCCAACGACCAACCACCCATGAGGGGACATCAACGGCAGCCTGATTCTCAGTGTCCGCGTTGTTTTCTTCTGCCTCCGAGTCAGCGTCTGAGCTTTCAACATCGGGGTTGGGTTGGTTGTTCTCCGAACCGTCGAGAGTCGGGTTCATCGACTTACTAGCAGTACTGCTGCGGGTACTCGATGGAGCAGAAGTTGTCTTTGTCGACGTGGTTGTCGAGGTCGTTGTTGATGAGCTGTTGTCGTCATCGCTTGAGTTACAGCCAACGAGTACTGTGCCCAGGGCAGCGCCCAGACAGAGCGTAGCGACCTTTTTGCGCGCGCCGAACGGTTTACGCGCAGGGGGCTTTGATTCGGGGAGCAATGAGGGGAACTTCATAGTTTTATCATTACTCACTCAGTCAGCAGATGTGAAGGATTAGAAAATATGAGTTCGGGGCACCAAGACTCATCGCTATGCCTCATCCGCGCTGCTTTATGAAGCATCTAACAGATTGCAGCCTCTAACAGATACAGTGTCACCGTGATTCCGAATGACAACGCCACCGCACACCCGGAACCGAAGCCTACCGACACCACGAACGCCCTGGTTCGTCTTCGCCTCGACATCGCCTATGATGGCACCGATTTTCATGGTTGGGCCCGTCAAAATGATGTTCGCTCGGTTCAGGGGGACATTGAGCAGGCTTTCGAGACGGTGGTGCGCCAGCCCGTCCAGCTCGTTGTCGCTGGTCGGACAGATGCGGGGGTTCACGCCTCAGGCCAGGTGGCACATGTTGATTTTCCACGCGACATCCTGAACACACGGAGCATCCACAATGATCCGTCGACAATGGTGTCACGCTTCGCCCGGTTGCTGCGTCCCGACGTTCGCATCCGCGCGTGTTCCTTTGCGCCCGACGGTTTCGACGCCCGTTTTTCCGCGCTCCGACGCCATTACGTGTATCGCGTGACGACGAATCGGGCCGGGGCCTTGCCGACGCGGGCCCGCGACACCGCCGTGTGGGGCAGGGCAGTGGACCTCGATGCGATGAACAACGCGGCTGAGGTACTCGTCGGCCTCCACGATTTCGCTGCGTTCTGTCGCGCACGTCCCCATGCCACAGCCATCCGTGACCTGCAGCATTTCTCATGGCATGAGGTGTCCACGGCAGCGGAACCGAATGTCTACGAGGCACGGGTGACGGCCGACGCGTTTTGCTGGAACATGGTGCGCTCCATCGTCGGCGCGTCTCTAGCTGTGGGGGAGGGGAAGCGGCCGGATGGGTTCATGGAGGACATGCTGGCCCATGATTCGCGGCACCCTATGGTTCCCGTCGCGCCGGCAAACGGACTGACGTTAACGGGCGTCGATTACCCTGCTGACGATAAGTTAGCGGCCCGCGCGGAGCAGACTCGGGGTATCCGGTCGCTCGATTAGCCGCAGGAGGTCGGACGCGTCCATGACGGTGTGGGCCTCCCGCCATCGCTGCGAATCGGGCCGTCGGACAATATCAATAATCGTCTCCGCCGAACCGTGCGTGATCGCCCACGTGATAGAAGCATCGCTGCAGTCCCAAATCTCCAGGTCAGCGTCGCCTTGTGGATGAAGAAAACTCTTTCGTGACGACGATTGACGCTGCGTGGCGTCGAAAAACGAATTGTGATCGCATTTCCCGCCCTGGCTATCGGGCGTTGCTCCACCTTCAGGAGGAACGACGATCGTGAATTTTGTTGATACCCACTCGCCGGGCGAATCAGTGATGACAATGACGCGACGACCAGCTGCTCGAACGTTGTCGCCCAAACGTTGGGCAGCCCTACACTGCAAAGAGCGATCGCCAGCCTGTTCGGCGCTGCTCGAGACGATGGCGATCCGGCCAGATGAATCGGGAAGGACCACCGAACCAGTCGCAACGCTAGCCGGACTATGTAGAGGCTGACTGTCTGGGCTGTTCTGGTCATCCTCAGCTAGTGCGCGGACGTCACGAAGGTAGCCATCCCATCCAGGTTCCTGGCCCGCGTCGGGAGAAACCCAGGCTTGCCACCCGCAACTGTGAATATATGAGATGACCTGCGAAGAATCTGCGGTGGGTAGCTCCACAAAGAGCCTCCAGGTGGTTGTCGCCTGTGTGGAAGAGTGGGTGTCCCAGCCAGTGATAACGTCGGCACCGGTATGTGCCGTCGAGGTCAACATGATCGGGCAACGGACAACACGGTGGAGGACGGCGAGCATCACGGGAGCGGAATATGCATGAGTGAGGGGATAGAGCTCGATGATCGTTGACTGCTGGCCGCCGGTGCTAGATGCACCGTAGCCTGTACGCGTCGATCCTATAGTTGAGCCCCACGGCCATCGCCAAAATAATCCGATAAATATCGGGCCGACGCAGGCAATGATGACGAAAAAATCCCCCATAGATACCCCTTAAAAATAAGAAAGGTGGCCACCGTTGAGCGACCACAGCAATCTTATAAGAGATTATGGAAAGCGGAAAGGCTATAAGAACTTCCGGACTTTCGCGAAGATCTCGGGATAGTGCGAATCAATTCGCTTTGAGGACAGGGCAATGGAGCCGGCGAGCATAGCAAGGCCCACAATCAGGGAATATGCAGCGGCAAACCAAGCACCGGTGAGACCAACAAGTGGAATAGCAACCGCCGGACCAAGAATAATGGTGAATGCAGCCAGTGCAATAAGCATGGCCACGAAAGCCGGGCCAGACTGCCGCCCGTTATTCCTCATTGTGTTAACGCCGGGTTTGATAGCGGGGAAGGGATTATAGGCGGAAAGGAATAAGCCGACCGCGGGACCTGCAAAAACCCCACCGAGGCACGCGCCCGCAATAATCGCTTTCTGGTTGGGGGTGAAATCCGCGAAAAGCACCATGATGACCAGGCAGGGAACCAGCAATAGGACATCGAAAATAATGACGGCAATAGCACGAGCCGCAACGATATCTTTACCGCGTGTTCCAGCTGCCATATGGACCCAGTTAGCTGGTCCATCCATACCGATATCATTCGAAGCGAAGTTAGAGCTACCAATAATCGCAATATACAGCGCGCCGACAATTAGACCATTGTTTCCAGTGGCAATCCCCATGATTAAGAATATGAGCGCCATGATCGGGAAATTCAAAATGGCGTATTTAAAGCGAATATCTCTCTTCCAATATTTCAACTGACGTGAGAACAACGCTCCGACGACAGTGTGGGGAACTCCGCAAAGGTAAAAAGAATCTCGAGCGGATACGTCTTCAGATTCTCCCGACGTATTGGCAGCGGACGCAAAATCACGATCGACTGACCGCGACCATAGGTATAGGCCGACAATAATGAAAACAACTGTGATGACGGTCCGGATAACGAGGCTGATCCACGCATGCTGAGCGGCGTCGTCTATCATCGCCGGGCCTGACGCGAGGGGTGTCCACCCCGCAATATGAATAACCCACTTCAGAATAGTGTCGGTTACCGAGGAGGCGAAGCCCGAAGCGAAAACCTGAATAACAATAAAAACAAAGAGGAACAGAAATGTGCCAATGAAATAGAGCCAGTTTCGGCGTGAACGGTTACCTCCATTAGAGCTCGATGTCACAATCAGGGCTTGATTAATAACGAGGAGACACGAAATCCCCAAAATTAATCCGACGATCCCAATGGCCGCCGTGAACCATTGACCAGTCGCATTACCTGACATAATAACTGCGACCATCGTGGCTATAGTGACACCAATAGCAATAATCGCTCGACTTTGAACAACGATGGTGGGCAGTAACGCTCTCACCAGCGACGAAGGTTTAAGTGGGAACTGCGCTAACTTAGCTGGCTGAACCGTATTTTCCCCAGCTGGCCATATGAAAGCCAACACAAGGAGGGTCGTGGCCCCGAGTGCTGCGAAAGCCGTCCATGGATTGTCGGCGATAGGTCCACTCATATCGCCCGCCGGGTGTGCACCGACCGCGGCCGCTGAAAACCGGCCCGTTTTACGGGCAATATCGACGCAAGAGCTAGCTGTAAATGCGACGCCCCCTATCGCGTACAGCGTCGTCATAATGACAAGAATCCATTGGCTCGCGCCCTCATACCAGGACTTTTTCCATAAGCGCATATGCAAGCGGAAAACCGCAGAACGGATTTCCTTATCGCTAGCGTGAAATGGCTGAGACGGCGACGCGGATTGAGCACGTGTCACGGGAGAACCCGATACAGGCTCCGCACTATTCGGATTAATCGGCTGGCTCATGATGCTAACCACCCCAAACTTCCTTCAGCGAGTTGCCCGCCACCGACGAGGTTGAGGAATGTATCGGTCAAACTCGATCCATTGCGCACCTCATCGGTTGTTCCGCTAGCCAAAACCCTGCCATTTTGCATAATCGCAACGTGATCGCACAGCCCCTCAACTACTTCCATCACATGCGAGCTCATAATGACAGTTCCCCCGGCTTTGACGTACGTCGTCAAAATTGATCGGATAATTTGAGCTGATACGGGGTCAACAGCTTCTAGTGGTTCGTCGAGAATGAGAAGTTCGGGGCGGTGAATAAGTGCCTGAGCTAAAAGAATCTTCTTTGTCATGCCGGCCGAATAATCAGCGACAATTTTATTTGCCGATTCTTTGAGATCGAGAACATCGAGTAATTCATTAGCGCGTTTCTCGACGACTCCCTCATCCATTCCGCGCAGAGCGCCAGAAAATTGGAGAAGTTCTTTTCCTGACAAACGATCAAAAGTGGGTAGGCCATCAGCCAAGAGCCCGAATGTCGCTTTTGCTGCTGCGGGCTTATCCCACACATTAATTCCATTGACCCATACAGAACCCTGGTCCGGGCGGAGGAGACCGGTGGACATCGTGATTGCCGTCGTCTTTCCTGCACCATTAGGGCCAACGAGGCCATAAAAGCTCCCGCGCGGAATGTCCAAATTCAATTGATTAACAGCTGGTTTTCCGCGGAAAGCTTTGTAGAGGTTACGAAAAGCCATAGCGCACGACGTCGGATCATCCGCGAGCGGTGCGACATGGGGTGATGGGGTAGGGGTATCGGAAGCAGGGCCATTATCCGGTAGATTCTCCATGCCAGCCACATTAGCTGAAGATGAAGTTCTGTCCTGGCAATGATGTAGGTTATGGAGTGCGCAGCGAAACCTGCCGACTACACAGGACCTGCAGAACATGGGGGATGACGGGGGAATCATGGCAAATTTGAACCACGACGGGTCGGCTCACGACGACCACCAGCGGGGATGTGCATCTGCCGGTGGCGGTAAGGACTATCAGCAGCCGACGTCCAGTGCACAGTTAGCCGGATACCGATTTGTTCGTAAGCAGCTGGAACAGGCCCTGGTTTGTGCGGATACCCGCATGGTTCACGACGTTCCCGGGAGCCGACGCCGAGCCCTGGCGATCGGTGTTGTACTGAGCGTTCTCGGTATCGCAGGTGCTGGGATTATGGCCATGATGCGGCCAGACCCCGCGATTGGAGACCACACGATCCTCATTGCTGCAGATACCGGCCAAATGTTCGTGCGTGTTAACGACACGTTCCATCCGGTGACGGATCTGGCATCGGCGCGGCTCGTGGTGGGTAAAGCGGCAGAAGCCCATCGAGTGTCGAGCAAAAATTTAGCGTCCTTGTCGCGCGGGGAGTTTATCGGGCTCCGGGGGCCATCGGATTTGCCGCCGCAGGGTAATGCGGAATCAACGGAGGGATCGTGGGGAGTGTGCCATTCGCCGGATAATCCCCGGTCATCGAATAAATCTCGGTCGGTAGATGGCCTTCGGTCCGCGGATCAGTCTGGTGCACAGAAGATGCGTTCGCGCGCTCCAGGCGCATCCTCCTTGGTGAAAAAGGCTGCCTACAACAAGGCCGAAGGGGCCGAGGGTGAGGGTGCTGACGACGTCGAGAATGACGTCAAACCTGGTCAGAATAGCCGCGGCACGTTATCGGTGGCGGTAGCCGAGTCCATGCCACTCAATGCTCGCTCGGCGATCCTCCGCGCAGAAAGCGGGATGTGGTTGATCAGCCCGGATTCGTCCGACGGGCATCCGTATCGTCGCTCACTTCTTGCCAAGCGCGGTTCCATTCCCGAGCCGGCAGTATCGCGGGCATTGGGCGTTTCGTCATCGATCATTCGGGATGTCCCGGATTCCTTCGTCGAAGCGATACCCCGCGTCGATGATGTTCGTACTATTCGATCATCCATGCCAGCTGGTGGCGAATCTGGCTTACGGCGACCCTTCAACACCATCGGTACCGTCATCATCGCTGATCAGCATGGTTCGTCCACGGGGCACTCGGCAGACCCTTCATCGACGCACCGACAGACCGTCGATAATCGCCCATCCCATGATTCCCGGGCAACCACGCGCGACGACGCAGCTGCTGACGACGGTGACGTTTACGTCGTGCGTGACCACGGAATTGCTCCTTTAGCTCCTGTGCATGCCCGATTGTTGCTTTCGCGACCAGGCGTGGTGGTAGAGCGGGTGAGCCCGGCGGACATATCAGACATACCGACGGCCGACGAACTGAACTGGGGAACCATACCGGGGGAGAAGCCTGAGTGGGCTCCGCGAGAGGGACGGCTCTGTGCGGGGACGGTAGCAAGCCCACGCGAGAAGCAGCGACCCGCAACCGATGCTGAATCCACAGAGGTGGGCGACGCCGATATTCTCACGTGGTCGGAGGCGACAACCTTCCCGCATGGTGCAGTGCCTGTCGTTCAGGCGGAACAGGCGGTGGCCGTCGGCAAGAAAGAGGAAGAGCGGCTCACTCCACGGACTGCCGATTATTACTCCGGGCCGGCTCACGCGGTGGCCGTTGATACCGGCTCGGGGTATGCGATCGTGAGTTCGGACGGTCGACGCTTTGCGGTCGATTCATTGGAAACACTGCAGATCCTGGGATTTCGTACCCCCACGGTGGCACCGTGGTCAGTAGTCCGGCATCTTGCCGAGGGAGAAAGCCTATCCCGCGATCGCGCGTCAAAAATTATTGTCGCCGCCGAGCAACCATGACCGCGGCACCCACCGCACACAGAATCGTAAACGGGATCGCAATCACGGTCATCACCATGCGGCGGTGGGAACGATGAGCAGCAGCGGGAACGGTGATGTCAGGATCGGACGCTTCCCGAGACTCCGTGGGGATCACACCGCCAGACTCCGCGTGCCGACGCGCCATCCCCACCGCCCGAGCAGGATGAACCATCCCCGCCTGGGACCCAGCCCCCGGCGTTGCCGTCGCTGCAAGAATCTGACGAACATCAGAAGGACTCAAATGCGGAGCAACCTCCAGCATCAAGGCCACCGTGCCCGACACGAGCGGTGCAGAAAAGCTCGTCCCGACAAAAGGCTGAGGGGTTGGTTCCTCCGCCATGGCAGGATTCCGCTGAATCTCCGCAGGATCAGTGGCCGCCATAATCGGCGATGACCCCAGTTGAGGGCCCATCACAGGGCCACCGGGGGCCGTAATATCGCCGCCGGCGAGGGCATAATCCGCCCGCCGATGACGATCACCACCGACGGCCCCCACCGAGATCACCGTCGGTTCATGGGCAGGATAAGCATTCATTCCATCATGACACGGACCAGTGGAATTCCCCGCCGCCGCGACTACCGTCACCCCGGCGCTCTCGGCACGATCCAGCGAACCGCGAAGATGCTCGATCCCCTCGGGCTCCATCCGTGGATCTGTGCAGGCAGCGACCGAAATATTGATCACGCGCGCATGAGCGTCGACACTCCTATTAATAGCGTCCGCAACACCAGTTAAGGTGCCCGTTTTCGGGGACCCGGTTGAAGGAGACGCAGGCTGCCCGCCTTCGCCTTCGCCTTCGCTAGAGCGAGGACGTGGCTGGGCGTGAGCGCTCGTTTGTCGTATCGACAACAATTCAACATCTGGAGCTACCCCACGGGCACGTCCGTGACCAGCGATAATCGTGCCGACGATTGTTCCGTGTAGATCGCAATCCTCAGTGCCATCGGTGTCTCCCAAGAGATCCCCGCCACCGACCAGCGTCGGGAGATCGACATGGCGATTCACCCCCGTATCAATGACGGCCACCGTGATTCCCCGCCCCGTTGCCAAACGCTGGGCCTCGGCCAATGAAGGCAAGGAATCCACGGGAGTAAGCATATCCGTGGCGAAACCGCGCCGGGCTAACTCGATCTCCGTCAAACCGCGTGAACATTGGTTTTCACGAGTGTCGACGTCGGCAGCGTATGACCATGGAGGTCCGACTGACCAGGGAGAATCGATGATCGTCGACGATAAAACCCCGATCGTGACGCAAAGGGACGCGAGGGCACGTCGTGAAGAAGCACCGCCTTTCTGGCTGGTAGATGAGGAGTCGTATGGGAAACGGGCGGAGTTGGCGGCCTTCACAGAGTGTGGCATGGCGGTTACCCCAGCCCACGAATAACGGTGAAAATCCCAGCCACCCACAAAGCGAGAGGGATCGCCGCCGCCGTCATGATGGCTTCCATAATCTCAATCGCCTTCTGAATCGTGGGGTCCGTTACTCTCCATTGCGGCAGGACGGGAATAACTAACAGTAAGGCGAAAACAGACGTTCCGGCTGCTAGAGCCACCGTGTGCATCGTCCCGACGGGATAATCAGCCAAAAACAGAGTCAGTGACGTAATGGCGAGGCACGCGAGCGACGTTGCTCGAGCCAAAGCCTGAACTGAATATCGAGCTTGCAGACGCGCGCGAAGCCCCTCCGCGATGGCAATCACCAGGATGAGCGACGCTGTTCCCGCCGATGGAGATGACCACGCGAGGCATAGAGCAGAAAGAACGATGACGGCCGCGCAGCCTGTGGACATGCCCGTATGAATGGCATGCGCCAGGTGGACACGGTGTGGGCGATCGGGCAGAGGTGGGCTATCGGCCTCATCGAGCTCACTCCCCGTCGACGGGACAGGGTCCGGGCGAACCCCAGCGCACCGGAGTGCGAGCATCCCGGTCCACGAATGGATGAAAAGTGCGAGCAGCAGCCAGACACAAAACACGACTTGAGGGTTCACGAAGGAGAAGAAAGTTAGCCCCAGCGGGAGAACCATGATCCCGGAAAACATGAGGAGGGCGATGGCGGAAATGATGTCTGATGATTTATTAATCGCGCCTGGAATTCTCCCGATTGAATTGCCCACCACTGCTGCGGAATTTTTCTTATAAACGCTGAGATGGAAGTAGGTTACTGCTCCGCATACCAATGCTGTGCAGAGACAGCCGAGGGATACCGCCATCCAGGGAGATGACCAGCTCAGAGAGCCCAGCGCCCATGCAGCCGCCCACCACAATGCTGTTGACTCGAGGACGTAGGAACTATGCGGGGGAGAATTCCGAGCCCACAAGGATGCATATCGCCCGTCAGGTTGTGATGGATAGTTTGTATCCTTTTTTCCGTTCCCATTGATACCCGAGGGTTTTATTGTGTGGTGAGTCTTAATATAAGCAAGAAATACGCAAAAAGAAGAGGAGAGTAAAGCAACAGCGACGAGACACCACCACGGAAATAGTGATGAATAAGCGAAGAGAGATAAAAAGTACCCATGCCCATCCGGGGAGGCCAAGGGGGGATTATGTCGGGTGATCGACGTAATTTCGTCCCAGAGGCCCCAATTCTTGGAAATCACGTTGACCAGTTGGGGAATAAGTGACAATGCCACCAAGATCATAATCGTGATGGGTAAGATTCCGCGGTTAACGATGTGACCGAAAAAGTGGTTGTCGCCGGATTGAGATAGAGCTTCCGCTGTGGTGATGTGAATATCGTGGCCGGACCACGGACGCGTGGTTAGCAAGAGCGTATCGCCTGGTTGAACCCCATAATCCGCCAATGATGCGTCATACTGAATAGCTCGGCCATTACTGGTTATAAGCCTCCACGGTGTTGGTGGGGCAGTGGTATCAAGAACCTGTCGTTCCCGAAGAGAATCCACCAGGTCGCAGATTAATTCTGTGGCGGGCTGGTGGGTAAGCACCGTGACATCGAGACACTGTCGGTGGAGAGGTTCGTGGATATCGTCGTCGTTTAGAAGGTTACTGAATAAAGAGTTAGGCGCTGAAAAGTCAGTAGGGTAAATAGATAATTCACGGTCATCATTGCTCGCCGATTCATTTCTTTCACCGCTATCGTTTTGCTGAAAGCCTAAACTTGCGAATGATTCATCGGGCAGCTCAAGAATGATACGTATTCGTGTTCGCGTTAGATCAATCCGTGGGCTCGTCGTTAATTCGTTGTCTTCCCCCGCTTGATATGCGGTTGAACTGCGAAAATCGTGCGTGTTTGTGTATGGCATGTATCCCCCATTTCCCCCAAATGCTATGCCGGATAACAAGTTTCGCATATACTACCCACATTGCACAGCCTGAGGGGATCCATGCTGTGTATATCGTGATCAGCCGCAGGTGGCTAGGGGGCAGTCAGTGGGGAATTCATCCGGGCAGTCGGTGGTGCGTCGTTCACCTGAGCGTGCCGACGGGAAAGATGAATCTTCCACGGCGACGTCGATGCAGACAGTCGCTCCTTATGCCGACAGATGGTGCCCGGAGCTTCCAGAACCTCGTGAGATCCCTGTCGATCAGCCGCCCGAGGCCCCGCGTTCCCCTCAGCAGCCGCTTTTTCGTCGGCTTTTGCCTTTAGTGATGGTGGTTGCGGTGCTCGGGATGGTCGCCATCATGGTTGTTTCCGGAAACGCGGCCAACCCTATGACTTACCTTTTCCCGCTGATCATGGTTGCGTCCATGGTGGGGATGGTGACAGGGAATCAGGCTCAGTCTGTCGACGAGCGACGCCGCGTGTATCTGAGGCACATTGATCGATGTCGCCGAGAATCCAGGGAAGACGCTGAACAGCAGCGCTCCATGATGGAGGTTGTGGATCCCGATCCTCATGCCTTGATGCTTTTTGTGGGAAGTAACCGCATGTGGGAGCGGGGTCGGTACGACGACGATTTTGCCCATGTGCGCATCGGAACAGCGTCTCAACGTGCGCGAACCCACGTGAGTATTGGGGAAACCAATGCGGTGGAAGATATTGATCCGATTTGTGCCCTGGCCTTGCGCCGCGCGCTCAGAGAATCATTGGTGCTCTCAGATGTTCCTGTGTGCCTGGCACTGGGTGACTTTTCGACGGTGTACATCGGTGGAGCCGACGGGCGGAAAGTTGTTCGCTCTCTGCTGGCCCAGCTAATCACTCTGCATGGTCCGGAGGCTGTGCAGATTATGGTGTGCGGCCATCCGCGATCGTGGCCGTGGCTGCCATGGATTCCCCATTCGGACGGTCAGGAGGCGTTCTCCGATCCCGAGGAAGTCGTGAAGGCCTTGGATGAATTGTGGTCGGATATGTCTGGGGCCTCTGGCTCTCGAGATGACTCCGGGCCTCAAGTTCTTCTCATTATCGACGGTGCTGCGCCTCTCGCCGTTGCCCATCACCCAGCGGTGGCCAGCGTGATTGTCGTCGGCACGCCTGACGAGGATGTGATGTCGGAGACCCAGCGCCAGCAGCGTCGGCATGTGATGGACCAGTGGGAGGCTCACGCGGCAGACGAGGGCATCGCGCTTCGAGCCGATCATGGAATGATTTCTGCATTAACGACGTCGGGCCTGGATACATTTGCCCAGGCCGATACGCTTTCTGAGCAGGAACTTGATGTTCTCGCCCGCTCGATGGCACGGTACACGCGGCCGACAGATGCCGTGCTCGCTCAGCACTCCTCGGAAGGAATCGACGAAGTAGAACTTGTGCTCGGTGTGGCGACACCTCTTCTGGTCTCACCGTCGTCGGCATGGACTGAGAAGCGGGGAGCGGAGCGTCTTCGCATCCCATTGGGCCTCAACAGTGACGGAGACCCCTTCTACCTGGACATCAAAGAATCCGCCGAGGGAGGGTCGGGGCCTCACGGTTTATGCGTCGGCGCGACCGGCTCGGGCAAGAGCGAATTATTACGAACCTTGGTGCTTTCGCTTGTGGCGTCGCATTCACCTGAACAGCTCAACCTCGTTCTCGTTGATTTCAAAGGCGGCGCGACGTTCATAGGCATGGAACGGTTGCCCCATGTTGCAGCGGTGATCACGAACTTGGACGACGAATCCGCGCTTGTTGATCGTATGGAGGATGCCCTCCAGGGGGAGTTGACCCGGCGTCAAGAATTCCTTCGCGCGCACGGGGTGTCGTCCTCGGTGGAATACACCGATATGCGGCGTCAATGTGCTGGTCGCGGAACTGCCGATGACAGTGGTTATCCGCCTCTGCCGGCACTCGTCATCATTATTGATGAATTCTCGGAATTATTGAGTGCACATCCTGGTTTCATCGACACTTTTGTGGCGATTGGACGATTGGGGCGCTCTCTGGGGGTCCACCTTCTTTTAGCGACGCAGCGCCTGGAAGAAGGACGATTGCGGGGGCTCGATGCCCATCTGAGTTACCGCATCGGGCTTCGCACATTTTCTGCTGGGGAGTCGAGGATTGTTCTTGGCGTCAACGACGCCCACACTCTTCCCAAGGAACCCGGTTATGGTCTCGCGCGAGTGGGTGGAGATTCCATTACCGCATTTCGTGCCGCCTATCTGTCCCGACGCTGGAATGGTTCGGTTGCATCGGAGGCTGCTGGTTCCTCTGTTCCGGCGAAAGCGTCGCCACAGCCCTCAACGATTCTGCGCACTGCCATTGACAGATTGAGTATCGACGGACCCTGCGCATCGGAGGTGGCGCGCTTTGTACCTGCCCGAACGATATGGCTGTCGCCCTTACCTGACGTCTTAACCATGTCCGAATTGAATACTCGGACTCGTCGTCTCACACGTGACCACACCTGTTCCAACGAAGGTCTTCATATAACGATCGGCCTGATCGACGCACCACGGACTCAACGTCAAATCCCATGGACCATCGATCTGCGGGGATCAGCTGGGCACGTCGGCATTATTGGTGGCCCGCAGTCAGGAACAACAACCGCGGCGCGAAGTGTGGTCACGACGTTGGCGTTGTCCCGTACCAGTGATCAGGCACAGTTTTATGTCCTGGACATGGGCGGATCCGGCCTAGGAACTCTGGAACGATTGCCGCACACGGTCGCCGTGGTTCACCGGCATGAACAAGACCGCATCCTTCGGCTGGTCAATGAAGTCGCTGTGTTGGCCGAGGACCGTCGAGAGGAATGGCTCCGGCAGGGATGGTCCAGCGTCGATGCTGCCCGCGACCACGGGCTTAGCGACATTTTCGTGGTCATCGACGGGTGGCACGTCATAACGACAGATTTCCCAGACGTGGCCGATGCTCTCGGGCTCCTCATTGCAGACGGCCTCTCGGTAGGAATTCATGTCATTATTACGGCCAATAGATGGTCCGCACTGCGGCCCCAGATCCGTGACTTACTCGGAACGAAAATTGAATTATCGCTGGGGGACCCCCTGGAGTCACTGATCGATAGGAAACTATCTGAACGGATACCCAGCCATCCAGGTCGCGCAATTGTGAAATGGAAGGGGACCGGCCTTCATGCCTTGGTCGTTCACTCAACGAACCAAGATATTGCCGAGGTGACGCGCATAGCAGCGCAACGAGGAGATACTCGAGTTCCCGCGCTACGGGTTCTTCCGGACGTCCTCACCCGCGATGAACTCGACCCCGTTCTTCCTCCAGCGATCGCGATGGGCCGCGAGAGCGCGCGTCTATCAACGTGGTCGTGGTCGACGGTGGCAAACCCGGCGATGCTCATCGTCGGAAAAGGGGAGAGTGGACGAACAATGACGCTTCGCTCGCTCATCCACGGAATTACAAGCGCGTATAAGCCGAAAGGTTTTGGGAAGAAACCCGCGACGGATCAGGACGCGAAAGCCGATGGCTCTGCAGCTGATGCGCCAACCAAAGTTGATGAAACAAGCACGGATGATGTGCCAACCGCGGCCATCGTCGTCATTGATCCACGACGAACCTTGCTGGCAGAAGTCCCGAGCGATTATGACGCCGGATACGCCTCGACACCCTCCGCCGCAGACACTTTGATTGCCCAGCTGACCACCACCATGAACATGCGCTTACCTGGTGATTCCATCACTCCGCAGGAACTGAAGAACAGATCGTGGTGGTCCGGCCCAGAGATTTTTCTTCTTATCGACGATTACGACCTTCTCACGATTTCGCCATCCGTCATGAGTGGATTTGTCAGTGTGCTCCCGCATGCTCGCGATATCGGGGTGCATATTGTTGTGGCGCGACGGGCATCAGGAATGATGCGCGCAGCTCACGATCCTCTGCTCGCAGGAATGCGTGCCATCAACGGTGTAGTCGTGCTGCTCTCCGCGGATAAAGACGATGGCCCATTATTCGGGGTGCCATTACGGCCAGCTCTTCCAGGCCGCGCACACATC
Source organism: Corynebacterium sp. c7Ub_26 (assembly GCF_053760365.1). Taxonomy (NCBI): domain Bacteria; kingdom Bacillati; phylum Actinomycetota; class Actinomycetes; order Mycobacteriales; family Corynebacteriaceae; genus Corynebacterium; species Corynebacterium sp. c7Ub_26. The sequence goes on along the minus strand of NZ_JBSNBL010000004.1, from coordinate 67,223 downwards.
GTTGTCAACGGGACGACCAGCGAAATTCATTTCGCACGCGCGCAGCTTTCACCGGAGGACAGTGCTGAGGACGGGGACAAGAAATGTAGTCTTGCCGGCACTAATGCGGATGACACAAACGCGGCTGATACGGATGACGCCGATGCAGCCGAAACCACCACGGCAGACAGTAATAACACCGAACAGAAATAGCACCGAAAAATTAAACGGGGTTGAGACATAAGGGGGAACTACGTGACTGTGAGTACGACGACAAGGAACTACGCGCCACCAAGCTTTACGTCGACGATGCCTCCAGATAATCATCAGGCTCGTATAAAGAGACACACCGAGTCCAGCCGAGGCCAGAGCGTCCCGGACGTCGTGTCCATCGGGCGTAACAGCCGAACCGAACAACGCATTGTTTTGTGCCCGTCATGGTGGGGGCTACTTCGTCGGAAGCGGTGGGCTGATAACTACATCGACGATGATGCACAGCGATACCAACATCCGGATACTGATCCTTCCTTCGCACGCTCGGCGTTAACAGAGAACGCTCCAACCATTCTCCCGATGTCCGACGCGCTCTGTAGCATTGAGCCTGCTCTTCGCCCTATTTCGTTCGTCCTTCACATCGCAGGGCAATACGCGGGGCTGACAGCACTGACTCTTCCTGCCGACGAAGCAATGACCGACCTCGTCCCCATTGGCGACGGAAAGTCCTTCATGGACCCCCTGATCGCCGTCGTCAGTGCAGAAATCGAATCTGCCGTGGAGACCGGCCGAGTCCCGAGTTCGCGTGAACGAGACCTGATCGGACCCGAGGGCGTCGAAGTCCTTGTCGTTGCTACAGACAAGGCTACAGATAAGCCCGGTCGGGGCGCTGAACTTGTTGAATATGCCCTGGAGAAGCTGAATGAGGCGTCCATTCCGGCGATGCGAGTCGGCATCGAAGAGATAGAGATTTCGGCACGTATGGCCGGAGCCCTCTCGCGCGATTCACACAACGATGTTCGCCCTATGAGCAGCGAGGCGTATCGCGCCGGGAACGAAACGAATCGCAGCGGAGATGACACCGCGTTGCCCCGGGGAGGGCGAACCCAACAGAATCCTCCCACCAGGGTGCGGACGGATAAGGATGGTTCACCAAACCCCACAAAACGAAAGACAACCGACCTTCTTCCGCCGCGCCGGGATTATCGCCGTGGAGGTTTCCTACTCCGCCACCGCAATGCGCTCGCGGTCACCATGTGCACCCTTGTTCTCATAGGGACAGCTCTCGCCGTCACGCTGCGCAGCGGCGGAAATCATGAGCAAGCGAATCAAGCAGAGGCCAACTCTCAACACATTGATAGCGATGAACGGGCAGAGGGGAACGACGCAACCGGGGGCCAAACAGCACTATCCGCCACCCCAGCAAGTAGCGACCACCACGATCATCCAGGCGGAATCGTCGATAACGGAATTGTGCGGGCAGCCCTGACCTCTGGATGGATACGGTCTCACTCGTCGACGCCAGAGCGTCTTATTTTGGAAGACCCTGCGGATGAAGACATACGGATCCTGGTCTCAGGGCATCCCGTCCAACCAGACGTGACCGACGCACACCTCCGTGAACACGTCGAATCAATGGTCCAAACCCGTGCTGAGTTCTCCAACTACGCGCCCGAATCCGCGTGGCGGCAAGGTGCCGTGAGCTACGAAGAACGCCCAGAAGGCGGATCGGTGGTTCAGTGGACGACATTCTTGCAAGAAGGAAAACAAGTCAGCGTCGGATGCCAATGGAAAGGGGAGCTCACCGCGAAACGCACAGCGGCATGTTCGACCGCCGCGCGCAGTGCAGAAGTCATGCCCTCATGATGCGGAAATCCATGCCAGTAGGTGTATCTGCCCAGCATATGAGGTCAAGGCAGTTAATCGTAGGTGCGAAAAGGCACCCGCCGGAAAAAATATTAAATAGCTGGGAACCGATTGACGACTGATGAGTCTGTACTCATACACCGCCACAACACCACGGAAAAACTCGGGACTGTAACGAGGCTGTGGTGGGGCGGGATTCGATACCAACACATTTCACTAAGACGGGGGAACCAATGAGCGGGCTTTTTGCTACCGAACACGAACTGATGACCACGACGGCTGGAAAAGTGGATGCCGTCAATGACCAAGTCCAAGCAGAACTTCAACGCCTACAAGGCACTGTCGACGGCGTAGCGGGAGCGTGGAAAGGAAACGCCAGCGTCGCCTTCGGCGAACTCATGGCCCAATGGAACGACGCCGCGCTTCGGCTCCGTGAAGCACTGAGCTCCATATCAGACAACATTCGCGCGAACGCCTCAGCATTCGCCACCACCGAAGAACAGAACGCCGCATCATTCACCCAGCTAGGCGGCTTGTCTCTATAAAACCTTCGCGCCAGCACCCTGACCAACCACGAAAAGACATAGGAAAGAAAGAGAGCAGCACTATGAGCACCGACATGATCCACTACAGCTTCGGCGACATCGCAGCAGCCAGCGGAGACATCACCCAAACATCAGCACGTATCAACGGCTTACTCGATGAGCTCAAAAGCCAACTAGCGCCCATGGTCAGCACCTGGACCGGTGAATCTGCATCCGCATATCAGGCAGCCCAGCAACAATGGGACACCGCCGCAGCCGACCTCAACCAAATCCTCGCCACCATTGCGCGGGCAGTGGCAGACAGCAATGATTCCATGAGCGATATCAACCGCTCGGCTGCAGCATCCTGGAGTTAGCGTAAATCCCTTAGCGTAAATCCTAAGGACGCACAGGTGGGTTGATGAGGGGCAGCGTGGAAGTCGCCAATGGAGAAATTCACCAATTCATGCAGTGATTATTCATCATCACAGTTGAACTGCACGAAAACGGTAAATAAAATTCAAGGAATGAATTTTCTGCGTTCAGTGCGGTCCAGCTTCCCGCGCACAGCGACCCACCGTCGGTCAACGGCACCGGGACAATCAGCCGCGGGCACACAACGGCCCTACACGCTGGCCCGCACTGTCGCCACACTGGGAACGTGCGCAACCCTCGTCGGCGTCAGTGTTGCCGGATGTACCTACAACTCCGAAGGAGCAGGAACATCCGACGACCCCACCGAAACGATCTCAGTTCCTAAAGACGACGCCATCGCTAACTCCATACCCGCAGCGCTGAAACAAAAAGGCACTTTCACCGTGGGAACGTCGGCGGACTTCGCCCCACTCGAATTCATCGGAAACGATGGGAAAACCATCGAAGGCGCCGAAATCGACATGGCCAAAGCCGTAGGAGACCTCTTCGGGCTCACCACGCAATTCACCAACGCAAGCTTCGACAGCCTCGTGGCATCCGTCGGCACCAAATACGACGCAGGATTCTCGTCGTTCGATGTGAAACCCGAACGCCTCGAACACACCAACATGGTCACGTTGTATACATCGGGGACGAAATACTCCGTCCTCAAAGACAACCCACGGGACATCGACCCCAGCGACATTTGTGGTGACTCCGTCGCCGTCCTCACCGGGTCCGTCTACGAAGAAATGGCCAACGACAAGAACGACGAGTGCAAGCACAACGGCAAAAAGGGAGTCACGATCCAGTCGTACAAAAACTCCGCCGACGTCGCCACCGCCGTCGCTGGAGGGAAAGCCGACCTCTGGTTCTCCGACTCGCCCGTCGTCGACTATGCAGAGAAGCAATCCAAAGGGCGCGTCCAGCCGATCGGAAAGGTCGTCGACTCCACTCCTAAAGCCGCCATCGTCGCCAAGAATGACACCCAACTTGCCGACGCCATCCATGCCGCCATCCAAAAGCTCATCGACGACGGGACGATGAAGAAAATCCTGGCCAAATGGGGAACCGAAGATTCCTTCATTTCCGAATCGCAACTCAACCCCAAGCCAGATGATGACGCATAAACCCCAGCGCGACAGTCAACACGCCAGCCACCGCGCCACCATCGTTGCAGCACTAACGCTCGTTATCGCAGGAGTGCTATCCGGCTGCACATATAAATCCGAAGAAAGCCCAACCGGAAATAACGCAATAGCATCCACAATCGATGCCCTCACCACCAACGATGACATCGCGAAGACAGTGCCAGAGCCGATCAAGTCTCGCGGAACTCTCATCGTCGGGACCTCGGCCGACTATGCGCCCGCCGAATTCGTCGGCTCCGATGGCAAAACCCTCGAAGGATTCGAAATAGACCTCACGCGGGCACTCGCGCGCGTGATGGGGCTCCAAGCAGACATTCGCAACTCAACATTCGACAGCATCGTCCCGTCCGTCGGCACGAAATTCGACGCCGGAATCTCCGCATTCACCATCAATAAAGAGCGAATGAAACAAGTGAACATGGTCAGCTTGTATGACTCCGGGCGAGCATTCGGCGTCGCCAAAGGTAACCCCAAAAACGTTGACCCGGAGCATCTGTGCGGGCACTCCGTAGCAGTGCAAACAGGGTCCCTGCACGAAGAAGTTGTGACCGAAGAAGCATCCCACTGCGGAAGTGGCGAAAAGCTGACCATCCAAAGCTACAAAAACCAAACCGACGCGTCCACGGCAGTCGTGGGAAGAAAAGCCGACGTCGTGGTGGCAGATTCGCCGATAGTGTCCTACGCAGTGAACCAATCCCAAGGGCGCCTCGACACGGTCGGCAGCATTGTGAACCGGGCACCCAAGGCAGCGATCGTTTCGCAAAACAATCGCCCCCTGGCAGAAGCCATTCGAGCCGCCACACAAGAGCTCATTGATAATGGCACCATGAAAACAATCATGGATGCGTGGGCCAACAAGGGATCAGAAATCCCCGAAGCCCAAATAAACCCGCTCGTGTCCTCCTGACACTTTGACGACAGACCGACCGACCCAGAGGAACCCATTGCTACCGCTCAACCGCGAATTCTCCCACGTCGCCCGCTCCATGACCCGAGACCTCCTGGGATACATCAGCCACGACGACTTCATCAGCTTCGCCGGCGGAGCCCCGGACCCCACACTCCTGGACACATCGGGCATCACGGAATGCGTCCGAACGGTGCTAGACGACAGCGGGCCGGACGTCTTCCAATACTCCGTGACAGAAGGCGAACCCGAACTTCGGCAAGCAATGGCTCGGGAAATGCAACGTCGGCACCTGCCCGCCCGCGCGGACAACATCCTCATCTCCACCGGCAGCCAAGAAATACTGTTTTTACTCGCCCGCGTCATCATCAACCCAGGGGACACGGTCCTGGTCGAAGCCCCCACCTACCCCGCGGCCATCCAAGCATTCACCATGACCGGAGCGCGGGTCATCCCCGTGCCCTGCGACGATAACGGCATCATCCCCTCGGAACTCGAGCGCGCACTACGGGACTACGACCCCGTCATCACCTACCTCATCCCGGTCTTTCAAAACCCCACCGGCCGCTCAATGAGCGAGCGTCGGAAAGATGAAGTGCGGCGCGTTCTGGCAGATCACCGCAGTTTACTGGTTGAGGACGACGCGTATTCGCCCTTAGCCTTCGACGGGAACGCGCGCGAACCGCTCTCTCATACGTACGAGTCCGAATCCGGCGCGGTCTACTTGGCCAGCTTGTCGAAATTCCTGTCACCAGCGTTCCGCATCGGAGCCGCCCTGCTACCAAATTGGCTACTCCAACCAATGGTGGTTGCCAAACAAGTTTCGACGCTGCACGGGTCTGTGATTGACCAGCGCGCTGCCGCACTGTGGCTCGACAGGGTAGAACCGGACGGCGTCTCCTCCCGCGACCGCGCCTTGAACACGATGCGGTCAACCTACCAGGCACGATGCAATGCCCTGCGCACGGAATTACTCGATATCGTTCCCGACGGGACGCACATCACCGACCCCGATGGCGGCATGTTCGTGTGGATAGATTTCCCGGACGAATTACGTCCTCAGGTGAATACGCTGTCGCTCATCGACGACGCAATAGAACACGAGATCGCTTTCGTTCCGGGCACGGAATTTTTCCCACACGACTCTCAACCGACCTCGGTCTACCGAAACGTCGAAAGAAAAGACAGTACGACGATCAACGCGGACACGAAGCTGGAAGGGCAGCTCTCCATACGCTTTTCCTTCGCGGGGAATAGCATCCCGGTGATGAAGACGGGGATGGAGCGGTTTGCCACAGTGCTGCAGGAAGCTCTGCGTTAAGGGAGAGAAGGCACCCGCGAAGGGGAGAGCGGACTCGTCACATAACGAGCGTCGGCCAGCCCCGCATAACGCCCGGCCACGGATAACGCCCGCTCACTTGAACTGCCCACACCTATTCCGGTACTCTCAACTATCTGTGTGTCGAGTTGTCGATGTAGCGTTGATTCAGTGATAGGAACTACGATTTCCGCGCCGTTGACGCTGATACAACGCCACATTGGCAATGTGACACGAGTCGCGGGTCTCCACCGGCCGCCGCGGCAGCAGACTGACGGTAGTTAGCCTGTTCAATTTTGTGGCTGGCAGTTCCAGACAGACTTTCAAGGAGTCATGTTGTCTACTTTCCACCCGAAGAGCGGTGACATTACCCGTAAGTGGTACGTCATCGACGCCGCCGACGTGGTGCTCGGCCGCCTCGCTGTTGAGGCTGCTGACCTGCTGCGCGGCAAGCGTAAGCCGATTTTTGCGCCGAACGTTGACTGTGGCGACCACGTCATCATCATCAACGCCGATAAGGTTCGCGTTTCATCAAATAAGCGCGAGCGTGAGTTCCGTTACCGTCACTCCGGATACCCGGGTGGTCTGACCACCATGACCCTGGGTCGTTCGCTCGAGGTGCACCCGGAACGCGTCATCGAAGAAGCTATCGCCGGTATGATGCCGCACAACAAGCTTTCCCGCGCATCTATCAAGAAGCTTCACGTGTACGCAGGTAGCGAGCACCGTCACGCTGCCCAGAAGCCCGAGAACTACGAGATCAAGCAGGTGGCACAGTAGTGAGCGAGAACACCGAAAACCAGATTCAGGACGAGGCCAACGAGGCCGACTTCATCGCCGCTCAGGCAGCGAGCGAAGAGTTCGTTTCCACCATCGGCGATTCCGTCGCCACTGAGGTTGAAGAAGAAGCAGTTGTTGAGCCCGAGCAGCGCGACTTCCCGATCCAGACCGTGGGTCGTCGTAAGCGCGCCGTTGTTCGCGTCGTCATGACCGCCGGCTCCGGCGAGTTCACCTGTAACGGCCGCGCCCTGGAAGATTACTTCCCGAACAAGCTGCACCAGCAGCTCATCAAGGCTCCTCTCACCCTCATTGAGTGTGAGGGCCAGTTCGACATCAAGGCGAACCTCAAGGGCGGTGGCCCCTCGGGTCAGGCTGGCGCTTTCCGCCTGGCGATCGCCCGTGCGCTGAACGCCTACAACCCGGCTGACCGCAGCGCCCTCAAGAAGGCTGGCTTCCTCACCCGCGATGCTCGCGAGGTTGAGCGCAAGAAGGCTGGTCTGCACAAAGCTCGTCGCGCTCCGCAGTACTCCAAGCGTTAAATATCGCTTACCCGGCTTGTTCCGGGTTGCGTTGGACGCGCACAACCCCTTGTCCTGCCACTCAATTCGGCAGAGCAAGGGATTTTCCTATATCTATATCGACGACGACGTATGAACCCGACGGTGTATGCGCCGACGGGTTAATTAGAACGCTCAGTCGCCGCTACCGACCGTGCACTGGCTGGCGGGCTTCTTCCCCTTCGGGAATGCCTGTGTCAGCGCGTCGGCAAAACGTCGACCTTTTTCCTTGGCGCCCACGGTATTCGGATGGATCCCGTCGTCAATGAACCAGTCATCTTGCACTTCACCGGCCCAATCGTAAAGGCGCAGGTTGGGGTACTTCTTGCACATCTTCCGCAGCGCCTCGTCATAATGCTGCATACCGGAGTTAGAGTAGGCGGACTGGGCAGCGTTCACAGTCTTCACCGTCGGCCACAGCACGTGCTTCTCGTCCTTGACAATGTCCATAATCGTGCGGATACGGTCCTCTGCCGACGTCTGATTGCCAGCGGTGACGTTAGCGGCGTCGTTCGTCCCGATCGCCATCACCCAGCACGCGTCTTTGTAGTGGTGGCTCTCCATGTTGGTGACGACTTCCGTGGCGTTGGGATCATCTTTATACCGCTCGATGACAGCCCGCGCGCCCTTGATGTCCAGGTACACATCCTTCGCGCCCACACACTTGTATTGCGCGCCCACACGGTCCGTCGGATCCGGCAGGTAGTCGGGCGAATTAAGCGCGATAGAGGTGGAATCGCCAATATGGATCACCGTTGAGCAGTCAATTTCGGCGTTGGCATTTCGCCCTTGAGCAGTGTCTTTACCGTCTTTATCGCTTGCCGACGCTGCGTCGGGTTTGTCGGCACCGTTTCTCTGCTCATTACCGTTGTCTCCACCGACTTTGACCGCCCCATCGGTACCACTCCCGCCGATCGCTGCCATCGGGTCGTTGGACGAGGAGCCATTCGACCCGTCGGCAAGAGCTTTAGGCAATCCGGCGGCGAGAATCGCGAGAAGGATGACCGAGGCAACCCCGGTGAGGACCGGCGGCGTCCCCCGTCGGCGAGAGACTGCCGGGCTCGCTGCAGTGCCGGATGCGTTTTCCGACACGCAGCCTGACCACCACTTACGTGCCAGTGCAACAACCCCATGCCGGCGGATCGGGTCCTCGATCAAGGTCCAGGACACAGCAGCCAGAATGACAGATACCGCGGACAGCACGGGCCCTGCAATAATCAGGTGATTCTCGACGAACCCATCGGGCGCGAACACGATAACAGGCATGTGCCAGAGGTAGATCCCGTAGGAGCGCTCGCCCAGCCAGCGTAGAGGCGGAAGACCAACGATGCGGGTCATCCACGAGTGCTCGTCGGCAAGAGGGAGTAGAGCCGCCGCAGTGGCCAGGGCGAGAACGGCGAATCCCCCCTGGTAGAGCCATATGGCGTTATCGTCGGTACGAACCATCATGACAATGACGACGGCCAGACCGGCCAGCCCGACGAGGTCAAGGAGATGGCGGGCGAGTGCGTTGGAACGCCAGGCCCCTGAAGCTTGTGTGCTGTCGGATCCCGAAGCGTTGGAAGCGGCGACGCCGGGCTTCCACACGAAAGCTAGGGACGCGCCGATGAGCAGCCCTAATGCGCGAGTATCCGTTCCTTCGTACACGCGAGTGTGATCGACGCCGGGCTCGACCAAGTAGGCCATCCATGCGCCCGAAATAGCGGCAAGAATCAAGCACGTAACAGCAGCGAAACCGTGCGAATGCTTGCGCCGCTGCCACAGGAAAGTGATGGCGGTGAACACAAACGGCCACACGAGATAGAACTGCTCTTCCACCGCCAGTGACCACATGTGGCTGAGCGGTTGCGGCCCACCAAACATGTCGAAGTACGAATCACCTTCGACGATCTCGTACCAGTTGTTGTAATAGAACAGCGCGGAAAGAGCTTCCCAACCACGCTTCGCTAAATTCCCGTGGTCGAGGAACGCGGTGAGCATCATGACCGTAATCAAAACGGTGATGACCGCTGGTAACAGCCTGCGGAAACGTCGAAGCCAGAATTGGCCAAACTTGATACGACCATCACGGTCCCATTGCCTGACCAGGATCGACGTGATCAAATACCCCGACAGGGTGAAAAAGACGCCGACACCGAGTAGCCCTCCGTCGGAATACGGAACCGACAGGTGGTAGAGCAGAACAGCGATGACAGCGATGGCGCGGAGGCCGTCTAAACCAGGGAGATAGGTGGATTTTCCTACGGGGCGTGGCATACAACTTCCCGGTACGTCGATAAGTGAACAACAGGAGCAAAGGCAGATCCGCAACAGTACAGCGGCGCCGATGACATAGCGTATATCGTGGCGCGCGATAACGGGGAACTAGCTACATATCTAGTCACGGATATCGGGTCACCGGCTACATATTGGTAGTGGATCGACACCAAATCGGAATTGGGGGCCACTTATCCACAGTTTGCGGACGCACACGCAGTTATCCACAGCCTGTTTTGCACAGTGCGGTGTTATGGGGCCTGTCCTATTAGACTGTTGGCGCAGTTATAAAGCATCCCGGGCGTAAGCGCTCCAACTCGGGCTGCCGGATGGCGGTAGCTAGGCTTGTGAAGCGCACATACCGAAACGCCAATGCTGGACAGTGGGAAAGGGTAGACCAGATGGGACGACGTTACTTCGGCACTGATGGTGTTCGTGGTCTTGCAAATAAGACGTTAACTGCGCCGTTGGCAATGAAGTTGGGGTCCGCTGCGGCGAAGGTGCTGACCGCCAACCGGAAGGGTGGCCGTCGGCCTGTCGCTGTTGTGGGGCGTGACCCGCGTGTGTCGGGGGAGATGTTGTCTGCCGCGTTGTCGGCAGGGATGGCAAGCCAGGGTGTCGACGTCCTGCGCGTGGGCGTCATTCCAACCCCTGCTGTGGCGTTTCTGACCGATGATTATGGCGCTGACATGGGCGTTGTTATTTCCGCAAGCCATAACCCCATGCCGGATAACGGGATCAAGTTCTTCGCGGCTGGTGGTCTCAAACTTGACGACGCGGTCGAGGCGGAGATTGAAGCGACCATGTTGGAATTGTCCGAGACTGGTCCGACGGGGGCGGGGATTGGTCGTATTGTCGAGGAATCCCCCGACGCCTTGGAGCGCTATTTGTTCCACCTCGCGAGGGCTGTGCCGACGCCGTTGGATGGAATTCGTGTTGTGGTGGATTGCGCTAATGGTGCTGCGTCGACGGCTGCACCCATGGCGTATCAGGCTGCCGGTGCCGATGTTGTCCCGATTTTTAATAAACCCAACGCGTTCAATATCAATGAGAATTGCGGATCGACGCATATCGATGTTCTGCACCGCGCTGTGTTGGAACACCACGCTGACCTGGGCCTAGCACACGACGGCGATGCCGACCGTTGTTTGGCCGTTGATTCCGAAGGCAATGTTGTCGACGGCGACCAGATCATGGCGATCCTCGCGATCGCGATGAAAGAAGGCGGGGAGCTGAAGAAGTCGACACTCGTCGCAACGGTGATGTCGAATCTTGGCCTCAAACTTGCGATGAAAGAGCAGGGCATCGAGGTCCGGACGACGAAGGTCGGCGACCGCTATGTGCTCGCGGACCTGAATGCCGGTGATTACAGCCTGGGCGGCGAACAGTCCGGGCACATCGTCATCCCCGAGCACGGGACGACGGGGGACGGGACGCTCACCGGTCTGAGCGTGATGGCACGGATGGCTCAGACTGGGAAGACGCTGTCCGAATTGGCGTCGGTGATGAGGGTTCTCCCGCAGACGTTGATCAATGTGCCGGTCACCGACAAAGCGGCCATTACCAATGACGAGGCTGTTCGGACGGCGATCACTGAGGCCGAAGAGGAACTGGGCGAATCGGGGCGCGTGCTTTTGCGTCCGTCCGGCACGGAGGAACTTTTCCGCGTGATGGTGGAAGCTGGCGACGGTGCCACGGCGCGGAAAATCGCTGGTCGGTTGGCTGCCGTCGTCGCAAGTGTGTAGCTAGTGCATACGCTGCGACCGTGTGATCTATAGCACTATGTGCGGATGATGTGAGGGGTGGGCGATGTCGCAGCAGTCTGGCATAATTTTGCGGTGGGGATCATGGCATCAGCCATGAAATAATCGCTACGAATTTCAGGGGGGATGTAATGGGGGAGCTTGTTGTCTCTGCACCAGAGGCGTCCGCGCGCTCGTCGGTGTATGCGAGCGCGGGGCAGGATGTCGAATCAGTGATCGTTGGCTCGCCAGTGCCATTTATGCCCGTGCATACCGGTTTTTCGTGGGTGCAGGAGGGGCTGGCTATTGCGGGGGAGCTGGACCAACTCCGAGAGTTGTCCCGTCGGGCGTGTGAAGTTGCCGCTGCTCAGGGGCTATCGGCGGACAGTGTTGTCTCCCAGATTGTCGGGGCCGATGATGCCAGTACCGCCGCGTTCGCGAACCTGGAGCCCTCGGTGGCGTCGGTGGTGGTGCGATGAGCACCCTATCCCAGCAAATCGATTGTGCGGCAGAGTATTCGGCAGCAAGCCATGCTCTCATGTTGGGAGCCGCTTTTTCCGGAGTGTTGTATCACCCGGTGGTGTCTGGGAACCAATTAAAAATTGATGTCATGCGCGCGTCGGGCGTCGAGTGGGATCCTTTGCGGGAGAGCGCCGACACATTACGGCGCATGATCCCGTATTTCATGGCGGTGCGCAGCAGTGGTGGACGGGCATCTGATTCACTTGTCGACGTCGCCGAAGGATTGATTAGCGAGGCGGTGGACAAGGTCGGCGAGTGGCTCATTTCTCTTGCCGACGGCCACTCGGCCACAGCCGAATCCAGTGACGCGTGTGCGGATGCGCTGCAATCGGTGATGGAAGATACCGATTCGGCAATGGAGGACGTTGTCGATTTATTTACGACGGTGGTGGAGACGGGATTGCCCTTGATCTTGCCTTTGCCTTCGCCGGCGAAAAAGATCGCTATGCATGCGCTGACGCAGGTGGGGAACGCAGCGGGTTTGCTCCTTTTGAACCAGGTGAAGGCGCGTGATCGTGCGATCGGTGAAGCGTTGGGAACATTATCGACACATTGCTCGGAGCAGGTCAGCGTGTGTGGTGCATGCCCGGTCGAGCCGCCGAAACCTCTGCAGCACTGTGATGGTGTGACATCACGGGGTGGGGATGCGCTGCCGAGTGTTGTGCCGAGGAATGAATCGTCACCACTAGTAAGTGTTTGTCCTTCACCGTCGACGCCGGTCTCGCCGGGGACATCGACGCCACCATCCTCGTGTGAGCTGTCCACCGGGCGGGTGGAACCTTCGGACCGGTTGCACCCCGCGACTCAGGGGGAGCCTTCGATCGAGCGAGATTCCTCGGTTCCGTCGCAGCAGCCGTCCGCGAACCAGTCGCAGGCTGAGTCTGCGCAAAAAGTGACTCCGAAGCTGTCGGACGCTTCGTCGTCGGGACGAACATGTACGCAGATGGCCAGTGGTCTCACCATTGAAAGCACTCAAGGGACGGCTGACTGGAATCAAAAACCCCGGAGAGTTCTTTCCCTTCGGGTGGGGAGTCTGGCCGACTAGAAGGAACTAGAGGGCCTTCTTCTATTCGCATGGACGTCTCGGTGCAGCAGCCACTGGAGGCTGCCGCGGAAGAAGAAACGCACGTCGATCAGCCAGAGGAACCGGCGCCGGGCACTACAGCAGACGACACAACATCACACTTAGGCATCACCGTAGAGAAAGCAGGGGCATGGTGAGTAATACCGAGAATTACCGTGCGGCGTATCAGGCCATCGTGGACGCCCATCGGGCAGAAATGGATAAAAACCTCGCGGAGTTTCACCGTCAATACGGTGAACGGGTAAAGAAACTCGAGGAAATTATTCAGCAGGCCCAGAAGGCGGAAGGGGCCAGCAGCGCCATCAGCAAAGAAACCACGTTTGCGACCACGCGCAAAGGCCGGCATCAGGCTCCTGATGGCCACTCAACTTTCACGTTCGGGCGTACCACGACAACCAATGAAGATAGTGCTGACAACTCCCGTGGCTCGCAGACAGCCAACTCCCGTGGCTCTCATACGCAACGAACACAAGGCACTTCTCGCGGTGGGGGCATTCGGGCAATACGTAGCTGACGCACCCCTCGGCCGACATCGCCCGTGGCTGGCACAGCGTGTGGCCGCCCTGGCCGCCATCGCCCAGCCCCGCGCGCCTCAACTACAGCGCGTCGCGGAGCCGTTCCATCACATCGGCGTTCTCGGGGAGCTCTTTCGCAATGTCATCGCGATCCCAGAACTCAGTGCCCTTGAGGTCCTCATCAGACAGGACGCCGCTGTACTTCTTGTCGCCCTCCGCCGTCGCGCGAACAAAAGCGACAATCAGTCCGCGAAGTGCCGCACGCTGCGAAAAGCCGGGCGACCCCAGCCCCAGCACCATATTCTTCACAACCTTTTCCGACATCACCGACTGCGACGCCTTATTCACGCGTCGGTAATAGGAATCGCCCTTCCACTTTGCAGCAATGCGGAGGGACTCGTCGCCAACAAGAACAGAATCCTGGCCAGGGGCCAAAATAAGGCCGGGAACCTCAATATTGGAAGCAGCGTCCGACGCCCGTGGAGACGTGCTGCGCGGGAAAACTGCAGCTACACCGGTCAAACCCTTCGGGCCCGGGGTAGCGGACGCGGTCACCGATCCGGACCCCACCGAGACCGAACGTGCGGACACCTCGGAATCCGAGGACGACGAGGAACCCCACTCACCGGCAGCGGCAAGAACAGCAGCACTCGTGCCGAAACCATGCCCCGCCAGCACAAGTTTCTCCGGATGAACGGTGATAGAACCCTGGCCCATCTGGACGCCCGAGATCACAGACATGCAGGTCATCAGGTCATTGGCGAAGGCACCGGGGTTCGGCTTGAAACCAGTTTCGGAATCCGGCGCAGCGACGGCAATACCCCAACTCGCCAAATGGCGAAGAGTGCCGTGATAAGCAGAAATATCGGTCATCCAGTCATGACCGAAGACGACACCGGGGACGTTATTCCCGTCGGCGGGGAGATAAACCTTGCCGGGAATCCCGACATAATCGAGGTCTCCCACTAAAACCCGGTGTGGGCCACGTTTATCAAGATGAGCTACGAGCGATGAAAGTTTGTCAGCCACAAGAAAACAGTAACCGACGGGCGGGGTAAACGTCGAGATGACACCACATATCGACCGGAATGGGGTGGATGAAGCAGCCCGTATCGACAAAAATTAGTATCATCGTGCCCATGTGTGGAATTGTCGGTTACGTTGGCCGTAAACAGGCCCTCAACATCGCCCTTGCGGCTCTTGAGCGGATGGAATACCGGGGGTATGACTCCGCGGGGATCGCTGTCCTCGACGGCCGGGGCGCCATCAACATAGAGAAAAAAGCAGGAAAGCTGGATAACCTGCGCAACGCTATCGACCACATCGGTACGGATCACCTCACCGGCACCACAGAAATTGGGCACACCCGCTGGGCAACGCACGGCCAGCCCAACGATGTTAATGCTCACCCGCACCTGTCCTACGACGGCAAAGTCGCCATCGTCCACAACGGCATCATTGAAAACTTCGCCGCCCTCAGGGAAGAAGTTGAAAACACGGGTATTGAACTGAAGTCCGAAACCGACTCGGAAGTTGCAGCCCACCTGGTTGCTTTGGAATACAACCAAGGCCAGAACAAGGGGGATTTTGACGCCTCTGTCCTGGCAGTATTGCGTCGGCTAGAAGGGGCTTTCAGCCTATTATTCACACACGCTGACTACCCGGATCGCATTATTGCTGCCCGACGGTCGTCGCCGTTGATTATTGGCATCGGCCAGGACGAAATGTTCTTGGGTTCCGACGTTGCCGCGTTCATTGAGTACACGAACAAGGCGGTGGAGATCGGGCAGGACACTGCGGTGACCATCACGAAAGATGGCTACACCCTCACGGACTTTTTTGGTAACCAGCAAGAAGGCAAGCCCTTCACCATTGACTGGGATCTGGCGGCCGCTGAAAAGGGCGGCTATGACTCCTTCATGGAGAAGGAGATCAATGAGCAGCCTTCCGCTATCCGCGACACACTCGCGGGACACTTGCAAGATGGGCGGATTGTTCTCGACGAGCAGCGGTTGTCCGAGGATGAGCTCCGTGAAGTGCAGAAAGTGTTCGTTGTTGCTTGTGGGTCTGCGTACCACTCCGGGCTGCTGGCGAAATATGCCATTGAGCACTGGGTTCGCATCCCCGTCGAGATCGAGGTAGCTAGCGAGTTCCGTTACCGCGACCCCGTGCTTGATTCCCGGACGCTGGTGGTTGCGGTATCCCAGTCGGGTGAAACCGCGGACACCTTAGAGGCCGTCCGTCACGCGAAAATGCAGAACGCCCGCGTGCTGGCTGTGTGTAACACGAACGGTGCGCAGATCCCGCGCGAAGCCGACGCCGTGTTATACACCCACGCCGGACCCGAGATCGGTGTGGCGTCGACAAAGGCCTTCTTGGCGCAAATCGCGGCGAACTACATTGTGGGCTTGGCCCTGGCACAGGCTCGTGGCACGAAGTACCCCGACGAGGTCACCGCCATCTACCAGGAGCTCGAACAGATTCCGGAGAAAATTCAGCAGGTCCTGGACCAGGAAGAACACATCACGAACATTGCCCGAGAGATGGGCGCGATACGGACGATGCTGTTCCTTGGCCGGCACGTTGGCTTCCCCGTGTCTCTGGAGGGGGCGTTGAAGCTCAAGGAGCTGGCATATATTCATGCCGAAGGGTTCCCGGCTGGTGAGTTGAAGCACGGGCCGATCGCCTTGATCGAAGACGATCTCCCGGTGACAGTGGTGGTGCCGAGCCCGCGTGGCAGGGACGTGCTGCACTCGAAGATCGTGTCCAACATTCAGGAAATCCGCGCGCGCGGTGCAAAAACCATCGTTATTGCGGAGGAAGGCGATGACGCCGTGAAGCCTTTCGCGAACTACCTGATCGAGATCCCGCAGACATCAACACTCCTGCAGCCCCTGTTGTCGACGGTTCCTCTGCAGTTCTTGGCGGCTCAGATCGCCCGCGAGTGTGGGAACGAGGACATCGACAAGCCACGCAACTTGGCGAAGTCGGTGACCGTCGAATAAGCACGTGAGCACGGTATTCGGAGTACGGTGGACGATGTTGACGATTGATTGATTCGCCATTGGTCCACCGGCTTTGTAGGCCGTATGAAGGCTGCGCAAGCCGTCTAAGGAGTGCATCGTGTTCCACCCCCTTCTCCCCGTCGAAGCAATTCGAGCTGCGGAGGAGGGGGTGATTGCGTCCAATTCGTTCCCCGATGAAACGATGCAGAAAGCGGCCACGGCAGTGGCAGATACCGTGCAGTGGCTCTCGACTGTGCCGGGAGTGCCCGGCAATGATCGGGTAACGGGTCCAGATGATAAAGGTGCGCATGGCCTGTCCGGGCTGCCCCAGGAGAAAGCGCTTACTCCGGCGGTGATTATTGTCGCAGATAGCGGCGGTAATGGGGGCGACGCGCTCTACGCCGGAGCTGTGCTTGTTCAGCGAGGGTGGCACGCGGTGGCCGTGTGCGTGGGATCCTCCGTTCATGAGCGGGCGCGCCGGGCGTTTGAGAAGTCGGGCGGGGTTGTCGTCGGAAAGAGCGAGGAGGCTGCGGAGTCCGACCTCAGTCCTGAGGAGTTAGCGCAGTACCGCGCCCGCTTTTCGTCGTGTTTTCTTATTGATGGTGTGATGGGGATTGGTGGTCATGGGCCTCTCCGTGACGAGCCGGCCAAGTGGATCGCCGCGGCCGCGGACGCGGAGATTCCGGTGGTGGCAGTGGATATTCCGTCCGGGATCGATGCGGATACCGGGATTGCCCACACCCCACATGTGGTGGCTGCAGCGACCGTGACTTTTGGTGCTTTTCGACGTGCCCACGCCATGAATTCCGATTGCGGGGTTGTTCTTCAGGCGGGTTGTGGGTTGCGCGATGCCTGCCGCAGCGAGTGTGAGAAGCGCGAGGCGGATGGCGAGCTGGTTGCCTCTGGCGTGAGGGCGGTGACGCCGCCGGATATTCGGCAGATCGCTGTGCCGGATGGGATGGTGACGTTAGCGCCTGATGTGGCGAAGGTTCGCGGGAAGGACGCTCGCGGAGAAGCACCCGGAGTGGCGCCGTCGGCGGTGTGGCCGGCGATGACGTTGGAACCAGGGGCGCATGATGACAAGTACACCGGTGGGGTAGTGGGCGTTCGGGCCGGATCCCCCGAGTACCCGGGCGCTGCTGTGTTGTGCACGACGGCCGCGGTTCGCGCCACGAGCGCCATGGTTCGGTTTGCTGGCAAGAGCCGCGATGCGGTCGTTGCTGCCCATCCCGAGATCGTGGCCGCTGACGATATCGCCTCGTCAGGGCGGATTCAGGCGTGGGTCGTTGGCCCCGGCGGTGGCGTCGAGAGAAATTACGATGACCTCCACGGTCTTCTGTGTGGCTCAGAGACTTCAGGGGCATGCCCCATTCTTATCGATGCCGACGGGTTGACGGCTCTGTGCCAATCGGACGGAAGCGAATCGGGGTCCGAAGCGTTCCCACTGATCAGCGCGGTAAAAAACTACGATGGTGCCGTTATTTTGACTCCGCACCAGGGTGAGTTTCGACGTGTCGTGAAGGCTGTTTTGGCGGAGCTGTCGGTAGACCTTTCCTCTGAGGAACGCGAGGCCTTGACGGACGTTCTTACCCCAGACAGCGACTATCCGCGAATCCCCGCGGTGTCGGCGGTCGCGAGGGCGTTGCACTGTGTGGTGCTGCTTAAAGGGCGATCCACGGTGGTCGCGGCTCCGGCGGACTCATCGTCTAACACTCCGGCGGATGCGTCGTCGCAGGTAAAAGTGTGTGTTGTCGATGCCGGGTGTTCGTGGGCAGCGACGCCAGGCTCCGGCGATGTCTTGTCGGGTCTCGCTGGGGCTTTGGTTGCAGAGAGCGTTGGCCACGCCGGTCCCGATGCCGAGTTGCCGTTGTCCGCCGTCATGGAGACTGTCGTTCGTGCCGCGGTCATTCATGCGTCGGCGGCTGATATCGCAGCAGAGACCGAAGATGGATATGCGCCGACGTCGGCGTCGGTCATTGCGGAGGCAATTCCGCGTGCACGCGCGCGCCTTCAGATGTAGGCCGCTCAATCCCCGTTGTCGCTGGTTATAGACTGTTTTGAGAATCTCCGTCGGCCGTGTCCTAGGCGGGTGGCACAATGATGTCTATGCCCATCCAGTCTTCATCCCACGCTGTATCTGGTGACCATTTATCCGCGGACGGTAGCGACGCGGCCCTGCCCGGCCTTTTGACCATGACCATCGACCGCGACGCGTTGGCACACAATGCGCAGGTCGTGGCGCGAAACGCGCAACTGGCGAATCCGGCTCACCCGGCGGAGTTGATGGCTGTGGTGAAGGCGAATGGGTACAACCACGGGGCGGTGGAAGCTGCGAGGGTGTTCTTGGCTAATGGTGCCACTCAGCTGGGTGTCGCGACGATTACCGAGGCGGTGGAGCTTCGCCAGGCCGGGACTTCAGCACCCATTCTGGCCTGGATCTGGAACGCCGACGACCGCGTCTCTGTCGCAACAGCCCTGGATTATGGGATTGACCTGGGCGTTCCGACGCTGGCGCACATCAGAGCCCTTGTCGACGAAGCGACCGAGCGCAAGCGATCCCAAGAGGACTGGGAATTTGCCCCTCCCCGCGTGACAGTGATGGTGGATTCGGGCCTGAGCCGTTCGGGGATCTCTCCTGACCAATGGGATAAGGCGTTGAAGGAACTGAGCGCAGCAAGTAGTGATTCCATCATCGACGTCACCGGCGCATTTACCCACCTGGCCAGCGCGGATGCCGCGGATAACCCGTCGAATAATCGCCAAAAGGCTCAGTTTGATGCCGCGATTGAAGAGCTGCAGGCGGCCGGAATTCCCGTTCGCATTAACCACATGTGTAATTCACCAGCCTCGGTGAACAGGCCGGACATGTTTTACCAGATGGTGCGGCCGGGTGTTGCGCTGTATGGGATGGATCCGTTGGAGGAACCAGCGGATCGTTCTTCGTCCACGGGTTCTTCGTTGGTCTCGCAATTGAAGCCGGCTATGACTTTATCTGCGCCGATCGTCGCCAAGCGGTTGGTCAAGGCTGGGGAATCGGTGAGTTATGGCGGGACGTGGACAGCGGACGTCGATACGGTGACGGGCGTTGTTCCCGCTGGTTATGCGGACGGAATTCCACGGGCGCTGTCCGGCCGTATGGAAGTCGCGATCAACGGCCGTCGGTATCCGCAAATCGGACGCGTGTGCATGGACCAGATTGTTGTGGCCTTGGGCCCGGCGGGCTCAGAGCAGGCCAGCGCAGTTCACCAGGGCGATGAGGCAATTATTTTTGGTCCACCCGGCGAGTGCATCGGGTCAGATGGCAAGCCTGCCTCATTGCCGACGGCCACGGAATTGGCCAAAACCCTCGGCACCATTCATTACGAGATCCTGACCAGCCCGCATACCCGCGTCCATCGACGGTATGTTGGCCGCGGTCTTGTCGACGGCCGGGTTCGTGTCCGCAATGCGGAGGCGACGCAAACCCTGGCTGAATCGATTGCTCACGCTTTGCGGCCGGGCGACGTCGTCGTGTTGGACGGGCCACTTGGTGCGGGGAAAACCACGTTTACGCAGGGGCTAGCCAGAGGTTTGCATGTATCAGGCCGTGTAACGTCGCCGACGTTTACCATCGCCCGCGAACATCCCGGCCCGGTGCCGCTCATCCACGTTGATGCGTATCGCTTGCTGGGCGATACCACGACGGATCCGATCGGCGCCCTCGATTCGCTGGATTTGGATACGCGCATTCCCGATAGCATCGTCGTTGCGGAATGGGCCGCGGACATGGCCGATGCGTTGGAGCAGGATTATCTGTTGATCCGCCTTGAGCGCGCGACGGGTGGCAGCGAAAAGTCCGCTGGCAACGACGCATCCGCTGGCGACACGCCCGCTCCCGCAGATCCCGTCGATTTCGATGAGGACGAACCACGAGTCATTTCGTGGACGTGGGTCCAGCGGTAATCTATCCATCATGCTCGTGCTGGTTATTGATACTGCGACACCGTATGTCACCGCTGGGCTTGTCGACGTCACCACGCGGGACACGATCCGCGCGCGGTCTAACAGGAGTGTTCGGGATTCCCGCGCGCACAATGAGGTGTTGACGCCCTTCATTATGGAGTGCTGCGACGAAGTTGGGGTTACTCCGAGCGACCTCGACGCGGTTGTTGTGGGTGTAGGGCCCGGGCCCTACACGGGTTTGCGTGTCGGCATGGCCACTGCTGCGGCGTTCGGGGACGCGTTAGATATCCCCGTCATCGGTGTGTGCTCGCTGGATGGTCTGGCGTGGAATGCCATCGCGGATGCCCCACGGCATGAGGGTGAGACGATTATCGTTGCGACGGATGCCCGCCGTCGAGAGGTTTATTGGGCTACGTACCGCATCTCCGACGGACACCCCGTGCGCGTCACGGAACCCGAGGTCACGCGCCCAACGGATGTCGATGTGTCCGAAGCTGCGGACGTTCCTGCACCGCAGCCGAGTCTCGCGGTGGTGTCCGATTCCGTGGCCGACACTCTCCTGTCCAGCGTGACCAGCGTTAACCAGTCGGTGGACGCGCAACCGGACATCGTGAACTTCGTTCGCGCAGCCCTTGACCACCCCATGAACCTCGGCCGCGCGAAGAACGTCGACGATTCTGCCGACTCCACCCAGGATGAGAGCGACCACAACGTGCTCTTCCCGCGACAGTCAGATCTCCAACCCCTCCGCCCTCTTTATTTACGACGGCCCGACGCCGTGCCACCGAAAGCAAAGCCGGTGAGCCCCGCCATCAGCGAGGAAGCGATTACTCGCGCGCGTCAGCTCCGTGAACAGATGACGGCAGACCGCGATGAGTGACGGCCAGCACGCTAGTGCTCCGCTCGATAATCTCCCTGACGGAATGACTCTCGTCCAGCTAGACGCCACCGCCGCCGCTGCCTGTGCGGAACTAGAAGCAGGAATTTTCCCGGACGACTCGCCATGGCCCTACGAAGGGTTCCTCGCGGAGCTCCGCGATCCGAGGTCGGTGTACATTGGCCTTGTCACGTCAGCAGCTTCCCGCGCCGGGCACAGCGATGGAAAAGAGGAAGGCTCGCGTCGTAAAACTCAAGGATCGCCTGACGCGATGACCCTCGTCGGCTATGCCGGACTAGGAGTCCTGGGCCCAGACGATGACCCAGAGTTTGAAGTCCGAACCATCGGGCTAGATCCCGCATGGCGTGGCCACGGCCTGGGACGAGTGCTGTTAGAGACAATCCTCTATGTTGCCGATAACGCGCCCGGCCCGGTGTTCCTCGAAGTGCGCACCGACAATAAGCCAGCCATCGGGTTGTACGAGTCAGAAGGCTTCACAGTGTTAGGTACTCGAAAGAACTATTACCAGCCGTCGGGCGCAGATGCGTTCACCATGAAAAGAGAACCCAGACCGGACTAGCCCCACACAAGCCCTCCCACCACGTGTTTTCAGTCATCCCGGCCAGGTGTCTACTCTTGTCACCATGCGCGCAATCGTGATGGGTGTGGAGAGTTCATGTGACGAAACCGCCGTGGGCATTGTCGAAGTCACCACGCACGACGACGCCGACCCCACCGTGACCGTCCTGGCCAACCGCGTCGCCAGTTCGATGGAACAGCACGCCCGGTTCGGTGGCGTCGTCCCGGAGGTCGCCTCCCGCGCCCACTTGGAGGCCATGGGGCCGGTCATGCGGGCAGCCCTCGCCGACCTGAAAACCGCGCGTCCCGACGTCGACAAGCCAGATTATGTGGCCGCGACGGTTGGTCCAGGTTTGGCCGGTGCGCTCCTCGTCGGTTCATCGGCGGCGAAGGCGTACGCCGCTGCCTGGGGTGTTCCGTTCTATGGGGTGAACCACCTGGCCGGGCACATCGCGGTGGGGGCGCTGGCCGACGCGGATCTGGACCTCGACCACGCCATCGCGCTCCTCGTATCCGGCGGTCACACTCAGATTCTGAAGGTCAACGGTCTGGGCAAACCCATGCAGGAATTGGGATCAACCTTGGACGACGCTGCCGGTGAGGCCTATGACAAAGTGTCGCGACTCCTGGGGTTGGGGTACCCGGGTGGCCCGATTATCGACAAGCTGGCTGCCGAGGGAAACCCGAAGGCCATTCGTTTCCCGCGCGGGGTGATGCGCCCGCAGGATCTCCGCGGCCCGCACCGGTACGATTTTTCGTTCTCTGGCCTAAAGACCTCCGTCGCCCGTTATATTGAGGCCGCCGAGCGGAACCACCAGACGGTCTCGTTGCCCGATGTGTGCGCATCGTTCCAAGCAGCAGTGGCGGACGTGCTGACCAAGAAGGCGTTATTGGCTTGTACCGATACAGAAGCGACGACGCTCCTGCTCGGCGGTGGAGTCGCGGCGAACTCTGGTTTGCGTCGCCTTGCCACCGCGCGGTGCCAGAGCGCGGGTATAAACCTATGTGTCCCAGAGATGAAGTTGTGCACGGACAACGGCCTCATGATTGCGGCGGCCGCAGCCTATTCCATAGCACGCGGAGTGGCACCCTCGGGGCTCGGCGCTGCCACAAATCCAGGTCTTGACGTCGTTATTCCCGTTGTATAAGTAGTCGTATGAGCACCTGCATGAGCATGCATTAATGCTCGTCTGAGCGCCCCCAAAAGTCCTCGCATAAGCGCTCGTACATAGGCCTGCACGAGCGTGTTTGGATATTTAGCACTCCCGATGGTTGAGAGCTGGCACTCACACGGGTAGAGTGCCAATCAGGTTGTGAATCACAGTTGTTCACCCGCGACGACGGCTGTGGAAAAACCTGTCAAGAGCACAATTTTCCATTCACTTTCCATTCACTGGAGGAAGTAATCGTGGCTAAGGTCAACATCAAGCCTCTTGAGGATAAGCTCCTCGTTCAGATCGTCGAAGCTGAGACCACCACCGCATCCGGACTGGTCATTCCGGATACTGCTAAAGAAAAGCCGCAGGAAGCTACCGTCGTCGCTGTTGGGCCCGGCCGTACCGATGAAAACGGCGACCGCGTGCCCATGGACGTTGCCGAGGGCGACGTTGTCATCTTCTCCAAGTACGGCGGAACTGAGATTAAGTATGCTGGCGAGGAATACTTGATTCTCTCGCAGCGCGATGTTCTCGCTGTCGTCGAAAAGTAATCGTTCAGGAGAGGTAGAGGCACAGTATGTCGAAGCTTATTGCATTCGACGAGGAAGCCCGACGTGGCCTGCAATCAGGCGTTGACACTCTTGCCGACGCCGTCAAAGTCACCCTTGGCCCTCGTGGTCGTAATGTGGTACTTGACAAGGCCTTCGGTAGCCCCCTCGTCACGAACGACGGTGTGACCATCGCCCGCGATATCGACGTTGAGGATCCTTTCGAGAACCTCGGCGCCCAGCTGGTGAAGTCCGTCGCCGTCAAAACTAACGATATCGCCGGTGATGGCACCACAACAGCAACGTTGCTGGCTCAGGCTCTTGTCGACGCCGGCCTGCGCAACGTCGCCGCTGGCGCCAACCCGCTCGCGCTCAACGTTGGTATCAAGGCCGCTGCGGAGAAAGCCGTTGAGCTGCTCCGCGCCCGCGCTACTGAGGTATCCAGCACCGACGAGATCGCCAACGTCGGTACGGTGTCCTCCCGTGACGCTGAAATCGGCGCGATGGTTGCGTCGGCTATGGAAAAGGTCGGCAAGGACGGCGTTGTGTCCGTTGAGGAATCGCAGTCGCTCAACGATGAGTTGGCTGTCACTGAAGGTGTGTCCTTCGATAAGGGTTACTTGTCGCCGTACTTCGTCACCGACACGGAGACCGGGGAAGCTGTTCTGAACGACGCCCTGGTTCTGCTGGTTCGTGAGAAGATCTCGTCACTGCCGGAATTCCTCCCCGTGTTGGAGAAAATCGCCAAGTCCGGCAAGCAGGTCTTGATCGTTGCTGAGGATGTTGAGGGCGAACCGCTCTCGATGCTGGTTGTGAACTCGATCCGCAAGAGCCTGAACGTGTGCGCCGTGAAGTCGCCATACTTCGGCGACCGCCGCAAGGCTTTCATGGATGACCTTGCTGTGGTCACCGGTGCAACTGTCATCGATAAGGAAGTTGGGCTCAGCCTGAGCGAGGCCGACGAGTCCTACTTCGGCTCCGCACGTCGCATCACCGTGACCAAGGATGAGACCATCATTGTCGATGGTGGCGGCACCAAGGAAGATCTTCAGTCCCGACGTGACCTGCTCCGTCGCCAGATTGATGAGACGGATTCGACGTGGGATCGCGAGAAGTTGGAAGAGCGCTTGGCTAAGCTCTCCGGCGGTGTGGCCGTGGTGAAGGCCGGCGGTGCTACGGAGACTGAGGTTTCGGAGCGCAAGCTGCGCATCGAGGACGCGATCAACTCGGCCCGTGCTGCTGCGCAAGAAGGCGTTGTTGCTGGTGGCGGCTCCGTGTTGGTTCAGATTTCTCGGGAGCTCGAGGAGTTTGCCGATCAGTTCGAGGGCGACGAGAAAGTCGGCGTGAAGGCCATGGCTGACGCGTTGACCAAGCCCGCGTTCTGGATTGCTCACAACGCTGGTCTTGATGGCGCTGTTGTGGTTAACCGGATCAAGGATCTGCCGAACGGTGAAGGCCTCAATGCTGACACCTTGGAGTACGGCAACCTGATCGAGCAGGGGATTATTGACCCTGTGAAGGTCACCCACTCCGCTGTGGATAATGCGACATCGGTGGCTCGGATGGTTCTGACCACCGAGACCGCTGTGGTGGATAAGCCAGAGGAAGAAAAGCCTGAGGCAGAAGGTCATCACCACCACCACTAAAGGTGGCGACGAGCATGCGTGAGGTCGGTGCCGAGCGTGTGGGCCGGGCGTGGTCGCTAGGTGCGTGCGCGCGGAAACGCGATCGCGTGAAGTACCAATCTCTGCGTGCTAAATAAGAGCTAAAACGACGGGGCTCACTCTTAACGGAGTGGGCCCGTTTTGTTATTCGTAATTAAGGGTTTTACGCCAAAGTGTGTCCGCGTGCCGGAAAACTGTGGGGGTGTATCAGGGCCAGTTCAAACTGCGGGGGAATATGGGCGAAAAATGGCCGAAAATTGACCATATACCCCCGCACTTTTATTTTTGGGCGCATATCCTCTCGCACTTTTGGGCTCCAGGTGTAGTTTCCCCGCAGGTCTCCGTCTACTGGATCCTTGTTCCGTGCCGCGGTGCTTCGGTATGGGACCACGCGGATATATGTCCGCCGGGCATATATTTTTCGTCTTTGCCTAGATCACGGACCAGAAATCACCGGACTCGGATACACTTTCTGTCGTATTCCCCGTTATTAAGGGCGAACAACCTGCATATCGCGCAGGTGCCGGTAGAACGTCACACGAGTCAGCGCTCGTGGGTGAGCGACACCATCGCGATACACCATAAATGGCTCCCCACCAGCTTGAACGGCGCGTCCAGTCAGCACTGAGCTATCAACAGCACCGGCTTCAGGACCACGGTGGAAGAACCGCCCCAAAAACCCAAGTCGCCCATGGGGCGAGTCGGATCGTGTGGATTTCGTTCGGTCACCGCTGTAGGCTGACGGCCCAGTCATGGCAACGGCAGCAATTCCCGGCGCATCCAGGGTGGATACCAACCGTGTGCCATAAAAATCGCTCCCCTCAGGAGCTCCGACGGTGGTGTCGTCGATAATGATTTCGCCGACAAACGGCGAGCCATCCGTTGAACAAACTTCGGCGGCGCCCAGAGTTACCCTGCCGGAATCATCGCGGATAAGGGGCACTGGACGAACCGATCCCGACAAAGCTATTGACCAGGGTTTATCGGCCACACCCCAGCTTGTCGCAATCACCGACTTCGCTTCGACGCTCGATTCGCCCGGTGAAGCATAGGCTTTCGATAAAACGCCACCCCCGGCCAGAACAGGGACGTAAGCGAGCTCCATCCACGTCGCGTCGATACGCATTAATCGCGTGGCCACAGCATCAAGGTCGGCATCAGTACCGACGACGACCAGTCGAACGGCGTCGATGGGGGTGCGGGGATCCGGCCCGGGTGCCCCAAGATGGTCAACATCGGGCTGAGCGGCGATTTCGTCGAGACCCGGCGTCGGATCGTGCGGAAGGTAGCGTGCCACCAGCTCGTCGATAAAGTGCAGATCCTTACGACCCGGGCAGGTGGGAACGGTGTGCACCGGCAGGGGGAGGTCCTGGGGAAGCGGTGCGTCACCGCAACGGATGATGTGAATGGGCATGGGGTACGGTGATCCTTCGACAATGAACGCTGCAAAAACCGTTGGTGGCGGGATGTCGTCGAACCCAAAACACAAAGAGTCCGGCAAGTCTATGCCACTCACCAGCGGTGTACGGTGTCACGACCCATCGTAGCTGCGCGGGTTTTCACCGTCGGTGCGCGGGGTTTTGCCTATTTACCTAGCTGTTTGGCCCTTCTGCACGCGCGCGCACTCTTACCCGTTACACTTGACGTGGTTTGTGCCCCGATTGGCACTCCGACGTTAGGCTTGTGGTCCCGGCTCGTCGGCAATCCAGGGGACCGTGGGAGTTTTCGTGACTGCTGCTGCGATCGTTGTCGTGGGTGCTCAGTGGGGCGATGAAGGCAAAGGTAAAGCTACCGACATTTTGGGCGGCAAAGTTGATTATGTCGTCAAGCCCAATGGCGGTAACAACGCTGGTCACACGGTTGTTGTGTGTGGCGAGAAGTACGAACTCAAGCTGCTCCCCGCGGGAGTGCTGTCCCCGAACGCCACTCCGGTGCTGGGTAATGGCGTGGTAATCAATCTGGAGGCACTGTTCTCTGAGATTGACGGCCTCGAGGCTCGCGGTGCCGACGCGTCGCGGCTGCGTATTTCGGCAAACGCGCACCTCGTTGCCCCTTATCACCAGACTCTTGACCGCGTCGGTGAGCGGTTCTTGGGTAAGCGAGCCATCGGCACGACGGGCCGTGGTATCGGACCTACTTACTCCGACAAGGTTGCCCGCGTGGGGATTCGCGCGCAGGATGTTCTCGATCCGTCGATCCTCCGTCAAAAGATCGAGTCTGCCTTGGACTTTAAAAACCAGGTGCTGGTGAAGATCTACAACCGGAAAGCGATTGATCCGGACGAGGTCTTCGATTACTTCATGTCGTACGCCGACCGCCTGAAGCCGATGCTGATCGACACGGCGACGGTGCTGAACAAGGGCCTTGATGAGGGCAAATCTGTCCTCATGGAGGGTGGCCAGGCCACGATGCTCGACGTTGACCACGGCACCTATCCGTTCGTGACCAGCTCGAATCCGACGGCCGGTGGTGCATCGGTGGGGTCTGGCATCGGCCCCGCACGGATCACGTCGGTTCTGGGTATTTCGAAGGCCTACACGACGCGCGTCGGTGCGGGTCCCTTCCCCACGGAACTTTTCGACAAATGGGGCGACTACCTGCGCGATACGGGCCACGAGTTCGGCGTGAACACGGGCCGCCCGCGTCGGTGCGGGTGGTATGACTCGGTCGTCGCGCGGTATGCAGCTCGCGTCAACGGCTTCACCGATCTGTTCATCACCAAGTTGGATGTCCTGGGCGGCATTGGTGAGATCCCGATCTGCGTTGGTTACGACGTCGATGGCGTGCGCCACGATGAGATGCCCCTGACACAATCCGACTTCCACCACGCCGTCCCGATCTACGAGACCATGCCCGCGTGGGAAGAGGACATCAGCGGTGCGCGGTCAGTCTCCGATTTGCCGCAGAAGGCCCAGGATTACTTGGAGCGGCTGGAAGAGTTGTCTGGTTGCCGAATCTCCTACATCGGTGTTGGCCCCGGTCGCGACGAAACCATCGTTATTAACGACGTTCTCAACCCCGAGAATTAAAGCGGGGAATGCTCTGAGCTGTGGCGCGGTGATGTGCTGCGTGGAGTGATAGGCGCTCGTGGAACATGATGTTCTGCGGGCGTTTTTTCTTATGCACGGAGTAGGCGTGTTTTCGTGCTCTAGTTTTCCTGCTCGCCGGGTCCGGCGCGTGGCGTATGTGCGGGGGATAGTGACGTACGCGAACCGGCTCATAATTATGAGACAGCCCACAAAACACACCTTTTAGGGGTTGATAAACGACCAAAACGTGCGTTTATCAGAAGTAAAGCCAATCTTTTTTCTGCGCGTGGAGTCCGAACCTCACTAGTCTCGCACGTAGAGATAGATCATATTCCCCCTATGAATGTGATCGAAAGCATAGAGGAAGTTCGTCATGTGGAGCGATGGAAGCTGCCTGCTTCACGACGTCATCACGTGGTGATCCATGTGGCAGTGGCTAGTGCTACGACGCGGTGTCCTGACCCGTCCAGATAGGACATCACGGAGCAGGGCCAATGCATAGCAGCGTCGTCACACGTCGGCACGAAAGATCGGCGACAAGCACGACCTCCCCGCACACGACCGTCGTGACAAGTCAATATCGAGCGATACGTGGCCTGGCATGAGGAATCATGCCAGCCGGCCAAGAGGAGGGCGTTATGAAAAGATCGACCGCAGAGTGGATCTATAACAAGATGAACGACATCCGCAACTTTGAGGATCGAGTTCACGGACTTTTCGCAAAAGGGGAAATCCCTGGCTTCGTTCACCTTTATGCAGGTGAGGAAGCTGTTGCGGTGGGTGTGTGCGCACACCTGACGGAGGAAGATTCCATCACCTCGACGCACCGTGGACACGGGCACTGCGTCGCCAAGGGGTGTGACCTGAACCGCATGATGGCCGAGATCTTCGGCCGCAAAGATGGCCTATGCGGCGGCAAAGGCGGATCGATGCACATCGCCGACATCGACACCGGCATGCTCGGCGCGAACGGCATGGTCGGTGGTGGGTTCGCGCTCGCCACCGGCGCGGCCCTACGGAACCAATATTTGGGTACCGACGCGGTCGCCGTGTGCTTCTTCGGTGACGGGGCATCGAACGAAGGCGTGTTCCACGAGGCCTTGAATATGGCCGGAATTTGGAAACTCCCGGTGGTCTTCGTCTGTGAAAACAACATGTTTGGCGAGGCCACCCCGCAGAATTACGCCTGCGCCAGCGAAACGATCGCCCAGCGGGCGGCCGCCTACGACATGCCCGGCAAAGTCATCGACGGCAAGAACGTCATCGAGGTCTACGACGAGGTCGGCGACGCTATCAAGCGTGCCCGCAAGGGAGAAGGCCCCAGCCTCATCGAATGCCGCACCTACCGCAAGTACGGCCACTTTGAAGGCGATGAGCAAGCGTATAAAGCCACGGAAGGTGCTGAGAAGGAGTTCGCCGATCTGGATCCGATCCCGCGCTTCCGTGACGACGCGATTGAGAAGGGGTGGCTCTGCAAGAAAAAGGCCGACGAGATTGAAAAGGCCAGCGAAAAGCGTATCGACGATGCGATCGAATTCGCAGAGAAGAGCCCCATTCCTGACCCTGAAGACCTGTTAAGCAACGTCTTCGCCTAACTCACTAGAGCCGATTAACTAAGAGAGGAGTACATAGTCATGGCACGTGAAATTAGCTTCATGAAGGCCATTAATGAAGCGCTCGCCCAGGCAATGCGCGCAGACGATCGTGTGATGCTGTTAGGCGAAGACCTTGCAGGTGGTCACGGTGTAGAACATTTGAATGGTGATGGTGCGTGGGGTGGCGTGATGGGCGTCACCAAAGGGCTCATCGAGGAGTTCGGCGAAAAGCGCGTCAAGGACACGCCTATCTCAGAGATGGGATATATGGGCATCGCGGTCGGCGCGGCGGCCACAGGGCTTCGCCCCGTCCCCGAGCTCATGTTCAATGACTTCCTAGGTTTCTGCTTCGACACGCTGCTCGGGCAGGCGTCGAAAATGCGGTACATGTTCGGCGGTAAAGCGAAGTTGCCGCTGACGGTCCGCACGATGCATGGTGCGGGCGCCTCCGCCGCGGCCCAGCACTCGGGTTCGTACTACGGCCTGCTGGGCGCTATCCCCGGTATCAAGGTCGTTGTCCCGTCGACGCCGTACAACGCCAAAGGGCTGCTGTCGAGTATCGAGGAAGACAACGTTGTGGTGTTTTCCGAGGACAAGACGCTATATGCGCAGAAAGGCGAGGTTCCGGAGGACTACTACACGATCCCGCTGGGCAAGGCCGACGTTGTTCGCGAAGGCGAGGACCTCACCATCGTCACCATCGGGAAGATGTTGTACCAGGGCATCGAGGTCGCCGACCAGCTGGCGTCGTCGGGAATAAGTGTTGAGCTTATCGACCTGCTGACGGTGGCCCCGTGGGATCAAGAAACTGTGCTGGAATCCGTCCGGAAGACCGGGCGGTTGATTGTCGTCGATGAGGCGAACCCGCATAACAACACGGCAACTGACATCGCCGCGGTCGTGTCCGACGAGGCCTACGACTATTTGGACGGCCCCGTCAAGAGGGTGACCGCGCCCAATACTCCGGTGCCGTTTGCCTCCAATTTGGAACAGCTCTATATCCCCGATGCTGCGCGCATCATGGAGGAAGCCGACGAGCTGATCTTCGACCTCAAGAAGTAAGGAAACGATCATGGCAACAGAAGTATTGATGCCTAAGCTCGGCCTTACCATGACGGAAGGCCTAGTTGACGAGTGGTATAAAAACGAAGGTGACGCCGTCAAGAAGGGCGAAGCTCTGTGCTCGATTAGCTCGGAGAAGCTGTCCGGAGATGTTGAAGCCGACGACGACGGTACGCTGCTGAAAATCGTCGTGGCTGCAGGGGATTCGACGGCGGTGAAAACGCCGATTGCCTATGTGGGCGACGCTGGTGAAACTATTTCTGCAGCTGCGACGGGCCCTGCCGGTGCGGATGATGCCCCGTGTGCTTCGTCGGGTGCTGGTAACGCTGGTGCTGGCGGTGCTGGTGGTGCCGCTGAATCCGCCGATGAGAATGACGCCGAGGCTGGTGCTCGGCGTGCGAACCGCGACACGAGTGGCGATGGCAAGCGCATCTTTATCTCTAAAGTCGCAGAGAAAATGGCCAAGAAGCATGGCATCGACTACTCGAAAGTCAAGGGCACGGGTGGTCACGGGCGGATCACGAAGCGTGACATGAAGGCCTATATCGAGGCTCGCCCGTCGGGCGATGCGGATTCGCAGGAGGCGTCGGATGGGGCGGCGTCGGCAAGTGGTGTAGTGGCCGCGCCGGTGACGGCTGGTGAAGGCCTGACCGGTATGCGCAAGATCATCGCGCAGAACATGATGCATAGTTTGCATTCCACAGCGCAGTTGACATTGCACCGGAAGGTCAACGTGACGGACCTGCTGGCCACGGTGTCTGAGATCAAGGGCAACATCGGCCCTGGTGATGAGGCCAAGGCGCTCAGCATGAATGTGCTGCTGATCAAGGCGGTGGCTATCGCCTTGCAAAAGCATCCTTTGCTGAATGCGCATTACGACGGCCACGAGTATGAGCAG
Organism: Corynebacterium sp. c7Ub_26; assembly: GCF_053760365.1. NCBI lineage: Bacteria > Bacillati > Actinomycetota > Actinomycetes > Mycobacteriales > Corynebacteriaceae > Corynebacterium > Corynebacterium sp. c7Ub_26. The sequence goes on along the minus strand of NZ_JBSNBL010000004.1, from coordinate 35,258 downwards.
TGCGACGACATCAACATCGGTGTAGCTGTGGCCCTGGACGATGGTTTGGCCGTGCCGACGGTTCCGAACGTCGTTGGCCAATCGTTATCGCAGTTGAAGACCGTGTTCCACGATCGTGTTGATCGCGCGCGGAACGGCGATATCGACACCCTCGCCCCCGGAACGTTCACCATTACGAACCTCGGGACCGACGGGATCGAGTATTTCACCCCGGTGCTTAACGTGCCGGAGGTCGCGATCCTGGGGGTGGGCGCGCAGAGCACGCGCCTGACCTTAAACGGTGAGGGCGAGATTGAGGAAGTAGTCGAGCTACCGTTGAGTTTGACTATCGATCATCAAACTGTCGACGGTCGTACGGGTGCGGAGTTCCTCAGCACCTTGGCCGACGTGGTGGCGGAGCCGTATCGGGTTCTGCTGTAAACGTCGGGTTAAGCGTCGCGTTATGGCTGGCCCTTTATCGAGTGTCTAGGAAGGGCCAGCCATGAGGCGTGGACTGTAACGCTTGCCGACGATGCTGGTGGCGCTGCTGTCCGTGATTATTCCGTGGCGAATATCAGCGCTAATGGCGCCATTGCGGTAGCTGAAATGCGGTGTCCGGCCGTAATTCCATTCCCAGCTGCGTTGCGTGTCAAGGTGGGGGCGTAGTTGGTACGCGTAATCGTCGGCATGGGCGGTTCGGTACATGACAACGCCCTCGCGCTTCATGTGTGCGGCAAAGTGCTCGTGAACCGTTGTCTGCACAGCGTCGATAGCCACATTTGGCAGATTGGTGACGGGGGAGGGGACCGACGGGATTCCATTGACGTGCACATGCGGGTCATGGGCTCGGAGGGCTTCGTGAAGCATGGCGAGGTCAGCGTCGACAAGAATTGTTCCGTGGAGCAGACCGTGGGTGAGAGTTTCACGGATAGCGGAGCCCGTGATTTTAAAGGCGCTGCCGTTGCTCTGGAGGAAGATTGATCGACGGGGGTCGGCATACACGTCGCAGCCAAGTGACTGTAGGGCGTCGCGCACGATCGTGATGGGGAGGTCCCGCGAGAAGTACGGTTTGGATGCCATGAACGTGAAGTTCAGGTTTCCTAGGTCGTGGTAGACGGTTCCGCCGCCACTGATCCGACGGAATAGCGGGATGTGGTGGCTGTGGAGAAACTCGGTATTTGCTTCGTACCAGGGATTTTGTGCTCGTCCGATCATGACGGCGGGGCTATTGCGCCACATGAGGACGGCCGCTTCTTTCTGCCCCAGCGAGTCGAACAGATAGCGTTCGAAGGCCAGGTTATGGAGCGGGTCGTGGCTGGTGAGGCGCCATAGCGTCGTCGTGAACATGATGGTGCGATCACATCGGCGGGATTGGGGGTATCGCTGGACTTGGAGTGGTGCTTCGAGCTTAGTAAAGCTCGTCTCCGCTCTTGTGTCCGAGGCCGGGGTGGTGGTCGAATCGCACAACCCCGACGGCTACCGTGTCGGGAACGGCTTTCTTGACACGTGCGACGCCTTCGATGCCGAACCCGCCGCATAATTCGATAGCGACGTATCCTTCGTCGGCGAGTTTCGATGCCACGTCTTCAGCTTGGGCGTAGTCGTTGACCGCCACCGTGAGGAGTTCGACGCCTGGAGTTGTGACGGTCGACCGGTTGGTGGCGGGGTCGGCGCCGGTGTCGACGAACATGAATGCAGCTTTGAGAGCCATGGTGGTACTCCGTAGGTGTAGAGGCTGGGCTGATATACAGGCTGGGATTTCTCGAACCTGGCCACATTCTATCGCTCTATGGCGTGCGTATTCTCTCTAAAAAGTGTGTTGAGTGTTAAACGACTAAAGGGGTTGTTATGCGCAGACTTGTAGCGGATGTTGATACGGGTATTGACGATATGCTCGCGCTGATTTATCTCGCAGCACGGCACCACGCTGGGGAAATCGAGTTAGCCGGAGTGACCACCGTCGCGGGTAACACGACCGTCGATAACGTCGCCGTGAACACGCGTTGGGTGCTTGACCTGTGCGGATGCTCTGACATTCCCGTTGGGGTGGGGCCCGCTGCGCCGGTCTCGATCCCGTTGACCACCACTCCCGAAACTCATGGCGATTACGGTCTCGGATACGCTCGTCCGCCGCGTGAGGTTGGTGATCGGTTGTCGGTGGATGATGGTGAATCCACCGACCATAGGTCGACCACTTCCCGTACGTTGACGACGACTGACGTGTGGGAAGCTGCTCTTCAGCACGGTCCGGCGGATCTCGTCGCGACGGGCCCGCTGACGTCGGTAGCGATGAATCCTGAGCTGGTGTCGCGGTTCGATTCGCTGACGATCATGGGCGGTGCCGTCGATTATCGAGGAAATACGACGCCCACGGCGGAGTGGAATTTTTGGGTCGACCCCGACGCAGTGGCGATGACGCTGGACGAAACTCGGCAGCGTGGTTGGGATGTCACCCTGTGTCACCTGGGTGTGACGGAAACGATCATGGTCACGCCGGATGACATCGCGTGGTGGGATTTGCCGGGCGAGGTGGGCACGCTTGTGAAGGATGCGCTGCGTTTTTACTTCGAGTTCCACGACAAGGAGGGGATTGGTTATTGTGCCCAGGTCCATGACCTGCTTGCCGTCATGGTGGCCCTCGACGCGGTCAATTACGGAACTGCTGACAAAGCGCTAGCCGCCGTGCCCGATGACCGGGGTGCGATAACGACGGTGGCGCCGGCTGATGGGAAGCGGGGTGAGTCCGCCATGATCCACGTTCTCGATTCCGTCGATCCCGACGAAGTGAGAGCCGAAACACAGCGCGTGTTCGCCACTCTCACTCCATCGCGATAGCGGGTCCCGACAGCAGATCCCGAGAACCGGCCCGCCGGGCTATACCCTCACAGCGCCTCCACAGTACACTCGTAGCCACATAATGGCAGCTCAGCCACGCAATTCCGCCCGAACGCTCCGGGTGGCCTCAACCATGTTGCGCAGTGATGCGGTCGTCTCGGGCCACGCCCGCGTCTTCAGGCCACAGTCGGGATTAACCCATAGAGGCTCGACATCGACGGCATCGATAGCGTCGCGAATAAGTGTCGTGATTTCGTCGACCGACGGCACGCGGGGCGAGTGAATATCCCACACACCAGGGCCAATGCCGAGGGAGAACCCGGCGTCGCGGAGAGCTTTGAGTACCTTCATGCCGTTGCGGGCCGATTCGATGGTGGTGACGTCGGCATCCAAGTCGATGATCGTATCGATGAGCTCATTGAACTGTGAGTAACACATATGAGTATGGATGTGGATATCCGGGCCAGCATTCGACGTTGCCAATCGGAAGGCCTGCGTCGCCCACGTCGTATAGGCATCGTGGTCAGCTTTGCGTAGGGGGAGGAGTTCGCGAATGGCAGGTTCGTCGACCTGAATAATGCGCGCGCCGGCCTGAATAAGATCATCTATCTCATCGCGCAGCGCGAGCGCCACCTGGTCGGCAGTGACGGACATGGGTTGATCTTCACGAACGAATGACCACGCAAGCATCGTGACCGGCCCCGTGAGCATCCCCTTCACCGGTTTGTTGGTAGCGTCCTGGGCAACGCGGAACCAGTGCGTCGTCAATGGTGACGGCCGGGACACGTCGCCGGTCACAATGGGTGGGCGCACGCACCGCGACCCGTAGGACTGAACCCAGCCATTCGTGGTGGAGCAGTACCCGTCCAGTTGTTCAGAGAAGTACTGCACCATGTCATTCCGCTCAGGCTCGCCGTGAACGAGGACATCGAGGCCGAGATCTTCCTGGGCCTTGATGGTGGACCGCACTTCGTCTTCCATCCGCGCGGTGTATTCGTCCTGCGTGATGGTGCCGTCGCATTTGTCTTTCCGCGCGCGACGGATCGCCGACGTTTGGGGGAAGGATCCGATCGTCGTGGTGGGAAGGATGGGTAGCGACGGGCCTGTTCTGTCGCTGTACGGAACGCGGTGTCGATCGTCGTCGGTGATCGAGCTCAGCCGCCGTTGGACATCGTCATTAGTAGGCAGGCCCTCGGATAACGCTTGGCTCGATGCGGCAATGTAGTGCTCGTCGTCCGGGGTGCTTGCCGACGCTAGGGCGCGGTGGAGTACGGCAAGTTCTTGTATTTTCTCCTCGCCGAAAGCTAACCGATTGCGGACATCGACGGGCAGTCCAGGTTCGGAGCTGCTTTCTTGCGCGTCGGTGCCGTCGGCGTTGCGCCCGAGGCGATACGGGACATGGAGGAGGGAGCACGACGTCGAGGCCACCACCGGCCCGCGCTCGGCTAGTTCTTTGAGCGTGCGCAACGCTTGTTCGATATCGGTGCGCCAGACGTTGCGGCCATTGACAATTCCCGCGACGAGTGTTTCCTCGCCTGTCCATGCATCGAGCCAGGACGGGACGGCGTCATCTTGTGCCGCGTCCCCGCGGGCGTTGCTACTGCTGGTGGCGCTCCGCGTGGGGGTTTGTTGGCTCGGTATGAGGTCGACGGCGATGCCGTTGACGCCAGTGCCCTTCAGCGCAGCGAGGGCATGATCGCCGGGGCCGAAGTAGGTGGCGGCGAGCAGTTTGACGTCGGCTTTTCCGGCTGCCTCGGCGAGCTTCGTGTAGGCGGACCGGACGCGATCGGCATCGGCGTCGGTGACGTCGCACGTCAATTGCGGCTCGTCCAGCTGCACCCATTCCACCCCGGTGGCACCCAAGCGCGTGATGAATTCCACATAGGCATCGATCAGCGGTTGCCACAGGCCGTCGAGGTCATCGTCGGCTGCGTGGTCAGCCAAGGTCAGATAGGTGAACGGGCCGACTAACACGGGTCGCACGTTGGCGGTCTTCAGCAGCTCGGTGACGTCGGCAAGAAAATCGTCGATAGTCAGATCAAACTTCGTGTCGACGCTGAGCTCAGGAACGATGTAGTGGTAGTTGGTGTCGTACCACTTGGTCATTGCCGACGGGGGAAGATCCGACGTCCCGCGGGCGGTGGCGAAGCGACGATCAACATCGCGCGGTAGTCGATCGGGTATCGACATCGTTGGCTCACGGTCGGGGATTGTGTGGTCGGGGATTGTGTTGAATCGTGCGGGGAGGACGCCGAGGTAGGCGCTCATGTCCAGCACGGCGTCGTAGTAGCTGCGTCCCAAGGTGGGAACGGATGCCATGCCGGCTGAGGCGAGGTTCTGTGTGTATTTCGTAGTGAGTTCCCAGGCAGTGCGGGCCAGGTGGGAAGCATGTTCTTGGGCTGACCGCTCGTGGGCTGCATCCTCTCCACCCGCTGATCCCGATTTCCAGTATTTTTCGCAAGCGCGTTTGAGTTCGCGGCGTGGACCGATGCGTGGCACGCCAAGTGTTGTGAATGTCATTCCTGATCCTCGTCAGTGGTGGACACACGGGCCCGGCGGGCTCCGCGACGATAAGCAGGTATTCGGACTCGTGAGCACTCCGCTGGCGCCTGATTGGGTGCGCTGTTCCTGATGGCCGTGAGGGTGTGGTCATCCGGGGCGGAACCTGATTGACACTGCTTCCCAGTTCTCTCCGGGGCGGGGAGGTCACCAGTGCATCATCGTGTCGTTTGGTTTTCTCACATACCGCTGCGGGACAGTTCCGGATTCTCACCGGATTCCCTGGGTTTTCTGCTCCACGAGAGGGCCAATGCCATTCGCGGGGCAGAAGAACTTATCGCGTTATCTATCGTAAACGGTGGGATGACGTGGCGTACGCAGTGGCGCGGATCACTCGCGGCATTAGGAAACCTTTTTAGACCTATGGGTGCAACTACAGTGAAGAGGGTGGCTACTCAGAACACGTCGACACGAACTGCAGCCCCTTCAGCCGGCGCTCATTCAAACAGTGCTCAGCAATTGCACGATGTCATTCGCGTCGTCGGGGCGTCGGAAAACAATTTGCGCCATGTCACCGTCGATATCCCGAAACGGAAGCTCACCGTTTTTACCGGTGTGTCGGGGTCGGGCAAGAGTTCGCTGGTGTTCGGCACGATCGCCGCGGAGGCGCAGCGCAGCATTAACGAGACGTATAACGCGTTTGTGCAGGGGTTTATGCAAGCTCCCAGCAGGCCCGACGTTGATCGTATTGAGGGGATCACGGCGGCCATCAGTGTGGATCAGTCGTCGTTGGGTGGTGGTCCGCGGTCCACCGTCGGCACTGTTACCGATGCTTTGGCTTATTTACGGTTGTTATTTAGCCGTGTTGCCGAACCTCATATTGGTGGGCTTAAGGCATATTCATTTAATCAGCCGACGGTGACGGGCGGCGGCGCAATCAAGAAAGCGGGGCAGAAAAAAGGTAAGGCCAAACGGTTCACTGTGATCGGCGGGCAATGCGTGACCTGCGAAGGCATGGGAACTGTCACTGATTTAAAGTTGACCGAGCTTTTCGACGACGCGCTTTCCCTTAATGATGGCGCTTTAACCATTCCTGGTTACAAAGCTGGGGGATGGTCAGTTCGGCAAATTGTGGAATCAGGGTTCGTCAATGGGGACAAACCCATCAAGGATTTCACGGATAAAGAGATGCAAGATTTTCTTTATCGTGAGCCGGAACGCATCAAAATCAATAACGTCAACAGAACATACGAAGGCTTAGTTCCACACCTTAAGAATTCGATGCTGTCGAAAGATCGCGAATCTATGCAGCCGCATATTCGCGAGGTTGTCGACCGCGCGGTGACATACAAGCCATGCCCCGATTGCCACGGCACCCGGCTCAATGAGGGGGCTCGAACGTCGACAATCGATGGAGTCTCTATTGCCGACGCCGCAGGAATGCAGATCAACGAGCTGGCCGAGTGGGTGGCGTCGCTCGACAAGCCCCAGGTGAAGCCGGTTATTGAGAACCTGCTGGCGATGCTGGATACATTCGTCGATAGTGGTTTGGGGTATTTGTCGCTCGACCGCCCCGCGGGGACGCTATCCGGTGGTGAAGCGCAACGGACCAAGATGGTGCGGCACGTGAATTCGGCGCTCACGGATGCTACCTATATTTTCGACGAGCCCACCGCCGGCCTGCACCCGCACGATATCGAGCGCATGAATGCCCTGCTCCTGCGCCTATGGGACAAGGGAAACACGGTGCTCGTCGTGGAGCATAAGCCGGAAACCATTGCGATCGCGGATCATGTGATTGATATGGGGCCGGGCGCGGGCAAGGACGGTGGGATGGTGTGCTTCGAGGGCACTGTGGAGCAGCTGCGTGAGAGCTCGACCGCGACGGGCATCCACCTGCACGATTCCATTCGTGTGAAGGATACTGTCCGGCAGCGGACCGGCGAGATCACCATCGACCATGCTTCGTTGAATAATCTCGACGACGTTACGGTGTCGATTCCGCTGGGGGAGCTTGTGGCTGTGACTGGCGTGGCCGGCTCCGGGAAGAGTTCACTGATGATCGAGCTGCGGCGTCGAAGCGCTGAGGACGGTGGTTCCCGCGAGCGCGCTTCTCGTGAAACCAGTGCCCGCGGCGGAGGTTCCGACGGCAACACCACCACCCTCGACCAGCGCCTCGTCTACGTTCATCAGTCGCCGATCAAGGGCGGCCGTCGCTCCAACCCCGCCACGTACACCGGCATGCTGGACCCCATCCGCAAATCATTCGCAAAGGCAAATAACGTCACCCCGTCGCTGTTCAGCGCCAACTCTGAAGGCGCGTGCCCGTCGTGTCACGGCCTGGGAATCATCGACATCGACCTCGGAATGATGGGGCGCACCAGCTCTACCTGCGAAGACTGCGCCGGCCGGGGCTTCTCGGCGGAGGTCCTGGACTACACGTTGGGCGGCTCCACCATCGCCGACGTCATGGCGATGACCGTTGACCAGGCCCTCCCGTTCTGTCGAGAAGCGAAGGTTCGGAGCGCGGTTGCGATCCTTCGTCGGCTATCCGACGTCGGCTTGGGCTATCTGACTATTGGCCAACCATTGTCGACGCTATCCGGTGGCGAACTCCAACGCCTCAAGTTATTAGTACACATGGCCGACGACGGCGGAGTCTACGTTCTGGACGAGCCGACGAATGGGCTGCATATGCAGGACGTCGATAAGTTGTTAGCGCTGCTGGATAAGTTGGTGGATTCGGGTAAGAGCGTTGTGGTTGTGGAGCATCATCAGGCAGTGATGGCGCACGCGGATTGGCTCATTGACCTGGGGCCGGGCGCGGGTGACGAGGGTGGCCAGGTCGTGTTTGAGGGCACGCCGCGGGAGTTGGTCGAGCAGAAGGAGCCCGGATTGACGGGGCGGTATTTACGGGAGGCTGTGTGGGCGTGACGTTGGAGCGTTCGTGGTGTGCTCCGCCGCATACTTCTTGCGTGCGCCCCGAATTCCTACTGCACACCCGTCGGCAATAGATAAGCCCCGAGGTCAACACGGGTTTCCGGGGCTGGGGTTCGAATGGGTTAAAGTATTGACAGCTCGAGGTGACATAGAGCGTTGTACCAGCAGCCGCGCGGAAACGCGTGGAAAGCTGCCGAAAACGTGCTTGGCAAAGCGAAGCACGTCTACCTGCACAGTTGCGCCGCGTTTGACGTGCCGCACGTGCATAATCAGTCCGAGAATGTGCCGGATACGGAGAACCTATGAGCACCAACGGCCCCGTCGAGCCCACTACGTCACCAGACCACACTGGCCACAAACAAGGTACAGCGTCGAACACCCTCAAGCGACGCGTCTTCAACTCCGCGAATGTGTGCACCGCCATCGCGATTCTCATCATGGCGGCGACGTGGTTGACGCTGGTCCTGATGCAGCCCGACGATCCCTGGGAGTCGCTTGCCGATGGTAAGGGGTCGATCATCGCGCTGGCCGGTTTCGGTGTGAGTGCGCTGATCGCGCTGATTGGGATTGTGCCCAAGCTGCCGTCGCGATCGCTGGCCCTGCTACCTGCGGCGTTGGTCATTAACATCGTGGTCGGGCAGGTAATCGGCACGATGCCATTGCCGGCCCCTCTATATCTGGACTCCATTGGGACGGTTCTGATCGCTGCCCTTGCTGGTCCGCAGGCCGGTATGGCGACGGGTGTGCTGTCGGCTCTGATCTGGGGCACCTTCAACCCGACCGTCGTCCCCTTTGCGGCGGATTACGCCATGATTGGCTTGCTCGCGGGCCTGGTGCCGTGGACGAAGCGCTGGGTTCCCCCGATTGCCGGCGTGTTCGTTGGTTTGCTGTCCGCGTTGATGGCGGCGCCGGTGGCGTCGTTCATTTTCGGCGGGACGGCTGGTACGGGCACGGGTCTCTTGGTGACGGCGTACCGCGGGCTCGGATTCAGCCCCATGACGGCCGTTTATTTGCAGTCGCTGACCTCGGATCCGATCGATAAGGTGATCGTGTTTACGCTGGTAGCGGCGATTATTGCGGCCCTTCCGCTTCGAACAATCCGCTCATTTTCGACGAAAAAGTCGTAGGGGTTGGTGAGAAACCCTGGCTCCGCGTTTCGTTGGAAAGTCCTTGGTGAAAGCCGCGCGAGGCAGTGAGCCAAGGTCACAGCGGCCCGTCTCATATTCGTGCCCGAATTTTGCGGGGGCATATCGACCTCTCCCACCAAAACTGCGGGGGAATATGGGTCTTTTTCGGCCGTTTTTGACCATGTTCCCCCGCACTTTTCCTGGCCTCCCATATACCCCCGCAGTTTTGTGGTCCCGGGATAGCGTTGCGGTCTAGCCTCGTAATTGCCGACGCCGTTGGTCCCGATTTCCTCACGCCCAACCGGCTAGAGCCCCAGGACCGCCTACAGCCCCCACCCCATGCCGCAACACCCTAAGGAGCCCGACATCCACCCGTACACCCCGCTCGTGACCGCCGCCTGCCTGATGGTGAGCGTCACGGTGCTCAACGCGCCGTGGGCATCGGCTATCGGGGTAGGTGTCGCCGTGGTGGCGTCGCTAATGATTAGGAACAAGGCAGCGACCCTAGCCGCCGTCACCATCATCATCCCAGCGTGTGTGTCATTTTCGCTGATGTACGGCCTTTTTGGTTCATGGTCGACGGCTGCCGCGCTGAGCCTTCGTTTCGCTGCGGTGGTGGGCTGCGGCGTGATGTTTGGTTCGCTAGTCAACCCGGATGCGCTCATGCGCGCCCTGCAAACGTGGCTGCCGGCGCCAATTGTGTATGTGGTGGGCTCGGTCGTCCGGTTGATCCCGCTGGCGACGTCGCGAATGAGGACCATCCAGCAGATTCAGCGATCGAGGGGCGTGAAGCCGCAACGGAGGAAGCTGGTCATTCCGCTGGTTGTGGGGCTGGTGACGGATGCGGCGCAGCGGTCCCGGCCGTTGTCGCGAACGGGGATTGCCCAGCCGGGGCAGCGGACGGTGCTGTATCCCGTCCGGGATCGCGCGTGGGAGCGTGTGGTCCGTTACGGGATGGTCGCGGTGATGTGCGCGGCCTGGGTGTGGGGGATCGCAGGGTAGAGCGGGTTAGAGCAGGGCAGAGATGAAGAAGTTTGTGTGCGCCCCGAGCGGTTCGGGGATGAGCGAAGAGGCGTGGGCCCTCGCGGAGGAGACAGGTGCCGCGTGGGTGGGCAATGATGCGGCGGCCCACATCACGTTGCTGCGGAACACGGTGGAGCAGGAGCTCGCGTTCGGCATGGAGCAGATGGGTGTGCCCGCGCCGGACATGCGCGCGCGGATCCAGGATGTTGCTGGTCAATGGGGGTTGTCGACGCTCGTCCAGCGCGATCCGTCCAAATTGTCGACGGGGCAGACGCGCCGGGTGGCCATCGCGTCTGCTCTTCTACGTAATCCTGACAATCTGGTGTTGGATTGCCCGCTCGACGGATGTGACATGGATGCGACGCGCGCTTTGGTGCAGGTCGTGGATAGTTTTCCGGGCGACGTCACCATTTTCGACCGCACATGGAACCACTTAGCTAACCTGTGCGACGTTGAATCGCGATATCCCGAGGGCGTTGGGCTGAACCCCGTTGCGGGGGCGAACTATGACTCACCGGTCGAGTTGAGCCAAACTCCCGACGACGACTCTCTCCCTGCTCCTTCGCCCGTTCTGATGATCAACGACCTTGTGGTCGAGCGCCACGCTTTTACGCTGGGACCCTTGTCGGCGGGAATTCCGCGGGGGATTACTCATATCGCGGGGCCGAACGGTGCCGGGAAGACCACGCTTCTCCTCGCCTTGGCGGACTTGATTGAGCACAGTGGCGGATCGCAGCAGGTTGTCGGGGCGGACGCCGACGACGCCGGGCCAGGAGGTGCCGCACCACACCACACCCCACCCCACCCCCTCCACTACGGCTGGGCCCCCACATCAATGGACACCTCGTTCTCCGCGAAAACAGTGCGCGATGAAATCGCGATCGGCTCCACCCTCCGCAACGCCGACGCGCTCATCGAGTATTGCGGACTTGAGGATGTCGCGGGCGTTCACCCGCTGGACGTAGCGTCGTCGGCAAGAAGAATTGTGTCGGTGGCCTGCGCGTTGGCTCGCGGCCCGGAGTTCCTTTTCCTGGACGAGCCCACGGTTGGCCTGGATGTTTATGGGTATCGCACCGTGGAGCGCATCATGCGGGGTTTCGTCGCCGGTGAGATCCATGATGTGCTGCATTCTTGCGGCGGACAGACGCTCGGCGAGCCTAAATCCGTGGTGTGGACGTGCCACAACGGGCCATATTCCCAGCTTTCTGACTATCGGCTGGTACTCTGACCAGCGTGTACACACCAGATGCAATCGGAACGCCCTTATCCCCCAGCGCGACCAAGGTCATGTTGCTTGGTTCGGGGGAGTTGGGCAAAGAGGTCGCAATAGCTTTCCAGCGTTTGGGGGTGGAAGTTCACGCGGTCGATCGGTATGACGGCGCGCCTGCTCATCACGTGTCGCAGTTCCATTATGTCATCGACATGACGGACCCGGATGCCATTAAAAATCTTGTCGACGACGTTCGCCCGGATTTCATTGTTCCGGAGATTGAGGCGATCGCGACGGATGCGCTCCGCGATTTGGAGTCGGACTACACGGTGATCCCGACGGCCGAGGCGACGCGCGTCACGATGAATCGCGAGGAAGTTCGCCGTGTGGCGGGGGAAGATCTTGGCTTGCCGACGAGCGGTTATGCATTTGCGTCGACGCGCGATGAGTTCGATGATGCCGTAGATGCGATGGGTTTCCCCTGTGTGGTGAAGCCTGTAATGAGTTCGTCCGGCAAGGGACAGAGCGTGCTCGACGGGCCGGAGGATCTCGACGAGGCGTGGGATTACGCGATGAGTGGTGCCCGCGTAAACCAGGCGCGCGTGATCGTCGAGCAGTTTGTTGATTTCGATTATGAGATCACGCTGTTGACGGTGCGTGCGGTGGACCCCTCGACGGGGAAGGTGGCCACGTGGTTCTGCGAGCCGGTGGGGCATCGTCAGCATTCCGGCGATTATGTGGAGTCCTGGCAGCCTGCGCCGATGAGCGACGCGGCCGCGGAGAATGCGCGGTCCATCGCGGCGCGCGTGACGAACGCCCTGGGCGGGCGTGGCGTTTTTGGCGTCGAGTTGTTCGTCAAGGGCGATGATGTGTACTTCTCCGAGGTCAGCCCGCGCCCGCATGATACGGGCATGGTGACGATGGGGACTCAGCGCCTGTCGGAGTTTGAGCTGCATGCTCGGGCGATTTTGGGATTGCCTGTCGACGTCACGCTGGTGTCGCCGGGTGCGTCTGCTGTGATTCATGGTGGCGTGAGGGGTGAAGGTGTGGCCTTTTCGGGTGTGAAGGAGGCCCTGGCCGTGCCCGAAACTGACCTGCGCCTTTTTGGTAAACCCGAGGCTTTCCCTCATCGCCGGATGGGTGTTGTGACCGCGACAGCCGAGGATATTGAGGCGGCACGGTCACGAGCGACGCAGGCGGCATCCTTGGTGCATCCTTTCGTGCCTGACGCGGGCGACGAATGGCACGAGGACGAGTTCGGCGTCCGTGTCCCAATCGAGTAAAGGGTTCTGTGAGTTGTATGTGCTCGCGATTGGTGCGTGTGCCGTTCCCTTGCGTGTCTTCTTCTGTTGCCGTGTGCGCCCGGAATTGATGATCTAGTCTTTGACGAGTCCGCCGTCGACGACAAGGTTTTGCCCTGTGATGGCCCGCGCCCACGGTGACGCGAAGAAGAGGACAGCGTCGGCAAGTTCCTCGGGTGTGGTGACGGAGCGTAGCGGGGTGTTCGCTGCGATAGCGTCGAAGACGTCATCGGGGGTGGCTGCGCTGGCATCGGTGGTTCTCAGAAGGCCACCACTAACCATATTGACCGTGATACCTTTGGGGCCGAGGTCGGTTGAGAATGTTCGCGTGAGTGACAGTAGGGCAGCCTTGGCGGCCGTGTAATCGTGATAGGGCACGACGGGGTTCTGAAAAAGATTAGTTCCTATGTTGATGATGCGGCCACCATGGGCCTGTTCGAAACTGGGGAGTGCAGCTTGGATGACATTAAGTGCTCCCTGGATTGCACTCGAAAACTGTGATTGGAATGACTCGTAGCCTATGTGGTCAGCTTTTGGTCGGGCTTCCCCGTTGAATGAGAAGTCCGTGAGCGCATTATTAACGACGGTGCTTATTGGTTGCCCGAATTTGTCGCGCGCTGTGGTAAAGATGGCGTCCATGTCGTCTCTTTCACGCACATCGCCATGTATTGCCAGCACGCGGTGGGGATGAGCTGCTTCGATGTCGTGTGCAGCGGCTTTGCTGGAGAAATAATTAACGACGACGCGCGCACCTTCGCGAAGGAACGCTTCGGTAATTGCTCGTCCGAGTCCTCGAGCACCGCCGGTGACTAAAACGACCTGTTCAGAGAGGGAAGGGCTGATTGGGTTGGGGGACGAGGGTGTCGTCATGATGTGTTCCTTCGTAGATGCCAGTATTTCTGTTATGGGAGCGTTCTTCTGTTCTAAATTTTATTGTCGCGATACATCTATGTCTATAGAGTGGATCTGACGTAAATAGTAAGGAGAGATTCCTATGGGCGAGAAACTTCGGCAGTTCTTTGGTGTCCCCAGCTTAAGCGTGTTTTTTACTATCCTTATTGGGTTCGTGAGCGTGTCTGTCATTATAGCAGCGGCCATGGAGGGTAAAAGCTTGGTTCTTAAAGCCCTAGTTTTTGTGGTTCTTCTCCTTGCAATTCGTGGTGTGAGTGCGCTAGTCCGCTATTTCCAGAAAAGATGAGAGCAACAGTAACGATTGTTACTCCACCTGTGTTAGTCCACCAGGATTTTGCACTTGCGGGATTCCCCATTGTTGTGTTCAATTTTTACATCAATATAGCTGATAACAGCATTGAGAACTCCGGTGTTAAAAACCGGTCCCTCACCTGTTGTTCCTGCTGAAAAGACACTGCCCACGCCTTCTATAAAATTTCCATTAATGTCGTAAAATTTCATCGCTACCTGATCACCCGGGAGGCCATGGTAGCGCGTCTCCGCTGTGTTTTTCTCGTGATTAATATCGATGACTTCGGGGTTGCACGTCCCATCATTTTTAACGAAAGGCTCGGTTGAGGGGTGCGTAGAGTTCGAGGGTGCAGTGCTTGAACTATCGGAATGCGACTCTTCGTTAGAAGATTGCTCTGCGCCTGTCGTTGGAATGGCGCTCTCTGCACTCTGTGTATTCGATGAATCTGATGATGAAGAGCATCCGCTAAGCATAGTTGTAGCAGCAATAACGATGAATACAGACGCTGCTGCGCCTCGGTGACGTGAAGGATTATTCTTTACGTACATCATGTTCTCACCATGCTCACGTTGGCTAATACTGCGACGCGTTTCCTCCTGACCCTCTGAAAATCTCCGCTGCGTACCCAGAGGATTATAGAAAGATAAGAATTGTGAAGGTCCGGATACGTATAAGACTACCCAGTTCTACTTTATTATTCTGATGTTGATTGTGCAGGCCATGTACCACCGGCGGCGACTTCAGCGACCAGGATATGATGGTCACCACCGAACCGATGATTCTCATCTATAGACCCGCGATCCTTCACCGAGGAATATAATCGAGTGACGAGGATACTTAAGACGTAACCAATGAAAACTGAACATTGACATCATCGACCTACGGGAGCCCAGTGAGGCGTGGGCTGAGAGGGCGGGCATCCCCGCCGACCGTAAACCTGATGCGGATAATGCCGCCGGAGGGAAGGAGCCTATGTCCCGGCACATCACTATTATTGGCGCTGGTCTTGTGGGGCTGGCCACCGCTTTTGAACTGACTGAACTCGATCCGGAGTGCGCGGTATCAATACTGGATCCTGCGCCGCTCTCGGGGGCGAGCCACCACGCCGCGGGCATGTTAGCTCCGGCTGCAGAGATGCAGTATCAGCAGGATGCATTGGTCCCCCTGATGCGTCAATCCGCGTTGTGGTATCCGAGCCTTGTTCAACGTGTCGCGTGCGCAGCTCATTCCGACCCTGACGATCCTCATGCGACTGGTTTTCGTCGGGATGGAACCTACGTCGTCGCCGCCGATTCTGCCGATCGGGTACACCTTGCCGAGACGCGAGATTTCCAGGAATCGTTCGGCATGAAGGTCACCCAGGTGACGGTTCGCCAGTTGCGGAAAGCAGAGCCGGCGCTCAGCTCGAACCTGTCCGGTGCCGTACACATCCCGGGCGATCATCAAATCGATCCACGAGTCTTTGGAGACCTTATTATCGGTGCGCTGAAGAATCGTGGCGTGGAGATCGTGAAGAGAGCTGCGACTCCCTTCGATGTAACGTCCAGCGACAATGTCAATAACGCTAACGACGTCACCATCGTCGCCAATGGTCTCGGTGCGTCCGAGTTCTTTCCGTACTTGCAGCTGCGCCCGGTGTGGGGTGACGTCCTTCGCTTGCGCGTGCCGGAGGAACTCGATCCGCTGGTCACGTCGGTAATTCGGGGTTTTGTTCGGGATCGGCCGGTGTATGTGGTTCCGCGTATCGATGGCGGTTTGGTGTTGGGTGCCACGAGCCGGGAAGACGGCCGTGGCCAGCCGCTGGTGGGTGGCGCGCTAGATCTCATGCGCGACGCTGACACCATCTGCCCGGGGATTCGCGAGTGCACGATCGAAGAGATTACGGCGGGTGCTCGGCCGGGCACGCCGGATGACCTGCCTTATATTGGTATCGACGACGGTACCGGCGCTGTTGTTTCCACGGGCTATTTCCGTCATGGCATTCTGTTCACTGCATTGGGTGCCAGGGTGGGGGCAGCGCTTGCCATTGCTGGCGTGGAAACCCTTGCTGATATGTCAGGCTCCGGGGACGCTCAAACCCCAGCGGGCGTCCCAGATTCTGTGGCCGGAGCACACGGTTCCTTAGAAAAACGGTTAGCAGAAGGCACCGAGCTTCTCGCCAGGGCGGATGATGACGATGCTCCGGAACTGACCTTGAATGGCATCCTCGCTGCTACGGACATTCACCGTGATGTGTAGGAACTACACGTGCTCGTCACGCCGCGCCGAGCGCAGTGACCCCGCGCCCAGCGCGGCCGCCACAAGTAGTGATTTATGTTGAACAAATCAGAGAAAATGTGAAGGAAACAATGACAGATACCTCTAGCACAATGATCACTATCGAACTGAACGGTCGATCGCGTCGGGCGACAAGCAGTCTTACTGTTTGGGCGCTTGTTAAAGCCGTGTCAGAGGGCGGCGATAACGCCGACCTCACCGTCACCGCGAATAACCAACCCACTAGCAGTGACGCGGCCGGCGCGGATCATGATTTCGACGGCTATGCCGTCGCCATTAATGATGAGATCGTTCCAAAATCCACATGGCAGACCGTCACCATTAGCGACGGCGATCGCATCGAGCTTCTCACCGCTGTTCAAGGAGGCTAGGCGATGACACACAGTACGACTAGGGATGATGCACCTACAAATACGACAATGGACGCCGACGATAACCCAATGCTCGATGCAAACTATGAGGACCCCAAGCAGGGAACTTGCGGTCATCGGGACCCCGATCACTGGACTCTGGCCGACCTTGACCTCACTTCGCGCCTTTTCCTCGGCACGGGTGGAATGACGTCGCTGGATATCATGGAAAAAGCGCTGGTGGCGTCGGAAAGCAATGTAGCAACGGTCGCGATGCGTCGGCACCAAGCAGGGAAAGCCGACGTTTTCGGGATGCTTCGCCGGCACAATGTCCACATCCTGCCCAACACGGCCGGCTGCAAAACGGCACGTGATGCCGTATTGACCGCGAAAATGGCGCGGGAAGCGCTGGATACGGACTGGATCAAGCTCGAGGTTGTCGCCGATAACGACACTCTTCTCCCCGATGCTGTCGAACTTGTCGACGCCGCGGAACAGCTGGTTAACGACGGATTCCACGTGCTGTCGTACACGAATGATGACCCCATCGTTGCGCGCCGGCTCGTGAATGCGGGGGTGGATGCTGTGATGCCCGGTGGGTCGCCGATCGGTACCGGCCTGGGGATTCTTAACCCGCACAATATTGAAATGATTGTGAAAGAAGCCGGCGATATTCCGGTGGTGTTGGATGCCGGGGTGGGGACCGCGTCGGAGGCGGCGCTGGCCATGGAGCTGGGGTGCTCCGCGGTGTTGGTGGCCAGTTCCGTCACGCGCAGCCACGATCCGGAAGCGATGGCGAAGGCGATGGCCAGCGGTGTTCGCGCTGGGTACTGGGCTCATCAGGCGGGGAGGATTCCGAAGCGGCATCACGCGGTGGCCTCCTCGCCGCTGGAGGGGAGGGCATGGGCCGATGCCGTCATCTAGTACGGACGCATCTAGGTTCGGGTCCGGGTTGCCCCGACTGATTCCCGACGAACGACTCGCGCACCTCCCGCATAATGAACGCGTCCGTACCGCGCGTCACCTGGCCCTTTTCGATGAAGCCGTCCAGCAGCGCTTCGCCGCTGCGCGGGTGTGCGTGATCGGCGCGGGTGGGCTGGGGTCCCCGTTGCTCTACGCGCTGGCCGCGGCGGGCGTCGGCACGAATGGGCATATCACGGTCTGCGATGACGACGTTGTTGATCTTACTAACCTCCAGCGGCAAACACTTTTCGGTGTCGACGACGTTGGGCGCCCGAAGGCCGACGTCGCCCGCGAACGGATGCACGCGCTCAACCCCTCGATGACCATTCGCACGGAGGGGCGGTTCGGCCCCGATAATGCGGAACAGTTGTGCCGCGAGCATGACCTCTTGATCGACGGCAGCGACAACTTTGCCACCCGGTTCGTGGCGGCCGATGCGGCGGAAATGACGGAAACCCCGCTGGTCTGGGGTGCTGTTCTGCGCTACGAGGGGCAGGTCTCGGTGTTCTGGGCTCCTCATGGACCCGGACTTCGCGATCTTTTCGATGGTCCGCCGACGAAGCCAGTCCTGACCTGTGCGGAAGCAGGAGTTTTGGGTGCGACGACGGCCGTGATCGGCAACCTCATGGCCACCGAGGCGCTGAAGATCCTAGGCGGTATCGGTGAGCCTCTCGTGGGGCGGGTTCTGACGTATAACGCCACCTCGGCGACGACGCGTACGCTCCGGTTGCATCGTGATCCGTCGCGTGAACCGGCGACGACGATTCGCGACCCGGCCGCACCCTCCAACGCGGATGGGGAGGGTGAAGTGGGATGCGAAACGTCAATCGGAAGCACCTCGTCAGCAGGGGAGTTTCGGAACCATCGTGACCAAACCCAGAATCAGACCCGCGCATCTGACGACATTGCACCGTCGGATCTTCCCGGTTTTCTTGCCGACGACACCCACGCGCTCTTGGACGTCCGTGAAGACCACGAGCGTTTAATTGAGCGCATCACGCTAGATGGCAACGTCGAATCGGGTGGCACTGCGCCCGCGGATGCCAACCCGCGCGATATTCATGTTCCCTTGGGCGTGGTGAAAGCCGATGCGGCGTCGGTACGTATTCCTGAATCAGCGACGGCGGTGGCCGTGTACTGTGCCCGTGGGGCACGTAGTCAGCAAGCGGCCGACATTTTGCGGGAGACGCTGAGTATTCCGGTGTATTCACTGGTCGGAGGTATCACGGCAGTGAAAGCCGTCGCGCAATAAGCTGCAACCCCGTGCGTTAACCGTCGTCAAAGCTTGATTCAACCGTCGTCAGTGGAATGACAAGGGACGACAAGTGAGCAATAAGCGCCGAGGTATGTCCGGTATCTGACGTAAGCTCGAAGGGTAGTGAGACGTGGGGTCGCCACCCCGTCCGCACTCGTTGGTTAATGCAGTCGAATAGGCAGGCAAGGGCAATGGACACGCTTGATTACGCGCCTTGGTGGCAGATCTACCCCCTCGGAGCGTGCGGAACGGACATGTTCAGCCCCCAATCCGACGGCGCAACGTCGGACGCCGAACCATCTGACGAATCAACGCCCGACGACGCATCATCCGAGCCAATTTCCGAGCACAACGTCGATAAGCCTGGAAAATTGCGTCGACTAGAAGCCTGGCTGGATTATTCTATTGAGCTGGGCTGTTCGGGGATTTTGCTCGGCCCGATTTTCGAGTCGACGGCGCACGGGTATG
Organism: Corynebacterium sp. c7Ub_26; assembly: GCF_053760365.1. Lineage (NCBI taxonomy): Bacteria > Bacillati > Actinomycetota > Actinomycetes > Mycobacteriales > Corynebacteriaceae > Corynebacterium > Corynebacterium sp. c7Ub_26. The sequence goes on along the minus strand of NZ_JBSNBL010000004.1, from coordinate 15,827 downwards.
ACACGACGAATCACCTGCGCATCGATCCGAGGTTAGGTTCGCTGGACGATTTTGATCACCTGATGGCGGAGTGCTCGAAGCGCGGCCTGAAGGTGATGTTGGACGGTGTGTTTAACCACGTGGGAACGCAGCATCCGCTGGTGGCCGAGTCGATTGAGCGGGCGCGTGCAGGGGCGGAGCAGACTCCGGTGAAGACGCACACGCACGACGGGGAGATCGTGTCGGTCCCGTGGGAGGGGAACCTCGACCTGGCTGAGCTGGATCATTCCGACCCGCACGTGGCCGACATGGTGGTGGACATCATGGAGTATTGGCTGGATCGCGGGATCACCGGGTGGCGGCTCGACGCTGCGTACTCCGTGCCCACCGAATTCTGGCGGACCGTGATCGACCGCGTGCGTGCTCACTATCCGGGTGCAGTGTTTCTCGGTGAAATTATTCACGGCGAGGAACAGGGCGGGTATATCGAGTTCGCCGCTCAGTCTCACATGGACTCGATCACCCAGTACGAGGTGTGGCAGGCCATCTGGAGCAGCATTAAAAACGCGAACATGTGGGAGCTGGACCACGCGCTCGTCCGGCACCGGAATCTTGTGGAGCAGGGCACGGCCGTCGCTAATAATCAGCTCGAAAAGCGGCCGATCCTTCCGTTGACGTTCATTGGCAATCACGATGTGTCGCGCATTGCCTCGGTGGTGGGGGATAACGGCGCGGTGCTCGCTGCCGTCGCGCAGTTGACGCTCCCCGGTATGCCGAGCATTTATTACGGTGATGAGCAGGGATTTCGAGGCGAAAAGCAGGATGGCTTGTATGCCGACGCCGACATTCGACCACCACTCCCGGATTCCCCAGCAGATTTATTGCCGACGTGGGAATGGCTGCACGAGATTTATCAGCGGTTGATCGGGATTCGTAGGGACCATCCGTGGATCGCGCGTGGCGAACTTGTGGTGGAAAACGTTGAAGATCACACGATCACGTTTGCAGTGTCGGGGCAGTCAGAGGGTGATCAGACGCCGGAGCACCAGGAGCCACAGAATCAGAAATTGCGGACGATGATTAGCCGGGATCCCGACCGTGCCGTGGTGACCGCCGATGACGAGCAGGTATTTTATTGGGAGCAGCAGTAGGGGGCGTGTGCGCAAGTGCGCCTAGACCTGCGGGGTCGGCAATGAGGGCGAAAACACGACCGACAAACCAAAGTGGATTAAGCATCGATTAGCTGCTCGGTTAACTTTCGCGGAGTTTCGTTCCAAGGTTAGTCTTCCGAAGCGAAGCGAAAAACGCTACGCTAAAAGTAACCATATTTAGTAGGGTAGCCTGGCTAAAATAGGCGAGGAGGAAATTTGGTTGAAACTCACAACTGATCAATTAACTGTGAAATACGGTTCGCATATCGCGGTTGATCACATCAGCTTAAATGTCGATACCGGATTTCATGCTTTACTCGGCCCCAACGGCGCAGGGAAATCATCTCTGCTCAGGGCAATAGCTGGGCTTACTCAACCGAGTAGCGGCAGTGTGGATATAGATGGCCGGGTTAGTGACCCGCGTAGTGGCTTGGTGGGCTACCTCCCTCAGGACAATCTCGAAAAATCACGCTTTACCGTGCGGGAACACCTTGCGTACATGTGTTGGCTGAGGAAAGTCCCACAGCGCAAGGTCCCCCACGAGGTCGACAGACTGATAGAGCTTGCTGGTCTTTCGGATAAAGCTGATTCACTCATCAAGCATTTGTCTGGCGGTATGCGACGAAGGGTTGGAATATCATCTGCTCTTGTTTCGTCACCACCGGTTATTTTGCTCGACGAACCAACTGCAGGGCTGGACTTATCACAACGGTCAGCATGTAAGAGAATACTTCATCACGCCTCACAGTCCTCCACAGTTATTATTTCGACACACATAGTCGAAGATGTCATAGAAAATGCAGACACCCTCACGATTATGAAAAACGGAGTAAAAGAATACTCGGGGCCATGGGAAAAATTTGGAGCAGGACGAGACATCAACAAACTCAACACGATGTATCTAGATCTGCTGGAATCATGAACTCCGGAACAGCCCTGTGGCTGCGTCATAATAGAGTTCATTATTTCTTTCTGACGTCCCTTATACTTTCGCTTCTTGTAAAATCTGCCACGTGGATATTACTAGAGCAGAACGGAAATTCTGTCGACATCGACACTGTATGGGTTTCTGCTCTGACATCGATTCCACTCCTTTTTATATTCACCCATGAGGATGACTTTGATCGCGTTTCCCCACGGTCCATTAAAAGTAGACGGCTCATACTCCTCGCTCTGGTAACCGTATGGGCTGCTCTAGTAGGGGTGCTGTGTTTTTGGGGAGATTTCTCAGACTATGGTTCTCTTACGGTCATAAGGAACGACATCGGCCTTATTGGCCTGGGGTTAGTATCAACCTACGTCCTGAAAAAGACGTTTATCTGGGTACTTCCAGTGTTCGCGGTTCTTGGATCTCTCACGTTTAGTTGGCCGTTAGAGCCGTCTATCGGACACAGTCTCTGGGGTGCTCTGCGTGCGCCGTGCAGTTTCGTTATGCCTGGTGGACAGCCGAACCTCAGCGCGCTACTCGTTATCGTGATATGGGCCCTGGGGTCTGTCATCTATGTTCAAGGATGGTCGAAGAGGCGAAAAGACAAGGAATCTCGTTCCCTAACGGGTTTCCGCGGCGGCAAGAGCTACTCCTCACTAGTGCTAAAAGGAAAAATAAGAGCGTCTTACGCAATTCCGATTGCGCTGATTCTTATCGTCTTTTCGGTTGTCGCTCCTCTGGCGAGTGCATCGTCCTGGCTGGGTAGTCCACAACTCTTGATGGTGCAAGAGCTAACCGTCTTAATACTCTTCTTCTCTCCGGCGACTCTATGCGCCAGTGTGATATCTAGTCAGGCACGGTGGCGAAGTGGAACGGCCGACTGGGAGGATACGTCCCCCAGAAGTCGTATAGAGAGACTAGTTAGCGCTTTTCGCGTATCTGCATTGAGCACGTTTATCCCCCTCGTCATTCTCGCCTCCGTGTTAACCGCGATTTCTTTTGTTGGCGCTATTCTATCCGGGGTTTCTTATCGCGTTACTTTCAGACAGCTCTGGGTAGGGACCCCAACCTTCTTGATGATTGTTGGGTTCTTACTGGTGTCGTGCGTGATTGGCACCGTTATAGGTTATCTGTTTAGAGGCATCTGGATAGCGCCACTGTGTTTATTCCTTGGTGTGGTGTTCTTTATATCAGTTCCTGTGGGCTCGTCCACGAGCGTCGATCGTGCTTGGGATGAAGAATATGGTTTTTCATCATGTTCAACATCCGAAAAATTCTCGATTGAAGTGTGCAGTCCGGCACCAAATTCCGGCTACCTCAAGCCCATGGCGGCAACTCTGGATGATATATACCAAGAAACGTCATATCGGGACGATCTTCCTCGTAAGTTTGTAATGGTGAACTCCGTGTTCGATGTGAAACACGATGATGTTTTATCTGTGGGCTTACAGGACCAACGTCATGTAGTAGCACCTAGTTCACTCGACAAAGAAACAATATTCAGGGATATCAATCAGTCGCTGTCATACATTTATTTGGGCAGTGCTTCCCATAATGGGCAGCAAGCGAATTTTGACACTGATCAGGTGCTTTCTGCTTTCCGCCCGAATAACGGGCTCACCGATAATGAAGTCATTTCACAAATAGATGTGATGAAACAACGCCTGGACAATGACGGTCAATGACCAGTTCCGACGAGGGGCGCAACTAGGGGCCTAAAACACCTCGGTAGCAGCTAAATCGTCCCATTTCCGCGCTCACTCGCTACGAAAATTGTCCAACGCACGTCGGGCTAACTCGCCGGGGTTATCAGCGCGCATCAACGCCCGTACCATTGCACACCCGGCGATACCGGTAGCGCTCAGCGCCGCAACGTCGTCGGGTGTCACGTCCCCGATGGCGACAATGGGCAAGGACGTTGCCGCCACGAGTGGCCGATAACCGTCAACACCAATAGGCGTACGGCCCGAATCCTTCGTTGGCGTCGGGCGGAAAGGGCCCGCACCGATGTAGTCAATAACTCCTGGGTGCGAGCGATGAAACTTTTCCGCGGCTTCGACAAGCGGCAGCGTTCCGGTCGTCAGTCCGATGAGGGCATCCGGACCGAGCATGTCGCGGGCCACATCCGGGGGGAGATCATCTTGCCCCAGGTGAACGCCATTGACCGGAGCCCCGGTGCGTCGAGCAGCGTAGGCCACGTCGGCTCGGTCATCGACGACGACTTTCGTGTGGGGATTGGCCCGGTGAACAGCTGTGGCACATTCCGTCACAAGGCTGAGCAAGTCTCGCGTGGAGAGGTCCTTCGCGCGCACCTGGACGACGCCGGCCCCAGCCGCCGCGACCTCCGCCGCGGTGTCAACAGTGTGCCGGTCCGTCCCAGACGTGACCAGGTAGAGGCGGAAATCCGTGTCGGTAGAGGCCATGTGTTTCCTATCGTCCTATCCGTCGTGTGCCAGTGTCGCTAGCTGGGGGATTCTGCAAACCTCGCGGAGCAGGTTTTACTCCGTACGTTTTACTCCGCGGTTTTTAACCCGTGAGATCAGCGGCGGTGTGCGCCCATATTCGCGAGGTCGTGGTCGATGTCCTCAGCAGTGTCTTTCGCTTTGGATTCTTGCATGTAGAGCTCGGATCCGTGGGCACGGAACTCTTCAGCCATTTTCGCCATGCCTGCTTCTACATCCGCCCGGTCACCTACCGAGTCACCCATCGGGTCACCCACCTCCGGCATGCCGAGCATCGTCTCGCCATAAGCGTCGCGAATATCTTGGCTAATCCGCATAGAGCAGAACTTCGGCCCGCACATGGAACAGAAATGGGCGGTCTTCGCCGGTTCGGCGGGCAATGTTTCGTCGTGGTAGGCCTGCGCGGTGTCGGGGTCGAGCGAGAGTGCGAACTGATCGTTCCACCGGAACTCAAACCGTGCCTTACTCATGGCATCGTCCCAGGCCTGCGCACCGGGATGCCCCTTGGCCACATCCGCCGAGTGGGCCGCAATTTTATACGTAATGACGCCCGTTTTGACGTCGTCACGGTTGGGCAGGCCCAGGTGCTCTTTCGGCGTGACATAACACAGCATGGCCGTCCCGCCCATCGCGATAGTCGCCGCGCCAATAGCGGACGTGATGTGGTCATAACCAGGGGCAATGTCGGTCACCAGCGGCCCCAGCGTATAGAACGGCGCCCCGTGGCACCAGTCCTGCTCGACACGAGTGTTCTGTTCCACGAGGTTCAGCGGAATGTGCCCCGGCCCTTCGACCATAACCTGAACGTCGTAGTCCCACGCTCGCCGCGTCAGCTCGGCGAGCGTGCGCAGCTCAGCGAATTGCGCCTTATCATTGGCGTCGGCAATGGACCCCGGGCGCAGGCCGTCGCCAAGAGAGAACGCGACATCGTAGTGGGAGAAAATCTCGCAAAGCTCGTCGTAGTGCTCGTACAGGAAGCTTTCTTTGTGGTGGGCCAGACACCACCCAGCCATGATGGAGCCACCGCGGGACACAATACCGGTCACGCGATCCGCGGTCAGCGGCACATACGGCAGCAGCACCCCAGCGTGAATGGTCATATAGTCGACACCCTGTTCGGCCTGCTCAATCACCGTATCGCGGAAAATCTCCCAGGTCAGCGCGTTGGCTTCGCCATTGACCTTTTCGAGCGCCTGGTAAATAGGCACGGTTCCGATGGGCACAGGCGAGTTCCGGATAATCCATTCGCGCGTGGTGTGGATATCGTCGCCAGTTGAGAGGTCCATGACAGTATCCGCTCCCCACTTCGTCGCCCACCGCAGCTTCTCCACTTCTTCATTGATCGACGACGTCACCGCGGAGTTCCCGATGTTGGCGTTGACCTTGGTCAAGAACCGACGCCCGATGATCATCGGCTCGGACTCGGGGTGGTTAACGTTGGCGGGGATGATCGCACGCCCGGCTGCGACTTCGTCCCGAACAAGCTCGGGGGAGCACTGTTCGCGCAGCGCGACGTACTTCATTTCGGGCGTGATGATGCCGCGCCGGGCATAGTGCATCTGTGTGACGCGGTGGCCACTTTTCGCACGGACGGGTTGTCGCGTGGTGCCATGCCATTCTTGTGATGATGCGCCACGTTTGACGGCAGAGCGGCCGTCATCCTCCAGTTTCTTGCCGCGTGCTTCGTAGGTAGTGGTGTCATCGCGATCGGTTATCCACGGTGTACGCAGGTTGGGGAGACCGCGGGTGGGGTCGACCGCAGGGCCCATCGTGCGGTAGACGCGGGCTGGTTCGTTGGGGCCTGTGGGTGAATCGTCGAGACTGACTTCGGTATAAGGGACTCGGATTCCGTCTTTTTCGACGAATTTTTCGTGGTGCTTGGGGTGGTTTTCGCCGTGAACGGTGTGTGGGCGTGGTGATGAATCAGTGGGTGCAGACATGCCTAAGCTCCTCTCTTCCTTCGCCGGCATGATCCGGACAGGTTCGGACGGTCGGAGCAGCGTCAGCTCCCTCTCAGCCCGTGCCGTGGGCTCCCGTGGGGTCGTGGCTTAGTGTAGGCCAGGTGGATGAAGTAGTCAGATCGTTCGCGACAAAATGTTGCAACCGGGGGTAAGTGGGCGTGCTTCGTGGAGGTCACAACCAGCCAGCATCGCGAGCGGCGGTAGCTGCTTCGGTGCGAGTTGTGGTGTGAGTTTTCGCGATGGCGCGGGATATGTGGTTGCGAACTGTGCCGGGGGAGAGGAACAGCGTCGACGCTATGCTCGCGATCGTTGCTCCCGCGAGCGCCTCGCGGAGCACATCGCGTTCGCGGGCGGTGAGCGGGTTATCCCCGGTGGTGCGCACTTTGTCATGAAGTTGCAGAGGAATGATCGTTTTCCCGGAATAAACGTCCCGGATCGCGTTGGTTAGCGTTTCTGCGGGTGAGTCCTTGACGACGAAACCGCGCGCGCCCGCGTCGAGGGTCCGCTGCAGATATCCGGGCCGACCGAAGGTCGTGACAATGATGACACGGCAGCGACTGTGCTCGGTGAGATCAGCAGTGGCTTGAATACCGTCGATACCAGGCATTTCAATGTCGATGAGCGCAACATCGGCGCGGCTATCAGCAATGCGATGTGTGAGGTTGTGGGCGTCCGTGGCCGTTCCGACGACGTCAATATCGCGCTCCAGAGTGAGAAGCGACTCGAGAGCACTCAGGATGAGTGATTGATCGTCCACGATAAAGACGCGGATGGCATTGCCGTCGGCTTTGTCGGTACTCATGGCTGTCCCTCCTGCGTCATTGTTTTCTTTGGCCGGGCCTTTCGCGCCGTGGTCTCGACACTGACTGTCGTCCCCTCACCTGGCGCTGAGCGAATCGAGAACGACGCGCCGATATTGTGCGTACGACGTTTCATCCCCTCCAGCCCGTGTTGTTTCACATTGCCCAGCCCGTGTTGCCGGCCACCGTCCTCCGCGTTATGTAACCCATTGACATGGTGGGGTTCGTCCTGGTCAAAACCGCGTCCGTCGTCGGCAATAATGAGTTTGGAGGACGTCGCGGTGATGGACGCGGATTGTGCCTCGGAATGTCGAAGAATGTTAGTTGTCGCTTCTTTCACGGTTGCGGCGTAGAGCGAAGCGGTGGCGGGCGGGATGTCGTGGTCGATGTGTGTGCTGAGGGAAATCCCCGCGGAGGTACATACCGCCTGCGCTTCCTCGACAGTTTCCATCAATGACGGCGGAGATAACTCGTCGAGTGCAGATCGCATGTCATTGAGTGCGGAATGGGATAGCTCGTAAATGTCGTCGATTTCCCCGCGAGCCTTATCTTTAAGGGCTCTAGTTTTACAGGCTGTAGCCTCATGGACTGTATCCGTGTCGGTATCGAGGAGACACGACGCGAGTTGCGCCTTGACTGCGATGACGGTGAGGCTGTGGCTCAACACATCATGCATGGCGGTGGCATAAGCCTCGCGTTGATGCGCGCGGTCAAGCTGGCGCTCGAGTTCCCGGCGTCGTTCGGTATCAGTGTTAGCGACGCCCACCCCAATAATGATCGCGATGCCGCCTCCGACGGCAAGAACGATAGGCACTGCCTCCTCTCGAAGCTCCGGTGAGACGAGGAGGGCGCAGATGACCAGGACCGTTGATAGACAAACGCCGATTATTATTCCCCGTCGTCCAGGCTGGATGAACACCCATAGAGCACAGAAATATGGAATAAAGCAGACAAACAGTATGCCGGTGACGGGGTATGTTCCGGCAGCTAAGGCAATGAGGATCCCCGTCACACCCCATAGCTTGAGCTCGCTGTTGTCGAAAACGTGGGCATAGCGATAGACGCTGAGATATACGACACCGAAGGCTATGACCAGTACGGAAGTGATGGCGCGGGTGACTATGCTGGCATCGGCGGTGAGGCAGGCGCCCAGAGGAAAGACCAGGTACAGGAGCCACACAGCTGGATACAGGAGCTCTGTATTCCTCCAGGTGTGGGGTTGTGATCGGGCCATGATTGCTGTCTCCATGTGGATGTGGTGATGCCGGTACTCGCGCCGGCGGTGGTGACGTCGGCAATGAAGATTGTGGCGGTGATGCCACGCTCTCGGCAGTTATTTTTTGATGGCTCTTCGTGCCCCTGCGACGCACACGAGGACGAAAATCACGGTCCACATGAGTGTAACGGAGAGCGCAACAACCGGGGATTCGTTCATGATGACATTTCCGCTGTTGCCAAGCTGCTGACCTCCCATTTGTGGCCAGTGTGCGATGGTCATTGGTCCGTAGAACGGTGTGAAACGCGAAATGTCGAAGAGGGTTCCCTCCAGCGGCATAAATACACCACCGAAAAACGCCAAGATGACGAGTGAGCCGGAGGAGATACCGGTCGCGGTTTCTGTGCGCAGCCATAGTGCAGCGGCGAGTCCGTAGAGGGCGAAAGGGAGTGTAACTGCCCAGCTCAGGACACCCGTTGCTAGCCACTGCCATACGTGGTCGAACTGGGACCCGCTGGCCACCCCAGCGCCGAACGTCACCATGATGGGAAGGGCAGCGAAAGCGACCATGGCGATAATTGTCCCGGCCACGGATTGGGTCGTTGTGAGCCCAGCGAGGTGGAGTTGCCGGTTCCACCCCTCCTGACGAGCCTGTGTCGCGCTACCAGAGATCGAGGTCATGGCGATGGCGGATCCATAAAGCCCCATTCCGGTCATGATGAACGCCGACACGTTACCCGACTTGAGTACGGAGCTCGAGTTCTCCGTGGCCGTCCCGAACATCAGGTATAGAGCGGCGGGAAGAATTAGGCAGAAAACAAGCGTTTCTGGCCGACGAAGCAGCCCTGTGAAATAGTGCCAGCTGTACAACATTGTCGACGTGAACCCTGAGCGCTGTCGGGATTCTGCCGTGTGCTGCGTTGAATGTGCGTGAGGCGGCGTGGTTTGTAATGGTGTTGTCGGCATTGGGTGTGTGGAATTCATCTGTAACTCCCGGTGTGGGCGTTGGTCGCAGGGTGGTTTCATCGGGTGAGTTCACTGAATGCATCGTCGAGTGCAGCGCGATTTACCGTGGGGTGAATAAGCAACTTTTGCTGCAGCGTGTGAAGTAACACCTGGTCAGGTTTTGTGGTGTGAATGATGACCTCGTTGCCGTGCCGCTCATAAGTGTCGTCTGCGGAGAGGCACGTTTTTATTCGATCATCGATGTCTACAGCAGCGGTGCGCTGCGTCGCGCCGGGGTCCGACTCGTGCGCCGCGCCGGGCCCAGACCCCTCAACTTCGCGGGACGTGGAATCAGACGCAGGACTGCTCCGCGCGACCTCGGCGTCGGCAACTGCCAGCGAAGCTCGGATAACTGTGGGATAGCGCGAGGTCAGCTGCTTGGGGGTCCCGTCGGCAACAATTCTTCCACCGTTCAGGACGATAACCCGGTCGGCATATCGCTCCGCCTCCGTGAGGTAATGCGTGGCGAAGAGCACGGTGATGCCGTCGTCGGCCATGGCTTGGATATCGCTCCACAGCTCAGAGCGTGTCGTGACATCTAGCCCCGAGCTGGGTTCGTCGAGGATGAGAACCTGCGGGTCCGACATGGTGGCTAGAGCCAGCCGCAGCCGTTGGCGCTGGCCGCCGGAGAGCTTCCCGATTTTGCGTTTCCTCAGTCGGTTGAGGGAGGGATCGCGCAGAACCGCGCTGGGGCTCAGGCGTTGCGGGTGAACGGAGGTGAGGGTTCGCACCATTCTCTCGACGGTCATGGTGCTGGGCAGGCCGCCGTCTTGAAGCGCGGCACCGACAATCCCGGCGCGCACTGCGCTCGCCGGGGTGTGACCGTACACGGAGATCGTGCCGGTGTCGGGTTGGGAGAGCCCCAGGGTGAGGTCAAGAAGTGTGGATTTACCTGCGCCGTTAGGGCCGAGTATGGCAATGACTTGGCCGGCGCCAACCGATAGTGAGACACCGTCGATCGCGGTGGTTTTACCGAACGTGCGGGTGACGTCGTGGACTTCGATGGCAGTGCATGAACTGGTCATAAACCAAGTACAGCCGACGACGGTGGCGCGGAACAGTGCCATTTGTCATGGTTTGCGTTGACATGGTTACCGCGGGGTAGTTGTTGTACCCTCGCTTTCTTCTTGTGCTCTCTTCAGGATGTTTTTGGCCATGACGGGAAAAATCACAGCGTGAAACGGGTAGACGCCCCACCAGTACAATCGGCCTAGTAACCCGTCGGGTTCGTAGATTGCTCGTTGACGGTAGCGGCTTCGAGGTGCGTGTGGGTCTGCTTCGCGGTCGTCGGAAGGTTCAATTTCCAGTATTAGCCACGCCTCCCCGCGCAACTTCATTTCAGCTTTGAGTGCCAAGATTCGGTTGGGGATGATTTTTTCTACGCGCCACCAGTCCACCCGGTCGCCTCGTCGTAGAGCGAAAGGATCACGACGTCCCCCTAGTCCTGGTCCACCGAATAGCTTGTCCATGAATCCTCGAATGTGCCATAGCAGTGGTGCTGAGTACCATCCGTTATCCCCTCCGATTCCTTCGACGACGGGCCAAATTTGCTCCGGAGAAAGATCAGAATCCACCGATCGAGTTTCGTGGTAGACATTGTTCCCTGCCCACGATGGGTCTGTTGGCGAGATTTCGGCGGGGAGAGTGTGGGGCGGAGCTGAGTTCCCTGCGTCCGTGTTATGAGGTTGAGAACCCTGTGGGGCTGACTCTGAAGCAGTATTGGGAACATTCCAGCTGGAATCCCACGATGTGGGCACTCCTCCGCTGAGATCGTGCGAGATAGCTAGTCGCACTGCCTCGGTGTATGACGTGAGCCCCTCTTCGGGGTCGGGGATGTACTGATTAATATGATGTTCGCTGGTAATCGCATCGTCTGCCATCGATTCTGCCAAAGGCTCCGCAATGGAAGCGGGGACAGGAGTGGCGAAGCCAATCCATTTGCCGGAGAGTTTGTCCATGGGGAGGGAGACGGGGGAGGAAATAATGATTCGTTGTAGATGGCGTTCGTGGGCATAGATCTTCATGAGGTCTTTGAACCGGAGAACATCGCCGCTGCCGATATCAAAGCCATCATTGACGGTATTGTTTAAGTCTGATGCCCGAACGAGGTAGTAGAGGGCGTCGCGGATGGCCAGGGGTTCAATACGGTTGGTGATCCATTTGGGAGTCACCATGATAGGGAGCCGTTCGACCAGGTGACGGATAATTTCAAAAGACGCGGAGCCGGATCCAATCAGCGTGGCTGCACGAAGAGTCATGGTAGGAACTGGACTTTCGTGAAGAATCGTGGCGACGTTCTCTCTAGACCGCATATGTTTTGATAGTTCATGCGGTTGTTTGTCACGGGGGTGAAGCCCGGAGAGATAAATAATTTGTCGTACAGAGGCGTCGGCGGCAGCTGTGGCGATGGTTTCGGCTGTTTTCTTTTCAGCTTCTTCGAAGTCTTGATCTTTGCCGCCCATGGAATGAACGAGATATAAGACGACGTCGACATTGTCCATGGCATGGTGGACATCGTCGGGATTCATGAGGTCGGCTTCGACTGGTTCGACGTCATCGTACCAATCGAATCGTTGGAGGCTGTCTCGTTTCCGTGATGAGGCCCGAACAGTGAAGCCGGCGTGGAGTAGTTCGGGTATGACCCGGCCACCAACATAGCCAGTGGCGCCGGTGACTAGTATTCGGCGTTCGGGGTGCTGAGCAGAGTAGTTCGCAGTGTGAGCTTTTTCAGAGGCCATACCATTATGGTAGGCGAGCTAACTATCTGATGGGGGTTCATGGAAAAATTTATTGTGCACACGCTCGTAACCGGGGTCGAGCATTTCTTCACGAAATCTGTTGTCCGATAGGATTCGGGCTTAGTGTGTAGGTATGACTTCTTCTCCTTCCTCACCGAATGATGTGTCAGCTCAGTTGCCCTCCCCGATCCCTGTGGTCCTAACTATTGCCGGGTCGGATTCGTCCGGTGGCGCTGGCATACAAGCAGATATGAAAACGATCTCCGCTCTTGGAGGGTTTGGCTGTGTGGCTATTACAGCGGTAACCGCGCAAAACACACGCGGTGTCAATAGTGCCCGATACATGGATCCGGAATTCGTGGCTCAACAAATTCAATCCGTAGTAGACGATTATCCGATCAATGCAATCAAAATAGGAATGGTCGGAAGTTCTGCCATCGCAGACGCCATCACTAGAACCCTAAAACCCCTACCTTGTACTGTGCCAGTGGTGTGGGATCCGGTGATGGTGGCCTCGAGTGGTAGTTCGTTGGTGGAAGAAAATTCGGAGGCGATAGATGGCTTCGTCGAACTTGCTCGTAGCGTTGACGCGTTAACCCCGAATGGTCGTGAGCTTGTGGGGCTGTGTGACATGGTGGGCGTACCCGTGCCCGACGTATTGCGGGATCATCTCGCGAAGTTGATGAGAGAAGCACCAGGACAGGAAGAAACGAATACTGCGGAAGAAAAATCATTGACATCTGCAATTGCGGAAGCCGCCTCTTGCCTAGCTGAGGCCTTAGGAACGGTCATTGTGGTCACAGGTGGGCCGGATAATGGCTTCGGCGACTACGGTCCGCAGGTTACTGAGGTTGTCGCTGCCCCTGGCGAGACTGTCTTCCTAAGTCACGACAGAGTGAACACAACCAATACGCACGGAACCGGATGCACGTTTAGCTCAGCTCTCGCTACCTATGCTGCTCGCCGCGCCTATGACGCAGAGAAAGACGGGGTGATCGGGTCCGATCCTACAAAGAATTCCGCCGTGGATGATTGGCGGGCAGTTGTCCATGCTGCCGCTATGTGGACACGCCAGGCTTTGGCAGCAGCGGACACACTAGACCTTGCGATTGGACTTCACCGAAATCGGGATAGCAATGGTACGGTAGAGCCCGCTCATATCAGGGGGAACGCCCCTCTGGACCACTTTTGGGAATATCGCTAAACCCCTCTCAAATGAGAGCGTTTTATGGGACTTGTGAAGTCTATGAGCCGGTTTTCCGGCTTTATCCCCAGAGTCGCCCAGTTGTGCTTCTAGCACCATCCCGTAATCGGCGGGTGCCAGCGATGCTCTTCGTTGCCACCGCCGCTTTAGTTCGTGAGCTATGGTATTCCTGCCCTATAGCTCGGGCATTCCTGCGATGTACGCCGCTTGCCCGACGTGTTGGGCAGCGTCGTCGACAATCGACACCATCCGCACACCCCGTGTGACCTCGGGCGTCCAATCGCGGTCGATGACCTCATCCCAATCAACACCCGACTTCGCGTACCCGATAAGCGCGTTTAATGCTTCAGAGACATAAGACACGAGTAGTTCTTGATCATTAACGACGATGGACCGCGCTTCTTCGGCCGAGTGCCCATAGCCGAGCGAATCGCCGTTGTTGAGGGCGAACCGCTCCTTGAAACCTTGGGTGGTCCAGATCTGCTCGGAGCCGTTGAGCTGCGATAATTGCATATCGACCTCCCGGCCTGCGTGCCAGAGGAGCCACGCGATGGAATTGTCGTGGCCTCCGGGGTGTGCGTTGAGCTGGGTCGGGGTGAGTTCGGGGAGGCCCTTCGCAACGTCTATCGGGCGTGAGGCGAAATCAACGAAAATATCAGTAGCATTCATATTTCCGTTGTACACGGGATGCTGTGTGGCTGCAGATCAGTGGCCTGTGGGGCGGCGTGCGCCGTCCCGCCACGGGCGCTTGCGTTTGCCATCTTCAAGTGTCATCGAAAAACCGTCGCCAGTCGTCGAAAATCGATGACCTAGATCCGCATGCTCATGTGTTTATGCGGCCGCCCGGCTTCCTCGAATTCCTCCCCATCGACCACGAAGCCGAAGCGCTCGTACCAATCGACGAGGTGGGACTGGGCGTCGACCTCGATCAGGGCGCCCTTGTTGGGGTCGATCCCTGCCGCCCGCTCGGTACACACCTCGAGGGCCTTTTTCACCAGCTGCGTCGCGATCCCGTGACCGCGCGCATCTCTGGCCACACAAACACGGCCGATGTGCTGACCCTCGTCGGGCTTTCCGAAAACTCGGGCCGTTCCGATGAGATGCACGCCGCCCTCGGTCTCGTACGCCAGAAGGTGCTGGGTTCCGGGGTGGATGTCGGTGTCGTCGATCTCTTTGTAGGGGCTTTCCTGCTCGTGGACAAAAATATCGACGCGGAGTTTGTACAGCTCATGGACCTGCGCGGCGTTCATGTCCATGAGGCGCTTGCCGGTGAGATAGACGCTCACTACGCCTCCTCGCTGGTCGCGCTCGTTTCGCCACCCTCGTCGCTCTCGCTGGTCGCCTCGGCGTACACGGCGCGGATAGAATCAGCCGACTCCTCTAATTTCTCCTGCTCCCAAGCGTCGACAATCGGAGGAAGGCGACGAATCAGCCCCTCGGAACCCAACACCGCGGGCACCGACATGGAGATGTCGCCCAGGCCATACTCGCCATCGAGGCGCGAGCATACCGGGTGGACGGAGCGCTCGTTCAGCAGAACGGACCTGGCCAGCACGTTGGCGGAGCGAGCCACACCCGCGTCGGTCCATCCCTTCGCGAAGAAAACGTCGTAAGCCGAATCAACGACCCTTTGCTTAATGTCGTCGCGCGACGGCAGATCCTTGCCGCTCCAACGCTCCAGCTCAGACCAGGAAACGCCCTGCACATTGAGGTTCGACAGGATCGGTACCGCCGTCGTCCCGTGCTCGCCCATCATGTAGCCGGTCACCGACTTCGGATCAATGCCGAGCTCCTGCGCAACAGTCCAGCGCAGACGCGCCGAATCGAGCATGGTTCCGGTGCCTAGCACTTTCGACGCCGGGTAATCGAATTCCGTCGACGCAATATGGACCACGGCGTCCAGAGGATTCGTGATGAAGATGATGACGGGCTCCTTGGTGCGCTCCGACACATTCTTCATGACGTCGCGAGCGGCCTGCGCCCCCACCTTGGCCAGGAGCGAACGGGGAGGGACGTAATCCGGGCGATCCGGGTCAGGCACAATCGACGCCCCAGCTGCGCAAATAATCACGTCGGCGTCGCGGGTGTCGTCGTACGTGCCCTCATGAATGTACGTATTCGTTGTCCCGGGAACGCCGGTCGACTGGGAGTGGTCGAGCCCCTCGCCGAGAGCCAGACCCTCCTTCGTATCAATAACGGCGATCTCGGAGTACAACCCCGACGCCATCGCAAAGGTGACCACGGACGAGCCCACGTGGCCTAGGCCTACCACCACAAGTTTCGTTGAATGCATACTTATCACAGTAGAGCGTTGAGGTGTGTCGGTCACGTGGGTGTGGGGGTTTTGGGTTTTGGGGATGTGAGTGTTTGTTTCGTGGCGCGC